>NZ_JAHTMS010000004.1:0-400320 GCF_019200965.1 Rahnella sp. PD12R | reverse complement strand
ACCTAAAATACCGTCAAATAACAGACAGATATCGAGTTTTTTCTTACTGACGTCAATGCCAATCTGATACATGAGCATTCTCCTTTCACGAAAACCATCACGCCTATTTCTCTTGTACATGCAGAGTCAGAGCTCTTGGTAACCGTCCAATTTGAATGCTGGCGTGAAAGGTGAAACAGAGGGCCTTTACTTAAAAACAAGGTTGTCCCATGAGAGGCGCGGCAGGCTCACTCTGTTTCATGTGGGAGTCGCTAACCACCACGTAGATCAAGATACAAGAGGCGCGGCGATAGGCGCCTCTTTAGGCCAGTTTGGGTGGCAACCCAAGGTTTTGAACTTGACCTTGAAGCCAGTTTGGGTGGCAACCCAAGGTTGACAGTAAAAGCCGCCATTGCAGCGGCCTCTGCAAATTAACGCCGTAATTCCCCGGCTGCCTCCGGCTGATACAACAACTCCAGCACATTCACCACACTTTCACCGCCGCCGGGCATTTCCCACGTAATGCTGCCGCCGACGCGCAGGCCTAAAAGGGCAGCGCCGAGCGGGGCCATCACGGAAAGCTGTTCGTTGCTGTCTTTCAGCGCCGCCGGATAGACCAGCGTACGAATGTGCTCTTCGCCTTCTTTACCTTCCGTAAAGCGAACCTTGCTGTTCATCGTTACCACGTCGGCCGGGATTTGTTCGGGTGGCAAAATCTCTGCGCGATCTAACTCTTCATTCAGTGCGTCGGCCACCGGGCTGCTGGCAAAAGCCGGTTGTGCCAGCAGTGTATCCAGGCGTTCTGCGTCAAGTTCGCTGATGATCAGTGTCGGTTTACTCATAACATTCTCCATGGTTCCTTTTGCATCACCCGCTTCATGCGAGTGGGGTGCCGGTCGGCAAAAAACAACACCCCCGCGGGTGAGCGCGGGGGTGTCAGTGTTCTGCATGTGTTCTTTGATACTAGGCATTCTTTTCGATAAATGAAAGCGTTGTGAGGGAATTAATCCGCATTGCGAAAAATCCGATTACCAGTGAAATACGCTGCTACAGACGGTAATACTCAGTGATATGACGACTTAACTTTTCGTTTTGCGAATTAGATCTGCTCAGCTCACCGTATTTCCACTTCGAACTGGAAAAAGACCCACTACACAGGAAATCTCTCCAGGGTTAGGGTAAAGACAGACGAAATAAACGACTGAAAATAGAAAGTCAGGCAAGGAGAGAGGTAACCGCGAGTGAATAACGGAACCGCATCTGTGAAGGGTAACGGGCAGACAGAATTGGAAGATGCTCCTGCAATAACAGAGAAAGTATTAAAAGATATTCAGGCGATGCAAAGTGCGAAGAATATCTACACCACAGATGTTCAGTTGCAGATGTTAACGTCACACGTTAAAGCCATGGTATTACGCTCAATCACCGGCGAACCATTGCCTGAAGTCGAAAAAGATTTATTTGACGAAATTTCTGATGAGTCCATGAAAATGGCAGAAGAAGTGGTCAGCTGGTTCGGAAATTTACCGATTGAGGAAGCGTATTTGCTCTCGGTGCATTTTGAAGTCGCAAGAGACAACGAACCGAAATAATCCTGATTTTTGTTTTAATGAATTAACCAAACTGGAGAAGTAAATTATGGGACAAGTATTAGTTGTGATCGGCGACCGTTTAGGTAAAGGCCAGAAAGTGGCAGCAGGCGTGGAAGCGGCTGGCGGAAGAGCCATTGTTGTCCCAGGCATGGCAGCCGATATGAAACTCGGCGACGTGATGAAAGCAGAAGGCGCAACCTTTGGTATTTCCTTCTGCGGCAGCGGCGGCGCCGGTGCGATTACCGCACAAAACAAATACGGATATAAAGCCAAGTACGGAATGCGTTCAGTGGATGAAGGTGTGACGGCAATTAACGAAGGCTGTCTGGTATTAGGGTTCGGATTTATGGATAAAGAAGAACTGGGTCAGCGTCTGGTTGAAGCTTATAACAAGAAGTATGGTCAGGCGTAATGAAGCAACAATTAACCACGACAGTTCGGGTTGAAGGAAAGGGCGAAAATAAGGCTGCCGCCTTTTCTTCCGCACTGAGTCAGGTTCAGAGGACGGTTCTCAAATCTTCGGCCAATAATGTCTTACTGCGCATCGAACCGCAGGACGTCAAGGTTATTACGGCCGAGGAATCAGTAAAAAGAGAAAAGTTTCTGTTCTTTTTTCTGGCCAGGGAAAGAAAGAGTTATTACGTGGCGTTAGACATTACCGTCAACCTGACTGTTATTAATACGGAACAGGTAGTTTTTGTCACGAAATAAAAACGTTAGCTATAAATGACAAGGATATACTGATGTTTTTAATTATTTTATTTAAGTCGCTTATTATCGGCGGACTGGTTGGCGTGGGGGTAGGTGCAGGTGCTGCACGTATGTTCCACGCGCCTACCGTGCAAGGGATGGGGGCTTTTCGTACTCTTGGGGAATTAAATTCCTGTGAAGGCGATCCGGCTTCGCATTTCTCATTTGGTCTGGGCTTCTTCTTTAACGCCTGGGCTTCTTCCGTTGCGGCGGGTTCTTTCACACAGGACGTCGACCACCGCATCATCCCTCACTGGGCGACCGCTGCCCTGATGTTCAAAAACCGCAATGTGGCTGAAACCATGCATGACCCGCGCAAGATGGCGATTGCGGGCGGCATCATCGGCATGATTGTGGTGGCTTTCCTGAATACCACCGCGTCTGCGGTACCGGCGGCGTTGCAGGTGACGGCGATTAAAGTGCTGGTGCCTGCGGCCAACCTGCTGGTGAACACCGTGATGCCCGTAATTTTCTGGCTGGCGGCAATCGATGCAGGACGTCGTTCCGGTTTCTGGGCCACTATTTTCGGCGGTCTGGCGCAGATGATCATGGGTAACGCCGTGCCGGGTCTGGTGCTGGGTATTCTGATCGGGAAAGGCGTTGAAGAAAGCGGCTGGAACCGCGTCACCAAAGTGATGATGGCGGCGATTATCGCGCTGTTCGCACTCAGCGGCTTCTTCCGCGGTTTCGACGTCAAACTGTTGCAGTCTTTCATGCTGGATGTTCCCGCGTGGCTGAACGGCATTCACAACTCACTCAGCGGCAAGTAAGGGAGCATGACAATGGAAGAACAAGCCAAACGTGGTTTCTGGTACGCCGAGTGGTCGTTCCCGATCTTCGTCGGTCTGCTGTCCTCAGGCGTTTTCGCCGGGACGCACATGTATTACCTGTACGGCATTGGTGCTTTTAACGAAGTGGCGTTTGTTTCGATGCTGCGTTCAGGCATGGATACCGGCGTGTATGGCGCGGTTGCGGCCTTCGGTGCCAGTTTCCTGTTTGCCCGCATTATCGAAGGTTCGCTGGTCGGTATTCTGGATATCGGCGGCGCGATCCAGACCGGTATTGGTCTGGGCGTTCCGGCACTGTTGCTCGGCGCGGGGATTATCTTCCCGGTGGCGAACTTCGCCGCTTCGCTGGTGACTGGCCTGATCCTCGGTTTAGCCGTGGGATACATCATCATTCTGGCGCGTAAATTCACCATCAATCAGAGCAATTCCACCTACGGTGCGGATGTGATGATGGGTGCGGGTAACGCCTCCGGTCGTTTCCTCGGGCCGTTGATTATCCTCTCCGCGATGGCCGCGTCGATTCCAATCGGCCTGGGCTCGCTGCTTGGCGCGCTGGGCTTCTACCTGTGGCAGAAACCTATCACCGGCGGTGCCATTCTCGGTGCGATGGTGCTGGGCGCTATCTTCCCGGTATCACTGTAAGTACTTCAATAAGAAAGCAGTAATCAGGCGTCAGGTTTTCTCTGGCGCCTGAGATTATGGAGAACGTCGTATGTATGACTTAATCATCCGACAGGCAAAAAGCACAGACGGCAGCCTGACTGATATTGCAATTCAGGGCGGCAAGTTCGCCGCCATCGGCACGCTGGCACCCGACGCCACCGCCCGCCAGACACTCGACCTCCAAGGCAAGGTTTACGCCAGCGCCGGTTGGATCGACTCCCACGTTCACTGTTACCCAAAATCGCCGATTTATCATGACGACGCTGACCTGATCGGCGTGGCCTGCGGGGTCACCACCGTGGCCGATGCCGGAAGCACCGGCGCAAATGACGTCGACGATTTTTATAAGATTACCCGCGAGGCGAAAACCAACGTCTTTGCGTTTCTGAATATCGCCCGCACCGGCATTGTCACGCAGAACGAACTGGCCGATATGGCGCAGATCGACAAAGTGGGCGTGCGTGACGCCATTGCGCGCAACCCCGGTTTTATCATCGGGATCAAAGCGCGCATGAGCAGTAGCGTCGTCGGCCAGAACGGGATTAAGCCGCTGGTTCGCGCGAAAGAAATTCAGCAGGAAAATAATGATTTACCGCTGATGGTTCATATCGGGAACAACCCGCCGAACCTTGATGAAATCGCAGATTTGCTGACGTCCGGCGACATCATTACGCACTGCTATAACGGCAAACCGAACCGGATCCTGTCACCTGAAGGCGTGCTGCGCGATTCGATTAAACGCGCGCTGAGCCGTGGTGTGCTGCTCGACGTCGGGCACGGCACCGCCAGTTTCAGTTTTGAAGTGGCGGAACTCGCCATCAGACAGGGCATTTTGCCCCACACCATCAGCTCCGATATTTACTGCCGCAACCGCATGAACGGGCCGGTTCACCGCCTGGCGACGGTGATGTCCAAATTCTTTAGCGTGGGTATGACGCTGACGCAGGTGATTGATTGTGTCACCTCTCACGCCGCCGATGCTTTACGCCTGCCTGCAAAAGGGCGTCTCGAAGTGGGCGCTGACGCCGACCTGACGCTGTTTGAACAGCGTTTTGTGCCACAGGTATTTGTCGATTCCGAAGGTCAGTCCGCGAAGGGCGAAAGTTTGCTGGTACCTCTGGCCGCCGTGGTCGCGGGTGTCACTCTGTTAACCGAAGAAGGGAAATCTGCTCATGTCTTCTGAACAATCTCTGTATGAAAAATATCAGCTGAAACAGGTTATTAACGCGTCCGGTCGCATGACGGCGCTCGGGGTTTCCACGCCGCGCGAAGAAGTGGCGGCGGTGGTGAATACCGGCCTGAACCATTATTTCGAGATGAAGGATCTGGTGAACAAAACCGGTGCCTACATCGCTAAATTGCTGAATGTCGAAAACGCGGTGGTGGTGTCCTGTGCGTCTGCCGGGATTGCGCAGTCGGTCGCGGCGGTGATTGTGAAAGATGACGCCTGGCTGCTGGAAAACCTGCACGCGGCGCCGCTGGAAATCCCTCACGACATCGTGCTGCCAAAAGGCCACAACGTGAATTTCGGTGCCCCGGTAGGCACGATGGTGACGATGGGCGGCGGTAAAGTAGTGGAAGCCGGTTATGCCAACGAATGCTCTGCGGCGCAACTTGCAGCCTGCATTACGCCACGCACGGCGGCCATTCTGTACATCAAATCCCACCACTCTGTGCAGAAAAGCATTCTGTCCGTGGAAGAGGCGGCGCAGGTTGCCCGCGAACATAATCTGCCGCTGATTGTGGATGCGGCGGCGGAAGAAGACCTGACCTGTTATTACGAAATGGGCGCTGATCTGGTGATTTACAGCGGCGCGAAAGCCATCGAGGGCCCGACCAGCGGCCTGGTGCTGGGCAAAAAACAGGTTGTCGAATGGGTGAAACTGCAATCCGGCGGCATCGGCCGTGCGATGAAAGTCGGTAAAGAAGGCATTCTTGGCCTGACGCAGGCGATTGAAAGTTACATCACGCTGCCGAAAACCACCGGGCAGGAAATGGTCGACAAAATGACGCCATTTATCGCCAGCCTGAATGAAATCAATGGCGTGACCGGCCGCGTAGTCTGGGACAGCGCGGGGCGCGATATCGCCCGTACCGAAATTACCTTCGATGAAGCGGTTCTGGGCTGGAAAACCAAAGCCATCGTGGATGCCATGAAAAACGGCGATATCGCCATTTACTTCCGTGGCTACCGCGCCAACGAAGGCAAGATTGAAGTCGACGTGCGCAGCGTTACGCCGCAGCAGCTCGCCATTGTCTCCGACCGTTTCAAACAACTTTTCAGTGGAGAGAAAGCATGAAGCTGACCCCAAATTTCTTCCGTGACCGCGTCTGCCTGAACGTGCTGGCAGGGTCAAAAGACAACGCCCGGGATATCTACGAAGCCGCAGAAGGGCATGTGCTGGTCGGTGTGCTTTCCAAAAACTACGCGGATGTCGCAAGCGCCGTCGCCGACATGAAGGAATATGCCGCGCTTATCGAAAACGCGCTGTCCGTAGGCCTGGGCGCGGGCGATCCGCGTCAGTCGCTGATGGTCAGCCAGATTTCACAACACGTTCAGCCGCAGCATGTGAATCAGGTTTTCACCGGCGTCGGCACCAGCCGTGCGCTGCTTGGTCAAAACGACAGCGTGGTCAACGGCCTGATTTCGCCGACCGGCAAAGTCGGTTTCGTCAAAATTAACACCGGGCCGCTGAGCTCCGCGGCCAGTGACGCGATTGTGCCGGTGGAAACAGCGATTGCGCTGCTCAAAGACATGGGCGGCAGCTCGGTGAAATATTTCCCGATGGGCGGCCTGAAAACCCGTGAGGAATTTGCTGCCGTGGCGCGTGCCTGTGCTGAACAGGATTTCTGGCTTGAACCGACCGGCGGTATCGATCTGGAAAACTTCGAGCCGATTATGGAAATCGCATTGGCCGCTGGCGTGACCAAAATCATCCCGCATATCTACAGCTCTATTATCGACAGCGCGACCGGCAATACCCGTCCGGACGATGTGAAAACCCTGCTGGCCAGCGTCAAAAAGCTGATTGGCTGAATAATCTGACCTTTCCTGTGCGGTAAGCCGTCTGCGCGGTTAAACACTCAGCGCCCTTCATCCACTGAACGGGCGCTGAGCCTCTCGTTTGTCTGACAACCCAGGTTTGAGGAAATGTATGAGAAACTGGTTTCTGATTTCAGGTTTAACCTCCGCGATGCTGGCCGTTTCGGCCATGCCGCTCTACGCAGCAGAAAAAACAATGACTTCCACAACGCCACATTTCGCGTATGTCGGCACTTACAACCCCAACGGGGAAGGTGTCTACCGCTTTAAGTTCGATCCTAAAACCGGCGCGCTGAGCGATAAAACGCTCGCCAGCCAGCTGCCAAATCAGGCACAGATGGTGCTCAGCCATGACGGTAAAACGCTGTTTATTGGCAGTGAAATTGATAATTACAACGGCGGCAAACACGGCGCGGTAGCGGCTTACCGGATTTCGCCAGAAGACGGCAGCCTGACGCTGATCAATCAGGTGGATTCGCAGGGCGCGGGGCCGGTGCATTTGTCCCTGACGCCGAAAGGCGACCATCTGCTGGTGGCTAATTACATCAGCGGTTTGGTCGCGGTTTTCCCCGTGGATGCCAGCGGCAAGCTGAGCGATGCCAGCAACAGCCAGCAGGATTCCGGCCCGGCAGGTGCGGGTAAACCTGCGGCCGCGGCGGAAGGCAGTTTTGCCATCAGCGATCATAACGGCCCGCATGCGCACATGATCGCCACCGATCCTTCCGGCAAATTCGTGTTCTCCACCGATCTGGGGCTGGACCGGATTTATCAGTGGAAGCTCAACGGCGAAACGGGCGTGCTCGAAGCCAACGATCCGCCGTTCATTAAGGCCTCTTCGGAAGGCGCCGGACCGCGTCATTTCGTGTTTCATCCGAGCGGCAAAGTCGTTTTCCTGATTAACGAAGAAGCGTCGACGCTGACCAGCTATCGTTTTGACGCCGTAAAAGGCACGCTCAGCGAGCTGCACAGCTTGTCCACGCTGCCGGCCGGTTTCAAAGGCACGAACTTCGCCGCGGGCATTGTGCTGAGCAAAGACGGCAAACATCTGTACGTTGCCAATCGTCTGCACAACAGCATTGCGCAAATCAACGTGACCGATGAAGGCGCGATGACCTGGGGCGGGGAAACCTGGACCCGTGGCGATTATCCGCGCACGCTCACTTTGTCACCGGACGGCAAATATATTTACGCAATGAATCAACGAAGCGATAACATCACTACATTCAAGGTATCAGCGGAAAGCGGCAAGCTGACGTTTGTTGATGGCTATGTGGCCGTCGGCAGTCCGTCGCAGATGGTGATCGCGCCCTGAAAGGCCCGTGTAAAAGAACTAAACCCCGTTTCTATCTTTTCCTTATAAAGGCCGGAACGGGGCTACGTTGCAACGATATGGAAGAATAATGGTGAGATTTCCCAATCAACGGCTGGCGCAATTGTTCGATGCGCTCCAGACCGAAACCCTGCCTCAGGATGAGCTGGCAAAACGTCTGGCGGTATCGACAAGAACGGTGCGCGCTGACATCACGGCACTGAATGAAATCATTGCCGGTTACGGCGCGACGTTTGTCCACAGCCGGGGCAGCGGATACCAGCTGCGCATCGATGATGCGGCGCTGTTTTCGTCGTTACAGCAATCAACGCAACGCAAACCGAACCCGACGCCGCGCACCGCCGCCGGACGGGTGAATACGTTGCTGATCCGCTTTTTGACCTCAGCTTTTTCATTAAAGCTGGAAGATCTGGCCGATGAATGGTTTGTCAGCCGGGGAACCCTGCAAAATGATATGGCTGAGGTGAGGGAGCATCTGGCGCGCTATCACCTGAATATCGAAACCAAACCGCGATACGGTATGAAACTGTTCGGCGCCGAGCTGGCGATCCGCGCCTGTCTGACCGATTTGTTGTTTCAGCTGGATGCCGAGGAACAGACCAATCCGCTGCTGAAGGCCGAAAGCCTCGAGCCGGAAGCGTTAGTTCCGCTGACGCGTTTTATGCATCAGTTGCTGACGCAGTCTTCCATTCAGCTGACGGATGAAGGCGAGCAGTATCTGATCCTCTATTGCGCCGTGGCGATCAAACGCATTACCGGCGGTTATCCGCTGACGGATTTTGATGCCGAAGACGGTGATCCGGCGGTGAAGCAGGTTTCTGTGCGGCTGGCGGCGGAGCTGAAAAATCTGGTCGGTAAGGAAATCCCCGCTTCGGAAGAGGCGTATCTGCGGGTGAATATCGCCGCCCGCCGCGTCCAGCAGATTTTACCGACGGACATTAACGCCGACGACGATGAGTCGCTGGTCGATTACATTCTTTCGTACATCAACTCGCACTATAACTATGATTTGCAGGGCGATAAGCAGCTGCGAGCGGATCTGCTGACGCACATCAAAACCATGATTACGCGGGTGAAATACCAGATTAATATCCCCAATCCGCTGCTGAGCAATATCAAACAGCATTATCCGATGGCGTATGACGTCACGCTGGCGGCGGTCTCAAGCTGGGGGAAATACACGCCGTACACGCTGAGCGAGAATGAAATCGGCTTTCTGGTGCTGCATATTGGCGTCGGGCTGGAACGGCATTACAACATCGGCTACCAGCGTCATCCGCAGGTCATGCTGGTCTGCGATACCGGTAATTCGACCATCCGCATGATTCAGGCGCAGATTAGCCGCAAATATCCGCAACTGGTGATGAAGCAGATTGTGTCGCTGCGCGATTACGAGAAGCTGGAACACATCGACGAAGATTTTATTATCTCCAACGCCCGCATTACTGAGAAGAATAAACCGGTAGTGGTGCTGTCGCCGTTCCCGACGGAATACCAGATGGAGCAGCTCGGCAAGCTGGTGCTGGTCGACCGCACCCGGCCTTATATGCTGGAAAAATTCTTCGACGAAAAACACTTCATGATCGTCAATGAGCCGATGACGCAGGCGGAGCTTTTCCGACATGTCTGCTCGCAGCTTGAAGCAGAAGGATATGTCGATCAGGCGTTTTACCCGTCCGTGTGTGAGCGCGAGGAGATTGTCTCGACCATGCTGGGCGAAGGTATTGCGTTGCCGCACTCGCTGGGTTTGCTGGCGAAGAAAACCGTGGTGATCACGCTGCTATCACCGCAGGGCATTGCCTGGGGCGAAGGAGAAACGGCGCACGTGATTTTCCTGCTGGCGATCAGCAAGGCAGATTACGAAGAGGCGATGGCGATTTACGATTTGTTCGTGACGTTTGTGCGGGAGCGTTCGATGAGCCGGCTGCTGAGCAGTGAGAATTTTGAAAGCTTCAAGGCCATTGCGATCGACTGTCTTTCACGAATTTAGCCTGCGTCCTTGGCGCCGCAGCGGCGTTAGCGGCGTTCGCTCACCCGAATCACTGACTGATGTCAGCTCATCGGGACTCTCTCGCTTGCTGCCTTGCTGCAACGCCAATGACTTTGGCTAAGAGTGGGGAGTCTTAATCCTCGTCGAAACCGGAATTAATCAGGTTGACGACGGCGGTCAGCGCCTGTTCTTCGTCGGGGCCGGTGGCTTCGATTTCAATCTGCTGGCCTTTCGGGGAATCCAGCATCAGCAATGCAATCACGCTGCTGGCTTCCGCCTCAATGCCTGTGCCGTTGCGCAGCATCACTTCTGACTCGAAGCTCTGTACCAGTTCAAATAACTTCATCGCCGGACGGGCGTGCATCCCTAACCGGTTTTTGATTTCTACCGTTTGTTTAACCGTCATGATTTGCGTTTTTCCAGCGTGCGATGGCGGGACTGGACGTTCTTCCCACGGGAACGGAAATAGTCAGCCAGCTGTTCTGCGATATACACCGAACGGTGCTTACCGCCGGTACAGCCAATGGCGACGGTCAGATAACTGCGGTTGTTGGTTTCCAGCGCGGGCAGCCATTGTTCAAGGTAGCTGCGCGTCTGGTAGATAAAGTTATGGACTTCGGTATGACGGTCGAGGAACGCAGCGACCGGTTTGTCGAGACCGGTCATCGGACGCAGTTTCGGGTCCCAGTGCGGGTTTGGCAGGAAACGCACGTCGAAAACGTAATCCGCATCAATTGGAATACCGTGTTTGAAACCAAAGGATTCAAAGACCATGGTCAGTTCACGTTCGCGTTTGCCCAGCAGGCGCGTACGCAGCATTTCAGCCAGTTCGTGAACGGACATCTCGGAGGTGTCGATGATCAGATCCGCGGAAGAGCGCAAAGGCTCCAGCAAATCGGCTTCTTCATCGATTGCACTTTCAAGGGACAGGTTTTTGCTGGAAAGCGGGTGCAGACGACGGGTGTCGCTGTAACGGCGGATCAGGGTATTACGGTCAGCGTCGAGGAACAGCAGCTGTGGTGAAAAGCTTTCCGGCAGCTGTGACATCGCATGCTCATAAACTTCCGGTGTTTCTGGCATGTTGCGAACGTCAATGCTGACGGCCGCTGACGTATTGCGTTCAACAAGGGTCTGGGCGAGCTGCGGCAATAACACTACCGGCAGGTTATCCACACAGTAAAAACCCATGTCTTCCAATGCCCTTAGGGCAACCGACTTCCCGGAACCGGAACGGCCGCTGACAATCATCAGCACCATGGTGTCACTCCCCTGGCATTCAGTGTTCAGAATTCATTTTCCCGGCGCGCAACCGGGAATCAGTAATTTATTCGTTTTCAGTCATTATCTGGAACAGTTCTTCGTCACTTTGCGCTCCGCGCAGACGACGACACACCCCTTTATCCGCCAGTTTTTTGGCGACTAAAGACAAGGTATGTAAATGGGTTTTACATTGATCTGCCGGAACCAGCAAGGCAAAAAGCAAATCCACAGGCTGATTATCGATAGCGTCAAAAGCGATCGGTTGTTCAAGCTGAATGAACACCCCGACGGCACGTAAAGTGTCTTCTTCCAGCTTTCCGTGCGGAATGGCGATCCCGGCACCGATCCCGGTGCTGCCCATGCGTTCACGGGTCAAAATGGCGTCAAAAATCACCTGCGGCGATAAATTTAGCTGTTTGGCCGCCAGCTCACTGATGATTTCCAGTGCGCGTTTTTTGCTGGCGCAATGAACGCCGCTTTTGGTGCATTCGGCATTAAGCACCGACGTTAATTGCATTGCAGTATCGTTAATCATGTCATCTTCACTTTGGCGCTGTTTCACCCTTGAAGCTATATCGGCTCGTTTCCCGAAGGTCACAAGCCGATGCCCGAAGGTTTGTAGCACAGGGTTGGCTACATGAATGTCAGTGCTGTTTCAGTTTGTCTTTGTGCTTGTTCAGCTGGCGGGCCAGTTTATCAACCAGGCCGTCAATTGCCGCGTACATATCCTGATGCTCCGAGGTGGCATGCAACTCGCCTCCGTTCACATGCAAAGTGGCTTCCGCTACTTTTTGCACCTTTTCAACGCTCAACACCACATACACCTGATTTATCCGGTCGAAATACTGCTCAAGCTTGGCCAGCTTCGACGTGATGAATTCTCTCAGGGGATCCGTGATCTCAATGTGATGTCCGGTAATGTTGAGCTGCATAATGTCTTCCTTCTCTGTTGAGGTCAAACTAACTGTTTACGCTGGTTTGAGGGCGGGATGGACAAAGACTCTCGGTATTTGGCGACAGTCCGGCGCGCCACCATAATTCCCTGATCGGAAAGCAGGGTGGCTAACTTACTGTCACTGAGCGGTTTTACAGGATTCTCCGCTGCGATTAATTTCTTCACCAGCGCCCGGATCGCGGTTGACGATGCCTCGCCGCCGCTGTCTGTACTGACATGGCTGGAGAAAAAATACTTCAGTTCGAAAATGCCACGCGGGCTGTGCAGAAACTTCTGCGTCGTCACACGTGAAATCGTCGATTCATGCATTTCCACGGCGCTGGCGATATCTGCCAACACCATGGGTTTCATAAATTCTTCACCTAACTCAAAGAACGCCTGCTGCTGCTCAACGATGCAGCGCGTCACTTTCAGCAGCGTATCGTTGCGGCTTTCCAGGCTTTTGATCAGCCATTTGGCTTCCTGCAAATTGCTGCGGATGAACTGTCCGTCGCTGTCGCTGCGCGCGGAATTGCCCATCGCGGCGTATTGCTGGTTGATCTTCAAACGCGGAATGCTGTCGGAGTTCAGTTCTACCGTCCAGACACCGGACACTTTTCGCACCAGCACATCGGGGATCACATATTCGGATTCACCGGTGTTAATCGACTGGCCCGGACGCGGATCAAGAGACTGAATCAGAAGCATCGCTCCTTTCAGTGTATCTTCTTTTAGCCGGGTTGAACGCATAAGTGCGCGGAAATCATGGTTCGCCAGCAAATCCAGATGTTCGCTGATAATCAGGCGTGCTTCGGTGATGAAAGGCGTGTCTGTGGCGTACTGCGAAAGCTGGATCAGCAGGCAGTCACGCAGGTCACGCGCCGCCACACCGACCGGATCAAAACGCTGTACGCGTTTCAAAACGGCCTCGACTTCGTCCATGCTGACGTTGTCGTCACCGATGCTTTCGAGGATGTCGTCAAGGGAAACGGTCAGATAGCCGGTATCGTCTACCGCGTCGACAATGGACGTGGCAATCGCGGCATCGGTGTCGGAAAACGGCGTCAGCTCCACCTGCCACATCAGGTAATCCTGAAGCGTCTGCGTGGTTTCACCCTGATAAATTGGCAGCTCGTCGTCGCTGTAATCGTTGCCGGTGCCGGAAGGCGTGCCCGCGGTATAAATCTCGTCCCAGGTGGCATCCAGCGGCAGCTCTTCGGGCATGTCTTTCTGTTCGAGCGCTTCGCGTGTATCTAACGCTTCGTTGTCGGTGGCTTCTACCGAATCGATTTCATCATGAAGGTCGGTTTGTTCCAGCAGAGGGTTGCTCTCCAGCGCGAGTTGGATCTCCTGTTGGAGCTCAAGCGTGGACAGTTGCAACAGGCGGATTGCCTGTTGTAACTGAGGAGTCATTGCCAGTTGTTGGCTGAGTCTGAGTTGCAAACCTTGCTTCATATCTTGGTTTTATTTCCGTTGATTACAAACTGAGTAACTTCTGTCAGAGACCTCCCGTCAGACTTTACGTCGAAACGGGCACGGTTCCGGCGGCACAGATCACAGACGGAATTCTTCACCAAGATAAACGCGTTTAACCTGTTCATCAGCAAGAATGTCGGCTGGCGTGCCGTGGGCGATCAATTTCCCCTGACTGACGATATAGGCACGCTCACAAACGTCGAGAGTTTCGCGAACGTTGTGGTCAGTGATCAGCACGCCGAGGCCGCTGTCACGCAAATGCTCAATGATTTTTTTGATGTCGATGACGGAAATCGGGTCAACCCCGGCGAAAGGTTCATCCAGCAGGATAAACTTAGGATTCGCTGCCAGCGCGCGGGCAATCTCAACACGGCGACGTTCACCACCGGACAATGACTGACCGAGGTTATCGCGCAAATGGGAAATATGGAACTCTTCCATTAACTCATTGGCGCGGTCGTTACGCTGCTCTTTGGTCAGGTCGTCACGAATTTGCAACACGGCCATCAGGTTATCAAACACGCTGAGACGACGGAAGATGGAGGCTTCCTGCGGAAGATACCCAATGCCGCGACGGGCGCGGGTATGCAATGGCAAAAGGCTGATGTCTTCATCGTCAACGATAATACGGCCCGCATCACGTTGCACAATCCCGACGACCATGTAGAAGGTGGTGGTTTTACCCGCACCGTTTGGCCCCAGCAAGCCGACGATTTCTCCCGAATTGACATTCAGGCTGACATCTTCAACGACCTTGCGGCCTTTGTATGCCTTGGCCAGATTCTCTGCGATTAATTTTGCCATAAAATATCAGTTACTCTTTTTGGTCGGCTGGCCGCCCGCGGCAGGCGTTTTTTGTTGCAGCTGCGAAGGAACCAGAACGGTCGTCACACGGTTGCCTTTATCACTGAAGGCTTCCATTTGCTGTTTCTGCACCAGATAGGTAATACGGTCGCCTTTCACGTTGCTGTCGAGCTGTTCGAGGTACGCGTTACCGGTCAGGGTCACGAGATCGTTTTCCACTTCATAGCGGACTTTCTGCGCATGGCCTTTCACTGGCTTGCCGTTGTCCTGCATCTGGTAAAATGTCACCGGATTACCGTAACCTTCCACCACTTCTTTGCCGGAAACGCCCTGAGGACGGATAACGACCACTTTATCGGCTTTAACCTGAATGGTGCCCTGATTGACCACAACGTTACCGGTGAAGGTGGCCGTGTTGGTGTTCACATCCAGCGCCTGATTGGCGGAATCAATGGTGATCGGTTTCGTCGTGTCATCTTTTAAGGCGAAGGCCGGAATGCTCACGGCTAACAACGAGCTGACGATCAGGAGATCACGGATTTTATTTTTTGCTTTGAATTTCATAAGAGGTCGTTACCTTTTCGATCAGCTGTGCTGTCTTATCACGCAGATTACCGCGCATTTTCATGCCGTTAGATGTAAAACCTGTGCCATAAAGCGTTACTTCATCGTCTGAGGCAACGTCCTGTGTCGTCAGGTTAACCCGGGCATTATCCGTTTTGATTCTTTGAAGCTGTGACGTCTCAGGCGTCAGGCTATCGCCCTGCACATGCCCGTAAAGATAGAGCATCTTATCCTGAGTCAACTTGGCTTTATCAGAACGCAGCACCCAGGTTGGTGTTTTATTCTTGTCATACATTGTCGCGACCGGGTTGGTAAACCACGTCACCTGATCGGCGGCGTAGTATTTTACCTGGTCTGAAACCAGTTTATACGTCAGGCTGCCCGTCGGGTCATAGACCATCGTGACCGTGTGGGCGCTCTGATAAGTGGGATCCTGATCGTTAACCGCCTGCGGAGCGTCATCGCTGCTGTCAGACAATGACCAGCCCACCAGAATCAGAACGATGGCCGTCAGAACAAGGATAATCCAAAGTTTTGTTTTACTCATATCGACAGCCCTTTGGCGTCCTCCAGCTTGCCCTGCGCCAGCAGAATCAGGTCACACAATTCGCGTACGGCACCACGTCCGCCGGCGATACGGGTAACGTAATCGGCCTTCGGCAACAGGATCGGATGTGCATCCTGAACCGCTACGGAAAGACCGACTTCGGCCATAACCGGCCAGTCAATCAGGTCATCCCCGATATACGCTACTTCTTCAGCCCGCAGGGACAGTGTATCTAACAGTTCGCGGAAGGCCAAAAGCTTATCCGATTGCCCCTGATACAAGTGGCGGATACCGAGGGTTTTAGCGCGATCTTCCAGTAATTTCGCATTGCGGCCTGTAATAATCGCGACCTCAATGTCAGATGTCAGCAGGCAACGGATGCCATAACCGTCGCGAACGTTAAAACTTTTCAGCTCTTCGCCCTGATTTCCCATGTAGATCAGGCCGTCGGACATGACGCCGTCCACATCGCAAATCAGCAGGCGAACGGCTTTGGCGCGTTCCAGCACGTGGGCGCTGACCGGACCGTAGAAGGTCTCCACCAGGGCTGCGCTATTACTCATTCGGGCTATTCCTCAATTAAACTACGCCAGCGCGCAGCATATCGTGCATATGTAACACACCTAACAACTGGTCACTATCAGCAACCATTACGCAGGTAATGTGTTTTTCCTGCATCAGATTCAGTGCATCAACCGCCAGAAGCGAAGGGCGAACGCGGATCCCGCCGGTCGTCATCACATCGGCAATCGCCGCATTATTAATGTTCACGCCCATATCAAAGATGCGGCGTAAATCACCATCGGTAAAGATCCCTTCGATTTTCATCAAATCGTTGCAGATGACCGTCATGCCCAGATTTTTGCGGGTGATTTCCAGAAGAGCATCGCGCAAAGAAGCATCACGGCTGACGTGCGGGATTTCATCGCCGGTGTGCATGATATCGCTGACGCGCAATAAGAGCTTGCGACCCAGTGCTCCGCCGGGGTGTGACAGGGCGAAATCTTCAGGGGTAAATCCGCGGGCTTCAAGCAGCGCTACGGCGAGCGCGTCGCCCATGACCAAAACAGCGGTGGTGCTGCTGGTCGGCGCCAGCCCCAGCGGGCAGGCCTCTTTCGGCACACGGACGCAAAGATGCACATCGGCGGCTTTACCCATCGTGCTTTCCGGATTGGACGTCATGCAGATAAGCGTAATGCTCAGCCGTTTCAGGACCGGGATCAGCCCCAGAATTTCATGCGCCTCGCCGGAGTTGGAAATCAGGATAACGATGTCCTGCTTTGATACCATGCCCAGATCGCCGTGACTGGCTTCACCCGGGTGGACAAAAAATGCCGGAGTCCCGGTACTGGCGAATGTGGCGGCCATCTTGCGGCCAATATGACCGGATTTGCCCATACCCATCACGACGACTTTTCCGGTGCAACCGAAGATTTTTTCGCACGCACGGGTAAAGTCACCGTTAATGTATTGATCTAACTGCTCAAGTCCTTCACGTTCTGTTTTCAGCACATCACGCCCGACGGCCTGGAAATCAAAGTCGGAGGCGAAGGTAAAGTTAGCCATAGTCAATTCCTGACAGAGTTCAGAAGGCAATGCTGTCCGGTAACAGGAACAGCACCGCCATGTAGGCGATAAATCCGCACAGCAATAATGCGCCGGCCATATGCCCGATCCGGTGTTTGCGCATCAGGCACAAACCGGAAAGCACCACGCTGACCGCCAGCATCACCCAGTAGTCGCGGTGAAACGCATCCGGGTTGAACGAACCCGGTGCCACCAGTGCAGGTAATCCCAGCACCAGGCAGGTGTTAAAAATATTGGCGCCGATGATATTGCCCAGCGCGATATCATCTTCACCTTTAATTGCACCGGCGATAAACGTCGCCAGTTCCGGCAGGCTGGTGCCGATAGCGATGACCGTCAGCCCAATCACCAGTTCGCTCACGCCTAAATATCGTGCAATCACTGTACTGTTGTCGACAATCATGCCCGACGCCAGTGGCATGATGATAAAGCCCAATGCCAGCCACAGAAATGCCACGGTGTTGCTGCTGTCTTGCGGAAGTTCAGACATTTGCTCGTACGTCAGCGTGTCCAGCCCCTCTTTTTCAGCCGCGCGGGCGATTTTTATCACCAGCATCATAAACGCGGCGGCACTGGCCAGCAGTAAAACGCCATCGAACCGGCTGAGTTCGCCGTCGCTCAGCAGAAAACCGCACAGCGCTGTGACCAGTAACAATAGAGGGAGTTCGCGGCGTAATATATCAGAACGAACGGAAAGTGGATGAATCAGGGCGGCGCCGCCCAAAATCAGAAGAATATTAATGATATTCGAACCAATTGCGTTTCCAACGGCCAAATCCATTTGATCGTTGATGGCGGCGGTGGTGGAAACCACCAGTTCAGGCAGTGATATGCCCACGCCGACGACGGTCATGCCAATCACCAGTGGCGGCATGCCCAGCGAGCGTGCCAGCACAGCGGCTCCGTACACCAGACGATCGGCGGCGTAAACAAGCAGTAACAGGCCGACAATCATCAGTACGATAGCGAGAAGCATGAAACATCCTTTATTGGGTATAATGCGAGGTTCGTTGCCTTGAAAGGCAGGCGATTCCTTCGTCAACATGAGCTAAGGCAACATTTTGTCTGAAAACGTGGCCAGCAGGTTCCTGTATGTTAGACGATGAAGGCTTTTAATTTAAAATGGTAATTCGTTGATTTTGACCGTCTGTGACGGAAAAGTAAATCGATGGCAACTTTGGTAACGAAAGCGGGGTAAGTTTTTGTAAAAATACCAAAGTTATACGACGCCCCACCCGGGTCAGACGTATTCTTAGCGAAAGCATTCCGAAGGGATAAACTGAATGAGTCAAAGCGAATCGAATCTGGTTGAGATCAAAGGCATGAGTTTCGTGCGCGGCGATCGTCCCATTTTCGAAGA
Organism: Rahnella sp. PD12R; assembly: GCF_019200965.1. NCBI lineage: Bacteria > Pseudomonadati > Pseudomonadota > Gammaproteobacteria > Enterobacterales > Yersiniaceae > Rahnella > Rahnella sp. PD12R. The sequence continues at coordinate 381,653 of NZ_JAHTMS010000004.1, read as the reverse complement.
GATAAACATGACCGTGCCGAAAGGCAAAGTCACCGCCATTATGGGGCCTTCGGGGATCGGTAAAACGACGCTCCTGCGTCTTATCGGCGGCCAGCTTACGCCGGATAAAGGTGAAATCTGGTTTGACGGAGATAACATTCCTGCGCTGTCACGCCGAAAGCTTTACGAATCACGCAAAAAAATGAGCATGCTGTTTCAGTCCGGTGCATTGTTTACTGACCTCAATGTGTTCGAAAATGTCGCGTTCCCGCTGCGCGAGCACAGTAAATTGCCTGAGGCATTACTGCGCAGTACCGTGACCATGAAGCTTGAAGCCGTCGGGCTGCGCGGTGCCGGTGAACTGATGCCGGCGGAATTATCCGGCGGCATGGCGCGTCGTGTCGCGCTGGCGCGTGCCATTGCGCTTGATCCTGAACTCATCATGTTCGATGAGCCTTTCGTGGGGCAAGACCCGATCACGATGGGTGTGCTGGTCAAACTGATCGACGAGCTGAACCATGCGCTGGGCGTGACCTGTATTGTGGTTTCCCATGACGTTCCTGAAGTGCTGAGCATTGCGGATTACGCGTATATTGTTGCAGCACAACATGTTATTGCTGAAGGAACGCCTGAGGAGCTGCAAAATAATCCTGATCCGCGGGTTCGCCAGTTCCTTGATGGTATTGCCGATGGACCGGTTCCTTTCCGTTTCCCTGCCGGTGATTACAAAACCGAGCTGCTCGGATGATGGAGTACCCATGTTAATTAAGGCATTAGCCTCAGTCGGGCGCAGCGGGATAAACACCTGTGCGTCCTTTGGCCGTGCCGGTTTAATGCTCTTCCGGGCATTAGTCGGTAAGCCGCAATTTGCCAAACAATGGCCGCTGCTGATAAAGCAGCTCTACAGCGTTGGCGTGCTTTCTCTGTTAATCATTCTGGTTTCCGGGCTGTTCATCGGCATGGTTCTGGGGTTGCAGGGATACCTCATTTTGACCACGTACAGTGCCGAAGCCAGTCTGGGCATGATGGTGGCGTTGTCGCTGTTGCGTGAACTGGGCCCGGTCGTGACCGCGCTGCTGTTTGCCGGACGCGCGGGTTCTGCGTTAACCGCTGAACTGGGTCTGATGAAAGCCACTGAGCAAATCTCCAGCCTGGAAATGATGGCGATTGATCCGCTGCGCCGCGTTGTGGCGCCGCGCTTCTGGGCCGGTCTGATTTCCATGCCCCTGCTGACGGCGATTTTCGTTGCTGTCGGGATTTGGGGCGGTTCACTGGTTGGTGTGGACTGGAAGGGTATCGACAGCGGTTTCTTCTGGTCTGCGATGCAAACTGCCGTAGACTGGCGGACAGATCTGCTTAACTGCCTGATTAAAAGCCTTGTTTTCGCTATCACCGTGACCTGGATTGCGTTGTTCAATGGCTATGATGCGATCCCGACATCCGAAGGGATCAGCCGGGCAACGACACGTACTGTGGTGCATTCGTCACTGGCGGTGCTGGGATTGGATTTTGTGCTGACAGCACTGATGTTTGGAAATTAAACCATGCAAACGAAAAAGAGTGAGATTTGGGTTGGCGCATTTTTAATCATCGCATTGATCGCGGTGGTCTTTTTGTGCCTGAAAGTGGCTGACATCCGTTCTATCGGTTCGGATCCGACTTACCGTATTTCTGCGGACTTCGACAATATCGGCGGCCTGAAAAGCGGCTCTCCGGTGAAAGTTGGCGGCGTGGTGATCGGCCGCGTCAGCAGCATTACGCTGGATAAAAATTATTCTCCGCGTGTGGAAATGGATATCGACCAGAAATACAACCAGATCCCAAGCACCAGTACACTGGCTATCCGTACCTCGGGTTTACTGGGTGAACAATTCCTGGCACTGAACATTGGATTTGAGGACCCGGAGATGGGAACGACTATCCTTAAAAATGGTGGCGTCATTCAGGACACGAAATCCGCACTGGTTCTCGAAGACCTGATTGGCCAGTTCCTTTATAAGAGCGGCGACGGCAAGGCTGATCCTGATGCAACGGCTGCTCCGGCAGCACCTGAAGGGAATGCCGCACCTGCACCTGACGCTAATACGGCGCCACAGCCGGCTGCCCATTAAGAATTGCCATCACGGATTCTCCATAAAAGAGGAAAATAAGTATGTTTAAACGTTTAGTGATCGCTGCACTGCTGGTGGTTATGGCTCCGCTGGCCAACGCCGCTGTGGACAAAACCAACCCTTACAGCGTGATGAATGAAGCGGCGAACAAAACCTTCACCCGCCTGAAAACCGAACAGCCGAAAATCAAGCAGGATCCTAACTACCTGCGCCAGATTGTTCGTGATGAACTGCTGCCGTACGTGCAGATTAAATATGCCGGTGCGCTGGTATTAGGCCGCTATTACCAACAGGCAACGCCTGCACAACGTGACGCATACTTTGCAGCGTTCTCTGAATATTTGCAGCAGGCCTATGGTCAGGCGCTGGCGATGTACAACGGCCAGAGCTACACCGTGCAGCCAGAACAGTCTTATGCGGACAAAGATATCATCGCTATCCGCGTCACCATCACCGATCCCAATGGCCGTCCGCCAGTACGTCTGGATTTCCAGTGGCGTAAAAACAGCCGCACCGGTGAATGGCAGGCATATGACATGATCGCAGAAGGCGTGAGCATGATTTCGACCAAGCAGAACGAGTGGGCGGATATCCTGCGTCAGAAAGGTATTGATGGCCTGACTGCCCGTCTGAAACAAGCCGCTGCTCAGCCGATCACTCTGGATAAGCAATAATGAGTGAAGCTCTGCGCTGGGAATCGCAGCCGCCGCGACTGACCTTGCAGGGTGAGTTGGATCGCGAAACGCTGGTGGCTTTTTGGGATGCGCGTAAAAAACTGATGTCCGGCGTGACCACTCTGGATGTGTCGGGGCTGGAACGCGTGGATTCTTCGGGTCTGGCGCTGTTAGTACATCTTCGTGAAGAAGCTAGCCAGCAGGGTAGTTCGCTGACCATCGCGGGCATTACCGACCGGCTGCATACGCTGATTGCTTTGTATAATCTTCAGGACATTATCCCGACTGATTCACTGGCAAATAAGTGAACAGTTACGGGAGGTTAGGCGGCGTGATGTAAATCGTTGCCTTAATGTCCATAAAGCCCCTGTGCGAAACTCTTCCTCAGGGGCTTTTTCGTGGTTTAAGATTTGGTCCGATCCCTATAAGATATCGGGCTGTTATGATTCTTCAGAAGAATAGATCCCTATGGAAACGAGTGAAATTAAAGAAGTGCTGATGAACGCGTTGGCACTGGATGAAGCCCACATTACTGGCGATGGCAGTCATTTTCAGGCCATTGTCGTTGGTGCGATGTTTGATGGCATGAGCCGCGTGAAAAAACAGCAGACCGTTTACGCCCCGCTGATGGAATACATCGCCGACAATAGAATTCATGCGCTGTCTATTAAGGCTTATACCCCGGAAGAATGGGCGCGTGACCGTAAACTGAGCGGTTTATAAGACTGCCGGAGCGCCGGCAGCTTCCTCGTATTTAATCAGAGTTGAAATTTAAGAGAGCAGTCATAATGGATAAATTTCGTGTACAGGGTGGGACTCGTCTGAGTGGCGAAGTTACTATCTCTGGTGCAAAAAATGCCGCACTTCCTATTTTGTTTGCCGCACTGCTTGCTGAGGAACCTGTTGAACTCCAGAACGTTCCTCACCTGAAAGACATCGATACCACCATCAAATTACTGAGCCAGTTAGGCACCAAAATCGAACGCAACGGTTCTGTGTTCGTGGATGCCAGCGCGGTAAACGAGTTTTGCGCGCCTTATGATCTGGTGAAAACCATGCGTGCCTCCATCTGGGCTCTCGGTCCTCTGGTGGCGCGTTTTGGTCGTGGTGAAGTTTCCCTGCCGGGCGGCTGTGCGATTGGCGCGCGTCCTGTTGACCTGCACATTACCGGCCTGGAACAGCTCGGTGCGACTATCGTGCTGGAAGAAGGTTATGTAAAAGCGTCCGTTGATGGCCGTCTGAAAGGCGCGCATATCGTAATGGACAAAGTCAGCGTGGGCGCGACCGTGACCATCATGAGCGCAGCGACCCTGGCGGAAGGCACGACCATTATTGAAAACGCCGCGCGTGAGCCGGAAATTGTCGATACCGCTAATTTCCTTAACACGCTGGGTGCAAAAATCACCGGCGCGGGCACCGATAAGATCACCATCGAAGGCGTCGCACGTCTGGGTGGCGGTGTTTACCGTGTTGTTCCTGACCGCATCGAAACCGGGACTTTCCTGGTTGCAGCGGCCATTTCCGGTGGCAAAATTACCTGCCGTGAAGCCCGTCCTGACACGCTGGATGCCGTACTGGCAAAACTGCGTGAAGCCGGTGCCGATATCGAAGTGGGCGAAGACTGGATCAGTCTCGACATGCATGGCAAACGCGCTAAAGCAGTCAACTTCCGCACTGCGCCGCATCCGGGCTTCCCGACTGATATGCAGGCACAATTCAGCCTGCTGAATCTGGTGGCGGAAGGTACCGGTGTGATTACCGAAACTATCTTCGAAAACCGCTTCATGCACATCCCTGAGCTTATCCGTATGGGCGCGCATGCTGAAATCGAAGGCAGCACCCTGATTTGCCACGGCGTTGAGAAACTGTCTGGCGCGCAGGTAATGGCGACGGATTTACGCGCGTCTGCCAGCCTGGTCCTGGCCGGTTGTATCGCAGAAGGCGTGACCGTCGTTGACCGTATTTATCACATCGATCGTGGTTACGAGCGCATCGAAGATAAACTGCGTCAGCTCGGCGCTAAAATTGAGCGTTTTAAAGGCGAGTAAACTTTACGCCGCACACATTAAAAAAAGCCGGAAGGGGAAACCTTTCCGGCTTTTTCGTTATTTTTCAGCGGTTACGTCAATCAGTGTTCAGGATATTCCTGCACAGTGACCTGCAACGTCAGCTTCTGCCCGTTACGCATAATCTCAACCGGGATCACTGTGCCAGGACGGACTTCGGCCACCTGATCCATGGTTTCGATGGCGGAAATCGCAGGCTTATTATTCACGTTAACAATTACATCGCTGACCTGCATTCCCGCATTCGCCGCCGGGCCGTTGGCGGTTACTTCGTTCACCACAATTCCCTGAATATGATCCAGCCCGCTGTTCGGTCCGTGCAGTGGCGAAACTTCACGCCCGCTGATGCCGATATACCCGCGAATGACGCGACCATCGCGGATGAGCTTGCCCATCACCTTGGTCGCCAGCGCCGTCGGGATGGCAAAGCCAATGCCTTCCGGCGTCGCGCCGTCGTTGCTCTGGTCAAAGGACAGGGTATTGATGCCCATCAGCTCACCCAGTGAGTTGACCAGCGCACCGCCGGAGTTCCCCTGGTTGATTGAAGCATCGGTTTGAAGAAAATTCTGACGGCCTGAAGGGCTGAGACCGATACGACCGGTGGCACTGATAATGCCCTGTGTCACGGTCTGGCCGAGGTTGTAGGGGTTGCCGATCGCCATGACCACATCGCCAACGTGCGGCGTTCTGCGCGGGTTAATCGGAATTACCGGCAAGTTGCCGGCGTTGATTTTCAGAACGGCCAGATCGGTCAGGCTGTCTGAACCCACCAGCAGGGCTTCAAAAACGCGGCCATCCTGCAAGGCAACAATAATCTGGTCGGCATTATTCACCACATGTTTGTTGGTGAGGATATAGCCGTTGTCATTCATGATCACGCCGGAACCCAGCGTGCGGATCGCCAGCTCGTTTTGCGAACTGTTTCCCATATTGCGGTTGTAGACATTCACAACCGCAGGCGCCGCATGACGGACACCGCCGTTAAAGCTGACAGGCTGTTCGCTGTCCTGATTGAAATTACGGTTAAATATCGGTTCTGAGATGTTTTTACGCAACATAGGGACCGCCGCCAGCAAAATGCCAGCAACAATCAGGCCGATAACAGCAGATCTCAATAGCTTAACAAACATGGATATATGGGATGCGAGAGGAAAAGTGACTGAAGGATAGCATGAGTTAATCGGACGCAGCAGCATCTGCGTCCGATTTTCAGCGCATTACGGCATGAATAAATAGATATTTTGACCTTTACGCAAAATACTCAGCGCGATCAGATCGGGTTTGCTTTCGAGGATTTTGCGGAATGCCGCCAGATTCTCGAGAGGCTCACGGTTTACGCCGATAATGACATCGTCTTTCTCAAGGCCGATCTGATCCGCTGGCGTGCCTTTTTTCACGTCATCGACATGAACGCCTTTGGTGTTCTTATCGGTCGGGTCACTCAGCGTGACACCCTGAAGTGCCGGATTGAGTTTCTCAATGCTGACTTCCACCGCCGGGCTTTTATCCAGCGTGACGCTGACGGTCATTGGTTTGCCGTCGCGCAATAAACCGATTTGCATGGTGACGCCCGGCCCCGCGGTTCCGACTTTCGCCCGCAATTCAGCGAAACTGCTCAGGGTTTTTCCTTGTAACGTCACCAGCACGTCACCGGATTTAATACCCGCTTTCGACGCAGCAGAATCAGGCAGAACTTCGTTGACGAAAGCCCCGCGCTGGCTGTCCAGCTTAAATGCCTGAGCCAGTTCTGGTGTCATTTCGCTGCCACGGATACCCAGCAGACCGCGCTTCACTTCGCCGAATTCGATCAACTGATGGCTGAGATTTTTGGCCATGTTAACCGGAATGGCAAAACCGATACCGACGCTGCCGCCCTGCGAGGAAATAATGGCGGTGTTGATACCAATCAGTTCACCTTTTAGGTCAAGCAATGCGCCGCCCGAGTTACCGCGGTTAATCGAAGCATCGGTCTGGATAAAGTTTTCCAGCCCTTCAAGATTCAGACCACTGCGGCCCAGCGCCGAAACAATGCCGGATGTGACGGTCTGGCCGAGGCCAAACGGGTTACCCACGGCAATCGCAAAATCGCCGACGCGGAGGTTATCGGAATCTGCCATCGCTATTTGGGTCAGATTTTTGGCATCAATCAGCTGGATTACGGCAATGTCTGACTGATCGTCTTTGCCGATCAGTTTGGCTTTGTATTCGCGACCATCATTGAGCTGAACGCTGATTTTATCGGCGTTATTGACCACATGGTTGTTGGTGAGCACGTAGCCTTTTGCCGCATCAATAATCACGCCGGAACCCAGCCCTTCGAAAGGCTGCGGCCCGTTATTCGGCTCAGGATCTTGCTGGCCGAAGAAGAATTTATATTCCGGAGGAACGTCCGCACTCGGCGGTTGCGTGCCGGAAACCTGAACGCCAACCACCGCGGGCAGCACTTTTTCAAGCACCGGAGCCAGGCTGGGCAGGGGGTGTCCCTGAACTTCCGTAGGTAAAGCAGCATTCGCCATAGGCGCAGAAGCGAAAGTTAATCCAAGGCTAACAGCTAACACACTGAGCAAAAATGACTTTTTCTTCATCACGATAACTCTCTCGCTTTCTGTAATGGACGTCAGTTATGGACAATAGAACAGTGATTCACAGCACGGGAAGGATCAGGTCAGGAGAACGGCACATGCAGGAGACATGCGCCGTTATAAGCACCGGTGCAGTGGACCGCACCGGTTATTGACGTCTGTTATTTACGAACAGGACGTTCGCCGCGCAACAGACCTGATGCGCCGTCAGAATAATCGCGTGGCATCTGAACCGGAACCTGATCGTTATCGGCTTCAGACCCTGTCAGACGGTAGTTGAACGGATTATCCTGCTCAGGCATATCCGGCAGCAGGTTGTTAGAGCTTTTGGCCATATGCTGATAAAGCTGGCGGTAATCAGTCGCCATGTTATCCAGCAACTCGGCGCTGCGGGCAAAGTGGCCCACCAGTTCCTGACGATATTCATCGAGTTCTGCTTTGCTTTTCTCCAGCTCGTTTTTCATGACTTGTTGATCACGTAATTTACGATTACCAAAGCGCATCGCCACCGCACCAATCGCGATACCGACCACTAATCCAATGAGTGCATACTCCCAGGTCATAATGACTCCTATTTTGACTTCGTTGTCCCGCAGGGCTTTTTCACGTAACTTTTATGACTTAACTTTTTTGGACAATGGTTTTAACGTAATTGTCACACGAATTCGTCATGCAATAGCTCCACTATAACCGTTAACCTTGTCAGAGTGGAATCCTGCGGGGAAAATCACTGTCACCTGTCGTTTTTTTCATACACAGACAGCAGGGAAATGCGGCGAACCCACGGCAAAAAAGCGGCTAAACAACGTGAAAAACTTAAAATTTTTTTCTCAGGGACGTTAACTACGATGCAACCCAAATCACCCCTTACCCTTTATCAGAGTGCAGTTGATGCCGGTGAGTTCCAGCCGGATGCCGTTCAGAAGCAGGCCGTCGCGCAGCTGGATGTTATTTATCAGGCACTTTCCGCTCTGCCAGCGGCGGCGCCTGCCACGGCAGCACGCAGTAGCTTGCTGGGGCGCTTGTTCGGCAAAGCGCCGGTTAAAACGACCCAACGCCCGGTTCAGGGCCTTTATATGTGGGGCGGCGTCGGGCGCGGTAAAACCTGGCTGATGGATTTGTTTTTCCACAGTCTGCCCGGCGAACGCAAACTGCGCCTGCACTTCCACCGCTTTATGCTGCGTGTGCATGAAGAACTGACGCAGCTTCAGGGGCAGGAAGATCCGCTGGAAGTGATCGCGGATAAATTCAAAGCCGAAACTGATGTTCTGTGTTTCGACGAGTTTTTTGTTTCGGATATTACCGATGCGATGCTGCTGGCGACGCTGTTACAGGCGCTATTTGCGCGCGGTATCACGCTGATTGCGACGTCTAACATTCCCCCAGATCAGCTGTACCGAAACGGGTTGCAGCGCGCGCGTTTCCTGCCCGCCATCGATCTGATTAAAGAATACTGTGACGTGCTGAATGTGGATGCGGGCATTGATTATCGTCTGCGCACATTAACGCAGGCGAATTTGTGGCTGTCTCCGGCGGGCACGGAAGCGACGGTGGCGATGCAAAGCATGCTGGGGAAACTGACCGGCAATCACAGCGGAGATTCCGGTGCTAAACCGGTCATGCTGGAAGTGAATCACCGGCCGTTGCAGGCGCTCGCGGCGGTAGACGGCGTACTGGCGGTAGAATTCCATACATTATGTGAAGAGGCGCGCAGCCAGCTCGACTATATTGCGCTGTCGAAAATCTATCACAGCGTATTGCTGCATAACGTTCCGGTAATGGCTGCTGACAGCGAGAATGCGGCTAGGCGTTTTCTGGCGCTGGTCGATGAGTTCTATGAACGTCATGTGAAACTGGTGATTTCAGCGGCAGTGCCGATGTTTGAGATTTATCAGGGCGAACGCCTGAAGTTTGAATATCAGCGCTGTCTCTCGCGTCTTCAGGAGATGCAAAGCGAGGAATACCTCAAACGCCCACATCTGCCGTGATTTTAGGTTGATTATTATTTGTTCGATTTATGATATAAAAGCGTTTGTCATTTTTGCAAAGCGAACCCTTCGGGCGACTTGAGGGAAATCTTTCTTTTTGTCGAAAAAGGGTTCGATCTTTGCAGTGGACTTCTCTATAATCTTGCGACCCCACGTTACTACAAAGTTTTTTTCCCGAAACTTTATAAGTGCCAGCATTGGCTATTCGAAGGGGTAGGTTTGCTGGACGATGGTCGTGTGAACCTCAAATACTTATTTTATAAACAAGTAAGCGTTCGGGTGTTCGCCAACGTGTAACTTTAATTGGGTAAGCTTTTAATGAAAACTTTTACAGCTAAACCGGAAACCGTACAACGTGACTGGTTCGTAGTTGACGCTACCGGCAAGACCTTAGGTCGCCTGGCCACTGAACTGGCCCGCCGTCTGCGTGGCAAACATAAAGCGGAATACACTCCGCACGTTGATACTGGTGATTACATCATCGTTCTGAACGCAGAAAAAGTTGCTGTAACCGGCAACAAGCGTAACGACAAGATTTATTACCATCACACCGGCCACATCGGTGGTATCAAGCAAGCGACCTTTGAAGAGATGATCGCTCGCCGTCCTGAACGCGTGATCGAGCTCGCGGTTAAAGGCATGTTGCCAAAGGGCCCGTTGGGTCGTGCAATGTACCGTAAAATGAAAGTTTACGCGGGTAACGAGCACACTCATGCGGCGCAACAACCGCAAGTTCTTGACATTTAATTCGGGATTATAGGCAATGGCTGAAAATCAATACTACGGCACTGGTCGCCGCAAAAGCTCCGCCGCTCGTGTTTTCATCAAACCGGGTAGTGGTAACATCGTAATTAACCAGCGTAGCCTGGAACAGTACTTTGGTCGTGAAACTGCCCGCATGGTAGTTCGTCAACCACTGGAACTGGTCGACATGGTTGAGAAATTCGACCTGTACATCACCGTTAAAGGTGGTGGTATCTCCGGTCAAGCTGGTGCTATCCGTCACGGTATCACCCGTGCACTGATGGAATATGACGAAAATCTGCGTGGCGAACTGCGTAAAGCAGGCTTCGTAACTCGCGATGCTCGTCAGGTTGAACGTAAGAAAGTCGGTCTGCGTAAAGCACGTCGTCGTCCTCAGTTCTCCAAACGTTAATTTTCTGCTGCTTATGCAGCTCAGTGCTTCGGCACGAAAATCAGCGTCAAAAACCCGGTGTTTCACCGGGTTTTTTTATGCCCGCTATTCCGGTTTTTCGGAAGAAAAGATCTCCTGACACACAATTCACCATGAAATCGTCTCAGCGTCCCCCACAGCGTGCGTAAAATCTGGTAAACTATCACACACTTTTGTGCCTATTCGCCGAGCAGTTGACGTTGCCGCGCTTCCTGGCTGGGTTCGCCTTGCCAATGGTTGTCTATGAAACTACGGGACAAAAACTGCAGGCTGGCGATAACTCGCTGTAATATTCTAGATAAACTTGGAGGTTTTCATGGCTGTCGCTGCCAACAAACGTTCGGTAATGACGCTGTTTTCCGGCCCGACCGACATTTTTAGCCATCAAGTACGTATCGTACTGGCGGAGAAAGGTGTCAGTGTCGAGATCGAGCAGGTTGAGATGGATCACCTGCCGCAGGATCTTATTGACCTCAACCCTTATCGCACCGTGCCAACGCTGGTCGATCGTGAGCTGACGCTGTTCGAATCCCGCATCATCATGGAATATCTTGATGAGCGTTTCCCGCATCCACCACTGATGCCGGTTTACCCGGTTGCCCGTGGTGAGAGCCGTCTGATGATGCATCGCATCGAAAACGACTGGTATTCTCTGATGCGTCAAATCGAGCAAGGTTCTGCGACCGAAGCGGATGCCGCGCGTAAACAACTTCGCGAAGAGTTGCTGGCGATTGCGCCAATCTTCTCCTACATGCCTTACTTCAAAAGCGAAGAGTTCAGCCTGGTCGATTGTTACCTGGCTCCGCTGCTGTGGCGTTTGCCAGAACTGGGCATCGAGCTGTCAGGTGCCGGTTCTAAAGAGCTGAAAGGTTATATGACTCGCGTCTTTGAGCGTGATGCATTCCTGGCTTCCCTGACCGAACCCGAGCGCGAAATGCGTTTGCATACCCGAGGTTAAGGTATGGAGATGACCGACATGTCTCCGCGTCGCCCTTATCTGCTGCGGGCTTTTTATGACTGGTTGCTCGACAACCAGTTAACCCCGCATCTGGTGGTTGACGTGACAATGCCTGGCGTGATGGTGCCGATGGAGTTTGCGCGTGACGGACAAATTGTTCTGAACGTTGCGCCGCGCGCTGTCGGCAATCTCGAACTGGGCAACGACGATGTACGCTTCAATGCACGTTTTGGTGGCGTACCGCGTAACGTTTTTGTACCGATTGCCGCCGTTCTGGCAATTTATGCCCGTGAGAACGGAGCCGGTACCATGTTCGAGCCTGAACCTGCTTACGAAGCCGAAGGCGCCTTTGATGGCGATCTGAGTGTGGAAGAGCCCTCAGAGCCGACCATGTCAGTCATTGATGGCGATTTGCCCGATGTGGCTGAAGAAGATCCGGATGATGAACCGCCGGCTCCGCCACGCGGTGGTCGCCCGGCACTGCGCGTTGTGAAATAACACTGCGCTTGTCATGTTAGTCCGGCTAAAACCCTGCGTTGCAACGCGGGGTTTTTTATTGCCTGAATTTAGCGACGGGCATCACCGTACCCCATAAAAAAGGCCGCTTTCGCGGCCTTCGTGAAGGGCAAAATGAAATTACACTTCGAGGTAATTCATGATGCCTTCTGCGGCCTTACGGCCTTCGGCAATCGCCGTTACCACCAGATCAGATCCGCGAACCGCATCGCCACCGGCGAAGATTTTCGGGTTGCTGGTCTGGAAAGCGTTGTCGCTGCCTTCCGGTGCCACAATGCGTCCGGATGAATCGAGTTCTACGTCGTGCGACGCGAGCCATTCCATTTTGTGAGGGCGGAAACCAAACGCCATCACCACGGCATCAGCCTCCATCACATGCTCGGAACCGGCCACGATTTCTGCACGGCGACGGCCGGCAGCATCTGGCGCACCGAGTTCAGTGCGGGCCATCCGCACGCCACACACGCGGCCAGAATCGTTCAGTTCGATGCTCAGCGGTTGCAGGTTGAATTTGAAATCAACGCCTTCTTCGCGGGCATTCTTCACTTCACGGCGTGAGCCAGGCATGTTTTCTTCGTCACGGCGATACGCACAGGTCACATGCGTTGCACCTTGACGGATTGAAGTACGCACACAGTCCATCGCTGTGTCACCACCGCCCAGAACCACAACGCGTTTCTTATCCATCGTGACGTAAGGCTCTTCCTGGCTGTCGTCGTAGCCCATCAGCTGTTTGGTGTTAGCGATGAGGAATGGAAGGGCGTCGTAAACACCCGGCGCATCTTCGTTCTGTAAGCCACCGCGCATGGACTGATAAGTTCCGACGCCGAGGAAGACAGAATCATATTCTGCCAGCAGGGCTTCCATCGTGATGTCTTTGCCGACTTCCGTATTGAGCTGGAACTCGATACCCATCTCGGTGAAGATTTCACGACGCTTGGTCATCACTGATTTTTCCAGCTTGAAGGCCGGAATACCGAATGTCAGCAAGCCACCGATTTCCGGATGACGATCGTAAACCACCGCTTTCACGCCGTTACGGGTCAGCACGTCAGCACAGGCTAAGCCTGCCGGACCTGCGCCGATAATTGCCACGCGTTTACCGGTCGGGTGTACGTGAGACATATCCGGACGCCAGCCCATCTCGATCGCTTTATCGTTGATGTAGCGCTCGATGTTACCGATAGTCACCGCGCCGAATTCATCATTCAGCGTGCAGGAACCTTCGCAGAGCCGGTCCTGCGGACAAACGCGTCCGCAAACTTCCGGCAGGCTGTTGGTCTGATGCGCGAGATCTGCCGCTTCCATGATGCGGCCTTCGTTTGCCAGCTTCAGCCAGTTCGGAATGTAGTTATGTACCGGACATTTCCATTCGCAGTAAGGGTTGCCACAAGACAGGCAGCGGTCTGCCTGCGATGCAGCCTGAGTTGCTGAGAACGGCTCGTAAATTTCCACAAACTCAATTTTACGGATCTTCAGCGCTTTTTTAGGCGGATCAACACGCTGTAAGTCGACAAATTGATAAACGTTTTGACTCATCTTAACCTCTTACTGCGCTTGTACCCGCAGCTCAGCTGCGGAACGACTACGGTGACCCAACAATGCTTTGACATCACTGGACTTCGGTTTTACCAGGGCAAATTTAGGCGCCCATTCCGGCCAGTTCGCCAAAATCTCTTCACCACGGGTCGATGCGGTCAACTGTACGTGTTCGATGATCAAACCGCGCAGATGCTCTTCATGGATAGCCAGATCGGCCACTTCCAGGACTTCAACCAGTTCCGGGTTAACGCGTTTGCGGAATTCGCCATCTTCATCAAGAACGTAAGCGAAACCACCGGTCATACCTGCACCAAAGTTAACGCCGGTACGACCCAGAACACACACGATACCGCCGGTCATGTATTCACAACCGTTATCGCCGATGCCTTCAACCACGGTGATAGCACCGGAGTTACGCACGGCGAAACGCTCGCCTGCACGGCCAGCCGCGAACATCTTGCCGCCGGTTGCACCGTAAAGGCAGGTGTTACCGATGATGCTGGCTTCGTGGCTGCGGAACGCTGAACCGATTGGCGGACGAATCGCAATACGGCCACCGGCCATGCCTTTGCCCACGTAGTCGTTCGCGTCGCCGGTCAGCATTAAATCTACGCCGCCTGCGTTCCAGACGCCGAAGCTCTGACCTGCGGTGCCGTTGAAGTTAATACGCATCGGATCTGCCGCCATACCCTGATCGCCATGCTTTTCAGCAATCGCGCCGGACAATGTCGCACCGACGGAACGGTCAGTGTTGCGGATATCGAAGTAGAACGCTTTGCTCTGCTTAGAATCGATATGTGGCGCAGCCTGCTCCAGAATGTCTTTGTTCAGCTGGCCTTTGTCGAACGCCGGGTTGCCTTCAGTGCAGTACACCGCTTTGCCTTCGTGCGGCGTCGCGGTAGCCAGCATTGCAGACAGATCCAGATTGTTTTGTTTCGCCGTGAAGCCATCGAGTTCAGTGAGCAGATCGGTACGACCAATCAGATCCACCAACTGGCTGACACCCAGCTCGGCCATGATTTCACGAGTTTCCTGCGTGATGAACTTGAAGTAGTTCGTCACGCGCTCTGGCAGGCCGTGATAATGGTTACGACGCAGTTTGTCGTCCTGAGTTGCCACGCCCGTTGCGCAGTTATTCAGGTGACAAATACGCAGGTATTTACAACCCAGCGCGACCATCGGGCCGGTACCGAAACCGAAGCTTTCAGCGCCCAGGATTGCCGCTTTGATGATGTCCAGACCGGTTTTCAGGCCGCCATCCACTTGTAAACGAATCTTGTGACGCAGGCCGTTAGCCACCAGCGCCTGTTGTGTTTCCACCAGACCCAGTTCCCACGGACAGCCCGCGTATTTGACCGATGACAGCGGGCTTGCGCCGGTGCCGCCGTCGTAACCTGCGATGGTGATCAGGTCTGCATACGCTTTTGCCACGCCGACCGCGATGGTGCCCACGCCCGGTTCTGAAACCAGTTTCACCGAAATCATTGCTTTCGGGTTGACCTGTTTCAGGTCGAAAATCAGCTGTGCCAGATCTTCGATAGAATAAATATCGTGGTGCGGCGGTGGAGAAATCAGGGTCACGCCCGGCACGGAATAACGCAGCTTCGCGATGTACGGCGTCACTTTATCCCCCGGCAACTGGCCGCCTTCGCCTGGTTTTGCACCCTGCGCCACTTTGATCTGAATTACGTCAGCATTCACCAGATAGGCTGGCGTTACACCGAAACGACCCGATGCGACCTGCTTGATGCGTGACACTTTATTGGTGCCGTAACGCGCAGGATCTTCGCCGCCTTCGCCGGAGTTAGAACGTCCGCCGATGCTGTTCATCGCTTCGGCCAGAGACTCATGCGCTTCAGGGCTTAACGCACCGATAGACATTGCCGCGGTATCGAAACGGGTAAACAGACCTTCTGCCGGTTCTACCTGATCAACCGGAATCGGCTGGCCTTTCGGCGTGACTTTCAGCAAGTCGCGCAAGGTTGCTACCGGACGTTCGTTCACCAGTTTTGCATAGACTTTATAGTCGTCGTAATCGCCGCTATTCACTGCGGTTTGCAGCGTGGTGACGACGTCAGGGTTGTACGCGTGATATTCGCCGCCGTGGACAAATTTCAGCAGACCGCCCTGATCCAATGTTTTGCGTTTCAGCCAGGCGCGTTTGGACAGGTTCAGCAGATCCTGTTCAAAGTCGCTGTAACCGGCACCGCCGATGCGGCTGACCACGCCGTTGAAGCAGGTGTTGCACAAATCTTTCGCCAGGCCGACAGCTTCAAACAGTTTCGAACAACGGTAAGAGGCGACGGTGGAAATGCCCATTTTGGACATGATTTTGTACAGACCTTTGTTGATGCCGTTACGGTAGTTCAGCATCACTTCACGGTATTTTTTCTCAATGACCTGCGAATCCACCAGCTTGGCCAGCGTTTCGTAAGCCAGATATGGATAAACCGCGGTCGCACCGAAGCCGATCAGCACGGCAAAGTGGTGCGGGTCGCGTGCGCTGGCGGTTTCAACAATGATGTTGGCGTCGCAGCGCAGGCTTTTTTCAACCAGACGCAACTGCAACGCGCCGACGGCCATTGGCGCAGGCAGCGGCAAGCGGTTTGGTGCAATGTTGCGGTCAGACAGCACCAGCAGAACCGCGCCGTTACGCACTTTCTGTTCGCCTTCGTCACAGAGCTTCCGGACGAACTGCTCCATATTCTGCTCGGTCGGATCGTAAGTCAGATCCAGCGTTTCCGCGCGATAGTGTTTGCTGTCGAGCGTGGTGAGCTGTTTGAAATCAGACCACAGCAGGATTGGCGATTTGAAGCTCAGACGGTGCGCCTGACCTTCAGCTTCGCAAAATACGTTCATCTCGCGGCCAATGCTGGTCGCCAGAGACATCACGTGCGCTTCACGCAGCGGGTCGATTGGCGGGTTGGTCACCTGCGCAAACTGCTGGCGGAAGTAGTCATACACGATGCGCGGACGGCTGGAGAGCACGGCAAATGGCGTATCGTCGCCCATTGAACCGACGGCTTCCTGACCGTTCTCACCCAACACGCGGATGATCTGATCTAATTCTTCGCTGCTGTAGCCAAACTGTTTCTGGAAGGTTTCCAGCGTGCTGTCATCGAGCTCGCGGCTGCCGACCTGATCTTCTGCCAGATCTTCAAACGGCACCAGACGCTGAACGTTTTTCTCCATCCATTGCTTATAGGGGTGGCGGCCTTTCAGGTCGTTATCGGTTTCTGCCGAGTGGTGGATTTTACCGCTGCGGGTATCGATCACCATCAGTTCGCCCGGACCAACGCGGCCTTTCTCAACGACTTCATCAGGCTGGTAATCCCAGATCCCGACTTCTGACGCGCAGGTGATCAGCTTGTCTTTGGTGATGACATAACGCGCCGGACGCAAACCGTTACGGTCGAGGTTACAGGCGGCGTAGCGGCCATCTGACATCACGATACCGGCCGGGCCATCCCACGGCTCCATGTGCATGGAGTTAAAGTCAAAGAACGCGCGTAAATCGTCGTCCATATCCGGGTTTTGCTGCCAGGCTGGCGGAACCAGCAAGCGCATGGCGCGCAGCAAATCCATACCGCCGGCCAGGAACAGTTCCAGCATGTTGTCCAGCGAACTGGAGTCCGAGCCGGTTTCATTCACGAACGGTGAGGCATCTTGCAGATCGGGGATCAGCGGCGTTTTGAATTTATACGCACGGGCGCGGGCCCACTGGCGGTTACCGGTGATGGTGTTGATTTCGCCGTTGTGCGCCAGATAGCGGAAAGGCTGAGCCAGTTGCCAGCGCGGTACGGTGTTGGTCGAGAAACGCTGGTGGAACAGGCAAATTGCTGATTCCAGGCGCAGGTCGGCCAGATCTAAGTAGAAGCGTGGCAGATCCGCAGGCATACACAGGCCTTTGTAGATCGTAACCACGTTGGAGAAACTGCACACATAGAAGTCTTTATCCTGAATGCGTTTCTCAATACGGCGGCGCGCCATATACAGACGGCGTTCCATGTCACGCGGACGCCAGCCGGCGGGCGCGTTGACAAAAATTTGTTCGATGCGGGGCAGGGAGGAAAGCGCGATTTCACCGAGTACGTCCGGGTTAGTCGGAACGTCACGCCAGCCCACCACGGACAGCGTCTCGTTTTGCAACTCTTCTTCAACAATGCGGCGGCTCGCCTCAGCTTCTTTTTCATCTTTGCTGAGGAACAGCATGCCGACGGCATAGTTTTTCGCCAGGCGCCAGCCGCGCTCTTCGGCAATCATGCGGAAGAAGCGGTCAGGTTTTTGTAAATGCAGGCCGCAACCGTCGCCGGTCTTGCCGTCAGCAAGGATCGCGCCACGGTGTTGCATACGGGCCAGTGCGTGGATCGCGGTACGCACGACCTTATGGCTAGGTTCGCCTTCTATATGGGCGATCAGGCCGAAACCACAGTTGTCCCTCTCTTGGGATTTATCGTACAACATAACGTGAACCTCCCCAGGCTCTGCGAGACTCTCACACCAACCGCGAGCGGACTTATTCACAGAGCGGACCCGCAATTTCGCGCACTCTTGCGGTGCGTTAATTGCCCGGGCATCTCCGTCAAAGGCCTCTCGTGATGGTTCTCACAAGTGGTGGTTGACTTGTTTTAATGAGGGAGTCTTCAATTACTGCATAAATATGACGAGTTGCTCACCCGTCGAGATTGCTTCCAGCGGACTCCCAACTTAGCGAGAAAGCACAAGGAGGTCAAATGGCGAATTAACTTATATTAAAAGTGATATAAAGACATTTAATTATTTGAAATATAAATGATTTATGGTGTTTTTAATGGCGTAATGTCGGTGGGGTAATGCGTGTAAAGTGTGAGCTGACTCACTATGGGAAAAGCTTCATATCTCCGAACCGTGCTGGCAGGCCCGTAATTCCCAGTATTTTATACTGGAAAACACTGCGGGCATGCGGTTTGTCACTGTTTTTAACCTGACAGTAATAATGTACTAATCGGCTCTTCGTAATAAGAATTATTTATACTGGCGTGAATGATTTTATTTGCAGTAATAATGAATATTTATGCCTGCGCGGAGTGCGCCGACTGAGAGTGAATTCGGAGAGTATAAGGAAAAGATGTTTGCTGCGCGGCAGTTGGCAAAGCCTGTGACGAAATTAAGCCGGCCGATATTAATAATATCACGGCGTGAATTAGTCAATAACTCTGCCCTTATTTCCTGCATTGCACCATGCCAAGCCCCCGCAAGGTGCATCTCACAAACTTCACGCTCAATCTTGCCCGCAGACTCACCACAGCGAGGTTTTGCGGTATGATTCAGGCGACTTCGTTTTAAGGGAACCGTTATGAAGCAAATCCGGGTTTTAGCGCAGTATTATGTCGATCTGATGGTCAAGCTGGGGCTGGTGAGATTCTCGCTGCTGCTGGCGTCCGCGCTGGTGGTGCTGGCGATGATTGTCCAGATGGCGGTGACCATGCTCCTGCGCGGGCAGGTTGAAAGTATCGACGTGGTTCGCTCCATCTTCTTTGGTTTGCTGATTACGCCCTGGGCGGTGTATTTCCTGTCGGTGGTCGTGGAGCAGCTTGAGGAATCGCGCCAGCGTTTAGCGCGTCTGGTGGATAAGCTCGAAGAAATGCGCCACCGCGATCTCGAACTGAACCAGCAGCTTAAGGACAATATCACGCAGCTGAATCAGGAAATCGCCGACCGCGTGAAAGCTGAAGAGGCGCGTCTTGCGGTGGTCGACAAGCTGAAGCTTGAAATGCATCACCGCGAACAGGCGCAAATCGAACTCAGCCAGCAATCGGCGCTGTTGCGCTCATTCCTCGATGCTTCGCCGGATCTGGTTTACTACCGCAATGAAGATAAAGAATTTTCGGGCTGTAACCGTGCGATGGAATTACTGACCGGTAAAAGCGAAAAACAGCTGATCGGCCTCACGCCAAATGATGTGTATACCCCGGACATCGCCGAAAAAGTGGTGGAAACCGATGAGAAAGTCTTCCGCCACAACGTTTCCCTGACTTACGAACAATGGCTGGTCTATCCGGACGGGCGTAAAGCCTGCTTCGAACTGCGCAAAGTGCCGTTCTACGATCGCATTGGCAAACGGCATGGTCTGATGGGCTTTGGCCGCGATATCACCGAGCGTAAGCGTTATCAGGACGCGTTAGAGAACGCCAGCAGGGAAAAGACCACTTTCATCTCTACGATCAGCCACGAGCTGCGTACGCCGCTTAACGGCATCGTCGGGCTGAGCCGCATTCTGCTGGACACCGAACTCGACAAAGAACAGCACAGTTATCTGAAAACCATTCACGTCAGCGCGATCACGCTCGGGAATATCTTCAACGACATTATCGAAATGGACAAAATCGAGCGCCGCAAAGTGCAGCTCGACAATCAGCCGGTGGATTTCACCGAGTTCCTGTCCGATCTCGAAAACCTCTCCGGCCTTCTGGCACAACCGAAAGGCCTGAAATTCGTCATGGATCCGGATTTACCGCTGCCGCGCAGTATTACGACGGACGGCACGCGTTTACGCCAAATCCTGTGGAACCTGATTGGTAACGCCGTCAAATTCACCCGCGAAGGTGAGATTGTGCTGAGCGTCCATTACGAAGCCAACGACATGCTGCGTTTTGTCGTCCGCGATTCCGGCATGGGCATCCCGCAGGACGAGCAGGACAAAATTTTCGCCATGTATTATCAGGTGAAAGATCAGAACGGCGGCAAACCGGCGACAGGAACCGGTATCGGGCTGGCCGTTTCAAAACGTCTGGCGCAAACCATGGGCGGCGATATCACCGTCAGCAGCGAACCGGGTAAGGGTTCCTGCTTCACGCTGACCGTACGCGCGCCAACGCTCGATGCGCCGGTCGCCGAAGTGGATGAAGAAGAGGATATGCCGCTGCCCGCGCTGCACGTGCTGCTGGTGGAAGATATCGAGCTGAACGTGATTGTGGCGCGTTCGGTGCTGGAGAAACTCGGGAACAGCGTGGAAGTGGCGATGAACGGTCACGACGCGCTGGAGATGTTCGACCCGGACGAATTTGACCTTGTCCTGCTCGATATCCAGCTGCCGGACATGACCGGGCTGGATATCGCCCGCAAACTGCGTACCGACTACACCGGCAAACATCTGCCGCCGCTGATTGCGCTGACCGCTAACGTTCTCAAAGATAAGAAAGAGTATCTCGATGCCGGAATGGACGATGTGCTGAGTAAGCCGCTGTCCGTCTCTGCGCTGACCGCCATGATCCAGCAGTTCTGGGATCACCAGCCTGAAGTTTCAGTAATGGAAAAGGAACCTATCGAAATGAAAAACAGCGAAACGTTGCTTGATACCGCCATGCTTGAACAGTACATCGATCTGGTCGGGCCGAAACTGATTTATCAGAGCGCTGATATGTTCGAAAAAATGATGCCGGGATATCTCGCGGTGCTGGATTCCAACATGACCGCGCGCGATCAGAAAGGGATTGCGGAAGAAGGCCACAAAATCAAAGGCGCGGCGGGTTCCGTAGGGCTTAAGCACCTGCAACAACTGGCGCAACAAATTCAGACGCCGACGTTGCCTGCGTGGTGGGATAACGTTCAGGAATGGATTGATGAGCTGAAAGCGGAATGGCGCCATGACATACAGGTGTTACGTGACTGGACGGCAAACGCTGAAAAAAAATAACCCCAGCCGAAGCCGGGGTGCGCGAATACTGCGCCAACACCAGGGAAAGAGGTAACCCACGATAGTTTTAAGGGTTCGGTTTTCGCAGGTCTTGGAATTCAGTCTTAAAGTCTAATACATCCTGTAGCAATCAACATAACAAATATAAGCAGGACTGTTACAACATTCATTAAAAACTGTGATGTAGATTAGTCTTTGTCTATACAAAACATCAAGTCTTTATCGCAGGATTTTTGACAGAATACAAATGAAGCCTGTTGATGTTGTACCGGTGTCATGCAATTTTGCTTATGGAAGTGAACAATGTCATGCCATTTTGCTGCTTGTTTCGCCGTTAATTTAACCTGAAAACCGGCGTTGGAATGGCTGTGTTCACTGTCAAGTACCTGTTATTCATCATTTATACGGTTATTGCGTTGTCTTCAGTATTTTGATTTCGACTCATTTTTAAGAATTGTGATGAGTGAAAAAATTTCACTTAGGATGATCAGGTTTTTATCGGGTTAAGTCGCCAGTCTGCAGGCAGTTTTCTGCCATTTTTTACTGTGCGATTTGACTTAGTCAGCGCCACGGCAAACCGCTAAATGGTGAAAATTCGTTCACTTTTGGTATTTTAATTCATTAGCATTGTTAATGTTTATTTATTGAATTTATTCACAAGTAATTTACATGCTGTCTTTAAATGCCCGATGAATGAAAAACTGGAAATGCCAACTACAATGACGGAACCCCTTGATGCCAGTGATCAAAACGCAATTTTGAAATGGAGTTTTTAAGGATGAGTTACGCTTTTTCGCACAATTGTTAGCAGGATTGTGGAGCATTTCGCTAGCCCGCATTATCGGGTGTCCGTTGGGATTGATTAGATGGTCAGATGTGTTGTGGAAACCGCAGAATGAAGAAATTTGCTGGAAAGGGCATTTGGGGAAAACCGGTATTATGGCTGAAACGTGCCGTAATACTGTTGCTTGGCTTATGGGTTGCGGGCATCGTACTTTTTGCTTTTTTACCCGTTCCTTTCTCCGCCGTGATGGTCGAACGTCAGGTTTCCGCCTGGCTCACCGGTGATTTCGGGTATGTGGCGCATTCCGACTGGGTGCCGATGAGCGAAATTTCTGCGCCAATGGCGCTGGCGGTAATGGCCGCGGAAGATCAAAAATTCCCCGAGCATTGGGGCTTTGATGTGGATGCCATTCAGTCGGTTCTGGATAAAGACGGCGGAAAAATGCGCGGAGCATCTACGCTTTCCCAGCAGACGGCTAAAAATCTCTTTCTGTGGGATGGCCGCAGTTGGGTGAGAAAAGGGCTGGAAGCGGGTCTGACCGTGGGGATTGAAACGGTCTGGACGAAACGCCGGATCCTGACGGTTTACCTGAACATTGTTGAGTTTGGCGACGGTGTGTTTGGCGTCGAGCAGGCCTCACAGCATTTCTTCCATAAACCCGCCAGCCGCCTGACGGCTTCGCAGGCCGCATTGCTGGCCGCCGTATTGCCGAATCCTCACCTGTTTAAAGTCAACGCACCGTCGGCCTACGTGCTGCGTCGTCAGCAGTGGATCCTGAGGCAAATGAGCCAGCTCGGTGGGGAATCTTTCCTGCAAGAGCATAAGCTGCATTAATTCATGCGGTTTCAGGACGTAAAAAAGGACAGCCTGGGCTGTCCTTTTTGCTTTAACCGACTGAATTATTTAACGTAAGTAAACGCTGTCGTCACGTGTTTCACGCCACTGACACCGGCAGCAATCCCCGCCGCAGATTTACCTTCTTCCTGTGTGACCAGGCCGAGCAGGAACACTTCGCCATTCTCGGTCGTCACTTTGACGTTGGAAGATTTAACGGAATCGCTGGTCAGCAACTGAGAGCGAACTTTCGTGGTGATCCACGTATCCACAGAGGCGGTGCCCATGCTGACCGGTTTGCCGGTGCGGATCTCGTTATACACTTCCGTTGCGCCCTCTACGCCCATCGCAATTTGTTTTGCGCGGGAAGCCATATCAGCAGACGGCGCCTGACCGGTTAACAGGACTTTGCCCTGATACGCGGTGGCGACAATGCGGGCTTCATCTTTCAGTTGTTTATCTTTGCTTATCGCGTTGGAAACACGGGCTTCCAGCGTGCTGTCGTCAACCTGAGTGCCCACAGTGCGCGGGTCAGTAGTGGTTTTGGTTGCGACACCGGCTGCACCAACAACCGCAGCAGCAACACAGCCTTGTAACAGAAGGGCGCTTAACAATACAGCTAAGAGAGGGCTCGCCTTCATTGGATCTCCTTAATCGTCCTGGTGTGGGAACAGCGTATTATCTATCAGGTCACAGAGGCAGTTTACTGTGAGCATATGCATTTCCTGAATGCGGGCGCTGCGATGGGAGGGAATACGGATCTCAACATCGTGAGGCCCCAGTAAACCCGCCAGTTCGCCGCCGTCATAACCCGTCAATGCGACAATCGTCATATCGCGGGTGACCGCTGCTTCAACGGCTTTGACAATATCACGGCTGTTGCCGCGGGTAGAAATCGCCAGCAAAACATCGCCAGCCTGACCTAAAGCGCGCACCTGTTTGGCATAGATTTCTTCGTGCAGACGGTCATTAGCAATCGCCGTCAGAACAATATTGTCTGCACATAGTGAGATTGCAGGAAGGCTCGGACGTTCAGTTTCAAAACGATTAATCAGACTAGCGGAAAAATGCTGCGCATTTGCCGCAGAGGTGCCGTTACCGCAGCACAGGATCTTGTTGCCGTTGAGCAGCGATTGCACCAGCGTCATCGCGGCACGTGAAATCGCGTCAGGCAAGGCTTCAGCCGCTGCAATCTGGGTTTGGATACTTTCGGTAAAGCAGACTTTGATTCTATCCAGCACGGGTTTTCGTCCAGTCAGTCGTCGTAATATTTATTCCGCATTGAACGCATCGGGCAGCCATTCTAACTGGCTGCCGGTGATGGCTAAAACATCAAAACGGCAAGGTGATGTGTCAAAGCTTGCGTTGTGGCTTGCAAGCCAGAAAGATGCCGCGCGTAACAAGCGCTGTTGTTTTTGACGCGTTACGCTGGCCGCAGCGCCGCCAAAATTTGCATTGCGCCGGTAGCGAACTTCAACAAACACCCAGGTTTGCTGGTCACGCATGATCAGGTCAATTTCACCTGCGCGACAGGCCACATTGGCCGCCACAAAGGTTAATCCGGCTCTTTCAAGATAGCGTCGCGCGTAAGCTTCGTATTCGGCTCCGCACGACCGCGTTTTTGACAAAAATTTTATCATCAGTACGTCCTTGTACTTATTTCGTGCGGAGAATTCCGGTTTCTCTGCGCAAGTGAACCGCGTTTCTTATGAAGAAACCGGAACCAGCGAACCCTGACGGTATTGCAGCCACGGCAGTTTGCGATGGATCACGCAGTTTTCATTGGCACTTAAATCACCGGTACTGCCGGAGACCTGGAAGCCAGGCAGCGTCCGCATTTGCGAGAAGTGATTTGCCAGACTCCAGGCATCAATCCCCATCGCATACAGACGAACCAGCGAGTAATCGTTGCCGAACTTCGCTGCGGCCTGCTGCATCAGCGCAGGGTTGGAACCCGCCAGTAAAGGAATGTCGCTAAATTCCACGCCTTCCATTTCCAGACGATAGTCCGGGCCCGCTCCCGCCTGATAGCTGCGTGAACTTGCGTAGACAGACGGATGAGAACGGCCACTCACCGCCAGATCCAGCATCGGTTTAATCAGCGTGAGTTCGCTCTGAGTCGCTACGACGTAAACGGAATCCACCGCACCGCCAGTGCTGCCTTGCGTAATCTGCGCATCGGTTGGCGGAGCCGGAATGGTAATACCGCCAATCGTGACACCCTGCGCTTGCGCCGGAACTGCACTGTCGCTTGCGGTAACCGGCGTACCGGTCAGGCGGATGCCGCTGCCAATAGATGAACGTAATTCACCGGCAGAGCCCAGCCCTTGTTTCAGGACAGTTTGTCCGCCCAGTTTCTGCCATTCATTGGCAAATGCCTGTGCAATACGGTCACCGAAGGCACCGCGTGGGACCAGCAACAGTGGCGAACGTTTCTGTTCTGCCCACATGTGGCGAGCGGCGTCCTGCGCTTCGTCTTCCGGCGAGAGCGCAAAGTAACAGATATTCGCACTGTTTTTCTCAGTTTCTGGCTGATTGAGCGCTAAAACATTCAGAGGCGTCTGGGTGTTACCCAGCTCATTCACCTGATCTTTCAGCAATGGCCCGACCACCAGCGTGGCGCCATCCTGCTGTGCCTGCGTCAGTAACGATGCCAGAGGCTGACCGTTGGTATCATAAACTTTTACCTGCGCATTGCTGCTGGCAACCGGCGCAACGTCAGGCGTTGGCGCAGGCTGTACTGGTGCGGTTTGTGGCTGCGCAGTGGCATCCGGAGCGGACGTGCTGACCGCCGCATTCGGATCAACCGGCGTTGTCTGCGCTTGTGCGTTAGGATCGGCTGGCGTTGCCGGTTGTGGTGCGGCCTGGCTGACCTGGCCGTTCATCGCCGCATTGAAGCCCTGCTGAATAGCATTGCCGTAAACCTGCGCAGGCCCGCTCATTGGCAGGAACAGCGCGATTTTACCGGTAGACGCAGGCTGGAAAGTCAGCACGTTATTCAGTTGTGTCGGCAGGGTTTTGGCCGCCGGATTGACCGGATAACGGCGCTGCCAGTCTTTGATACCGGCTTTCAGTAAATCAGGATCCTGTTTGTTGCTCTGCCAGACACTCAGCAAATCCAGCCAGCCTTGCAGGGTATTTTCATCCGCGTTAATCACGATGCTGTTAACGTCCTGCGCAGACATTTGCGTCAGCGCGGTCCAGGTTTCATCAATGTTCGTCTGATGAAGCTGGCCCTGCAACAGCGGTTCCTGCGCGATGTAAGCACGGATCAGCCCCAGACTGGTACGGCCCTGGCTGGCATCGATTTGCGCCTGATAGTAACGGGCTTTCTGGTCATTGTTCAGTTTGGCCGGGTCGACCTGGCTCAGACTGGTTGCCGCTGCCGGATAATTCTTCTGGGCAACCTGAACTTCTGCACTGGTCAGCTGCTGTTCAACTGTTTGTGCTGCGGTCAGATTTTGCGGCACTTTGGCGAGTTGTTCGGCGGCCTGAGGCACTTTGCCTTCACGTATCAGGGCACGGACTGCAAGCAATTGCCAGTCAGCCTTGTTATCATCACCGCTTTGTTGTGCCTGCTGCAGATAATAATCAGAGCTGCCGGACGCTGCACCCTGGACACTTTCAGTCGGTGCCTGCGGCGCCTGACCGGAACAGCTGGCGAGAAGCATAGCCACGATGATGGCAGGGAGTAAACGTCCCGAACGGGTACGAAAAGTCATTGAGGAAGGCATTCAGTTTCCAGTGATGTTTTTTCAAGATGCTCAATATTAAATCGGCAATCCGGATGAAACAATGAATCAAGACGATCAAGCAGATATTTCTGCCTCAACGCTGTATATCGTACCGACGCCAATTGGCAATTTAGGGGATATTACCCAACGCGCGCTGGCCGTACTCAACAGTGTAGATTTGATTGCCGCAGAAGACACCCGCCATACCGGATTGCTGCTGCAACACTTCGCGATCAGTGCCAAAATGTTCCCGCTGCATGACCACAACGAACAGCAGAAAGCCGAGCATTTACTGGCGAAATTGCAGGAAGGCCAGACTATCGCGCTGGTTTCTGATGCCGGTACGCCGCTGATTAACGATCCGGGTTATCACCTCGTGCGCCGCTGTCGTGAAGCGGGTATCCGTGTCGTGCCTTTGCCGGGGGCATGTGCTGCTATTACCGCGTTGTGCGCCGCCGGTTTGCCCTCTGACCGTTTCTGTTACGAGGGGTTTCTGCCTGCCAAAACCAAATCCCGTAAAGACACTTTACTGGCGCTGATCGAAGAGCCGCGCACGCTGATCTTCTATGAATCCACGCATCGTCTGATCGACAGTTTGCAGGATATGGTCGAAGTCTGGGGGCCGCAGCGTTATGTGGTGCTGGCGCGCGAACTGACCAAAACCTGGGAAAACATTCACGGCGCGCCGGTCGGCGAACTGCTGGCATGGGTGCAGGAAGTGGAAACCCGCCGTCGTGGCGAAATGGTGCTGATTGTGGAAGGCCATAAAGTCGATGTGGAAGCGTTGCCCGCTGAGGCACTGCGTACGCTGGCGCTGCTGCAAAAAGAGTTACCGTTGAAAAAGGCCGCCGCGCTGGCCGCAGAAATCCACGGCGTGAAGAAGAACGCGTTGTATAAATACGCGCTTGATGAGCAAGAGGGTGACAAATAGGGCGTAATACCCTATTATCCGCCGCGGAGTTGACCAGACAGTCGCCGCTTCACTGCCGTCCCTTTCGGGGGAGACAGGTGGAGGGGAGGAAAGTCCGGGCTCCATAGGGCAGGGTGCCAGGTAACGCCTGGGAAGCGCGAGCTTACGACAAGTGCAACAGAGAGCAAACCGCCGATGGCCCACGCAAGTGGGATCAGGTAAGGGTGAAAGGGTGCGGTAAGAGCGCACCGCGCGGCTGGCAACAGTTCGTGGCAAGGTAAACTCCACCCGGAGCAAGGCCAAATAGGGGTTCACATGGTACGGCCCGTACTGAACCCGGGTAGGCTGCTTGAGCCAGTGAGCGATTGCTGGCCTAGACGAATGACTGTCCACGACAGAACCCGGCTTAACGGTCAACTCCCTCGTCAAAAGAAAGCCCGCGCAGGTTACTGCGCGGGCTTTCGCCTTTCTGTTATCCGTAAAATCCGTTAACCGCGAATGTTAAACCGGCATGTCGATCAGCAAAGCGCGTAACGGCGTGCTGGCAGAAACAGTCAGGCTGTTTTCCTGATGAATAAACGCCCCGTCGCCGCAGGCCAGTTTTTGTGATTCGTGGCTGACCGCGCCCAGCGCATCAACTTGTCCGTGAATCGATTGCAGATACGCCCGCGGGCCGCGAATTGGCAGGGAAATCTGTTCACCCGGTTTTAAATCCAGATGATGTATCCAGACATTTTGCCGCAATTGCAGGCTGCCGTTTTCGCCGTCCGGTGATGCCAGCAGGAAATGTTTTGCATCCGGCAGCGTCATTTTCTGGGTTAGCGGATTTTCATGCTCGGGGCAGGCATCCAGCCATAACTGCATGCGCGTCAGCGGCTGGTTCGCGCGGGTATTCAGCTCGCTGTAACTGACGTTTGCCTGCGTGGAAAGCAGCGCCGCTTCACCGGCTTCGACCCGCACGCTGTTACCTTCGCTGTCGCGGTATTCCGCCGAGCCCTGTAAAACCAGATTCAGAACATCAACGCGCGGATAAGTCCGTGGCTGGAAACTCGCACCCGGCGCCAGCACTTCCTGATTCAGGACGCGCAGCGACGCATAGCCCATCAGCTTCGGATCAAAGTAATGTCCAAAGGAGAAAGTGTAACGTGCCTGCAGCCAACCAAAGTCAGCGGTGCCGCACTCTTTTGCCGTTCTGCTGGTGATCATGGCGGTCGCCTCTCTTAAAAATTTCGATGTATAAATGGTAAGCGTCTGGACGTGTGATTGTTAGCCAGTTAATCTGGTCGCTATATT
The DNA here is from genome assembly GCF_019200965.1 of Rahnella sp. PD12R. Lineage (NCBI taxonomy): Bacteria > Pseudomonadati > Pseudomonadota > Gammaproteobacteria > Enterobacterales > Yersiniaceae > Rahnella > Rahnella sp. PD12R. Next base: position 352,833 of record NZ_JAHTMS010000004.1, on the reverse strand, counting down.
CAAATTTCCTGACAGAGAAAAGAATGGCTAAGGATCGCGCACTCACACTGGAAGCATTACGGGTCATGGATGCGATTGACCGCAGAGGAAGTTTTGCCGCCGCCGCTGATGAGCTGGGCCGCGTCCCGTCTGCATTGAGCTACACCATGCAAAAGCTGGAGGAAGAGCTGGACGTGGTGTTGTTTGACCGTTCAGGTCATCGGACAAAATTCACCAATGTGGGCCGGATGCTGCTTGAGCGTGGCCGTGTGCTGCTCGAAGCCGCCGACAAACTGACCGTCGATGCCGAAGCGCTGGCACGTGGCTGGGAAACTCACATCACGATCGTTTGCGAAGCCTTATCCCCGGCTGCGCAGTTATTCCCGCTGATTGAAAAGCTGGCGCTGAAAGCTAACACGCAGGTTTCGCTGATTACCGAAGTGCTGGCGGGGGCGTGGGAGCGTCTTGAGCAGGGGCGTGCGGATATTGTCATCGCGCCCGATATGCATTTCCGTTCCTCGACAGAAATTAACAGCCGCAAACTTTACAAGCTGGTCAGCGTTTACGTGGCTGCGCCGGATCATCCGATTCATCTGGAAGCCGAGCCGCTTTCTGAAGTCAGCCGTGTGAAATATCGCGGGATTGCGGTGGCGGATACGGCGCGTGAGCGCCCGGTGCTCACCGTGCAGTTGCTCGATAAGCAACAACGTCTGACGGTCAGTACCATCGAAGAAAAACGCAAAGCGCTGCTGGCCGGATTGGGCGTCGCGACGATGCCTTATCCGATGGTTGAACAGGATATTGCCGAAGGGCGTTTGCGGGTGGTCAGTGCGGAATATAACCGTGAAACCGACATCATTATGGCGTGGCGTCGCGACAGCATGGGCGAGGCAAAAGCCTGGTTCCTGCGCGAAATTCCACGGTTGCTGGCGACGCGCGAAGCGAAGTGAATCAACGTGACGGGCATTCTTCCCCTTTCAGAAAGGAAGAATGCCCGAGCGATTAGCTGAAGCGGGTATCGCGGCCGTGCGGTGAATCTAAATCCTGCGCCGGCCCGGTAGAGATAATTCCGTAAGGGTTAATCGTGGCGTGGCTGCGGTAATAGTGATTGCGGATATGCGCAAAATCCACGGTTTCACGAATTCCCGGCATCTGGTAAATATCGCGCAGGAAACCGTAAAGATTCGGATAATCGCTGATGCGGTGACGGTCGCATTTGAAATGCGTGACGTAGACCGGATCAAAGCGAACCAGCGTGGTCCACAGACGAAGATCGGCTTCGGTGAGCTTATTGCCTGTCAGATAACGGTGTTTACCCAGTAATTCCTCAGCGCGCTCCAGCGCATCAAATACGCCATTCACTGCTTCGTCGTATGCGTCCTGAGAGGTCGCAAAACCGGCTTTATACACGCCGTTGTTAATCTGCGGATAGATCCATTCATTAATCGCGTCGATCTCAGTGCGCAGGTTTTGCGGGTAATAATCGCCCGCTTTCGCGCCAGTTGCATCAAAAGCACTGTTGAACATACGGATGATGTCTGAAGATTCGTTGCTGACAATCGTCTGCTGCTTTTTGTCCCACAGGATCGGCACGGTCACGCGGCCTGTGTAATCATTCTGCGCACGCAGATAAATTTCATACGCATAATTCAGGTGATACAAATCATCGCCGGTAGCGGCCGGGAAATCGGTTCCGAACGTCCAGCCGTGTTCCAGCATCAGCGGATGTACGACGGAAACAGGGATAATGTCTTCGAGCCCTTTCAGGGCGCGCATCAGCAGTGTCCGGTGTGCCCACGGACAGGCCAGTGAAACATAAAGATGATAGCGGTCGCGCTCAGCGGTAAAACCGCCGACGCCGTGCTCGCCCGGTGCGCCATCGGGTGTGATCCAGTTACGGAACTGCGCCGCAGAACGTTTGAAATGACCGCCGGTAGATTTGGTGTCATACCAGGTGTCCTGCCATTTGCCTTCGACCAGTTGTCCCATGATATTTTCCTTACTGTCAGTGATCTTTCAGAATTAAAAAGGGCGAGGTGATTAATCACATCGCCCTGCAGGTGCTTTTTATTGTCTTATTTAATTATAGCCTGGTTACAGCGCCCTGGTGCCGGAGCAGCGATTACCAGTTTTTCTTGATCAGACGGTCGATGCTGAATGCGCCCGGGCCTGAAGCGAACAGGACGAAGAAACCGCCAGCGATGGACAGGTTTTTCATGAACATCATCTGGTTCACGCCCTGTGCAAAATCAGTGTGGAAGATCAGCGCCGTCAGGATGGTGAAGATGGCTGTGATCAGCGCAGTAGTACGGGTGAAGAAACCGAACAGGATTGCCAGACCGCCGCCAAATTCCAACAGGATAGTTAGTGGCAGGAAGAAGCTTGGAACGCCCATGGACGTCATGTAACCCGCAGTTGCGGTGTAACCGTTAATTTTTCCCCAACCGGCAACGATGAACAGAATTGGCATCAGGATACGGGCTACCAGTAAAGCTGTGTCTTGTAACTTAGTCATTTTCTTCTCCAAAACGTAGTGTGCTCAAATTGAGCTTAAAGTGTTACCGGTCCGGTCAGAAAATGTTTCTCGCCGTTACCGCATCAGTTGATGACGAGATAATAAGTCGAACGATTACGCTTTGTTAGCAAGTAAAACTGTTGGAATGATTCAAATAAATTGAACGGCGGAAGGATTGTTATTCAAAAAGAAAAGGGTCGGATGAATAATCACCCGACCCTTTGATGTGAATGTCGCTAAGCTTATTTGCTGGCGAAAGTCTTGCGGAACAGCCGGACGGTGCCCCAGATGCCAAATGCCCGCCGTGACCAGCGCACAATGCTGCTGGGATGGCGGATGCCGTAGACGGCAATCAGGCTGGAACCCACGACCAGATACTTACGCATATCCACGATTTTCACCCAGCCGCGATCAATTTTCGCTGTGGCATCCAGCCAGTCAGAACCCGCCTCAGAAAGCTCGGCGCGCTGGCGCTCAATCTGGCGCAGAAGTCTGACTTTTTCGATAGCGCGGTTTGGGATACTCATAGATTGTCATCCTTTTCCAGCAACGCCCGGTCGATATCCAGCTGTTTGCGGGTGAGGCTCAAAAGCGTTGAACGTTTGGCTTTTGCCAGCGTCATCGCGCCTAAAACCACAGCAAGGAACAGCAGAACACCGGTCGCCGTGCCGATCGCAATCAGGCGATATGCAGGGTCAATCGCCCAGAAAAGGAGAACCAGCAAACTCATAAGACCAAAGGCGGTGAAAATCAGGGTAATGCCAGCCATGAGCAGCAATTGGAAAATATTGGCCTTTTCCTCTTCCAGCTCAACAACCACCAGCCTGACACGCGTTTCAACCATGCCCACCACCACGGTGGCGATGCGTGAAACGATGTCAAAAAGCCCTTTACCCGGTCCTTGTGGTGCCGGTTTTATCGGTTCAGACATAATCAGCGACGGGCTAACAGAACGCCAATCACAACACCGACAGCGGCACCAATACCGACGCCTGTCCACGGTTTTTCATGTACGTAATCATCGGCTTTACCGGCGATTTCTTTGGTCTGAGTGGCAATCTTATCGCCCGTATTGCTCAGACGTTCGCGGGTGTCTTTCAGCAGGGATTCTGCTTTGCCGCGTAACTTATCGAGTTCAGCTTTCGGCTTATCGGTAGAGGTCTGAAGAACTTCTTCCAGCGTATCTGCCAATGACTTTAATTCAGCGCGCAGTTGTTCTGATGTATTACTAGCCATGTGTAAGTCACTCCATACGTTAACTGATTCGAACTTTTAACATAGCGGATATTCAGGTGATCGCAAATGCGAATTGTCTGTTTTAAAAAGCAAGATCCCGCATTAAAGCGCCCACCGGGCGCTTTAAGAAAGGGGATTACAGACCCTGAGCCTGTTTAAGTTCAGACTGTGCTTCTTCCAGTTTTTGCTGCTTTTTGGCGATTTTTTCGTGATTGCCATTCGCCTGAGCTTCTTTCAGTTCCTGCTCACGTTCGCGGACTTTCTCACGTTTTTCTTCGACACGTTTCTGGTTTTCAGCTTTAAGCCCTGCATCGGTGCAGTGCGCTTTATTCTCGCGCAGTGCTTTTTCCAAACCGTCGACGCGGTTCTCGTTTTTGTGCAGGCGGGCTTCGTCGATCTGTTTCTGAATTTCGTGCTGTTTGGTCACGCAGCTTTCTGGCTGAGGCGCAGCAAAGCTTGCGGTAGTGAATAACATTGCAGGGGCTAAAACGAGTGCAGATAAAGTGATTTTCATCGTCGGGCTTCCTTTTGATGGTTAAGTGATTGTGGCACTTATTTCCGTGAGTATAGATTTTTTGAATAACTAGCCTTGAAAGCATATCACCGACAAATGGGTAGCGATATCAGACAAATCCGCTGTCAGTTATCCAAACTTTAAACGATCACGATCCAGCTTGGTCAGCCAGGCTTTGGTATGAGGCGGTTCACAATACTGAATCACAAAGCCTGCGGGCAAAATGGTTTGCAACACGTCCTCTGCCATTTTGCGCTGAGCAGCGGAATCGAGCTGAACGACCAGACCATCTTCCAGCGGCGTAATACTTTTGATGTGAATGCCGCGCTGGGTCAGGCTCTGGTAAACATAAAAACCATCGGGCAGGGCCACGCCAGAACGTGCCGGGCGGATTTGCAGCGCGCTGGCCGGTGCGGGAAGGCGCGATATCGCCAGCCCGATCATGGCCGCGGCGGCCAGCAGAATAAACAGCGCTGGCCATATAAATGAGTGTTTTCTCAACAGGCGATTCATTATGCGCTTTTGCCTTTGTTCTGGCGGTCAGCGTGCTTTTTACGCCAGAGAACGACGATGGAACCGACCAGCCCGCCAATCAGCAAAAGCACCGGCAGCAGCATCAGGCAATTCATCACCAGATCTTCGTATTTCAGGAACAGCGGCGTTTTGCCGAGGAAATAACCTAACGAGGTCAGGATCAGGATCCAGAGCAGACCGCTCACCCAGTTGAAAAACTGGAAACGGCTGTTGCTCAGGCCCGATAAACCGGCAATTGTGGGTAGCAGGGTGCGGACAAAGGCCAGAAAACGGCCTACCAGCAGCGCGGAAAGCCCGTGTTTATGAAACAAGGCGTGCGCGCGTTCGTGATATTGCACCGGCAAATGGGCCAGCCAGCTTTGGACTATCCGGTTATTCCCAAGCCATTTTCCCTGCGCGTAACTGAGCCAGCAGCCAAGGCTGGCGGCGGTCGTCAGCAGGAAAATTGTCAGCGGGAAATTCATGGCACCTTTGGCAATCAGTACGCCCACGAGGATCAGAAGGCTGTCGCCGGGTAAAAAAGCTGCAGGCAGTAAACCGTTTTCCAGAAAGATGATCATGAATAAAATCAGGTACAACGCCCAAACCAGAGAAGGGTTGGCGAGGGTGACATAATCTTGTTGCCAGAGGGCATCGATAAGCGAGCTGATAATTTCCATCTGTCGTGTAAAACTCCATCATTTTCAGTGGGTCAGCATTGACATCAGCGGAGAATATGTCTCGACGCGGCCTGTAAGCTGATAAGGTCGCCATTTCCCTGGCGGGCTATCTGGTTTTGAATTCATCGGGGATTTACACGTTTAAAGCGCTGTTTCATGCCTCGTAAACGCGTAAAAAAACGGGTCTAACTGTAACAAAATAACAATAACTCAGACAGGTAAATATAGCGCGTTGAGACCGATCATTTAAGTCCGGCGCACGTAATGGAAAGGGGTTTTACATTGGCTGACACTACTCGACAGTGTCTGACAGGATAATGCGAAATCACGCAGAAGTGGAGAAAAGGCCGGTTGGGGGAAATTTCCGGCCTAAAGGGGAATTTATTTAGTATTCAGCAGCGGAGGATCCAGATGTACAACCGGGTTTTCTGAATAGAGATAACGGTCTACGTTAAATTCGAAATCATCACTGGTGGCGCGGAAAAGCATTTGTTTGGTGTTTTCCAGATGCTGCCACATGGCAAGTTTCGATGCATGCGGATCACGGCGAATCAGTGCTTTAAGGATCAGGTCGTGATCTTCGCACCAGCTTTCAATTGATTTCTCATCGATGTGCTCGTGCAGCTTACGCCAGTAAGGGTTATGCAACCGCTGGCTCCACATTTTTTCAACGATAGTTGAAAGCGCATTATTCTGCGTGGCCTGTGCTACCTGCACGTGGAATTTCAAATCCCATTCTGAATCACGGAAACGATCTTCCTGGCGCGCGTGCTCCTGAATTTCCATCAGGCGCATGATGTCCTGTTTGGTCACCTGCGTGGCGGCGAACTCTGCGATATTGCTTTCAATCAGCTGACGCGCCTGAAGCAGCTCGAACGGACCGGCGGTACCAAACTCGATGCCATTATCAGGCACCACCAGATGGCGCTGCTGATTTGACATCACATGAATGCCCGAACCTTTACGGACTTCCACATAACCTTCAACTTCCAGCATGATGATCGCTTCGCGCACCACGGTGCGGCTGACGTCCATCTCATCTGAAATGAGACGTTCAGCAGGTAACTTCTCGCCAACCGGATACACACCCGTTTCGATTCGTTCCTTGAGCGTGGCAGCCAGTTGTTGGTACAGGCGTCTGGTGTCTGTGGATTCCATATGAGTGCTCTTTAAAAGTAGTGAAACCTGCAAGATGCGAGTGTCGGACAGACCTGCAAACCTATTATACAACTACCAGTATACGATTTACGAAAGGTTGATGCACCGTGCATCGGCCACAAAGGCACTGGAGAAATGTGAGAAAGAGACAAACCCGGCAAAGAATTTTACCGGGTTTGTGATTGGCGGATCAGGCTTTCGCGGTTTTCAGCGGGGCCGGTACAGCTTCTACTGCGGAACGGTTCTGCAGTACGGTCCAGATAATGATGGCGCCGAGCAGGTCGAAGACGGCAAGAGCGGCAAACAGCGGGCTGAAACCGATGGTATCAGCCAGCGCACCCACCACCAGAGCAAACATGGTACTTGCCATCCACGCCGCCATCCCGGTCAGACCGTTGGCTGTCGCCACTTCGTTACGGCCAAACACGTCAGAAGACAAAGTAATCAGCGCGCCGGACAGTGACTGGTGAGCAAAACCACCGATGCACAGTAAAGCGATTGCTGCGTACGGGCTGGTGAACAGGCCGATCATGCCAGGGCCGATCATCAGGACCGCACCCATGGTAACCACCAGTTTACGGGAGACAATCAGGTTCACTTTGAAGTATTTCTGGAACAGCGGAGGCAGGTAGCCGCCGAGGATACAACCGAGGTCAGCAAACAGCATCGGCATCCACGCAAACATCGCGATTTCTTTCAGGTTAAAGCCATACACCTTGAACATGAACAGCGGGATCCAGGCGTTGAATGTGCCCCAGGCAGGCTCAGCCAGGAAGCGCGGCAGCGCGATGCCCCAGAACTGGCGGTTACGCAGGATCTGCCAGGCCGACATTTTCTTGCCGTTGGTGGTCTGGTGCTGTGCTTCCTGACCATCAAGAATGTAATCGCGTTCTTCGTTGCTCAGTTTTTTCTGGTCTTTCGGGTGTTTGTAAAATACCAGCCAGCTCAGTGCCCAGATCAGGCTCAATGCACCGGTAATGATGAAGGCGAGCTGCCAGCTGTGCATCAGGATGCACCAGACAACCAGCGGTGGCGCAATCATCCCGCCGATAGAAGAACCGACGTTAAAGTAGCCCACGGCGATAGAACGTTCTTTGGCCGGGAACCATTCGCTGCTGGCTTTCAGGCCGGCAGGGATCATCGCGGCTTCAGCCATACCAACGGCACCGCGGGCGATCGCCAGACCACCCCAGCTGCTGGCCAGCGCGGTCGCCATACAGAAGATGGCCCACATAACGGCGAACATGGCGTAACCGACTTTCGTGCCCATGACGTCAAGAACATAACCGGCAACCGGCTGCATCAGGGTATAGCAGGCGGAATAAGCGGCGATAATATAAGAATATTGCTGAGTGGTAATGTTGAGCTGAGTCATCAGCGTCGGTGCTGCGGCGGCAATGGCGTTACGTGTTAAATAGCCTAATACAGTGCCGCATGTCACCAGTGCGATCATGTACCAGCGTAACCCTTTAATCTTACCCATTTAACTCTCTCCCAGTAAATAATCCGGCAATGACAACGCACGCTGTCATGGCGTATTTCGCACCACGCTGCCTGAGCATGGGCTTCTGGCTTCCTTAAAGTGGTTTCCGGGGATATCGCCGCCAGATGATTTCACTGGGAGCGGCCCGATGTTTACGCACTGGTTTATTGTTATCTGTGCGTAAGATCCGATGAGCGTCCTGAACACCAGAATTGTTGCTTCGCCATGAGGCTGACTGCGCCTGGGAAGTGTTTTGCCCGGGCAACAGCGAAAGGACGTGGCAGGTAATCTCTGACGCTCTTGTCCGGGCGAAGCAAAGATAACTTGTCATACAGATTTAAAATTTGAATGACATCACAAAACCACATTTAATTTGTGTGCTTACTTAACTTTTTTAACTACACACTTATTTAATTGAATTTACTGAGAAAATTACTTTTTGATTGATCTTGTTCACACTTTTCCATGAAGGATTAACATCAGGTACCGGATCACTGAAACGTAATTGGTGTAACAACTTCACGGATTGATCACATTTCGTCCGCACGCTTAACGCGGGGCGTTTTGAGTACAGATTGCGCGTTTTATTACGCAGCTAATCAGAAGAACTCGATGGAATGCCGGCAGGCGCGGGGAGTAAGAGGCTGAGTAAATGGCGGCATTACGTGGAAACGGTGAAACTGGTTTTGTCACATTTGGTACGAAATAACCTGTCATACAGATTTAAAGTTTGAGTGACATCACAAAATGACACTCTGATTGTGAGGATAATAAGTACCCGTGCAGTAAGGCTTCAACGCTATTATTTTACAGAGAGTTAGTGAGTTTATTGGGTCCTGAATTGCCTGCTATTACCGGCATATACCCCTAAAAAGAGCTGGACGACAACCTGAATTGGTGTGATAACTTCGCACCATTGAGAGACAACTCTACAGATTTCATGATGAGGAACCTAAGATGGCGCAGTTTTTAACAGAAGACTTCCTTCTCGACACTGAATTCGCACGTCGCCTGTATCACGACTACGCGAAAGATGAGCCAATTTTCGACTACCACTGCCATTTGCCGCCTGAGCTGATCGCTCAGAACTACAAATTCAAAAACTTGTATGACATTTGGCTGAAAGGCGATCACTACAAATGGCGTGCGATGCGCACCAACGGTGTTCCTGAACGTATGTGTACTGGCGACGCCACTGACCGCGAGAAATTTGACGCGTGGGCCGCCACGGTTCCTCACACCATCGGTAACCCGCTTTATCACTGGACGCACCTTGAGCTGCGTCGTCCGTTTGGCATTACCGGCAAACTGCTTTCCCCGTCCACCGCAGGCGAAATCTGGGAACGCGGTAATGAATTACTGGCGCAGGACAACTTCTCTGCCCGCGGCATCATGAAACAGATGAACGTGAAAATGGTCGGCACAACCGATGACCCGATCGATTCTCTGGAACATCATAAAGCCGTCGCTCAGGACACCAGCTTTGATATCAAAGTGCTGCCAAGCTGGCGCCCGGACAAAGCGTTCAACATTGAAGCCGCCACGTTTGCGGATTACGTGAAGAAACTGGAAGCTGCGGCTGACGTTTCCATCACCCGTTTCAGCGATCTGCGTGATGCGCTGAAAAAACGTATGGATCACTTCGCGGCGCACGGTTGCAAAGTTTCCGACCACGCGCTGGACGTTGTGGTGTATGGCGAAGCGGATGATGCGACGCTGGACGGCATTCTGGCCCGCCGCCTGAACGGTGAAACGCCAACCACAGAGGAAATCGCCCAGTTCAAAACCGGCGTGTTGCTGTATCTGGCTTCTGAATATCAGCGCCGTGAATGGGTGCAGCAGTACCACATTGGCGCGCTGCGCAATAACAACACCCGTATGTTCCAGCTGATCGGCGCGGACGTCGGTTTCGACTCCATCAATGACCAGCCGCTGGCAGAACCGCTGTCTAAACTGCTGGGCGCGCAAGGTCTGGCCGGTGGTCTGCCGAAAACCATTCTGTACTGCCTGAACCCGCGTGATAACGAAGTGATCGGCACCATGGTCGGTAACTTCCAGGGTGAAGGGATGCCGGGCAAAATGCAGTTCGGCTCCGGCTGGTGGTTCAACGACCAGAAAGATGGCATGCAACGTCAGATGACACAGCTCGCCAATCTGGGCTTGCTGAGCCGTTTCGTGGGGATGCTGACCGACAGCCGCAGCTTTCTGTCTTATACACGCCACGAATATTTCCGTCGCATCCTGTGCCAGATGATCGGCCACTGGGTGGAAGCGGGCGAAGCGCCGGCAGACATCGAACTGCTGGGCAGCATGGTGAGAAATATCTGCTTCGATAACGCCAAACAGTATTTCCAGATTGAACTGAACTAAAAGCACAACGGAGCGCAGATTCCTGCGCTCCAGATAAAACACAGAAATAACAAACTATTATCCCAATAAAGAACGACGGCCACGGGACAAACTGATGTCCTCAAAGACCGGCGTCTGACCAAATTAAGGTGAATGTGAGATGCAAAGGTTAAATCGCCGTGACTTCCCAGGCCGTCAACATCCAGACAAAATTATCCAGTTCGGTGAAGGCAACTTTTTGCGGGCGTTTGTCGACTGGCAGATAGATTTGCTCAATGAACATACCGATCTGGATGCCGGTATCGTGGTCGTTCGCCCGATTGACACCGATTTCCCACCTTCACTGAGTACGCAGGATGGTCTGTACACCACGATCATCAGCGGCCTGAATGAGCAGGGCGAAACCGTGCGCGACACGCGCATCATTCGTTCCGTAAACCGCGAAATCAATATTTACCATCAGTTTGACGAATATCTGGCGCTGGCCCGCGACCCGAATATCCGCTTTGTGTTTTCGAACACTACCGAAGCGGGTATCAGCTATGTCGAAAGCGACAGCCTGAATGATGCGCCTCCGGCCAGCTTCCCCGCCAAACTGACCCGACTGCTGTTCGAGCGCTTCACTCACTTCTCCGGTGCCGCCGATAAAGGCTGGGTTTTACTGCCGTGTGAACTGATCGATTATAACGGCGAAGCCTTGCAGGAACTGGTGCTGCGCTATGCACAGCAATGGGCATTACCGGCGGCATTCACCCAGTGGCTGCAAAACAGCAACACTTTCTGCTCGACGCTGGTTGACCGCATTGTGACGGGCTACCCGCGCAGCGAAATCGACAGTTTGCAGGAAGAACTCGGTTATCAGGACAGCTTCTTCGACAGCGCCGAACACTTCTATCTGTTCGTGATCCAGGGGCCAAAAAGCCTGGCGCAGGAACTGCGTCTGGACAAACTGCCGCTGAATATCCGTCTTGTTGACGACATCAAACCGTATAAAGAACGCAAAGTGGCGATCCTTAACGGCGCGCACACGGCGCTGGTGCCGGTGGCATTTTTGGCCGGGCTGAACACCGTCGGCGAATCGATGAATGACGCGCAAATCAGCCGCTTTGTAGAGCTGGCGATTGCCGAAGAGATTTCACCGGTTCTGGATCTGCCGCAGGATGAACTGACGTCATTTGCTCAGGCGGTTCTCAGCCGTTTCCGCAACCCGTTCATTCAGCATCAGTTGTTGTCAATCGCGCTGAACGGCATGACCAAATACCGCACCCGTATTCTGCCGCAGCTGCTGGCGAGTCAGGAAAAAAACGGCATTTTGCCTCCGCGCCTGACTTTCGCACTGGCCGCCTTGCTGGCGTTTTACCGTGGCGAACGTCACGGCGAAATCTATCCGTTGCAGGACGATGCACACTGGCTGAGCCGTTTCTCCGAACTGTGGGCAAGCGTGCGCAGCGGTAACCTGCCGCTGGTCGGGCTGGTGGAAACCGTGCTCGCCGATGAAGAACACTGGGGGCGGGACCTGAACACCGTGCCTGGCCTGACGGCAAAAATCACCGAACAACTGCAGGCGATTGAAGACCGTGGCATGCGCGATGCGCTGGCGGCTTACAGCTAAGAGAGCAACTATGCAAAGTATCATTCAAATTCATACTGCCGATAACGTCGCCGTTGCGCTTCGCGATATTGATGCTGGTGAGCGGGTTGAAGCAGGCGGTCACACCGTCGTTCTGGCTCAGCCGGTTGTGCGGGGCCATAAGTTTGCCCTGCGCCCGATTGCGGCCGGGGAAAACATTGTTAAATACGGCCTGCCGATTGGGCATGCGCTGACCGCGATTGAGCCGGGTGTGCATATTCACTCACAAAACGGCAAAACCAATCTCAGCGATCTGGATCAGTACCAGTATCAGCCGGATTTCGCGACGCTGCCGGATCAAATGGCCGATCGCGAAGTGCAGATCTACCGTCGTAAAAACGGTCAGGTCGGGATCCGTAATGAAATTTGGCTGATCCCAACGGTGGGCTGCGTTAACGGCATTGCCCGCCAGATCCAGTCACGTTTTCTGAAAGAAACCAATGACGCAGAAGGCACCGACGGCGTCTTCCTGTTCACCCATCCGTTTGGCTGCTCACAGCTGGGTGATGACCACGTGAACACCCGCACTATGCTGCAAAATATGGTGCGCCATCCGAACGCGGGCGCGGTGCTGGTGATTGGTCTGGGTTGTGAAAACAATCAGGTGGACGTCTTCCGTGAAACGCTGGGTGAAGTTGACGAAGATCGTGTGCGTTTTATGACGCTGCAAAAATTCGACGACGAAGTGGAAGCCGGTCTGGAACGTCTGCGTGAACTGTATGCGGTTATGCGTGACGACAAACGCGTAACGGGCAAACTCAGCGAACTGAAATTTGGTCTTGAATGCGGCGGTTCTGACGGCTTGTCCGGTATCACCGCGAACCCGCTGCTCGGACGTTTCTCCGACTATGTGATCGCCAACGGCGGGACTTCCGTGCTGACTGAAGTGCCGGAAATGTTTGGTGCGGAACGCATTCTGATGAGCCGCTGCCGCGATGAATCGACGTTTGAAAAGACCGTTCACATGGTCAACGATTTCAAACAGTATTTCATCGAGCATAATCAGCCGATTTACGAGAACCCGTCGCCGGGCAACAAAGCGGGCGGTATCACCACGCTGGAAGAGAAATCGCTGGGCTGCACGCAGAAAGCAGGGCAAAGCCCGGTGATGGACGTGCTGAAATACGGTGAACGTCTGACGACGCCGGGCCTAAATCTGCTGAGTGCGCCGGGTAACGACGCCGTGGCAACCAGCGCGCTGGCCGGTGCCGGTTGCCATATGGTGCTGTTCAGTACCGGTCGCGGCACGCCTTACGGCGGTTTTGTGCCGACGGTAAAACTGGCGACTAACAGTGAACTGGCGACGAAAAAACCGCACTGGATCGACTTTGATGCAGGGCGCCTGATCCACGATGTCAGCATGGATCAGCTGCTGGGTGAGTTTGTGGATCTGATCGTTGCGATCGCGGATGGCCGTAAAGCCAAAAACGAAATCAACGATTTCCGCGAACTGGCGATCTTTAAAAGCGGTGTCACATTGTAACGCTTCCGGATACTCGTTAGAATGAAACGGCGTTTCAAATGTGAAGCGCCGTTTGCTTTTTCTACGCATCCTACGAATGAGATCTCCGAAAAATGACGTATTACTGGTTTGCCCAGTCAGTCGGTGTTCTGGCCTTTGTGGTCGGTATCACGATGTTTTTCAACCGCAGCGACCGTCGCTTTAAACAGCAGCTTTCCGCCTACAGCGCCATTATCGGCGTGCATTTCCTGATGATGGGAGCCGCACCAGCTGGCATGAGCGCCTTGCTGAACTCCCTGCGAACCCTGATTTCCCTGCGTACGCGCAATCAGTGGATCATGGTAATTTTCATCGTGCTGACGCTGGTTCTCGGCCTGAGCCGTGCGCATCACTGGGTGGAATTATTGCCGGTCGGTGCAACTGTCGTCAGCACCTGGGCGCTGTTTCGCACCAGCGGGCTGACCACGCGCTGCATCATGTGGTGCTCGACCTGCTGCTGGGTATTCCACAACATATGGCTCGGTTCGATAGGCGGTTCGCTTATCGAAGGCAGTTTCCTCGTCATGAACGGCTTTAACATTATCCGCTTCCGCCGGTTACAGCTGCGCGGTATCGATCCGTTTGAGGTTGAGAAAAAGATCGTGAAGAAGATGGAAGAGAATAAAGCAGCGGAGTGAAGATTCACTCCGCCTGAAAAGTATTTACTCGTCTAATTTCAGCGGTGGCAACTGCGCAAAAATGCTCAACAGGCCTTCGCCCCAGCCTTTGCGGATCATGTCGAAATACGGATGGCTTTCGGTGATCCGGTGTTGCTGTGCGGTGCTGTAACTGTCTGTCGGATAGGTCATCACATCCAGTGGCAGACCGACGGAAAGATTGCTGCGCAGCGTAGAGTCCATCGAAATCAGCGCGCATTGCATTGCCTGATCCAGCGGCGTTTCGAAGTTCAGCACGCGGTCAATAATCGGTTTTCCGTACTTGCTTTCGCCAACCTGGAAATACGGCGTATCGTGCGTGGCTTCGATGAAGTTCCCCTGCGGATAAACATGGAATAACCGCAGACCCTCGCCTTTTATCTGACCGCCCAGCAGCAAGTTGCAGCTGAAATCCGTGTTCCCGCCCTGGTTCGCACCACTGTCGCGGGCGATGACTTCGCGAACCGTTTCACCCAGCAGGCTCGCGGCGTCATACATGGATTTCACGTTGAGCAGGTTTTCCCGCTCGTCGTCCAGACAGCGCCGGTGCAGCAGGCTGATAATGCTCTGTGTGGTCGCCAGATTACCGGCGCTTTGGATCACCAGCACGCGTTCATCGCTTTGATGAAATACGTGCAGTTTGCGGAAGGTGGAAATATGGTCCACTCCGGCGTTGGTGCGTGAATCTGAAACAAACACCAGGCCAGAGGACAAGCGCATGGCCACACAGTAAGTCATAGAAAAATCTTCCCATTCAGATGGTCAGGATTATTGCGGAACGTCAAGCATGGCAACGGCCGCGACAGTGCGCATGTCTTCGCTTCCTCCCCCTAACCGGATACCGCGGACCGGGCACGCATCAAGATAATCTATGCCGATAGCCAGTTTCAAATGCTGATTCGGTTTGCAGGTGTTGTTGGTGACATCAAAGCTCTGCCAGCGGTCGTCCAGCCAGGCTTCCGCCCAGGCGTGCATGGCAACATGCGTCGAATCTTCTGAGTATAGATAGCCGCTGACGTAACGCGCCGGGATCCCCAGACTGCGGCAGCAGGCGAGGAAAACGTGGGTATGATCCTGACACACGCCCTGTTGTGCGGAAAACGCCTGCGATGCGCTGTCTTTTACGCTCGTCGTGCCGGGGCTGTAAGGCATTTTCAGCAGCAATTCGCCCATCAGATTGCACAGACTTTCATGCTGATCCTGCGGACGATAATAGCGGTTGGCGAAATCACGGATCGCACCGTCGGCCTGTGTCAGCGGGCTGGTGCGCAAAAACACCAGCGGTGATAAATGCCCGCAATTATCGTCTTCAGTGTTGTCTTCAATTTCGACCACGCCGTAGGCTTCGATAGTGATTGCCTGATGCGGCTGATCCAGCGTCAGCACGTGTAACACATTGCCGTAAGCGTCCAGCGTGCGGGTGGCGTATTCCGGCAACGTCAGATCCCATGAGAGGATTTTCTGATGGCTGGAATCCTGCGGCGTCAGGCGCAGATATTGCGTACTGTGTTTGACCTGTTGCGCATAGGTGTAATGCGTCTGATGACTGACATTCAGTTTCATTATTGTGCCTCCAGATAGGTTTGATGAATGCTCTCAGCGATGGCATTGGTCTGGTCAAGAAACTGCATTAACCAGGGGCTGAGGCCCGTTTCGACTATCTCGTCCATTTCGGTGAAGCGGAGCTGAGCATGCAGGGTATGAACGCGGCGACGCGGTAAATTGCCCGCTGACCCGCCGATTTCCTCCAGCTGTTCGGCCATGATTTCTACGCAGGACAACAGGGATCGCGGCAGTTCGCGGCGCAGCACCAGCAGTTCGGCAATGCGTTTCTGGCTGAGCTGCTGCTTGTAGAGCGTATGGAATGCTTCACGGGCACTGACGGCGCGTAATAGCGTGTCCATCCGGTAGTACTCGCGCACCGGATCTTCATCAGCATTGAGCAGCTGATTTTTGGCATCCAGCAGCCTTGCGGTGCTGTCAGCGCGTTCGAGCATGGTGCCAAGACGGATAAAATTCAGCGCGTCGCTGCGCAGCAAGGTGCCAAACATCGCGCCACGGAACAGATGTGAGCGCTCCTTAACCCAGTCGAAGAAGGAATCCGCGCCCGCAGAGCCGACGCCCTGACGGCGGATCAGTTTCATCTCAATCCAGGTGGCGTTAATGCTTTCCCACACTTCGGAAGACAGACTGCCGCGGACCGCATGGGCATTGTTCCAGGCCATTTGCAGACAGCTGAAAATGCTGCTGTGGTTGAAACTGTCCAGCGCGAAAAAGTTGAGCAGATTGCCCATTGTTTCCTGCGGATAGTGTTCATTGAATAAGGTGCGGGTGCCGGTCATGGTGAGCGGAACCAGCAGATCGTTATTTTCATCGCGGGCGCTGACGTCACGGATCGACATCATTGACAGCTTGTTGGTTACGTCCAGCAGGCGTGCGATATTTTCAGCGCGTTCCAGATAACGCGCCATCCAGTACAGTTCGCTGGCTGTTCTGCTTAGCATGCGTCACCCTCCGTCGGAACTTCCGACTCTTCTTCCAGGACCCAGGTATCTTTGGTGCCACCGCCCTGAGATGAATTCACTACCAGCGAGCCTTCCGCCAGCGCAACGCGGGTTAAACCGCCCGGTACCAGACGAATTTCAGCGCCGGTCAGCGCAAAAGGCCGTAAATCGATATGCCGCGGAGCCAGACCATTTTCCACAAACGTCGGGCAGGTTGAGAGCGCCAGCGTTTCCTGGGCGATATAGTTTTCGGGCCGCGTTTTCAGCAACTGGCGGAAGCGTTCGATTTCAGCCTTGCTGGCGGTAGGGCCGATTAACATGCCGTAACCGCCTGCGCCGTGGACCTCTTTCACCACCATTCTTTCCAGATTCGCCAGCACAAACGACAGGTCAGATTCCTTGCGGCATTGCCAGGTCGGTACGTTGTTAAGTATCGGATCTTCGGCCAGATAGTAGCGAATCATCTCCGGTACGTACGGATAGATGGATTTGTCATCGGCGACGCCGGTGCCAATCGCATTCGCCAGCACCACGCCACCGGCGCGATATACCGACAACAGGCCGGGCACGCCGAGCATTGAATCCGCGCGGAACGCCAGGGGATCGAGGAATGCGTCGTCGATACGGCGGTAGATCACATCGATTTTGCACGGGCCTGCGGTTGTGCGCATAAACACCGCGCCGTCTTTCACGAATAAATCGACGCTTTCCACCAGTTCAACGCCCATTTGCTGCGCGAGGAAACTGTGTTCGAAATACGCGCTGTTAAAGCGGCCGGGCGTCAGGACGACTACCGTCGGATCATTCACCGTGGTGCTTTCCCGCAGGGTTTGCAGCAAATGGGAAGGATAGCGGGAAACCGGCGCAATGCGTTGTTCTGCAAACAGTTCAGGGTATAACCGCATCATCATTTTGCGGTTTTCCATCATGTAAGAAACGCCGGACGGCGTGCGCAGGTTATCTTCAAGCACGTAATATTCGCCGTCGCCGCCACGCACCATATCGGTTCCGGCGATGTGCGCGTACGTATCCCGGTGAAGATCGATGCCCTGCATGCAAGGCTGATACTGATCGTTTGCCAGAACCTGTTCGGCCGGAACGATCCCCGCTTTGAGTATTTTTTGATCATGATAGATATCGTGCAGAAAAGCATTCAGCGCCTGAACGCGCTGACGAATACCGCGATCGAGCATTTGCCATTCGCTGGCCGGGATGATCCGCGGAACACTGTCAAACGGGATCAGCCGCTCCGCGCCATCATCTTCGCCGTAAACATTAAAGGTAATCCCCACCCGGTGGAATAACAGCGCCGCTTCCTCTTTTTTGCGCTGAACCGCCTGTTGATCGGCTTGCTGCAACCATTGCCAGTAGGCCTGATAATGGCTGCGGTGCGTCCCGTCAGCCATTAACATCTCATCAAAAAAGGGTGAATCGGAAAGGTCAATCTTGATCATCATCACCTCACAAACTGGACAGGCCGCAATTGAATCGTTCAATAACAATGAAGATCAGGCATAAAGTGTGCCAGCGTGCAAAACCTGCTGAAAATCAGGGGAAAAGAGCCCGGACTGCCCCGTTTCGGTGCGGTGACATTTTGGATTGGGTGAAAACAGGGCAAAAATGATCGGGTTACCGTAAGTATGGTCGCTGATGAAGCAACCGCCACCGGCGGCAGGAAAACATAAGAAACCTGAACGGACAGGCGAAAAAAAACCAGCCCGGAGGCTGGTCTGTACGAAGTCCGGCTGGCGCGATTAACGGCGAACGGCGATGGCTTCGATTTCGATTTTCACGTCTTTTGGCAGACGGGCAACTTCAACGCATGAACGGGCCGGGAAAGGCGCTTTGTGCTCGGTGAAGAAAGCTTCATACGTGGCGTTAACAGTGGCGAAGTCGTTCAGATCTTTCACGAAAACGGTAGTTTTCACGATGTCTGACACTTTCAGGCCAGCGGCTTCAACGATAGCCTGGACGTTTTCCAGAGACTGACGCGCCTGAGCGGCGATGTCGTCGGCCACGGCACCGGTTTTAGGATCAACAGGGATCTGGCCTGAAGTGATGATCATGCTGCCCAGATCCACGCCCTGAACATAAGGACCGATTGCGGCGGGTGCGTTTTCAGTACTGATTTCGCGGGACATAATGTCTCCTGATTTTGGGTTATGGGTAAAAATCTGGTCGCCAGTATACCTGCTCAGTCGTTATTGAGCACAACCTGATGTTCGAACTCTTTCTCGCAGTATTTGCATTTCAGGTGAACGCCATCTGCGCGCTGTTTCACCGCAAAGCTGGAATCCACCGGTTCAAAACGGCTGATGCAGTTGCCGTTCGGGCAGCGCAAAACCCCGATAATGCGGTCCGGCAACGTCGGCATCAGCTTCTTCACGACTTCATAATTATCGATGCGGTTCACCGTGGCGCGCGGGGCATAGACCGCCAGCTGATTAACCTGTTCGTCGGTCAGGAAGGTGTTTTCGATTTTGATAATGTCTTTGCGGCCAAGCTCGCCGGAAGGCAAATTCAGCCCGACGGTAACGCGTTGTTCTGTCTGCGTAAATTTAAACAGTGACAGCAATTTAAAGCCGACCTGCGCCGGAATATGGTCGATCACCGTGCCACATTTAATGGCTTCAACCTGAAGTTTATTGTCGTGAGTCATGATCGTTTTCTCCTCAAGCTGACTGTGCAGTATCTGCGTTCAACACCAGCGCCAGCAAAGCCTGACGCGCAAAAATCCCGTTACCGGCCTGCTGGAAATACCAGGCGTATGGCGTTTTATCGACATCCGGCGTGATTTCGTCGATGCGTGGCAGCGGGTGCAGGACTTTCAGGTGAGGCTGAGCGCCGTTCAGATCCGCCGCGCGCAGGACAAACTGCGCTTTGACGTTGGCATATTCAGACGGGTCCAGACGCTCTTTCTGTACGCGGGTCATGTACAGAATGTCGATTTCCGGCACGACTTCATCGATGCTGCTGTGCAGGCTGTATTCGATGCCTTTCTCTTCCAGCAGCGCCAGAATATAACCCGGCATAGCGAGTGCGTCGGGGGCGATAAAGT
Source organism: Rahnella sp. PD12R (assembly GCF_019200965.1). Classification (NCBI taxonomy): domain Bacteria; kingdom Pseudomonadati; phylum Pseudomonadota; class Gammaproteobacteria; order Enterobacterales; family Yersiniaceae; genus Rahnella; species Rahnella sp. PD12R. The sequence goes on along the minus strand of NZ_JAHTMS010000004.1, from coordinate 333,057 downwards.
AGAAGCGGTTGCCGTTAAATTTCGCCAGCGCCTGCGCCAGAGAGTGAACGGTACGGCCATATTTCAGGTCGCCGACCATCGCGATTTTGATGTTATCAAGACGTCCCTGCGTTTCCTGAATGGTGAATAAATCCAGCAAGGTTTGCGTCGGGTGCTGGTTCGCGCCGTCACCGGCATTAAGAACCGGAATACCGCCCGAGAATTCCGTCGCCAGACGCGCCGCGCCTTCCTGCGGGTGGCGCATCACGATGGCATCCACGTAAGTGCTGATCACCGAAATGGTATCGGCCAGCGTCTCGCCTTTTTTGCCGAGCGACGTATTGCTGCTGTCAGAGAAACCGACGACGGAAGCCCCGAGACGATGCATAGACGTCTCAAACGACAGGCGCGTTCGGGTTGAGGCTTCGAAGAAACAACTGGCGATCACTTTGTGTTTCAACAATTCCGGTTGCGGATCCGCTTTCAGGCTGGCCGCGGTGTCGAGCACCAGCTCCAGCTCCTCGCGGCTGAGATCGTTGATAGAAATGATGTCTTTTTGATATAGCGGGTTGGCCATAGTCATTCTCCTGTTTCTTTGTTCTTAAAAGAAATGCGCTCAAAAACCGATGTTCTTAAATTCCGGACAAAAAAAAGCCCCTCAATGAGGGGCTTTCTGTAAAACGGTAATACCACGGAAGAACAACGGCAGCGGGCTGCCTGATGGCACGGTGTTTGGTCGATCATCTGAGCACAAAACGTGGCAATTGTTCATAGGTTCTCCCGGCAAATTGTGGCGCATTATACGCGCGTCACCGGTGACATCAAGCGGAAAAATAGACGAAAGCAAACGGTTGGCTACAGACAGATCCGGAGACCAAAACTGTTAACTGGATCAAATGGTGGGTCATCAGAGTGCATTATGATGTTGCTACATTGAAACATCATTTCATTTTTATTTTCATGAAGGGAAACCCATGATCACCGGAAACATTCATCAACTGCATTTAGTGCCTTACCTTCCCGCTGAGCTGCGCGAAGCCATTGAGTATGTGAAGAAAAATATCACGGCGGAAACACCGCTGGGCAAACACGATATCCGCGGCATTGACGCGTTTGTCCTGATTTCAAATGATTCAACGGCGCCACAGGCAGAACGTCGTGCGGAGTTTCATGCCCGTTATCTGGATGTCCAGATTGTACTGAACGGAACGGAAGGGATGACGTTCAGCAATCTTCCTGCAGGATACATTGATACCGACTGGCTTGAAGATAAAGACATCGCGTTTCTGGCTGCCGGCGAGCAGGAAAAAACCATGATTATGCAGGCCGGTGATTTTGTGGTGTTTTATCCGGGTGAAGTGCATAAACCGCTGTGCGCCGTCGGCGAACCGGCTAACGTGCGCAAAGCGGTCGTCAAAATGGACGTCAATACGCTGTCTTCTTAAGGCTTCGTCTGCTTAACGCTTTGTTCGTTTAAACAATTTCATCCGCCAGCGACGCAGTCTGCCGAGACGTTCTGGCGCTTTGAGTTTGTGTTTGATCCATACGACCTGCCACGGCTGGAGTCGCATCTGGCCGTTAAACACTTCTCCGCCAATCAGATCTTTGCCTTCCACCGCCAGTTTCAGAATTTGGGAATGATCGCTGATGTTAAATACGCAGGTGATCCGATCTTCGCTCTTCGGATCATAACGTTCCATGGCGAATAACGATTTGCCCAGATCAAACACACGCTGGCCAGCCTGCGGCGAAAATGCCGGATGCGCGCGGCGGTGTTTAATCAGTTCCTCTAAGCCGTAAAACACGCGGGAGCGCAGGCTGTCTTTCTTCTCCAGTTCAGCTTCCAGAGTGCCCAGCTCCAGCTTTTTACGGTTGATGCGGCGGTTGATCCCGGACTGATGCATACCGTCGAGATCGTTCTCGCTGCCGAGCAGGCTGTGGATGTAAATGGCCGGCACGCCGATGAATGACAGCAACAACGCCTGCGCCGCCAGGAATTTACGGGCTTTCAGGTCAACATCATCTTCCGGTTCAGTCAGCGCGCTCAGGTAATTAATATTCAGCTCGTACGGCGAATGTGTGCCATCGCCGTTGTCTTTATACGAGACGCGACCCTCTTTACGCAGTGTTTCCTGCGCCATGTATTTACGTTCATCATCGCTGAGAAAGGTTTCCGTCGGGCGCAGCCCGATGCCGTCGTGACTCGCCAGAAAGTTGAAATATGTGGTGTCCGGGTAGCGCGCTTCCGCGTTCAGGCTTTGAGCCCATTGGGTCAGCGTCGTGGTGTCCTGACGTAAAAATGCATGAAGCGTCAGCGGCGGCAGCGGAAACTGATACACCATATGCGCTTCATCACCTTCACCGAAATAACTGATGTTTTCGTGATGCGGTACGTTAGTTTCCGTAATGAGCCGCGTGCCGGGGATCACTTCGTCGAGGATCGTGCGCCAGACTTTAATAATATTGTGCGCCTGCGGCATATGGATGCAGCGCGTGCCCACTTCCTTCCAGATATACCCGATGGCGTCGAGGCGAATAGACTGCCCGCCGCTGGCTGCGTACTGCAACAGTACGTCGATGCTCTCCAGCAGAACCTGCGGATTTTTGAAATTGATATCCACCTGATCTTCACTGAACGTGGTCCACAGGTACAGCTCGGTGCCGTCGGCTTTGATAAATGGCGTCAGCAGCGGCGAGGCGCGCGGACGCACCACGCGGCTGTAATCCAGCTCGGGATTCGAGGCAATAAAGTAATCTTTGTAATACGGATCGTCGTGCAGATAGCCCTTCATCCATTCGCTGGATCGTGAGATGTGGTTGATCACGCAGTCGAACATCAGATTGAAATGAGCCGAAAGGTGATGAATGTCGGACCAGCCGCCGAGATGTTCGTCGATCCGGCGGTAATCAATAACGCTAAAACCGTCGTCCGAGCTGTAGGGATACATCGGCAGAATGTGGATATCGCTGACGATCTCGCGCAGATAGGTATTGGCGAAATGGTTTAAGGTCGCCAGCGGCGGTTGCTCGCCGTGACGAATGTTATCGCCATAGGTGATCAGATAAATATTGGTTCCATCGACCCAACTTGTCGTGCGGTGTTTGCCGTAATTCCATTTTTCAGCAAGATGCAGGATTTTCTTCAGCAGGTCAGCAATGTGTTCTCTGGGGTAAATCCGGCTTAAAAGACTTTCCAGCCGCAGGACATACTCGAGATTAACTGAGCTCATAGCGGTTCCTTCTTACAGCATTCTTTTTGTATGAAAAATAACAGCGCTCTGAAAAGGTTAGTTGAAAATACGGGGCGCGGGCAGATGAAGGGCGATATAGCAGAGGATTCCGGGGGAATAAAACGGCATCACTTTGGCTTGTCGCAAAATGATGCCGGATAAAATCAGACGTTGCCGAGGGTGGCGACCATCACGGCTTTGATGGTGTGCAGACGGTTTTCAGCCTGATCGAAGACCACGCTGTGGCTTGATTCGAACACTTCATCGGTGACTTCCATGCCGCCGTGCAAGCCATATTCTTCCGCCATTTGCTTGCCGAGTGTTGTCTGGTCATCGTGAAACGCGGGCAGACAATGCAGGAACTTCACCTTAGGATTGCCGGTCAGTGCCAGCATTGCGCCGTTAACCTGATACGGACGCAGCAGATTAATACGCTCTTTCCAGGCTTCTTTCGGTTCGCCCATCGATACCCAAACGTCGGTATACAGGAAATCGGCATCCTTCACGCCGGTCGCGATATCTTCCGTCAACGTTATGCTGCCGCCATTTTCTTTTGCCAGATGCTCGCAAGTGGCGACCAGTTCGGCTTCCGGCCAGCAGGCGGAAGGGGCAACCAGGCGCAAATCCAGCCCGCACAACGCTGCAGCCTCCAGTAGCGAGTTCCCCATGTTATTACGGGTATCGCCCAGATAGGCCAGACGCATACCTTTCAGTGGTTTACCCGGCAGATGCTCCTGCATAGTGAGCAAATCCGCCAGCAACTGGGTTGGATGGAATTCGTTGGTCAGACCGTTCCAGACCGGGACACCGGCATATTGTGCCAGTATTTCTACTTTATCCTGACCGTAACCACGATACTGAATACCGTCATACATCCGGCCAAGCACACGGGCGGTATCTTTCATGGATTCTTTATGGCCAATCTGGCTGCCGCTTGGGCCAAGGTAGGTGACTTTCGCCCCCTGATCGTATGCGGCAACTTCGAAAGAGCATCGGGTGCGTGTTGAGTCTTTTTCGAAGATGAGCGCGATGTTTTTGCCTTGCAGGCTGGCCTTCTCGGTGCCGTTTTTCTTAGCGGCTTTTAATTCTGCGGAGAGTTTCAGCAGGGACGAAATCTCTGACGGGGTAAAATCCAGTAACCTGAGAAAATGACGTTTACTCAACAAACTCATGATGTCGCTCCATAGCGCGTTAGCATTTCGGATTGAATTTAAATTCAATTTAACTGTATGAATATGCAATTACAACCCCGAAGCAAAAACTTTGTCGTTTATAGTGGAGGCGCGCCCTGTGGTGTGTGAAAATAGCGGTCAAACGTCACATTGATTGAGGACTGAGATATGGCAAACCGTGAATTGCTGGACGAACAACGTGAAGAGACTCGCTTAATCATCGAAGAGCTGCTGGACGATGGCAGCGATCCTGACGCGCTTTACACCATTGAACATCACTTATCTTCAGAGAAGTTCGAAGTTCTGGAGAAAGCGGCGGTTGAGGCTTTCAAGCTGGGTTATGAAGTCACCGACCCTGAAGAGTTAGAAGTTGAAGACGGTTCTGTACTGATGTGTTGTGACGTAATCAGCGAAATCGCGCTGAAAGCGGAACTGATCGACGCTCAGGTTGAACAACTGATGAATCTGGCCGAAGCCAACGGCGTCAATTATGACGGCTGGGGCACTTACTTCGAAGGCGATGACGACGAAGAAGGTGAGGAAGGCGAAGACGAAGATTTCGTCGATGAAGATGATGACGGGAAACGTCATTAATCGATTCGTAAATATTGAATCTTAGACAAAAGGCTGCCGGAGACGGCGGCCTTTTTTATGGGTCTTCTCTTATATGATGTTAGGAATCTATGTTCTGGTGCCTGTTATTTATACCTGATTAAATAACTATCCTATCTAAATTTATTCGCTAATTTCTTCAGCTGTAAAATTGCTTAATTATAATTCATTAGTCAACAGTAGTTGAGTTTTCATGTTATTATTACGACATAGATCAAGTTCCACTTTTTTTTCAAGAGTATGGTATATCTCTTCTTATTCAGGTGTGAGTAAAATTATGTGTTTATATTCGCTTGTTAGAATATTCAAACGAATCAATGAGGGGGGGTATTTTGATAGTCACTAAATCAAGCGATATTATTATAGATTCGTTTTCATATGTCCCTATATTGTTATATTTCTTTTTCTCTTTTGTTGTTGCGTTTTTACTTTATTGTCTCAGATCTTTTTTTATCTCTCAGAAATACTCCTTTATTTATTATTGTGCTGATTATAAACGTATACGTATCTTTTACATACTTGTATGCTGGTATTTACGGTAATGAATTTACAAAAATAATTGATTTTTTGGAATTCCCGTATTTGCAGTATTCATGCTTTCCTTTTTCTTTTTTATATATGTCATTAATTCCAAAGGCAGGAGGTCCATTGAAGTGGAAATGGTGGTAATATGATTATTTATTTCATGTTATATACCTGTAGTACCATTGGAAATGGTTAATAGATAACGTCACTAGTTTAGCACTATCTATCAGCCAATTTTTATCATATACAGTTGTGGTAAAGTGATGCTCCGGACATCACAGAACCCTATCGTTCCATAATCTTAGTCATAAGTATTAGGTATTTTATTTAAAAGCATGCCGTCCGGCATGCAGGTATTTTTGATCAAAATATAACAGATGTATAAAGCGCAAGTCTTTCGTTTACTTATTTCTTTAACGTTTGCGTATTTTATTTTCATTCATTCTGTGAATGTAATGCATTCATATGTTATTTCTATGGGAGTGATATTTTTCGTTTTTTAGGACTATTTACTCGCTAGATCAATTCTGCTTTATAAATTTAATAATATTATCACGTAGGTGAAGGGGTTACATTACTCGAAAATTTTATAAGTAGGAGATGTGTTATGTATCTGAAGAAACAAGGTAATGAAAAATTACTATTAAAAACTAAAGAACTCATCCAATTAGCGCGAACATTATCATATGATTACCTAGCTAACTATCGTTCAAGGCAAGATTTCAATAAATCTATTTATGAATATTCTGAAAAAATATTAAAAGCCGTAAGTGATAATTGCTTGACTGTAGATGGAGGAAACAGAATTATTCAGTCTGAAATAGACTCACTTTTGTTGCAATCCAGAAAAATACAGACGGGAAGAATAGAGCAGTATGCTGCAGTTAGGCTAGAGATCAAGAAAGATAAAGAGAAAGAGAGAGTTAATGTAATCCTGGCACAGGTGGGCTTTGTTGGCGGTGGAACACAAATATATACAGGTGCTGAAGTTTGTTTAGCATCATTGGGTTTCCGCTGCGCATCGTGGGGTATACCGCTAATATCTCATGGGACAAATAATATGTGGGAAAACGGTTACTATTTGCTGTTTAGAAAAAACTCTCCAGGTTGGATTAGAGAGGGGTATAGAAAAATAGCAGTTTCGTTGGGAGAAAAGCAAGATGTCGGAGATTATGCCTATGCTGTTGTTGACCTTTCATTATCGGTTTATGGTGTCAGCCGGAAGATTTATAAGCCACGTGAGCATTCTTGGAAACTTTGGGATACTATGAATAATGACTATATTTTGGGTTGGCGTGAAATGGGAACATTGCCTTTGATTTTTGAGGTGGCAGTCGACGGTTCTACTGCTTATACGGGTTATAGTCAATTTAAGACAATTAAAGTGGGGAACAGCTTTGATAATCAATAATTCTTACAATAATATCAACGACTCATTTTCAATATGGCCGATACTAATTTTCTTCTTAGTGTCAATTATTGTATTTATTTTCCTGTATTACATTCGTTTGTTTTCATTTTCTTTATCAAATTTTTTTGTTTTTACTTTAACTGTAATAATAAACCTATGTATTACTTTTTCATATTTTTATGCAGGTTTGTATGGTAATGATTTTATAAATATAATTGATTTTGATAAATACTCATTCTTGAAAGATTGTTGTATATTTTTATCATTTATTTATGCGGTATTAATTCCCAAAACAAGACATGGTCTCAGGTGGAAACGGTAATTTTAAATTAAATGAGTTTTTATGTTTCTCTGTTCTTTGTGGCACGAAATTTTAAGATTGAATCTTTTTCTATAAATATATTTTTCACGGACCCTGTTTTAATAGGGTACGTGAAGCGACTGAATTCCCTAATTCAAAAATTATTTAAATAAAAACTGATTATTATAATACTCTATCATTCCATAGGCTGTAAGCACTCGTCCCTGCAGTGATATGTTCCCAAGTGATTGTTTCATATGAAAGTGTTAGTGTTTCATGAGGCAGGCCATTACTGTTAAGTATCACGTTAGGGAAAATTACTTCAATGTTGGTAATTCGTGCTCTAGTTAACTTAACTTTGTAGAATAACTCGTTAATGCCAAATTTATTTATCCTGTGAACATCAAAGTCACATGTGAGTATTTCATTTTCTGACACTGCCTTCCCAAGTAAAGGCGATGATTTATCGATCGGCTTCGTGATAAATACCGGGTGGTGATTGGCGTTTTCTTCTCGTGAAATAGCATGAGAAAGGTCATAAACCATAATCTGATCCAGATGCGCGATCTGGGCTTTATTCCCTATTGAATCCAGAGATGAGCATCCTGCTGAAATTAGACCCTGGGTTTGGCCGTTGAGGGTTAAGTAAATAAGATTTGCCATGATGTTATTCCTTTATCTTAGTCATGAGTATTAGATGTATTATTTAGAGGCGCACTATCCGGCATGCCGGTATTTTTGATTAACAGATAACGACTGGATAAAGCGTCAAGTCTTTCGTTTACTTGTTTCTCTAACGTTTGCGTATTTTTATTCTGCTTTTTGGCGTCTTCGAGCTGGGTTAATAACGCTTCAACCGGCGTTTCCTGATTCAGTAACGTTTCGGCCTGGTAGGCGACGGTTTTGAGATAGGAAAGTGTGACGCCTTCTTTGCTTTTTTCCCGCTGCAGCAACAGCGCGGCAAACTCGTGCAGATCTTGCTGAACCTGAAGATAGCCGCGCAGGGCCGGGCTGTTGTCAGCGCGCAGTTTAAGGGTGTTATGCCAGCGCGCAGTCGCCTGTTGTTGCAATTCGTTTTCGGGCCAGACGGAGGCAGCCGTTTTTGTCAGGTGCTCCCCGGTCTCCAGCGCCTGAAGTGGTGACGTATTCAGCAAACGGCTCAGGCGCTGCGGATACGTTTTCAGTTCAGGTGATGTCAGCCAGAGCGCTGCGCTGCCTTGCGGGGTGTCGTTAACCAGGGCAATTTGCTGCTGTATAGGATTGACCTGCCACCACCATAATCCACCGAAGACCATTGCTGCGCAGGCTATACCCGCCAGAAAACCGCAGGTGACCGGCATCCGCGGCGCGCGTTTTTTATTTTCTGAATCCGTGAAATATACTTTAACTTTTGGTGCCTGATTCGCCGCCTCCATGCTGGGCAACGGGGAATAGACAGGGTCTGAATGCGAGGCTGGTTCTGGCATATACACCAATGTTGGCGAGGCATATTGCAGAGCCTGAGCACTGTGAGCCTGTTGTTCTGCTTCAGTGCGTTTACGGATGTTCTGCATAAAATAGAGCAGATTTTCAACTCGCGGAACGCGCTTGAGTTCTACCTGCTGGAGTTTGTCGCAGATGAGCTGCAATGTGCGTTCGGTGCGGTACAGTAACGGGGCATCACCGAGTGCCAGGGAAGGGTTTTTACGCAGAATATTGCCGATTCGGGTATTGAACCATTCCAGCATATCTGTACGTGCCTGATAGTTTTGCGGCCAAAAACGCTCCCATTCGGCGGTGATCAAACCGGCCAGCAGTTCGCAACCTTCGCAAAATCCCGACAATCCGTTAATTTTCGTTCGCGCCAGCGTGTAGTAGGTTGCTGTGTGCAAATCGACGCCGTTGGTTTTAAATAATGTCAGGGCCAGGGATTCGATCAGCCGCCAGTTAACCTCCGGTTGGGAAGGGTGGTTGGATTTATTGATCTCCTCACGAATGGCACTGAATTCAGGAAGGAAGCGCGGGTCGTCGCCCAGTTTGATGGTGTGTGTTTCGTCACTCATAGTTTTTCCTTAATACCCCGGCATTGCAGCCGGGGCGAGTCCTTTAATACAAAGTATCCGGCAAGGTAAAGCCGCTAAAGAGGCCGCCTGTGAACGGATTATCCTGTGTGTCGAAATGCACGCGATAAACCATGTACCCTCCGTCGACGTTGAAACGGACATCGAATGAGCCGTCGTCTACGTTAGTCAGGCTGCCTGCGTCGATTAAACGGAACTGCGCCCACGGCCCCTTGAAACTGATGCTCCGCGGTGATCCGCTGTCGGTGCCGACGAGCGTCAGCTTGCTCTCTGTGCCATTGCGCATGGTGTTAGGCCAGACCAGATGGGCTGTGTAATTACGGCCATGGCTGTAATCAAGTAACTGACCGTCCATGTTCAGAACGCTGCGGCGTTTGTTTGAGGAAAGCTCTGTTGTTTCAATAGCATATTGAGTGCCCAGCGCACTTTGCTGCGTGAAGAAGGTTTCACGGATTTTCTGCGCGGTTTCCAGTTGCTCCTGCACATCCGGACGGATTAGCACGTCGCCGTCTTCACCCCACGTCAGTTTATTTTCGATAAACAACTTCAGGTTCTGTTGATAGAAGCTGTCGAGAATACCGTCGGGTTTGAAGAACCGGTTAAAGGCATCCAGAGAAGCATCCTGCGTGGCTTCCGGATTAAACGGATAGCGGTCGGCCAGCGTGTCCTGGAAGGTTTTTACGACTTTGTCATTCCACTCCACTTCCATGTAATGAACGGCTTCAATCATTACAACATGCCAGGCCTGATCGGCCATTTTGCCAACCCAACGGTTTAGCGGTGCAGGCAGTGTTTTTGCCATCTGGCGGGTGGCGAAGATTGGATCGCTGTTGTTCTGATCGAGGCGCATCTGTACGGCTTTCAGCGCCGATTTGCCCGGTACTGGCGAGTTCTGGATTGCCAGCAGATAGCGGTGCAGCTCGGTCAGTTGCTGATAGACAGCCTGCAACGTGCTTTCCTTATCTTTTGTCTCGGTCAGTACGCCGTTTTCCGGGGCGAACTCGCGGCCTAAGCGCGTCAGCAACTGGAAATCGAGCGAAGACATCATCTCGTCACGCGCTTTATCCGGCAGGTTTGCCGGCGGCGGTGGGAGTTGCGTGTTATCACGAAGTGTTTGCAGCGCACGATAGAATGGCTGATCTCCGCTGATGATTTGCTCCAGCGCATCCGTCACTTCCTGAATATCTTCATAGTCCCGGATATCCAGATTATTCATCCCCGCCTGCCAGGTTGCGGTGTAATCGCTGATGTATTGTTCAGTGATGTGCCGTTGGATCTCTTCCCTGTCGGTATCGCTGAAGGTGACATCTTTCGTGATATTCAGCACCCAGCTGTCCAGTGCCGTGAGCTCCACCAGACTATCGCGTTGTTTAACAAAGTAACTTTGCAGCCCGTAACGGGTCAGAAACTGTGGTATTGCCAGTTCCTCTTCTTTGTTAGCCACAAAAACTTTGTCAAAGCTTGGGCCGATTTGATCCCGGAGATTAAGATCGGCAGGCAGAACGCCCTGCGCTTTTGCCCTCAAACTTTGGTAAACCCGCTGGTAGATAGACAGTTTACTCAGCTCACGTTGCGCGTTGGCGATGGGTTTGTCGTAAGGAACAAAGCGGTTGATTGCATCGTTATCGCCGCTCATTCTGCGTCCGTGCCAGTCAGTGTGATCCAGAGCATAATCCAGATGGGACATCAGCTGAGTTTGTAAGGCACGCTGACCGTGGAATTGGGTGCTCCAGCGTTGAGCCATGTATTGCTCTACAACTTTATTGTCCCGACCGGTTTTATCTTCCAGCATACGGATGACCCGCAATACGGCGAGTTTCTGCTCGCTGCCGGGAGGGGCGGCATTTAAGTCTTTGATCAGGCCGTTGAGCAGAGCGGGTAAATAGCGTTGCTCAAGCAGCTGGAGGTAGGTTTTTTCCACATAAGGCCCGATTTTGACACCCTGATAGAGCGCCATATCGGTCAGAGAATTGTGTTCGCGGTAGTCACCGTAGGCCAGTGTGGCATCGCGCATTGGGTTAAGAAGAGGCAGTTGCAGATTGCCCTGCTCATCAATTCCCTGCGGGGGCGGTATTTCCATAAAGGATTTTGCTTGTGCCAGCACCGTGACGCCGGCCTGATAGTTGGACCGGTAATAATGATGCCAGCCAGTGATGCAGGCCACGATGGCTGCAGCCCCAATAGCTGTAAATACAGTGCGTCTGCGGCGATTTTTATTTAACCAGACGCTGTTTTCGCTGGCGAGATTAGGCTCTGACAGCAAGACTTGTGGGAACAAATTGCGGGTAAAGTAAGGCTGAGTTTCTACAATCGGCCAAGAGGAAAGCGCAGTCTGGCCCAGGCGATATTGCGCCCCTGCAGACTGAATAAATACATCGTCAACCTGACCGCGTTGAAGTGATGATGTGAGATAAACACCCCGCAGCATGACTGACATATTATCGCCCGCCAGCAGCCCGCAAATCAGGGACTCAAGATACTCATTGATTCCCTGCATCTGACGGTTGAAGCTGAACAGCATACTGCGTTGACTGCTTTCCACGTGGTTCAGTAATAAGTCAGGAAGCGCCTGATTAAAAAGCTGCATCCATCCCTGCCAGAATGTCTGTAATTCATCACGCCAGTGGTCGTTTTCGTGTGAGCCGTCGGTGAAAGTGACACCCAAAATAGTATCGCGCTGCTGTTTATCCAGCGGCTGAAATAGCGGTGCGAAACCGTACAGTAAATCCAGTTTTGTCAGAACTAAATAAACTGGTAATTCACAATGCAAATGCTGGCGAATATCTTGCAGTCGCTGGCGCAATATCGTCAGTTGGTGTTCGCGCTGGTGTTTGCTGGCCGTCAGTAATTCAGGCAAATCCAGAGAAAGGATAATGCCGTTAAGAGGCTGACGGGGGCGATTCTGACTTAACCATGACAACCAGTGCGACCAGAGCCGGTTGTAGACATTGGCCTCATCCTGACCGCTGACAGGCTGTTCTATCAGCTTACCGTCAATATCAAAAATAATGGCATGTTCGCCAACGCGTGGGGAAATCTGCCAGGTTGTATTATTTTCTCCACGTACTTTTTCAGGAATATAGATCGTATCTGACGGATATCCTTCGTGCAGTAATGTCGTTTTACCACTGCCTGAAACGCCGATGACCATATACCACGGAAGCTGGTAGAGGTAATTACGCTTTGCCAGGTGGCGCTGCAGACGAAGTAGCCAGCGATCCAGATGGCGTTGTTGCTGATGAATCTCCAGGCTCAGCGGATCTTTTTCATGCTGACGCTGTTGGCGCTGGATTTCTTCAAGATGTTGCAGGCGTTTTACCACTCGCCAGGTCAGCCAGGCGAGCGCAATGAGCACCCAAACGGATGTTGCCAGCCAGCGGTTAGCCTGTGGTGCAAGGGGATGCTGTTCTCCCAGCGTCCAGGAGGGACCTTTCCACCAAATCCAGACTAATGAGAGTACCCATCCGACGATCAGTAAGATCATTGCAGAGATCTTCAACCGCGGCATTGCTGGTCTGAGTGTGGGTTTTAATGCCCGGAGAAAACCCGGTTTTGATATTTTGAACACGTTAAAACTCCTGTTTTACTTCACTGTTCCGTCGTGATTTTTACTTTTAATTGTTCAAGCAACGCAGGTTCCCAATCGGGTAGTGTCATCTGGCGTGCAGTCTGATGCAGAGTGGTATATTGCTGATGCGCTGAGGCCAACATCCCTGTTTTTTCAAGCAGTTGAGCGCCAAGGTATTGCCAGTAAAATTGTTGCCGGGGTTCGCTGGTTTGTTGCAAAAGCGCATCAATGCGTTGTAATGCGGGAACCAGTCCTTGTTCCGAAAAACACTCCCAGATATCTCTGGTGCAGCTATCACTGCCTGAAGAGGGACCTGACGCATTTTTATTTGCGTGATTTTCCGCCAGCCATTTCTGAGTCTGGTCTGCGAGAAAAGCAGTCTTGTCGGTAAATTGCAGTGTTTTCAGCACGGGAATGCGGTTTAGAAAAAGATTCAACTCATCGCGAATGGCTTCTGCGGTATCAGAGAACCCCAGCCGGGAAGCGATACACGCGGAGAGGTAATGACCATCAAACCAGTAAGGTGCCAGTAATAGACTTTTCTCGACCTGTTCCCAAAACTCGTGAGTCGAAGAGGGCAGGCGTGTTTGGTAATCCGCCATAAGATCGGCCGGGAAAGCCGCAAGGGGTGTCCGGCCATCTTGCTCAGCGGGTGGCGCGGTCATGATATTTTGCCAGAGTGCGTGCCGGCGTAAGCGGTATCCGGTGGTGCTTTGGGGATGCTGTTTACACAATTGCTCAGCGACTTTCAGCAGTGTTTGCCGCCATGATTTATCATCATGGTTTTCAATGCTGACAGGAAGGGAAGGGAGGGCATTATCGATGACGCCATTTGTACCGGTTTCAAGAGGATCGGGTATGGGTTGCTCACTCAATCTGACTTGTTCTGCCGCCTGCGCCTGAATACGGCGCTGATAAAGCAGGAATAACGCGTCAGCAGCATCAGAAAGAAGAAGGTTGTCTGTTTTCTTCCAAAGTTGCGCGAGATGAGCACATTCACCAAGCATGGCATCACGTTGTACCGGCGTGGTGTCGTTTGCAAAACTGATTGCAGCTGTTTCAAATCTTTTTACTATTTGCAGCGCAAAGCGATTTTTGTGGGCGATCTTTTGCGGCCAAGCCTGCTCCCAGTAATGCTCAAGATATTTTGTCAGAAGTTGCATCGCTAAAAGCAATTCAGCGGCTTTTCCACCATGCTGCAAGGAGCGCAGTAAATGAACGACCAGACGAAAATCCTTGCTCTCAGTCGACAGTAATTTCAACGTACGCTGTTGGATTGCTTCCAGATCAAGCTGACCATGCGTCAGCGAACCCAGCTTGACCATTTCGCTGTCGATGTATTCCCAGTCACCATTCGACTCACTCATTTCTGAACGAATCTTATCTTCTGGTAAAGACGCAAGGACATGCGTGAACCATGCCTCTGATTTTTGTATGTCCATAATTTCCCTTTCTAAATTCCGTATTACTCGTTTGCCCAATGGCAGGCAACTCTTAAGGGCGCGAGCGTTTTTTCCAGATCATTAATGTCAAATGTCAGTGGCTGAGATGACGTATTTTTATAGGCTGATGTGGCCTGAGCCGGGAAGCTCAAGGCGATCGTCAGCATTTTTGCCCCAAATAATTGTTTAATTTCATCAATCCCGGGCAGCCCGTGGCTGGAGTCGAGAAGAGAGTCGTTTTCCCTCAGAAACCAATGCGCATTGGTATGTGACTTTTCCGTCGTGATAGCCAGATCCGGCTCACTGCTGAGGGGCTTGGGTAACGCAATTTGCATGCGCGTAATGTTATCAATACAGCTGAACATCAGGACTGGCCGCGGCGGAAGGCTACCCAGTGCTGGCGTGGTAATCACGACAGAAGGATGTTCTCCTTCTGTTTGTGTGATCAGAAAGTGTGTGGAGTGATCATCACGCTGACTTTCCTGCCCGAATGCACGTTGCCAGGCTTCGCCCTGTACCTGAGCTTTCACCAGCGCCCCTGAAAAATCGGGGTAAGCCGGAGTAAACAGACGGTCATAACAATCAAGCCGCACCAGTGAAGAGGGCTCTGCCCGACACTGAGTCATTGCTTTTAGCGTGGCTTCCCCGGTGTCTGTTTCTGATTTCGGCGATGCAGAAAATGCCGTTCCTGAAGTGAACGGCAATAACAGGAAAAACAGTATTACTCTGCGCATAACACGCCTTCACTGTTGACCGTGGTTTCTTCCTGAATATCCGCAGTAAACTGGTGTGCTTCTACGCCAATCTCAACATGATTGATGGCAGAGCCTGCGGCCAGCTTCTGAAGCAGCAGCAATGAGAGTGGGGGGAGCACCTCGCCATCGATGATAGATTCGAGCATGCGCGCCCCGTTCTCAGCACGGGTAACCCGGAGCATGATTTCATCACTGACTTTTGCATCAATTTTGACCGTCGCACCGAAACGCTGATTGAACACATTTTCTAACCGCTGTAATTTTGCAGCGATGATGGTTTTGAGTGTTTCATCAGATAAAGGCAGGAAAGGAATCGTTTCCATTCGTGCAAGCAGCGCCGGTTTGAAGAAGTCAGCCAGAATCGGATACAGCGCTTCACTCATCATTTCCGGATTGTCGGCATGCTCGACAATGACCTGATACCCGAGGTTTGACGTCAGGAAAAATACAATATTCTTACAGTCGATCAGCCTGCCTTCACCATCGGCCATTTCACCTTTATCAAATGCCTGATAGAAAAGATTCAGTACGTCCGGATGTGCTTTTTCCACCTCATCAAGAAGTACGACAGAGTAAGGCTTCTGGCGGATAGCCTCTGTCAGAACTCCTCCTTCACCGTACCCGACATATCCCGGTGGGGAGCCAATCAGGCGGGAAACGGTATGTTTCTCCTGAAATTCAGACATGTTGATTGTCGTAAGATACTGGCGCCCGCCAAACAGTATTTCTGCCAGCTGGAGTACGGTTTCTGTCTTGCCAACGCCGCTTGGCCCTGCCAGCAAAAATGCACCCAACGGACGCCCCGGCCTGCGTAAATCTGCTCTGGCCGTCAGCAAATGTTTATGCAAATGAGCAATCGCCAGCGGCTGTCCCTGAATCTTTTGGCCCAGCCATTCTGGCAATTCGGTAATCAGTGACATTTCGCTTTGCGATAAACGGTTCAGAGGTACCCCTGTCCATTCAGCAATAACAGCAGCGATTTGGCTTTTATCGACATGTGGAGAGACCAGAGTTCTTTGCTGATGCAAAGGTTCCAGTTCACTCATCGCTGCGGCCAGTTTTTCACGTTTTTGCACAAAGGCTTCATTTTCTGATTCTGCATCTTCGGCGTGTAAAAGCTCATGGCGCAACGTAATGATTTGATGAACTAAATCGCGCTGATTCTGCCAGCCGATATCCAGTTCGTTCAGCTGGATTTGAACGTCTTCGTGAAGCTGATGCAGTTCTTCTAACCGCGAATTATTCTGCTGTAAACCAATGCGTTGTTCGCGCTCAAGCTGACGAATTTCTGCTTCGTATTGATGGTTTGCAGTGGTTAACGCTGAGATCTGTTTCGGTGGAGAAGACAGATTTATCGCTACCCGCGCGCAGGCGGTATCGAGAACATCAATGGCTTTATCAGGAAGCTGACGTCCCGATATATAGCGTTCGCTGAGTATGGCCGCTGCGCGGAGAGCTTCATCGTCAATCAGGACACCATGAGATTGTTCATACACGGACGCCAGGCCCCGGAGAATAACAGTGGCTTCTGCTGCGGTAGGTTCTGAGACTTTAACCGGCTGAAAACGCCGCGAGAGAGCTGCGTCTTTTTCGAAATACTTTTTGTATTCACTCCAGGTCGTGGCTGCGATTGTTTTGAGCTCACCACGTGCCAGAGCCGGTTTGAGCAGATTGGAAATATCCAGCCCGCCTTGCTGATTCCCGGCACCAATCAGCGTATGGGCTTCATCAATGAAAAGGATCGCCGGACGTGCCGCCTGCCGGATCTCCGCCATAATCCCTTTAAAACGCTTTTCAAATTCGCCTTTAACAGAGGCTCCCGCCTGAAGCGCGCCCAAATCCAGCGTAACCAGATCGGTATTTTGCAATTTCTCCGGCACCTGACCTGCAACCATACGCAACGCCAGGCCTTCAATCAGTGCGCTTTTTCCCACCCCCGCTTCACCGACAACAATCGGGTTGTTCTTTCGCCGGCGGCATAAGATATCGATCATCAGATCAATTTCGTTATCGCGGCACAGGACGGGATCGAGTTTTCCATTTCGGGCGTCATCGGTAACATTGCTGGAATAGCGGGCCAGAAGACTCTCTTCGCCTGAGAGCAGGCTACGGCTTTGCGTTTCACCATTTAAGATGACTGATTCCGCTGAGTTTTTCGTCCAGCTGGCAAATTCCTGCTTCAGCAGGTCGCGATTTATGCGTGTCAGTAACTGCGCTGCATCTGCGGGAACATAGCGGAGCGGCGTGTGAAGCAAAGCGAGGAGGAGTATCCCTCCGCGTAATTGCGAAAGCTGCATTTCTGCTGAAGCCAGAAGCCACGCATCTTTCAGCCATTCGACCAGTAGTGGCGAAAAACTCGGGTAGCTGTCGGCTGATTGGCTGCGGCCTTCCCCGGCCAATCTGAGTGCATCATGCAATTCATCAATATCGATGTCAGTTTGTTCGATGATGACGCGGACATCGCTGCGTGGCGTCATCAGCATTTGCGACAGTACCTGAGCAACAGTAATTTCCATTGCCTGTTGAGTCACGCATTCAGCAGCAGCCATTTCTAATGCCTGTTTTGATATGATATTCAGTCGGTTGACTAATACAGGCAGGTCTATCTGGATCATAGAAAACTCCTTTTTCCTATCTCAGTAGGTTATTCAGTTGATGCAAAATGTCCTGAGTCTGTGTGTTCAGACGAAGCAAATAGAACAGGTAGGTCGCAACCAGAATGGTGATACCACCCGCCAGAAGGTGCTTAATACTCAGCCGCTGGACTAACCGGTAAGCGCCATTTGCCCCTTTCTTATTCTGATGAAGCAGAGGGAAAGCGCTTTCACCTCTGAGCTGGTGCAGGATGTGATGAAGACGATGAAAAATTTGCTCAAATTCATCGTTGTTCTGAGCGCTGACTTTGTAGCGACCACGAAATCCGAGTGAAAAACACAGATATAAAAACTCCAGAAGATCCTGATATCGCTTGGGTTCACCCATCAGTCTTTCCAGCAGGATAAAGACTTTTTCCCCGCCCCAGGTTTCATTATGGAAATGCACGAGTAAAGACTGTTTGATCCAGTCGTTCTGTGTTGACCAGCCCTGACCCAACGCCGTTTCATCTATAAAAGTACACAGCACATAACGGAAAGATATGATCGTACCCGGCTCGTAACCGTGGTTTTGAAGAAGCTGTTCTATGGCGCGTATATCGGTCACAACCTGACCAAAGAGGTGCTCCGGTAATCCACGGCTGCTCATGCTTTTCAGACGAAGCACCATACCCAGCAGCGGAGTCGCGGCATCAATCATTGTATTCAGGCTGTTACCACGTAATGTCAGGCGATACTGGCGCTGGCCTTCTTCACTGACCTCTTCCGGAGGGATCGCGGAAACTGATGGCATCTCGCTCATTGCGTTATCCCCTTATTGCCCAGAGCTGCAGATCCAGTTCAGGGAATGATCCCGATACGTGCAGCGCAATGCCGTTTTGTTTCATGATTTCTGACCATGCAGGACTGTTTTTATCCAGGGAGAAGTAAACGTAATTGGCGTGATAAGGGATCTGCCGCGGGGCGGTTGACAGAGTGACTAACGGAACACCTGGCACCTGAACGCTGACGACATTGCGTATTTTTTCGACTGAGCTGATCTTCGATTGCTGTATAAACTGACGTTGCAATATCTCGT
Source organism: Rahnella sp. PD12R (assembly GCF_019200965.1). NCBI lineage: Bacteria > Pseudomonadati > Pseudomonadota > Gammaproteobacteria > Enterobacterales > Yersiniaceae > Rahnella > Rahnella sp. PD12R. The sequence continues at coordinate 314,330 of NZ_JAHTMS010000004.1, read as the reverse complement.
GCGGCAACTGCGATTTGACTGCCAGTACAAAGTTTGCCGACTGAAGCAATGTCGCGTCGTTTACGAGGGCAACGTAGATGCCATCCATGTAGCTAAATGGCAGGTTCATGGCTCTTGGTGCAAGAACGGTTCCCAGCGCTTTTCGCAGACGTGGCATGATCTGGCCAAACGTCGCAGTCAGGTTATCGTGCTGGTAGGATTCAAGTTTATCGGGCAATCGGGTGTCTTCGGTAAACGTCACCAGTTCGCCATACAGCGAGATTAAATCCAGATAAAACGCTTCAGGATGCAGCCTCGATAAGGCTGCGCGGTGAGTAAACCTGGTCTGATTTTTGTTGAACATTTGCAACATCATAAATTCAGCGACGTCGGCGATACCCTGTTGTGAAGGGGAGCCAATCCTGCCGGCCAGTTCTGAAGCTCTGCTCGCCAGCGCGGAGGTAATTTCATCCCGATATCTGCGTAATGCTGCGCTGGCCTGAACAGTCTGGCTGCCTGGAATAAAATCAGGATCCAGTTCCAGGCGTCCATCAGAATGGCGATTTTTGATGCGACAAACCGGGACTGTAACCCAGGCACTCAAATCATCAGCGGCGGTCATTAACCGAGGAATGAGCTGGCCTAATGCCAGCTGGCTGGCATCACCTTCATTGGTGTGCAGGTCGCGAACGTCACTGTAATTAATCCGGTAACGCCCGGAGCTTTGTCCGGCACTGTGCATGCCTTCCACTTCATTGATAACGTCACTGATGATAGGAAAAACCAGAAAAATATCCCGGCTGGCAGTGGAGTTCATGCCAGTAACGAGCAGCGGGACAGGCAGGATATCCTGATCAGGAATACTAAATACCGTGCCGTCTGGCATTGAGCCGGTCGCCTTGTTAATACTGATTTTGCCGTGTTTTAGCTGCGTTTCATCAATATCGAGCTCAGTGAATCCCCAGTTCAAATTACTGATAGCAGACAAACGGTTGTGAACCACATAGTCGTTATAACGCTGAAGTTGCTGAAAATGTTGAGGCTTCACAAACAGCCCTTCCTGCCAGATCACTTTATTTTTCATGGTTGCCACGATCATTCATCCTCATTTTTTAATTCGATACTGTTGTCACGAACATGTACCAGCAGGTGGTAGTGATGGCCGATGCCTGTAACGCGCTCAATTGATTTCCATTCGGTTACCTGATCGTCAGAAAAATAGGCCACTACGCCGATATAGCGCGTGGCGGGTTCTAATTTCGTAAGCGGTAATGTTTTCATGGTGTCTGGCAATAAGTTGAAATCCTGGTGATCGATGTAGTTCTTACCCAGAACGTCATCCAGCTTGTTAGTCGTGATCTGATCGAAATCTGCTTCCCTGAGCTTAGAATCTTCACTCATGTAAATAAGCTGGATGCTCACCGGAGAAGGCTCACCGCTGTCATTTGGGTTGATGTCTGGCTCGGTAAGCAACATTACGGTCATGTCAGAGGGTTGAGCCGCGTTTTCACCCACCTTGATGTCGGGATCACCGATAACCTGGCCTATTTTTTTTATGGTCTGGCAACCCGTGATAGCGCCGGACATCAGGCATATCAGCGAAATCGACAGGAGAAAACGCCATCTCATGATGTGCTTGTCTCCCGGTTCGCCTGGCGTAATACACGGTCATAAACCTGGGCGTACACTTCGTTAAAGAGTTTTTCAAAACCGAGCTGGCGGCTTGATGCCAGTTCCGTGTAGTAATTGCAGTACATGCGCCATGCCCATGCATCATCCATATCCTGACGGTGTTCGTGGCTGCGGCGATATTGAGCAAAACGATTCATCAATTGCTCGGGTGAAAATGCGTCAAGCATCATCCTCAGGGCTTCAACGATGGCTATCTGATTTGCCTGATTATGCAATTTCATATTGCGGAGACTTTCTGAAACTGCCGCCGGGGCTGACAGATGCACCGGGCTTTTTTGATCGGCAAACAACACACTCAGCGCTGATTCGTAATTGAGATTCAGACGTAACGGATTGTCTTCTAAAGGGCGCAGATGTTTATCGGAAAGGCTGTTTTGTTGAAATTGTAAATCGAGTAACCCTTTTACCGCTGCCTGTAACGTACGGCCAATCTCTTCCAGAAAATCATCCGCATCCTGGGAATTATTCAAAGGCACCGCGTGGCCTAATCCGCGCATCAAAGGTGTGATAGCGACGTGCCGATAGGTCAGATCATTCTTCTGACGATTAACTTCATCATCTGAGAGCGTGTACGGATTATTTCTTGCATCAGGTAAGTCCATAAAAGGATTATCTATTCCGCCATTTGGGGAAATATCAGAACCGGGTGCGGTCGGATGGATACGGTGTGAATACTGCATATAGGAAGGATCATCGAATGCAGAAAACTCGGCATGGAGCGTTGTCAGACTTTCCTTCTGCAATGCCGCAAGCGGATCCTGGGAAAAGCTGTTAACTAAGGTCGGTGCCGTTTCACGATAAGGCATCGTATTTTGGTAAGCTGGCTGCCCGTCGGTTGTTAACAACGTTTCTGTCAGCTGATCGCGGTTCATCACGATGGTTTCTGGCGTAGCGTTTTGCATGTCATAGTTCACCTCATCTCCAAGATGAAACTGCGCTTTCATCCGAAGTGAGCCAATGTGGATTTCGTCTCCTTGCCGGAGGCGGATTAACCCGGAGTTATGGGTGACACCAGACTGATTTATCAGCAGATTTTTTGCGAAGCTTTGCATGCAAAACGTGCCATCATGCCAGCTGATAGCGCAGGATTTTTCCCCGATTTTTTTCTGCCGATCCTGAATTGACCAGTGGCAGTTTTCAGCGTGACCAATATCACCACCGTCGGTATTGAAAAGGCATTTCGCCGCCCGGCCACTTTCAAGTTCATTACCATTCAAAATCTGTAATGAGAGTGATGGCTGCTGTTGTGTATCCTTTGCCATACTGCGCTCCATTTATATGTTTTGATTACGATCTCACGGCGATTTTCACGTGAGGATGCCGGGCGGGATTTCCAAGAAAGCTAGTCCATCCCAGCAGGGAATTTTGTTCATTGCCTAACGTCATTCCACCTACCTGGTCAGGTGCAATTCCCAGACGTAAATCCCAGGCAAACTGATCGCGTAAGATGAATGCGACGAAAAGTGTCAAAGGTAGAAAGTTCTCCCCATTCGGAAGAAAGGAAAGGAAACGTTCGCGGGATAAGTTATCTATGCATAACAGGAATTTGCCACCACGATCCGGCACTGTGCTGCCAATAGAAAAGTTCTGGCCCAGCACCGACTTCCCATTAATTTTGCAGCCAAGAATGCCTCTGCTGCCAAGTCGATTTTGCTGCTCTGGTGCAATATTCATCTTCCGTAACTGCCAGCCTTGCAAGGTCACTTCGTCAAGATCAAAACAGTGAGAGACCAGGCTGCAGATAACTTCTGGTGAGCGTCCCGGATTGGCCAGCGCGCCGGCATAAGCCAGCATTTTGCTGTGGTTGATCGCCATGCGACCTCGGATGCTCTGACTACCAAGTCCGACTAAGGCATACATCCGTTGAGAGAAATCATCAGTTCCACCGTTGCGGAAACAAACGTAGTACCGATATTTTCGCCAGATGTGATAGATAAACTGCGTCCAGCGGTGGGAAAACATATCCAAAAAATCAGTCAGTTTTCTCTCGCCTTGCGCAGATTCCCAGGCAAGATTATCCAGGTAATACCCCGGCATTGGAGACTGACTTCCATGTAGGCCCAGAAATGCAGTCGTCATGATGATCTGATTTGATTGATTCACCCTGAGTTCCTGCACATCGCTTATGGGAAAAGCAATGCTCGCATCAGCTTCGAAGCGAACGGCTTCTTCATGAGGCTCAGTCTGCAAGGATATTTTTTCATAAGTCCCGGTTTGCTTATGAATGGCCTCTACCAGCGCATAAAAGTTATAACGACGAACATCGCTGAAAGGGATCTTTGTCATTAAATCAGCGCGTGCTGACCTATTCTTTCCGGCCATTCGTAGCACTCCTGATTATCGATATTGACCACTTTCAATATGTGGAAACTGTTCACGCTGGCATAGAGCGAAAAGAAATGTGAGAGCACAGTACCCAGTAAATACAGATCGCCTTCACAGACAAAAGGTGTCTGCCGGATGGATATCGTGGAGGCCAGACCGCGGACCGGCACGCCTTTAAATAAACGATCGACAGGGTGGGTTTCAATCTGCTCCATTGCATCCAGCTTCTGTTGCGATAAACGTGCCGCCTGAGGGTGGTGGATCCCGGGTAAATCGTAAGTGCGAAGTACCTGTTTTAACGCCTCAAGATCCAGCAATGACAAATAATTAAGGCTCATGTTCGACAGCAGAGACCAGTGAAGGCTGCCGTCGAGAATTGGATATAAAGGCAATGAAGGTCTGGTCACATTACGGAATGAAGTAATCGCCGGATCTTTTCCGCTTGCCAGATTAATATCACCAATCTTGAGTTGTGCGGGAAGATCGCGATTTGTACAGGTCAGCATAATGGAGACAATTTCTTCATTATCTTCAATGTATTGCTGTTTCTGATACGTACCGTCGCCGTGTACGAAAGAAATGTAATGCTCGAAGCCGGGGTTGGTGAGCGAGCTTTGTGTTTTCACGCGATAATATAAAGCCTCGCGTTGCTGAGCATATTCAACCTGATGCTGAAAGCTTTCGAAGGACACATAAGTGTGCGTAATAGTCTCAGCAGACTTTCCGTTTCTTTTGATATTACGTAAGCCGCTTTGAACGCTGTCCACAGAGAAAATATCGTAGCACTCTGCAGTCTGATGATGAGCTTCCAAAAAATATTGGGTAGAGGCATCATCCAGAACAATCGTTTCTGCACTTTCTGAAAAAAGATTAACAGCGGGCGTGCAATATAAACGCAGGGAGTCTTTTCTTAATTTTAAATCTGCCGGCAGCGGGCGAGAGAAATGCAAACGCAGAGTAAACTGTTCGGCCACTAAATCTTCAGGCAGAGATTGTACACCGGTGATATCGAAGAAGAAAAAACTGTCCAGAAAACAGAGATATTCTTGTAGTACGCGATAACCGCTGTAAACGTTTTTAGGATACGGCAGCAAGGCATCCTGTTTTTCAAAACCAACAGGATATAGCCTGAAATCGGGCAAGTGTATTATTTTCTCTCCAACGACTAACTCAACATCGGTCATATACTCACAGAACCACAAATAAATTTGGTAGCGAGTGTAATTATCGTCGTTGCCAAGCCATAAACGTATTTTCCCAAAGTCCAGAGCGCTGAGATTTTGTTGCTTCCCTGTCAGAAAATTAATGTCGATCATGCCATGTTTATGGCTGTTATTTGAAGAAACGCTCTCCAGACTTAAAGGAAGCAACCAGATATCACGACCTAAATTAAATTTACACGAAGGGAGCGGATCCCCTGAGCTGTTATCTAATTTTTTACCGGTGACTTCGCCCGAAGGGCTCATAACCTGAGCGCCTTCAGATACCTTAAATGCTGTCGTCACAGTTTTAGGATCGGGAACATATTCCATGATGGTCATGCTGGGTGTAGGACGAAGATAATTGGGCCACAGCATGTTGAGCAGACTATGCGTGAGTTCCGGGAATTCATCTTCAATTCTTGAACGCATGTTGCCAGACAGAAAAGCAAAACCTTCCAGCAAACGTTCGACGTCAGGATCGGCTTCTTTTTCTGCTAAGAACGGGGCCAGATGAGGTTTTTCTTTAGCCAGTAGTTTCCCCAACTGACGTAAATAATCGAGCTCTTCCCGGAAATATTTTTCCTCAAATGACATGGTGCTTAATCCAGTTGATAGTGGTGATGGTTATCGAGTTGCATATTGAATTCCACGACATCCCGGAGGCCGTTAAAATCCACATGGGCAACAATATGGAAATTAAGATCCATCGGGTTATATCCTTCGTTATTGAGCGCCTGGACCTCAGCTTTTCTTACTCTGGGTTCATAATGCTCAATACATTCCTGAATGGCATGCTCGACCGTTTTTCGGAAATCAGCAGAGGTTGCCGTTGCGTCATTGAGGTCGATAACGCCCAGCTCTAAGGTGCTCTGGCAACTGCCAGGTCGGGCATTAAGAATGTTGCGCAGATTGCGTTTAATCGATTTTTGTAAGCTCTCGACTTGCACTGAATGGGAGAAACCCGAAGTTTCCCCCCCGATGCGTTCAAACAAACTGGCAGAGACATCCCTTTTCCGGCCTGGCATCATCATGCTTATTCCTTATCCAGTCTTCCAACCAGTGAAAGTTCGAAGTTGGCACCCATGTATTTGAAGTGCGGGCGAACAGAAATTGCGACCTGATACCAGCCCGGATCGCCATCGACATCCAGCACATCAATTTTGGCCGCGCGTAATGGTTTACGGCTGCGCACATCAGCAGGTGGGTTTTCCTGATCGGCGATGTATTGTTTAATCCAGTTGTTCAGTTCACGCTCCAGATCGTTACGCACTTTCCACGAGCCGATCTGTTCACGCTGAAGGACTTTAATGTAATGAGCGAGGCGGTTGATGATGAACATATAAGGGAGTTGTGTCCCCAGCTTATAGTTCGTTTCAGCCACTTTGCCTTCCGGGGTGCCGGGGAATTTTCGCGGTTTTTGTACGGAGTTTGCGGAGAAGAATGCGGCATTATTACTGCCTTTACGCATCGTTAGCGTGATAAAGCCTTCTTCTGCCAGTTCAAATTCGCGGCGATCGGTGATCAAAATTTCAGTGGGAATTTTTGCCTGTGTTTGCCCCAAGGCTTCAAACATATGAACCGGAAGGTCATTCACTGCACCACCGCTCTGAGGACCGATGATATTCGGACACCAGCGGTATTTGGCAAAACTATCTGTCAGGCTGCTTGCCAGAAGATATGCCGTATTTCCCCATAAATAATCTTCATGGTTATGGCTGACATCTTCCTGATAATTGAATTTTTTAACCGGATTCTCGACAGGCGAATAAGGCAGACGTAACAGGAAGCGGGGTGCTGTCAGCCCCAGATAGCGCGCATCTTCAGTTTCTCGTAACGCACGCCATTTGGTGTAGGCCGGGCCTTCGAAAATAGACGAAATGTCTTTGATTGTTGGCAGTTCGGTGAATGAGTTAAGACCAAAGAAATCTGGCGAGACGGAAGTCAGGAATGGCGCATGAGCCATCGCACCGACTGCACTGACATAATTCAGCAGCTTCATATCTTGTGCGGAGTTGTTAAACGCGTAGCTGCCGACGATGGAAGCGATCGGTTCACCGCCAAACTGGCCATACCCGGATGAGTAAACATGTTTATAAAAGCCGGACTGAACAATTTCTGGCGCAAACTCAAAATCTTCCAGTAACTCTTCTTTCGTTGCATGCAAGATATTGATTTTAATGTTTTCTTTAAAATCTGTACGATCGACCAACAACTTCATTGAGCGCCAGAATGATTCAACCTGCTGAAAAGCATCAGCATGCAGAATATTATTCATCTGCTGGCTGAGTTTTTTATCCAGCTCAGCAATCATGCGGTCAACGGCAAGTTTGTTGACGGGTTCTGCATGGCTGCCAGATTCAAGAATGCTGGACACAAATGCAGCAACCCCTTGTCTGGCTATATCGTAACCATCTGATTCCGGCTGGATGCGTGTTTGCGCCATAATCTCATCCAGAAGCGACTTTTGTTGTACGCCAGATTCAGCAACGGATGCAGACAGTTCTTCCTGTAATGACATAGTAAAAATCCCTTTTAAAATTATGGCTTATTGACGATATCAAGTTCTTTCAGGAGCTGTGATCGTGACTCTTCCTGGTCCAACAAAGCTTGCAATTGAGTCCGGAAAGCCGGGACATTGCCCATCGGACCTTTCAGTGCAACCAGTGCTTCACGCAACTCCAGAAGTTTTCTCAGCTCAGGCACCTGCTTAACGATGTTATCCGGGGAGAAATCCTCCATCGCTTTAATATCCATCTCGACCTGGATATCTTCCCCTTTCTTATCGCTAAGCGAGTTTTCAACGCTAAAGTTCAGGTTGATCCCTGTTTCACTCATCACAGAGTTAAAATTATTTTTATTAATAGATACTGCAGAGCGCTCATCGATTGGCGCATCTTCCGGCCGGCCTTTCATATCACCGACTACCAGGAGATTTAGTGGTAACTCAACTTCAGAACTTAATCCATCCGCTTTTGGCACATAGCGAATATTAATTCGCTCTTTAGGAGCGACACTGCCGTCTTTGGTATTGCTCATATTGAATCATCCTTAATGTTACATGCCTGTCAGTTATATGATGGCTTTCATAGATAAAGTTTATGTTGCTTTATATATGCTGTGGTTTGGTTTATGGGTCGTTATTTCCATTTCAAGGTTGACTAAATTACCATTATAAAAAATTGTTTGTACATAACTATCAGCAAAAAAATTAAAATCTGATTTATAGCCGTCTTGGTTATGCGTTTATCACATTGTTTTTGTTGAATTTAATTGCTGTTTAATAAGGATGCATCGTTTATTTATATGATTAATAGAGCGTTTATTCATATTTTAAATTGTAGGTTTTTACGTTTTTTATTATTTGCTAGTTTACGTTTAGGTGTTATTTTACTGCCGACCTCATTTCATGGATGCATTTCTATACAGATGTTTTGGAAAGTTATTTCCGAAAATTAACCTAATCTTTGATGTATGGTTTCTTTATCTTTTCCATATAACAAATGTCAGGCTCTATAGGATTTCATGGATTGGGGGGAATTTAAAATCCGTGGTATGTATTATTTACAAGGAGTTTTACGATGCCAACCCCATGTTATATTTCAATGAATGGTCAGACTCAGGGCAATATTACCGCTGGCGCTTTCACGTCAGAATCAGTGGGTAATATTTATGTCCAGGGACACGAAAATGAAATGCTGGTACAAGAATTTCAGCATATTGTGACCGTTCCAACTGATCCGCAATCAGGCCAGCCTGCAGGTCAGCGTGCACATAAACCATTTATTTTTACCGTGGCGCTGAACAAAGCGGTTCCGTTGCTTTATAACGCATTGGCCTCAGGTGAAATGCTGCCTACGACCGAACTAAAATGGTTCCGTACTTCCGTTGAAGGAAAGCAGGAGCATTTCTTCACTACCCGTCTGACTGATTCCACTATCGTGGATATCAACTGCCATATGCCGCACTGCCAGGACCCAGCAAAACGTGAATTCACTCAATTGATCGAAGTCTCATTGGCTTATCGCAAAATTGAATGGGAACACGTCTCTGCCGGTACTTCTGGCGCGGATGACTGGCGCGCACCGCTGGAAGCCTGATCCCTCAGGTTATAAGTCAACGCCCTGCATGTCATATGCAGGGCGTTATCCCCAGTGCATCGAAGGAATGACATCATGCCACTCAATGGAACCCGCTTTACCATCAATGTCGGAAAAACCCCCAAAGACACATTTGCCGTCCTGAATTTTACCCTTTCCCAAACCTACTCAGAACTCTTTACCCTGGGTGTTGTGCTGGTCAGCAGTGATCCGGCTATCGGGTTTGAAAAAGTGCTGGATGAAGTGGCAACGCTGGTGATCTGGCAGGGTGACGAAATAAAGCGCAGGGTTCGCGGCATCGTGACTTTTTGCGAGCAGGGAGACACCGGTAAACACCAGACGCTGTACCGCATGACGATCCGCCCCAACTTCTGGCGCAGCTCTTTACGTCGCAACTGCCGCAGTTTTCAGAATCTGAATATCTCCGCGATTCTCCAGCCATTGCTCAGCGAAATGGAAATTGTGAAATACGACACGTTATTTCGCGCCAGCCATAACTGGCGGGAGTTTTGTGTCCAGTTTATGGAAACCGATTTTGAATTTATCACCCGGCTGGCAGCAGAAGAGGGGATCTTCTTTTATGAGCAGGAATATCTCAAGGCGAATGATCAGAAGCTCACTTTTGCGGATAACTGCAGCGCGCTGAGCCATATCGGCTCGTTTGCGTATAACCCGAATGCGGCCTCCGAGGCTCAGACGTATTGCATCAGCCATTTTCGCCGCAGCGCCAGTATCAGGCCATCTGAAGTTGTCACGCAGGATTACACCTTCACCGCGCCCAACTGGCAGGCGCAGTATCAGGCCCTGCCACCGCGGATGAAGTTCCAGCACGATCTGTATGAAATCTATGATTATCCCGGGCGTTTCAAAGACGAACAGCACGGCGCGGATTTTGCCAAATATCAGATTGAAGGCTGGCGTAACAATGCCGATATCGCGGTAGGCAGCAGCAATACGCCGGAGCTGTATCCTGGTGTCTGCTTTGCCCTGAGCGCCCATCCGCGTGAAGACCTGAATGTGAACTGGCAGGTGGTGGCCAGTGAAATGCACGGCGACCAGCCACAGGCATGGATAGGCAACGAAGGCCAGGGCACGACGCTGCTCAACGAATTTGAAGTGATCCCCGCGACCCAGACGTGGCGGGCGATGCCACATCCCAAACCCCGCGTAGACGGGCCGCAAATCGCGATAGTCACCGGCCCGCCGGGAGAGGAAATCTTTTGTGATGAGCACGGCCGCGTGCGTGTCAAATTCGCATGGGATCGCTATAACCAGGCCGACAACTACAGTTCCTGCTGGATACGCGTTTCTCAGGCGTGGGCCGGTACCGGTTTCGGCAACATCGCCATACCGCGCGTCGGGCAGGAGGTGATTGTCGACTTCCTCAATGGCGACCCGGATCAGCCGATCATCACCGGTCGCACCTATCACGCCAGCAACCGTTCTCCCGGCAGCCTGCCAGAAACCAAAACGCAGATGGCGATCCGCTCGCAAACGTATAAGGGCAGCGGTTACAACGAGCTGATGTTCGAGGATGCGACGAGCCAGGAACTCCTGTCGATGCACGCGCAGAAAGACATGAAGACTAAGGTTCTGAACAACCGGACAACGGACGTGGCAGTTGACCATACCGAAACGGTAGGGAAAGGGCAGACGATCACCGTCGGGAAGGAGAAAGCGGCCGGGCATGATCAGAAGATCTCTGTGGCCAATGATCGTGAGGTGACGGTGGACAACGATCAGACGCTGACCGTCAACCACGATCGCCACGTAAAAGTGGCCAATGACCAGGACTGCGAGGTGACAGGTTTTGATCATGAGAAGGTCGGTAAATCGCAGGATATTGACATTGGCGCAACCTACACGCTCAAGGTCAAGGACAGTCTGACCATCAATGTAGCAGGTAGCGTGATAAGCATGGACGCCGGAAAAATCGAACTGACCTGCGGTGCCAGCACGCTCTGCATGAGCAGCGCAGGCAAAGTGACGATCAACGGTAATGAATTCCAGTTTGCCGCCAGCGGGCCGGTGAAAATGACCGGTAAAAAAGTTGAACTCAACTAACACAAGGAATGTGGCGATGATTGAACTGGAGAATTACACCCCCTTTCCGCATATGGTTTTTGAAAAGTACGGCGTTTATGGCGTGCTTTTTGATGTGGTCGCTTTTCGGGGAACGTTTCGCTTGAAGGGTAACGGTCTTCTGGCCGACCTGTCAGAAGAGCAGCGGCCATTAGTGGTGGCGGATGAGTATTATGGCGATCCTCAGACCAGTAGTTTGAAATGTGAAACGGATTTAGTTCTTTATAAAAAGCAAACCGATATTCATGTTACTGGTGTGGCGTATTCAGAAAAGGAACGCCGCGTCACTGACTGGACGGCAAGTATTAGCATAGGCAGCTTTACTAAATCGCTGTGCTTACATGGCACCCGACAGTGGGAATATCATCATAACGGCTGGCAACTTACGCCACCGCAGGAAATTTCCCAGATCCCTCTGCGCTATGAATATGCTTTGGGCGGGCGCTGGCTGCAGGCTGATGGCACGGAAAAAATATGCCAGCAAAATCCGATTGGTCATGGTTTCTATCCTGACATTGTTCAGATGGACACGTCAATCTCCTACCCTGCACCGCAAATTGATGACGGGCAGTTAACAGATCTTGCCTGTATCGGCGTCCCGCAGGGGCTGGGGCCAATATCCCGCTGGTGGGAACCGCGTTTACGCTTTGCCGGAACCTACGATGAAACGTGGCGTAATAACCGTTTTCCTCTGTTGCCAGATGATTTTGATGTTCATTTCTATCAGTCAGCTCACCCTGAGATGCGTTATCCCGGCTATCTCAACGGCCGAAAACCCATACTTTTGAAAGGACTGTTTCCTGAGTCTCATCAGTTACTGACAGCGTTGCCTGAATACCAACCGATTTGCGTCCTGACCAACGGAAAAAATCAAAACCATACGCTTGCTCCCAATCTTGACACGCTGACTTTCGATCTGGATGAAAGGCTTATTCACGCCACCTGGCGATTAACTGTGCCGCGCTCACTGGATTTTCGTGAAGGGATATTGGGCTGCATCGTACCGGTGATGGCAAAGGGAGCATGTTATGGCGGATAAGCACATAGCTGACGGCGAAGCGGCATTTAAGGCAGTGAGCTCCGCTCCTGATGTTTGTATCGTGGGGATCGTTCCCGTGCCATTTGACAGTTTCCAGACGCTGGTTAGCCAAAAGCAATATGCCAGCACGGTGTGGGCGCGCGGATGTTCGGTTTTAAACGTCGGGTCAGTGATTGCCGGAAGTCAGGGCAATACCGGGTCAGGCGTTGCTTCCGGAACGTCGCTGGCGAGTGGAGACTGCATCATATTAACCGGTAGCCCGACAGTTTTTGTTGAAGGAAAGCCAGCCGCCCGGCACGGTTCTCTGGTCGGTATGAATAATATGAACTGCGTTGGTTCATTGTACACCTTAGTCGAACCCCCTCTGGTTAGCGTGAAAGATAATACCGTGCCCTGTAATAACCCGCCGGTAACATCCGCAGCGCTGGAGAAAATGAAAGCCAGAAAAGAGGATATGGAACATGGCCTGCTAGCTAAAGCGAGGCATTTCCTGGATATGGGAAGCGTGCTGAAATCCGGGGATGCTTACGCCGGAGGGCTGATTGGTAAACTGCGCCCGGGAAAAATAGAAGGTGCGGGGACGGTAGGCGAGGTCTTCAATGCGGCAAATGAAACAGGCGCTGGCGTTGTACGGGGCGTACTTGGCCTGGGCTGGGATTTGGTCTCAGGGGTAGAACATCTGGGAAACAGCGCAGTACAGTTCAGTCTGAGCCAGACGACAGAGGAATTATCACTTGATGCGGCCATTCTGGGCGAGAATATCAGGCTGGGTAATGTTTGTGCTGAAGGGTTATTGCAAGACGCCAAACAGACATTGAATGCTGCAAAGAAAGCTGCCGCTGATGAATGGGATAATGCCAGCCATGCCTCACTGGGCGATCAGGCAGAAATGGCCACGAGAATATTGGGTTTGATCGGGTCATTTTTTGTGGGTGCGGGGGAAGCTAAAGTTGCTGGCTCAGTGTCGAAGGTGAGTGAAGCGGCTCGAATAGATGAAGTTAATGAAACCGTTAAAATATTGGATGAAATAGAAGGTGCTAATAATGGAATATACGTAATACAAAAGCCTACAGTCATAATTGAACAATCGAAACAAAATAAGCATATACTAGGAACTAATGAATATAAAATATCCTTAGAGTCAGGTTTGAATAAAAGCATCCTTACCGTCTTACCCAACTCACTACTTTCAGAAATTGGTTCAGGAAAACAAGTGGGCAACATTTTGGTGGGAATGCCAGGATCCAAAGAAAGGATTGATTTTGGTCGAGTAATTGGTAACTATGTAGAACGAGATACTGGCGCACTATTACCAACAAGCAATGGCATTGTTCATTACAGCAAGAAAGGTGTACACGTTGTACCGTCAAGACCTTAACTAAAATTGGAGCGTGATAAATGTATAACAATGATTTAAATGGATACTTTAGGCTTTCAATGCAAAGTGCTTTACTTGGAAGTATTACGCCTAATATTCGGGCGGTAATTGGTTTTTTTTATGATAAAAAGATTGTAATAGATTTTTATTTTGACGGGGTGATTAGTGAGGATGACGAAGAATTAGCATCTGAAGTTGGCACAGAAGTGATTGCTGATTTTGAAAGTGAGTTTGATATTGAAATAAAAACAATACGTTTGGACTATCCTAAACCCGTAAAGAATAAAGATGGTTTCTTGTTATTTCTTCGGAAGGAGTAGTTAGAGTTTTTTATTAAATTAAGGAGTTTATTGGCAAGCAATTAAAATGAAGGAACATTGATAACACCAGAGTGTTCAGAGTTATGTATTACGCTTATAAGATTACAACGTAATGACTTTCTCAAGGCACCATTCAAAATAAATCGCCGGTTGTGTCAATATTAAATTCCAGTTCAGGATCGGCGCTGTCCATTTTTGTGAATAAGATAAGCCGACCAGCAAATGGCAGTTTTGAGTACGATGGGCATCAATACCAGCAGCATGGAAGCTGCCAGTGAATTTAACAAAGCCGTACTGGAAGAAACAGATACCAGCGAACCGCTTCTGGAGTTGGAGAATGAAGCACAGGAAGTGGGTGCCGATATTGAAGCTGCTTTGGAGTTGCTGTTTTTGATTAAGGGGTTAGCTCAGGGGGCTATAAAGCTTATTGGGCGGGGTGGGAGGAGTGGAGTTAAGGTTGTTGCATTCCAAAATAAAGCGATACTCGAACTTTCTGGGGTGATTAGAAATCCAGATGGTAGTATTTTAATAGTGATTTCTGAAGAGTCGAAAGTACGTAAACTTACACCGCCAAGTGGCTATCTTGGCGAATATGGTTATGAATACAAATGGAAAGGTTTATCTGGAGGAACAATGACGGTGCGTATCCATGGAATTGATCCTTTAGCACCTGCTGGCTCAAATGCTCATCGTGGGTGGATTGTCAGAATCTTTGATGGAAAGAAAAGTATGGACTCTCGAGGTGTTTATCACTCTCCTGGTATATTCAATGAATCAAGCCCAAACTACGATCCATCTTTGATTAATGATGTCCATATTCCGATCTCAACCCCTGAAAAATTTCCTGGAGTAAATTGATGATTTTAAATAACAGCTATAACTTAGTTAATAAAATAACTGCAATAAATAAAGCATTGAGTTGCAAAGAATATGATTTTTATGAGGACATTGGATTTGTTAAAGATTTGTTTTCATCCCCGTATAACAATAGTGTTGTGGCTGAACCGAATGTTATAAAGGACTTGTGGTTGGTTCTATTTAGAGTTTTCTGTCATGACACATCCTATGATAACAAATTTGATGCTATTTTTGCTATGAGTGATATTTCTCTGTATGCAAACCAAAGGGAAATTGATATTGACAGATCCGTTTTAAAAAAGTGGCGGATTGAATGTAATCAAAATGATATCACATCAGAGGTATTGGAAATAATTGATGATATTTTAGCAGTGTAGTTTTAGAACGCTAATTGATGTGCGTTATAAAGCATTGAGGATGTTTGTATTTATTGATAAGGTGTGTTGAAATTGATTTCGCCTAAAATGAAGGAGATGCATTATGATCTGGTGAAAAATTTGAGTTTTCCAGATTCTACGGTAGAACGATTTGAATGGAAAAGTAAGACATTATGTATAATAAAAATACAAGGTGCTTTACTAGAGAAAGGTCAAGACGTTATAGAATATTGTAATTTATATATTTTTGGGGAATGGTCTAAGTGCCAAGTCTTACGACCATTTGTCTAAGAGTTGGGTGGCACATGATGGTAACGAAGATGTGAAAGATATTTGCGAATTTATTTTTGATGTTGATCTAACCATTCACGGATTAGGCCGAGATTCTGGTTCATAGTTAGAAATTACATTAATTTCACTTCAAGAAGTTTATGCTGAACTTACTTGATTAATTAATTTGATTACTAAATGTGAATGAGTTGATCTACTTTCATCTTTGATAAGATGAATAAACTATCATGAATGTGTATGGACAGGGTGTTAAATGAAAAATTTTACGAAGTCTGTACGCTCTTGATGGCGGGATACTTAATGAAAAAATCTGCCTTGACCGAGAAAAATGAATAGTTTATTACTTGGGAAGATATGAGAGTATAGGGTGTATGAGGTTTCTTAAAGAGAATGTAGTTTATCAGTATGATTATGATGCCATTGTGGACATTGTTAATGGGAAAGCTAGGTAGAGTTTGTCGTCATAAATTTTGTAAATTAGCGGGTAGCTTCCCTAATCAATAATAAAGCCGACCCCAAGAGCCGGCCCCAATTTTTAAAGCACTTCTCCGTTACTGCCAATCACTTTCTGATACCAGCCGAAGCTCTCTTTTTTAGAACGCGCCATCGTACCGGTGCCGTCGTCATTTTTATCCACGTGTATAAAGCCGTAGCGTTTGCTGTACTGGCCGGTTGTGAAGGACACGCAATCGATGCAGCCCCACGGGGTATAACCCATCAGCTCTACGCCGTCTTCCAGCACAGCTTTCTTCATCTGCTCGATATGCGCTTTCAGATAAGCGATACGGTAATCATCATGAATGACGCCGTCTTCGCCCGCTTTGTCGATGGCACCAAAACCGTTTTCGACGATAAACAGCGGTTTCTGATAACGCTCATACAGAATGTTCAGGGTGTAACGCAGGCCAACCGGGTCAATTTGCCAGCCCCAGTCGGAGGCTTTTACGTGCGGATTCGGAACGCTGCCTGCGAAGCCGGACAAACCGTTGTCATCGCTCGGGTTATGCGCAGAAATCGCGTTGCTCATGTAGTAGCTCAGGCCGATGTAATCCGCGCAACCTTCGCGCAAAGCCTGCAAATCGCCATCTTCCATTTTGATGTTGAAACCGCGGCGTTCCCACTCTTTCAACGCATACGCCGGGTAGTAACCGCGCATATGGACGTCGCTGAACAGGAAGCGTTCGTGCATCGCTTCGACTGAATACATGACGTCGTCAGGATGGCAGGAGAACGGATACAGTGGCACCATGGCGATCATGCAGCCAATCTGGAAATCCGGGTTGATCTGATGGCCAAGTTTGACCACTTTGGCGCTCGCCACAAACTGGTGATGCAGCACCTGGTACATGGTTTCTTCCGGATTTTCCTGCTCGGTAAACACCACGCCGGAACAGCAATATCCGAACAACGGATACTTCCAGTTGCGCTGGTTGTTGATCTCGTTGAAGGTCATCCAGTATTTCACTTTGCTTTTGTAGCGTTCCATTACGACCTGGCTGAAGCGTACAAAGAAATCAACGACCTGACGGTTTTTCCAGCCGCCATATTCTTTCACCAGATGCCACGGCATTTCGAAGTGGGAAAGGGTGATCACCGGCTCAATATTGTGTTTGAGCAGTTCATCAAACATATCGTCGTAGAATTGCAGACCGGCTTCGTTTGGCTGTAATTCGTCGCCGTTCGGGAAGATGCGCGTCCAGGCAATTGAGGTGCGGAAACACTTGAAGCCCATTTCGGCAAACAGCGCGATGTCTTCTTTGTAGTGCGAATAAAAATCGACAGCTTCGTGGTTAGGGTAGCTGTAACCCTCCAGCACGCCGTCGGTCATCACGCGATCGACGCCGTGTGCGCCGCCGGAAAGCACGTCACAAATGCTCACGCCTTTGCCGCCTTTATTCCAGCCGCCTTCAACCTGATGTGCCGCAACTGCGCCGCCCCATAAGAAATCTTTCGGTAACTGTTGACTCATTTTCGTTCTCCCTTGAGGCGGGCTGTAGCAGCCCGCGTGGTAAATGTAATATCCGGTTTAATTCATTTCTGCCTGTGCGGCGCGCTGACTTTCAGCCTGGATCTTTTTCGTGGCCGCCACATCGGGCTCATCTTTGAAACCGACCAGCCAGGTAAACAGGGCGCCGAGAACAAAGGCGACGGTAATCGACAGCAGGAAACCGAGGAACTGCGGCATGTGGCCCTCTTTGAAGAACACCGGCAATACCGCAATGCCCGGCAAGCAATAACTCCATGAAACCGCGTTGAAAGAACCGGCAATCGCACCGCCGATACCCCCTGCGACGCAGCTGCACAGGAAAGGTTTTTTCAGACGCAGGGCCACACCGTAAATGGCGGGTTCGGTAATCCCGAACAGGCCGGTGACGCCAGCGGAAAGGGAAATCCCTTTCATTTCACGGTTGCGGGTTTTCAGGTAAACGCCAAACATGCTGCCTGTCATCGCGAATACGGCCGAGGCTTGCAGACCAGTGAAGGTGTCGTAGCCCAGCGTTGCATAGTTGCCGACGGTAACCGGCGTGATGCCCCAGTGAACGCCGAGTGTGACCAGCGGTTGCCAGAAAGCACCGACAACGAAACCGGCAATGGTCGGGCTGAGGTGATAGAGATAGTTGTAAACGCCGCCAATCGCGCCGCCGATCAGGTTGCCGATCGGGCCGAATACCAGAAGCGTCATCGGTACCATAATGGCGATACAAAACATCGGGGTGAACAGATTGCGGATGACGACCGGCAACACTTTGTTGAAGAAGCGTTCGACGTAAGACATCGCCCAGACCATCAGGATGATCGGAATAACGGACGCGGTATAGCTTAGATATTTCACCGGTATCCCGAGGAAATCGAGCGTTGGCGAAGCCAGCGGAATGCCGACAATGTTAGTCAGGATGCTGGCGATTTCCGGATTGTTCACTGCTTCACGCATCAGTTGCTGCATGGCCGGGTCGGCAGAGTTGATCGAGGTGATTTTGAACGCGGTCAGCATGTTCATATAATCAGGGCTGATCAGCGCACAGGCCGTAATGACGGCAGTAAACGGATGAACGTTGAATTTTTTTGCCGCCGTAAACGCGATCATGACCGGCAGGAAGGTAAACGCCGTCCAGGAAACGAAATTGAGAATACGGTAGGTGCCGCTGCTTGCATCCATAATCCCGACGGCTGCGAGGAAAGAAATGATCCCCTGTAAAATACCGCAGGCGGCGAGCTGATAAAGGAAAGGGGTGAAGATACTGGAAATGACATCCATCACGCGGCTGACGATGCCGACGTTCGGCGCAGAGACCGGCGCGTTTTCGTCGACGTGGATCAGTTTCAGAACCTGTTTATAAGCGTCGCTGACGTGGTTACCAATGACCACCTGCATCTGACCACCGGCTTCGATTACGGTGATAACGCCTTTAACGCGTTTTAATTCTTCTTTATCAACAGAACTATTATCTTTCAGAACAAAGCGTAAACGGGTAGCGCAATGTGTGATGCTAATCACATTATTTTCGCCGCCAATATATTTAACAATATCCTGAGCTGTCTGAGCGTAATCAATAGCCATTATTTATTATTCTCCTGCGGGTATACAGAGGTGAGCTTTTTTGTTTTTTTACTCGTTGGCAGGAGTGTAGCAAAAGAAAGGGTATTGTCACGATATAACAAAAAACAGGAAAGGTAATATGTCACATCTTTAAAACACCCTGTTTTTTCATTGCGCTGAGTCACGTTTTATTAAAGGTAATTTCTTTCCAATCGTTTCGATAATATAAAGTACGGGGATCTGGGTTGTAATATTGTACTGACCTTCTAATACAATTTGCGGCATGTGGTAGGAGATGTTGAGGTCTGCCATACGCGCCAGCGTTGAGTTCTCGCTGTTCGTCAGGCTGATGATCTGGCAGTTGTGCTGGCTGAACTGTGTGGCGAACCGTAATACTTCCTCCGTCTCTCCTGAGACAGAAAGAATAATAGCGATGGCATCTTTATACATATCGCTGTTAATCGGGAAATAAGGGTCATCAATAAATGTACTGAATTTCCCGACGTTAGAGAAAAAACGTGCGCTGTATTTCCCTAATGAACCTGATGTTCCTACCCCGACAAATATAATCCGCTGCGCGTTAGAAATTCTTTTTGCCGCCTCATCTAATAATTCATCAAATTCGCTGTTATTAATACTTTTGAAATAGCTGATGATTTCACTGATACCAAAGGAGACCGGCGGTTTTTCTTCATGTTCCAAAAACAATTTAAAACGGATACGAAACTCAGAATATCCGTCGCAATCCATTTTTTTGCAAAAACGCAGAACCGTGGTGGTGGATACCCCGGCGGCATCTGCCAGCTCACGAATAGTCATGTACATCACTTTATCGCCATTTTTGACGATGTAGTTATAGACCGTCAGTTCCAGTTCGTTTAACGCTGAAATGGCTTTGTGTGTGAACATGAGATGCCTGTTTTTTTATGGATTGCGAAAAGGATATCAGAGGTATTTTAACATCGTCACTTCACAATCGACATGCCCGGTGTTGCCCAGTGAGCCATCAATATGTTGAAAACCCAGACGCTCATACAGCGCGATCGCCTGCGTCAGGCTGGCGGTTGTTTCCAGATAGCAGCGCGCGAATCCGTTCTGGCGGGCATGTTCCATTGCCTGTAACGCCAGCCGTTTCGCCAGACCCTGGCCACGCAGTGAAGACAGGAAATACATTTTTTGCAGTTCGCACAAATCATCTTCGCCGCCAGAAAGCGGTGCCACACCGCCGCCGCCGGCGACTTTACCATCGACTTCCACCACCCAGTAAGCGCAACGTGGCTGACTGTAGCTTTCATACAGATGATCCAAATTTGGGTCAGCTACGGTATAGCCTTTATCGGCAGTCAGGCCAAATTCAGCCGATACATGGCGGATTACGTGTGCGATAGCCGCGTTATCTTCAGGGCGAATTGGGCGCACCAGCACGCTGACAGGAAGGGAAGTCGTCATATTGCTCACTCAGTTTCAAATAATAAGATAAATAAACAGACCGTTTTAATACCATCTAAGGGCAGGTGGGTGCAACGTTAGCGCCGATATACGGCGAAGCTAACCGACACTTTTTATCGGACAGAAAGAGCTGAGTCAGACTCACGGATACTTAGGCTAATTCCTTACTATGCCAACATATACTATTGCTTACAGGAAGTTTATAATTTGATATATCATCACTTTTTTGCACTTGCCTGCCTGAGGCAGAGCTGAAAAATTCAACTCATCGGGATGGCCGCGCGTACCACTGGAGCGAAAACTGTTATGAAACTGAATC
Organism: Rahnella sp. PD12R; assembly: GCF_019200965.1. NCBI lineage: Bacteria > Pseudomonadati > Pseudomonadota > Gammaproteobacteria > Enterobacterales > Yersiniaceae > Rahnella > Rahnella sp. PD12R. Next base: position 293,384 of record NZ_JAHTMS010000004.1, on the reverse strand, counting down.
GTATCACTATCGAGAATTTTCGTTGTTTTAGAAAACTAGAGGTTTCATTTCACCCCTCTCTCACTGTTCTGGTCGCGACTAACGGTGCAGGAAAAACTACCGTACTTGATGCCGCGCGTATAGCGCTTTGGCCATATATAAAAGGCTACGATTTAGGCAGTACTAATGGAAAATCAGCAACTATTCAAATTGATGATGTACGCTTGAAAAAACGGCCTGGTGAAATTGCGATGGAGGCCGTTATTCCTGCGAAAGTTACCGCAGAAGGTATGTGGGGCGAGCAGTACGAAAATGAAATATGGTCTCAATCCCGGGAACAAGTGAAAGCCAGTTCTAAAACCCTGTCTGGTAAAACCACAAAAAAATTTACCGCGTGGGGAGAGGAATTGCAAAGTCGCGTCAGGGATGAGGACAGAAAGACATCTGTTGATTTACCATTAGTTTTATATTTGGGCACGGGACGGTTATGGTATCAGGGCCGTTACATATCTGAAGGTGTTGACAAACAATTGGATATCAGTTCATTTTCGCGAATGTGGGGATATCAGAATTGCTTAACAGCAACATCCAGTTATAAGCAATTTGAAGCGTGGTATAGCTGGATTTATCGCAGCTATCGTGAATTACAGATTAAACAGCTGGAAAATGAAAATACTTTAATTACTGACAATGCCATATTTGAGAGTTTCAAAGCTGCAATACATGTTGTTAAACAGGCAATCAACAGCCTGACTAAAGCAACAACGGGGTGGCATGATCTTGAATATCGTTCCAGTCAAAATGAACAGTTAGTCATGAATCATAATGATCATGGATCCATCCCTCTGTCTCAGTTAAGTGATGGTTTACGCAATATGGTCGCTATGATCTCGGATATTGCTTTTCGTTGCATCAAGCTTAATCCGCACTTTGGTGGCGACGCGGCTCTTAAAACGCGGGGGGTAGTGTTAATTGATGAAGTTGATATGTTTTTGCACCCGGCTTGGCAGCAACATGTTATTCACTCATTGAGAGAGGCTTTTCCTGCGATCCAGTTCATTGTGACGACACACAGCCCGCAGGTGCTAAGTACCGTTCCTGATGAATGCATTCGCATTCTTGATAATGGCGAAGTATTTAACGCGCCGAAAGGAAGTCAGGGAGCCGAATCTTCACGTATTTTAAAACGAATCTTTGACGTAGAGCCGAGACCAAAACATGATCCTGTGGCTGTATTACTGAAAGAATATCTTGATTTGGTTTATTCAGATAAATGGGAAAGTCTTGAAGCTGAAGAAAAACGTAAGGTATTGAATCAGCATTTTGGTGATGAAGAACCCTCTTTGACGGATGCTGATCTGTATATTGAAAATAGAAAGTGGGAGCAGGGGCTTGAAGAAGATAATTAAAACTGCGGGTCCTAATGGACTTACCCGCTTTTATCATCATAATCCGCTCGGAAGTTGGAGTGACTTCTTTTATCACAATACAAGTATTCCCTATAAAAGGTTAAAAGCAGATATTTTTGCAGATCAGGGAGGGTTGTGCGCTTACTGTGAGGCTCAGGTATCTAAACGTTCTGTGCATGAACAGAGAGTAGAACATTTTCATGACAAGTCAGATAATTCAAATATTGGGGCTCATAATTGGGGATTAGACTGGAATAACGTCATTGGTATGTGTGTGGGAGGGACGGATCATGAAAATAAAACTAGCTATCAACTTCCTGCCAATTTAAGTTGCGACTCTCATAAAGAACGGGTTCTTACTACTTCGCCAGAGGGAGTTGTGCTTAATCCTCTGCTGATTTTTGCTTCACCTTGTCTATTTGATTTGGATAAACGGACGGGGGAATTAAAGCCTCACGCTTTGAACTGCGCTAACCTCTGTATTGTTGGTAATACATTTACGACTGTCGATGAGCTTGTCGAAAATACAATTCGTATATTTAATCTCAATTGTGACCGTTTAAACCAGCAGCGGCAGGCTATTTTATTTGACTATAATAGACGTATAAAAATAGCAAGAGAAAATGGAGATGGGCAGATTTTTGCCAAATTAACCCAGCAGTGGTTTACTCAAAAATGGTTACCTTTTTTCACAACACGCAGAATTTTACTGAGTAATCATGCTGAGACTTATCTGTCTGAAATAAACTTCAACGGATAACCGGTTATGTGTATTTAATCAGGTTTTATAATGACAAAGGCCGCTTTCGCGGCCTTTGTCATCTCAAATATTTACCCGGATAACCGGCACCAAAATTACAGAGCAGCGATTGTCGCTTTCTGTTCTGCAATCTTGATTTTGGCTTCACCGCAGGCTGCCAGACGTTCGCGCTCTTTTGCGACAACGGCTTCCGGCGCACGTGCCACAAAACCTTCGTTAGACAGTTTGCCTTCGATAGACGCAATCTCGCCATCCAGCTTCGCCATCTCTTTGTCCAGACGCGCCAGCTCGGCATCTTTGTCAATCAGACCGGCCATCGGGATCAGCAATTCAGCGCCTTCAACCAGTTTGGTGACTGACACAGGGCCTTTATCGCCAGCAGGCAGAATGGTGATGGATTCCAGACGCGCCAGAGACTTAATGAAGCTCAGGTTCTGTTCCACACGACGTTGTGCATCGGCACTTGCACCGCGCAGCAGCAGTTCCAGCGGTTTGGCCGGAGACAGGTTCATCTCGGCACGCACGTTACGGATAGCGATGATCGCCTGCTTGATCCACTCGAGATCGGCCAGCGCCAGTTCGTCTGCTTTCGCCGCGTCAAATTCCGGGAACGGCTGCAGCATGATGGTTTCCGCTGTGATGCCTTTCAGCGTTTTCACGCGCTGCCAGATGGTTTCGGTGATGAACGGAATGATCGGATGCGCAAGACGCAGCAGACCTTCCAGCACTTCAACCAGCGTATGACGGGTGCCGCGCAGTTGTGCTTCGCTGCCGCCGTTCATCACAGGTTTAGTCAGCTCCAGATACCAGTCGCAGAACTGGTTCCAGGTGAACTCATAAAGAATACCGGCGGCCAGATCGAAGCGGTAGCTGTCCATCGCTTCGCGGTACGCTTTCACCGTGCGGTTATATTCCGCCAGGATCCAGCGGTCAGCCAGAGACAGCTCAAGTTCGCCGCCGTTCAGGCCACAATCCTGTTCTTCTGTGTTCATCAGCACGAAGCGGCTGGCGTTCCACAGTTTGTTACAGAAGTTGCGGTAGCCTTCGAGGCGTTTCATGTCCCAGTTGATGTCACGGCCAGTGGAAGCCAGTGCCGCCAGCGTGAAGCGCAGGGCGTCAGTGCCGTGTGGTTCGATGCCGTTCGGGAACTGTTTCTCGGTACGCTTGCGGATTTTTTCTGCCAGCTGTGGCTGCATCATGTTGCCGGTACGTTTTTCCAGCAGGTCTTCCAGCGAGATACCGTCGATCATATCCAGCGGATCGATAACGTTACCTTTGGACTTGGACATTTTCTGCCCTTCGTCGTCGCGGATAAGACCGGTCATGTAAACGGTGTGGAACGGAACCTGTGGCTTGCCGTCTTCATCTTTCACAAAGTGCATGGTCATCATGATCATGCGCGCGATCCAGAAGAAGATGATGTCGAAGCCGCTGACTACGACGCTTGACGGGTGGAAGGCTTTAAGATCAGGCGTCTGCTCAGGCCAGCCCAGCGTGGAGAATGTCCACAGGCCGGAAGAGAACCAGGTGTCGAGCACGTCTTCATCCTGAGTCAGAACAACGTCTGCGCCCAGATTGTTTTCGCTGCGTACTTCCGCTTCGTCGCGGCCAACAAATACGTTGCCTTCGGCGTCATACCACGCCGGAATGCGGTGTCCCCACCACAGCTGACGGGAAATACACCAGTCCTGAATGTCGCGCATCCAGCTGAAATACATGTTTTCGTACTGTTTCGGTACGAACTGGATATCGCCCTGTTCAACGGCTTCCACCGCGACTTTCGCCAGCGGTGCGGTACGGACGTACCACTGGTCGGTCAGCATTGGCTCAATAACCACGCCGCCACGGTCGCCGTAAGGAACGGTCAGGTCGTGAGGTTTGATTTCTTCCAGCAGGCCGGCTTCTTCAAACGCGGCAACCACGGCTTTACGTGCGGCAAAGCGCTCGAGGCCACGGAATTGCTCAGGGATATCGTTGCAGCACGCATCGCTTTCTTCGCCGTTAGTGTCGAACACTTCAGCGGTCTGGCGGATGTCGCCATCGAAAGTCAGGATGTTGATCATCGGCAGGCCGTGACGTTTCCCGACTTCGTAGTCGTTAAAGTCATGCGCAGGCGTGATCTTCACGCAGCCGGTGCCTTTTTGCATATCGGCGTGTTCATCGGCCACGATTGGGATACGGCGGCCAACCAGCGGCAGAATGATGTCTTTGCCGATCAGGTCTCTGTAACGCGGGTCTTCCGGGTTAACGGCCACGCCGGTATCACCGAGGACGGTTTCCGGACGGGTGGTCGCGACAACCAGATAATCTTTGCCTTCAGCGGTTTTCGCGCCGTCAGCCAGTGGATAGCGCAGGTGCCACATGGAACCTTTGGATTCGCGGTTTTCAACTTCGAGGTCAGAGATCGCAGTGCGCAGTTTTGGATCCCAGTTCACCAGGCGTTTGCCACGGTAAATCAGATCTTCTTTGTACAGGCGTACGAACACTTCGCGCACGGCGTTGGACAGGCCTTCGTCCATGGTGAAGCGCTCACGCTCCCAGTCCACGGAATCGCCCAGGCGGCGCATCTGACGGGTGATCGTGCCGCCTGATTCTGCTTTCCAGTCCCAGATTTTGTCGATAAACGCTTCACGGCCGTAGTCGTGACGGGTTTTGCCTTCTTCGGCTGCGATTTTACGCTCAACCACCATCTGCGTTGCGATGCCTGCATGGTCGGTGCCAGCCTGCCACAGAGTGTTTTTACCCTGCATGCGCTGATAGCGGATCATGGCGTCCATGATGGTTTGCTGGAAAGCATGACCCATGTGCAAGCTGCCGGTAACGTTCGGCGGCGGGATCATGATGGCAAAGCTTTCTTTACTGGTATCACCATGTGGCTTGAAATAGCCCTGTTGTTCCCAGTGCTCGTAAAGCGGCTGCTCGATGTCTTGCGGGTTATATGTCTTATCCATTTCGCTTCGTATTTTCGTCGGTCGATGTGGTGACTGAGGGCGGCGTGGCCGTCGTCAAAGAGAAACCCACGCTGCGATAGGCTTTGTAGCGTTCGCGCGCAAGCTGTTTAAGGGAATCTTCGTAAGGAACGAAGTCTACCACTTCATGGAAAGCAGTAGCAAAATCTGCAAATTCAGGCAGGAGGCTTATCAGCAGGTCGCGTGGCGCATTGCCGCGCTTACCCGGCCAGCAAAGCTCCACCGGCGCACCAAATCTCGGGCCTTCGCCCGCCAGATTGTGTGGCACAAAGTGGTTTGGATCGCGCTTCCACAGCGCTTCATCCAGACGCTCGGCCTGTTTTTGATCTTCACAGGCCAGCAGAACACGTTTGCCCATCCGGTAACGTTCAGCGGCGACCTGACAGGCCAGCGCTTCGTGTGAGCTGAGCTCGCCACTTGCATCCGGCGCATCGAGAAGAAAGAAGGTTGCCTGTTTCATGATGAGTTCACTGTGCTGCTGAGAAAAAACAGGGGCGCAACTGGGTGCGCCCGCCTGTGAAGGGTCTGAGGATGTGTCCAGACCCTGATTGGGGAATTATACCTTATTTAGCGAATGAATCATTCATCGCCATCAAGGCCAGCGCGGTTCAGCAGGAACTGCGCCAGAAGTGCGACCGGACGACCGGTTGCGCCTTTGTTTTTACCTGAACGCCATGCGGTACCGGCGATGTCCAGATGCGCCCAGCTGTATTTACGGGTGAAGCGCGACAGGAAGCAACCCGCAGTGATTGCGCCACCCGGACGGCCACCGATGTTCGCCATATCCGCAAAATTGGAATCCAGCTGTTCCTGGTATTCATCCGCCAGTGGCAGACGCCACGCGCGGTCACCGGCCTGTTCAGACGCGCCGATCAGTTCGTGTGCCAGCGGATTGTGGTTCGACAGCAGACCGGTGATGTGATGGCCAAGGGCAATCACGCAGGCGCCGGTCAGCGTGGCGACGTCAATCACCAGCTCAGGATCAAAACGTTCAACGTAAGTCAGTGCATCGCACAGCACCAGACGGCCTTCGGCGTCGGTATTGAGCACTTCAACGGTCTGGCCGGACATGGTCGTCAGAATATCGCCCGGGCGGAACGCCTGTCCGCCTGGCATGTTTTCACAGCCTGCGAGCACGCCAATCACGTTGAGCGGCAGATTCAGTTCAGCCACCACACGCATCGCGCCGTAAACCGCTGCGGCACCGCACATGTCGTACTTCATTTCATCCATATCAGCGGCGGGTTTAATGGAAATACCGCCTGAATCGAAGGTCAGACCTTTACCGACGAGCACAATAGGCTTAGCGTCCGGATTAGGATTGCCCTTATATTCCATCACTGACATCAATGATTCGTTCTTCGAACCCTGACCGACGGCCAGATACGCATTCATCCCCAGCTCTTTCATCTGCTGCTCACCGATAACGCGCGTGGTGATATTGGTGCTGAATGCATCGGCCAGCTGGCGTGCCTGCGACGCCAGATACGCGGCGTTACAGATGTTCGGTGGCATATTGCCGAGATCTTTTGCGGCTTTGATACCGGCAGAAACCGCCAGACCATGGGAAATTGCGCGCTCACCGCTGGTCAGTTCACGGCGGGTGGGCACGTTGAAGACCATTTTACGCAGCGGGCGGCGGGGTTCTGTTTTATTGCTTTTCAGCTGATCGAAGGTGTAAAGCGATTCTTTGGAGGTCTCGACCGCCTGACGCACTTTCCAGTAAGTATTGCGCCCTTTAACGTGCAGCTCGGTGAGGAAGCAAACGGCTTCCATAGAACCGGTGTCGTTCAGGGTGTTGATCGTTTTCTGGATCACCTGTTTGTACTGGCGCTCATCCAGCTCACGCTCTTTGCCGCAACCAATCAGCAAGATACGTTCGGAAAGGATATTCGGTACATGATGCAGCAACAGGGTCTGGCCCACTTTGCCTTCAAGTTCGCCACGGCGGAGCAGGGCGCTGATGTAGCCATCACTGATTTTATCGAGTTGTTCGGCAATCGGTGACAGGCGGCGAGGTTCGAAAACGCCGACTACAATACAGGCACTGCGTTGTTTTTCCGGGCTACCGCTTTTTACGCTGAACTCCATGCACTCTCCTGAATCTTAAAGACAAGGGCGGGAGGTACGGCTAGAATGAGTCGCCGGAGACACTCTCCCGTCATTGTGTTAACGACCTGTGTTAACCTTAAACGGCGTTAGTTTTTATTTTGGCGGCTATAAGCAAGTTCCTATAGGACACCCCAAATCTCGGTGTTGTAATACTATTTTAGCTGCGAAGGTTGCCATATGATGAGAATAAATGACGGATTAGCGATGAAACTAGCGATTTTCCTTCAAAAAGACAAGTTTTCACAGGCGTATTAAGCGTGATCATCATTAGATATCTGGTTAGGGAAACCTTCAAGAGCCAATTTGCCATTCTGTTCATTTTACTTCTTATCTTCTTCTGTCAGAAGCTGGTCAGAGTGCTTGGAGCAGCGGTCGATGGCGATATCCCAACAAATTTAGTTCTGTCACTTCTGGGGTTAGGTATTCCGGAAATGGCGCAGCTTATTCTTCCACTCAGCCTGTTCCTCGGTCTGCTGATGACGTTCGGCCGGTTATATACCGACAGCGAAATTACCGTCATGCATGCGTGCGGCCTTGGAAAACGCTCACTGGTTATCGCAGCGCTGGTTTTGGCGCTGTTTACGTCATTTTTCGCCGGGATCAACGCCATCTGGCTGAGCCCCTGGTCGTCAAAACATCAGGACGCGGTTCTGGCGGAAGCGAAAGCTAACCCGAGCATGGCGGCGATGGTTGAAGGCCAGTTCCAGCAGGCACAGAACGGCAATGCGGTTCTGTTTGTCGGCAGTGTGAAAGGCAAAGAATTCCATAACGTTTTCCTCGCGCAGTTGCGCCCGAACGGCAACCAGCGACCTTCCGTCGTGGTGGCAGATAAAGGCCATATGTTGCAACGTGCGGACGGTTCTCAGCAGGTGATGCTCGACAAAGGCACGCGCTATGAAGGCACCGCGCTGCTGCGTGACTTCCGCGTTACAGACTTCACCGATTATCTGGCCGTTATCGGGCATCAGGCGGTTCAGCTTGATCCGAATGAGTCTGATCAGATGACGATGACCCAGCTCTGGCAATCTTCAGAACCCGATGCCCGCGCAGAGCTGAACTGGCGTTTAACGTTAATTGTTTCGGTCTTCATCATGGCATTGCTGGTGGTGCCGCTCAGCGTGGTGAACCCGCGTCAGGGCCGCGTTCTCAGTATGCTGCCGGCCATTTTGCTGTACCTGATTTTCTTCCTGCTGCAAACCTCGCTGCGCTCTAACGGTGCGAAAGGTAAGCTGGATCCGATGATCTGGATGTGGGGGACGAACCTGCTCTACTTCGGGCTGGCATTGATTCTGAATGCATGGGATACCTTGCCGGTTCGTAAGGTCCGCGCGCGTCTGAGAGGAGCTGCCTGATGTTTGGCGTATTAGACCGGTATATTGGTCGCACTATCTTTAACACCATCATGATGACGCTCTTCATGCTGGTGTCGCTCTCGGGCATCATCAAATTTGTCGATCAGTTGCGTAAAGTCGGGCAGGGCGGATATTCCGCTGCGGGCGCCGGGTTGTACACCCTGCTGAGCGTGCCGAAGGATGTCGAAATCTTCTTCCCGATGGCCGCATTGCTCGGTGCATTGCTGGGTCTTGGCACGCTGGCCACGCGCAGTGAACTGGTGGTTATGCAGGCTTCCGGTTTTACCCGTATGCAGATTGCAGCGTCGGTGATGAAAACCGCGATCCCGCTGGTGTTGCTTACCATGGCGATCGGCGAATGGGTTGCGCCGCAGGGCGAACAGATGGCGCGTAACTACCGTGCGCAGCAGATGTACGGCGGTTCGCTGCTTTCCACCCAGAACGGTCTCTGGGCGAAAGATGGACACGATTTTATCTATATCGAACGTGTTGCGGGTGAAAATGAGCTCACCGGCGTCAACATCTATCACTTCGATAAAGAGAATAAGCTTCAGTCGGTGCGTTATGCGTCTTCAGCCACCTTCGATAAAGGCGTGTGGAATCTTTCTCAGGTGGATGAATCAGACCTGACGGATAATCTGCAAATCACCGGTTCCCAGACGCTGACCGGCGTGTGGAAAACGAACCTGACGCCGGACAAACTGGGCGTTGTGGCACTCGATCCGGACGCGTTATCGATAAGCGGCCTGCATAATTACGTGAAGTATCTGAAGCAAAGCGGGCAGGAAGCTAAACGGTATCAGCTGAACATGTGGAGCAAGATTTTCTCGCCACTGTCGGTTGCCGTGATGATGCTGATGGCGCTCTCGTTCATCTTTGGGCCGCTGCGCAGTGTACCGATGGGTGTACGTGTGGTGACCGGTATTTGCTTCGGTTTCCTGTTCTACGTGCTCGACCAGATTTTCGGGCCGTTAAGTCTGGTTTATAACATTCCGCCAATCCTTGGCGCATTGTTACCGAGCGGATTGTTCTTCGTCATCAGCATGTTCTTACTGCTGAAAAAGCGCTAAATCTGACAATCCGGATAAACAAAAAGCAGGCAATGCCTGCTTTTTTTACGTCTGCAATCCGGGCTAATCTCGCCATCAGATCTCGTTATTACGCACCAGATCGGCCACCAGATCGTTCACGCCATCGCTCATATTTTTGAACTTGGTCAGCTCGCTGCGGGTAACCACCACGAACACGCCGACGCCACGCTGCGGAACCATCGCGACATACGTGATAAAGCCACCACCGCCACCGGTTTTCTGGATAATGCGCGGCAGCAACGGCGTTGGCGCCATCGTTACCCAGCCCATTCCCAGTGAATCCGCCATGCCCGGCACATCCATCCCTTTCAGCGACACCAGATCGGTACGCTTGTAATACATCTTCTGCGCCATTTCAGCTGTGGCAGTGCGCTGCCCGAGGAACTGACGCATCCAGCGGCCCATATCGGCAGGCGTGGAGTAAATGCCACCGCTGCCCGCGGCTGCAATGGTGTTAATGCAAGGGCTTGGGCGCAGACCTTCCATCAGGCGCGAACACTGGCTGGCGTTCGGCGTCAGGGTCGTATCCACCATACCTAACGGCTGCGTTATCTGATCGCGCAACAGTTGCGTATACGGCTGATTGGCGGCTTTGGATAACGCATCGGAAAGCAGGTCAAAGGCCAGATTAGAGTAAGACGCGCGCGCGCCAGGCGGAGTGGTCATTTTGGCCACGCTCAGCCAGCTCCAGCGATCGCTTTTTGTCGGCCAGGTAAAGACCGCGCGATTCGCCGCACCGCCTGGCTGCTCACGCGGCAGGCCACTGGTGTGCGTCGCCAGGTTCAGCAGGGTAATCGGATTTGTGCCGCTGTAAGAAGGCACCCGCGCACCGGCTGGCGCGTATTTACGCAACGGATCGTTAATGCTGACTTTGCCCTGCTGCGCCATTTTGACCAGCACTTCGCTGGTAATCAGCTTGGTCAGGGAAGCAATGCGAACGACTGAGTCTTCACGCGGACGCAGGTCAGAGCCGGGACGCGTCTCCCCGAAACTGCGGAAAACCTGCTGATTGTTATCCACCACCACCAGCGCCATTCCCATCGCGCCGCTGCCGTAAAAGATGTGTTCTGCATGGTCATCCACGACCTGCGACGCCAGACGCGCATTTTGCTGCGCGTGGCTCCATAAAGGCGTACTGGCAAACGCCAGCGCGAGGAGCGAAAGGGAGAGTTTTTTCAACAAGCGGGTATCCATCAACAGGCCATAAACTATTCGTGATTTGTATACTAATGCGAAGTTTAAAAATCGGCATTGGAAAAACGAGCACAAACGGAAGATTTTTGTCAGCAAAATCCCGCCGCCCTGCGGCTGATGTCTGTTTTTTCAACACTTAAACCGAACAACGCCGGATAACTATTGCGTGACCGGCTGGGCTGGGTATAATGCCCACGTTTTCCGCATACTACTTTCAGTGCCGAAGTGGCGAAATCGGTAGACGCAGTTGATTCAAAATCAACCATCGAAAGATGTGCCGGTTCGATTCCGGCCTTCGGCACCAATAGTATGAAAATCAAGTCACCCACGGGTGGCTTTTTTTATGCCAAAACTTCCTTTTCCCCGCTTTCACCTCTCCTTTCCTCTTTCCGATAACCGGATTACACTCCTAAATTCCCCCACACTCAGGATGATCCCCCATGCCTCTGGAACCCGAAATCGCCTCCCTGGTTAATGATTTTATCGGCGCAGGTCGTCCGTCATCTCGCAGTCAGACTTATGAGGCACGTCGTGCCGGGTATGTTGCCAGCACGGTTTTAGCAGGGGATATCGAGCAGCGTGTAAATGTTGAAGATGTGGTTATCGATGGCATTTCTTTGCGCGTGATGTCGCCTTTAAATGCGGCTCAAATACTGCCTGCAGTGATCTATTTTCATGGCGGCTGTTTTGTGAGTGGGGGTTTTACGACGCATGATAATCAGCTGCGTCAGTTGGCCTTTTTCAGCGGTTGTCGGGTGATTGCGGTGCAATACCGTCTGGCACCTGAGCATGCTTATCCGGCAGCGCACGATGATGCGGAACGTGCTGCAAATCTGATCAGGGAACATGCCGGGAGGTTGGGTGTTGATCGCCGCCGCATTGCTTTTGCGGGGGACAGCGCGGGCGCACATATTGCCCTGATAACAGCGCTTCGTCTGCGCGATGCGGGGCAGTGGTTGCCTCAGCAATTGGTTCTGATTTACCCGATGATTGACGCCACTGCGTCATCTGCCAGCCATCAGCGTAATGGTTTTGATTACGTCCTCACCAGCGACACGTTGCTCAGCGGTTTTGAAGCTTATTATCCTGACACAGATTTTATGCATCCCGAAGTCAGCCCGTTATGGCGTGATGATTTCTCAGGGTTGCCGCCGGTGCATATTATTACAGCCGAATACGATCCGTTATGCGATGAAGGTGAAATGTTGTTTACCCGCCTGACGGAGCAGGGCGTTAGCTGCACAGCGCAGCGTTATCCGGGCGTTATCCACGGTTTTTTCCAGCTTGGCGGAATCAGCCAGATGGCGCGAAATGCCATGCGCGATATCGCAACCCGCCTCAGCACCCTGTAAGCCATGAATTTTCAGACAAAAAAAAGCGGCCTATCAGGCCGCTGAAGACACAGGGAAATCAAACCCTCCTTCATACTTCGAATTGCAGATGCGTTGGCTGCACTCGCTCACCCGAATCACTGACTTATTGTCAGCTCATCGGGATTCACTCACTTGCCGCCTTTCTGCACCTCGAATTATTTTGGAGGTAAGCGCATTAGATTTTAAAACAGTTAACCTTTCACACCGCCTGCCGTGAGGCCGCCGACCAGCCAGCGTTGGGCTATCAGGAACACTGCCGTAATCGGGATTGCCGACAGAATTGCGGCAGCCGCGAAGTCGCCCCACAGGTAGTTTTGCGGGTTGAGATATTGCTGCATACCCACCGCCAGGGTGTAGCTGTTCACGTCACGCAGTAACAGCGATGCCACCGGCACTTCGGTAATCGCGGCGATGAACGACAGAATAAAGACTACTGCCAGAATCGGGACGGACAGCGGCAAAAGCACCAGCCGGAAGGCCTGCCACGGGCTTGCACCGTCGAGCGCGGCGGCTTCTTCCAGCGAGCCGTCGATGGTTTCGAAATACCCTTTGATGGTCCAGACGTGCAACGCGATGCCGCCCATGTACGCAAAGATCACGCCGCCGTGGGTGTTCAGCCCGAGGAACGGCACGTAAATGCCGAGGCGGTCGAAGAGGGCGTATAACGCCACCAGCGACAGCACCGCCGGGAACATCTGGAAGATCAGCATCCCTTTGAGCAGCGAACTTTTGCCACGGAATTTCATGCGGGCAAAGGCGTAGGCGCACGTAGTTGAAAGCGCCACGATCCCGACGGCGGTGATCCCGGCTATCTTGATCGAGTTCCACAACCACAGCATCACCGGGAACGGTGGCGGCGTAATGCTGCCGTCGCTGTTGGTCACTGCAATCCCCAGAGCCAGTTTCCAGTGATCCCACGAGACCTGATCGGGGATCAGGCTGCCCGTCGCGAAATTACCCGGCCGCAGCGAGATGGCGAATACCATTAGCAGCGGGAACAGGATCAGCGCAAGAAAGCACAGCAGCAAAAGGTGCGTCACCAGTAATCTGACTTTTTGCGACTTAGGTTTAACCATTGGCATTTTGTGTTTCTCCTCAGTCGAATTTCATGCGTGAAGCTTTCAGGTTCACGATAGCCAGCGCGCCAACCAGCAGGAAGATCAGCGTGGCAATCGCCGCCGCCAGCCCGAAGTCCTGCCCGCCGCCGCCTTCGAAGGCGATGCGGTAGGTATAGCTGACCAGTAAATCGGTGTGTCCGGCCGGTGTGGTGGTGCCGAGCATGTCCGGGCCGCCGTTGGTCAGCAGCTGGATCAGCACGAAGTTATTAAAGTTAAACGCGAAGCTGGCGATCATCAGCGGCGTCAGCGGTTTGATCAGCAGCGGCAGCGTGATGCGGAAGAAGTTCTGCATCGGCGTCGCGCCGTCCATTGCGGAAGCTTCGTAGAGATCGTCGGGGATGGCTTTCAGCAGGCCCATGCACAGGATCATCATGTACGGATAACCCAGCCAGGTGTTGACGATAATGATCATGCTTTTGGCGGTCATCGGATCGCTGAACCACGCCGGTTTGATGCCAAACAGGGCGCTCAGCATCAGGTTGATTTCCCCGAAGCTCTGGTTGAATAACCCTTTGAAAATCAGTATCGAGATAAACGCCGGCACCGCATACGGCAGGATCAGCAGGATGCGGTACGCCGCTTTGCCTTTCAGCTCTTCCCACTGCACGACGCAGGCCAGCACCATGCCGACGGCCACGGTCAGCACTACGGTCAGCAGCGCAAAAACAATCGTCCAGACGAAAATGGACAGGAAGGGTTTTTGAATGCCTTCGTCGTGCAGAACGCGCAGGAAGTTACCCCAGCCGATCCCCACGGTAAATCCGGGGCTGAGTTTTTCAGCCTGCCATTCGCCCTGAGCGTTCACGGCCTGATAGAAACCGGTGTCCATGTTCGGGCGGTAAATCGTGCCGGTCTGTACGTTAGTCAGCTGTTTATGATCTTCGCCCAGCTTGTACAGCGGCTGCGTGCCGGAGAACTGGCGCAGGGAACTCATGCGCAGGATCTCGCCGTCAGGCAATTTTGCAGATAACTGGCCGAGCGCCAGACGATTTTGCGTCACCACGCGCAGCCCGGCTTTATCAGCAGACGGCGGGGTTTGCGGGAGCATTTCCAGCGTTTTGGGTGCGGAAGCATCGAACGCAAAAGGCGGAGAAACCAGCGTCTCGCTGTCATCGGCCGACGTCAGCGCCAGCTGCCATTTGTCACCGGCTGGCTCTTTACCAGCAGGGAATAGGGCAAAGTTGAGCGCTTTTCCGCCCTGAAACTCACGTCCCATCAGAACGGATTGCGCACGTTCGAACGTCAGCTGGTTGGTGCTGCTGTAGTTGGTGAAGGCAATAGCGATGGTACAAATCAGCGGAAACAGGACGAAAAGCCCCATTCCGGCAAGACCGGGGTAAACGTAGCGCCATGAATACGCGTGACGGTTACCGTAAATGTATAAACCGAGGCTGGACAAAATCAGCGTCAGAACGGCAAAAAGGTATTCACCCTGCGCATACATCAGCACGATCAGATAACCGGTAAAGCAGGCGAGCAGGCTGATCACCAGCCATTTTAACGCAGTGCTGAACGGCCGTTTTTTTCGAGCATTCATAGGGAAATCCTTTTATTCACGGCGCGGAACCCGAGAGTTCCGCGCCGGTGTTTGCCTTGAAAAGTGCTTACTTGGTAATGCGGGTTTCGACGTCTTTCAGCGCCTGTGGAACGGTCTGACGGCCATTCACTGCGTTGATGATCGCGCTACGTTCTGCGTACCAGAAGGCGCTCATCTGCGGAATGTTTGGCATGATTTCGCCATTTTTGGAGTTCGCCATGGTGGCCGCAATGCGCGGGTCTTTTTCCAGCTGTTCCTGATAGGTTTTCAGCGCCACGGCGCCCAGTGGTTTGTCTTTGTTGACCAGAGCCAGACCGTCGTTGGTGATCAGATAGTTTTCCAAGAACTCTTTCGCCAGTTCTTTGTTCGGGCTGGCGGCGTTGATCCCGGCTGTCAGCACGCCGACGAACGGTTTAGACGGTTTGCCATGGAAGGTTGGCAGCAGCGTCACGCCGTAATTGATTTTGCTCTTGTCGAGGTTTGACCACGCCCACGGGCCGTCGATGGTCATCGCGGTCTGGCCTTTGTTGAAGGCGGCTTCGGCAATGGAATAGTCGGTGTCGGCGTTGATGTGTTTGTTTTTCACCAGATCGATGATGAATTGCAGACCGGCCTGAGAACCTGCGTTATTTACGCCGGTGTCTTTGATGTTGTATTTGCCGTTTTCATACTTGAACGCGTAACCGCCGTCAGCGGCAATGATTGGCCAGGTGAAGTACGGTTCCTGCAAGTTCCACATGATGGCGCTCTTGCCTTTGGCGCGCAGTTCTTTGTCCAGCGCCGGGATTTCTTCCCAGGTTTTTGGCGCTTCTTTGATGATGTCTTTGTTGTAAATCAGCGACAGCGCTTCGACTGCAACCGGGTAGCCGATCAGCTTGCCGTTAAAGGTCACGGCGTCCCAGGTGAACGGGAACAGCTTGTCTTTGAAGGTCTGGTCCGGGCTGATTTCAGCCAGCAGGCCCGATTGTGCATAGCCGCCAAAACGGTCGTGCGCCCAGAAGATGATGTCAGGGCCACCGCCGGTCGCCGCGACTTGCGGGTATTTCTCTTCCAGTTTGTCCGGATGTTCGACCGTGACTTTAATACCGGTGTCTTTTTCAAACTTCTTACCGACTTCCGCCAGGCCGTTATAGCCTTTGTCACCGTTGATCCAGATGACCAGCTTTCCTTCTTCTATTTTGGCAAAAGCGGAAGATGACAGCACCAGGGTAGCCAGCGCCGAAAGTGCCAGTGTATGTTTCACGATCTTCTTAATGCTGAGGGTCATAATCCAGTCCTTTTATTCCTGTTAGGAGTCGGTTTGCTTCCCGTCTTAGACGGAAAAGGCAGGGTACGACGCCAGTGTGGATTTAACCCGTCAGGGCTTCATCATCCCCCCCTCTACGCCCCCGTCCCTCAGAATGTGATCCCGCCGACACTCTCAGGCGTTATGTGGCTTATCACTCAAAAAAATGGTTCGTTTTTTGCCATTCAGATCACGAATTTGATTTTTGACGTGAACTTTCATCCGGTTGCATGAATTCGTCATCCTCCCTGCTCCTCCCCCATGAAAAACTTTGTTACGGATGATTACGCTTAACCGCTAATCCTTCACTCTTCGTTGCATTGAGTTTTCCCGCTGGCAGCAAGTACAGGAGTTCAGGATGGCGAGCGTTTCCCTTAACAGCGTGTACAAAGCCTTTGGCGAAACCGTGATTTCCAGCGACATCAATCTGGAAATCGAAGAGGGCGAATTTGTAGTGTTTGTCGGGCCATCCGGCTGCGGTAAATCGACGCTGCTGCGCATGATTGCCGGCCTGGAAGATATCACCTCAGGCGAGCTGAAAATTGGCGATAAACGTATGAATGAAGTGCCGCCTGCGGAACGCGGGATCGGCATGGTGTTCCAGTCGTATGCGCTGTATCCGCATTTGTCCGTCGCTGAAAACATGTCTTTTGGCCTGAAACTGGCGGGCGCGAAAAAAGCTGAAATCAACCAGCGGGTGAATCAGGTCTCCGAAGTGTTGCAGCTGGCGCATCTGCTCGACCGTCGCCCGAAAGCGCTTTCCGGCGGACAACGTCAGCGCGTGGCGATTGGCCGTACGCTGGTCGCCGAACCGACCGTTTTCCTGCTCGATGAACCGCTTTCCAACTTAGACGCCGCGCTGCGTGTGCAGATGCGTATCGAGATTTCCCGTCTTCATAAGCGCCTGAAACGCACCATGATTTACGTGACGCACGATCAGGTCGAAGCGATGACGCTGGCCGACAAAATCGTGGTGCTCGACGCCGGGCATATCGCGCAGGTCGGTAAGCCGCTTGAGCTTTATCACTATCCCGCTAACCGCTTTGTCGCCGGATTTATCGGCTCTCCGAAAATGAATTTCCTGCCGGTGAAAGTCACCGGTGCTGAGCCTGCGCGCGTGCAGGTCGAATTGCCCAACCGCCAGCAAGTCTGGCTGCCGGTGGAAGGCACCGACGTCAAAGTCGGCAGCAACCTTTCACTGGGGATCCGCCCTGAACATCTTCTGCCAAGCGACGTCGCCGAAGTGACGCTTTCCGGCGAAGTGCAGGTGGTTGAGCAACTGGGTAACGAAACACAGATCCACATCCAAATTCCGGCAATTCGTCAGAACCTGGTGTACCGCCAGAACGACGTGGTGCTGGTAGAAGAAGGTGCAACATTCGCCATCGGTTTGCCGCCACACCGCTGCCATCTGTTCCGCGAGGACGGAACTGCATGTCGCCGGTTACACCCCGAACCTGGTGTTTGAAAGCACGCGATCCCCTACAGGAGAAAATGATGATTACAATGCGTAGTTCTTCCCTGGCGCTGGCAGTGGCTGCTGGCATCCTTTCTACACAAGCAATGGCGGTTGATTTTACAGGTTATGCCCGTTCGGGTATTGGCTGGACCGGCAGCGGTGGTGAGCAACAGTGTTTCAAAGCGACAGGCGCAGACAGCAAATACCGTCTCGGTAACGAATGTGAGACGTACGCAGAGTTAAAACTGGGTCAGGAAGTGTGGAAAGAAGGGGATAAAAGCTTCTACTTCGACACCAACGTGGCGTATTCCGTATCCCAACAGAACGACTGGGAGTCAACCGATCCGGCTTTCCGCGAAGCAAACGTGAAGGGTAAGAACCTGATCGAATGGCTGCCGGGCTCCACCATCTGGGCCGGTAAGCGTTTCTACCAACGTCATGACGTTCACATGATCGACTTCTACTACTGGGATATTTCCGGCCCGGGTGCAGGTCTGGAAGATATCGATGTGGGCTTCGGTAAATTGTCTCTGGCCGCGACCCGTAACACCGAAAGCGGTGGCTCTTACGGTTACATCGCCGACCAGCGTAATGAAGTACCGACTTCCAACGACGTGTTCGACGTTCGTCTGGCCGGTCTGAACCTGAACCCGGGCGGCGTGCTGGAACTGGGTGTGGATTACGGTCGTGCCAATGCGCGTGACGGTTATTCTCTGGATAAAGATTCTGCAAAAGACGGCGTATTGCTGACCGCAGAACACACGCAAAGCATCTATAACGGCTACAACAAATTTGTCCTGCAATACGCGACAGATTCCATGACTGACCCGAACACAGGCGCAGCCACCGGTCACTCCAACGGCGGTAACATCAACAGCAACGGCCACATGGTTCGCGTGCTTGACCACGGTGCGATTGACTTCAACGACACCTGGAGCCTGATGTACGTGGCGATGTATCAGGACGTTGACCGCGACAACAACAACGGCGCGACCTGGTACACCGTGGGTGTCCGTCCGATGTACAAATGGACCCCAATCATGAGCACCTTGCTGGAAGTCGGTTACGACAACGTGAAATCTCAGCGTACCAGCGAGAAAAACGGTCAGTACAAAGTCACCCTGGCGCAACAGTGGCAGGCAGGTGACAGCATCTGGTCGCGTCCGGCCATCCGTGTCTTCGCCACCTACGCGAACTGGGATGAAAAATGGGGTTATGACACCGACAGCGGCGCAAACAATGGCTTAGCGATGAATGACACCAGCACAAGAACCTTCAGCCGCGGTAACGACGATGAAGTAACGTTCGGTGCACAGATGGAAATCTGGTGGTAAACCTCGTCATCCTTCATGCCACTGGTGCGTTGGCTGCGCATCCTCGCCCCGGTCACGTAGTTGGCTACGCTCCCGGGGACTTGGAGGCTTGCCGCCTTCCTGTGACGCGAATGATTTAGAGGTTCGGCTCCTCATTGCATAAACGAAAGCTTTAAAAAAATCGCAGTAAAGAAGATGTGCTGGCTGGCGGATTATCGGTGATGACCGCCAGCCTTCATGGTGATTTCAAAGGAAACAATAATGAAAAAAAATCTGCTGTCACTGTGTCTGTCGCTGAGCCTGATGGCTGCTGCCCCTGCGGTCGGGCACGCTGCGCAAAATGATGCCAATACGGCACCGGCGATTTCCAGCCAGACCTTACGCAACCTTTCATGGACGCCGCTGGTTCCGCCAGTGACGCAGGATGTGACGCTCGGAACCTCCAGCGTTCAGATTAATCAGGGTGAAATTCAGGGCGCTGTGGGCGCGTTTGCGCTGCCTGCCGATCGCGGTTCGCTTGAAATCACGCTGACCAGCATTGCCACCGGCAAAACACTTTATGCGCCGAACGTCTTAGTGCTCGATGAGCAGATGCGTCCGGCAGCGTTTTATCCTTCCAGCTATTTCCCGTACCAGAAGCCGGGCATTGTCTCCAGCGATCGTCTGGAAGGCACGCTGAAACTGACGCCTGCACTGGGTCAGAAACAAATTTACCTGCTGGTTTACACCACACGTCAGGATCTGGCAGGCACCACGCAGATGACCAACCCGGCGAAAGCCTTTGCGGCAGGCGTGGGTAACGCTGTGCCGGATATCCCGGATCCGATTGCGCGTCATACGCCAACCGGCACGCTGAGCCTGAAAGTCAGCGCCGAGCAGAAAACCGGTAACGTGATGATTGGTCAGATCTTCCCGTCTTCCGCACCGGCTGCGGCAACGCCGGTTGTTGTCGGCAATACCCAGCCTGCCGCTGCGCCCGCTACCACGCCTGCGAAACCAGCCGAACCAATGCTCAGCGATTCTGAAAGCTATTTCAACGACGCGATTAAGAAAGCCGTGAAAGCCGGTGACGTTGATAAAGCCCTGAAACTGCTGGATGAAGCCGAACGTCTGGGCTCGAAAACCGCCCGCAAAACCTTTATCGAAAGCGTTAAACGGTAAGTTTTCTTAGCTCCCCCTGCAAGTGCAGGAGATAAAGCAGACAGTTTTTAACTCCTCCCCCTGCGAAGGGGGAGGTTGGGAGGGGGTTTAGCAGAAGAAATTTTTGCTTAAGCGCATTTCAACTTTAGTTTTTGACCTTTATACCCCACCCCAACCCTCCCCTTCGCAGGGGAGGGAGCCGATCGAGTTTTCTTCATATCTCCTATTTGTTACTCTGCTGTGAATACGTTCAGTGAGGTATTTATGGCGTCTGCAAACTGGGTTGATTTGTCGAAAGATAAAGACAGCGGGATCGAAACGATCCACGCCCATTTCGAAGGCCATGCTTACGATCCGCACTGGCACGACAGCTATTTAGTCGGCGTTACGCAGCAGGGGTTGCAGCAGTTCAGCTGCCGTCGTCAGAAACACCAGAGCCTGCCGGGCAAAGTTTTTATGCTCGAACCGGGCGAAATTCATGACGGTGACGCCGTGCAGCCCGGCGGTTTCACCTATCACATGTTGTATCTTGACCCGCAATGGCTCAGCCGTGAACTGACGGCGCGACGCGACTCCCTTTCTTCTGCCGGTGATCCGAGTTTCGAAAAAACCTTAGCGCACGATCCGCGTCTGGCGCAGGCCACATCGCTGGCGTTTCAGGCGCTGCATGGCAAAGAGCTGCGCATTGTCCGCCAGACGGCGCTCGACGGTTTGCTGAGCGCGCTGAGCGGGCATCTCACCTGGCAGCCGCCGCAGCCGCAACAATTCTCGCCGTGGTCACGCATCGCGCACCGGGCGCGGGAATATCTGCATGCGCATCTGCACGAAGATATGGGGCTGGAACAGCTGGCCGCCGCCACCGGCGAAAGCCGTTTTGTGGTCAGCCGCGCGTTTAAAGCTGAATTCGGATTGCCGCCGCATGCGTATTTTATTCAGCTAAAACTCACCTGTGCCCGCGACGGACTGGCGTCAGGCCGGACTCCGGCGGCGGTTGCCGCAGATTTAGGTTTTGCCGATCAGAGCCATCTCGGGCGCTGGTTCCGCCGCGCTTATCAGCTCACGCCCGCGAATTACCGGCGCTTGTGCACAAATCTTCCAGATTGAAAAAAACCGGCAGGCTAAGCTCGGGGTTCAACCAGACCGGAGCCTAATAATGAATACGCCTGCAACACTTCTTTCTTCTTCGCCTGAACGCTGCGTGATCGTCATCAATCAGCAACTGACCGCCGGACACGCCGCCAATGCCGCCGCCGTGCTGGCGCTGACGCTCGGCCAGCGCCATCCGTCGCTGGTCGGTGCGCCGCTGATTGATGCCGATCACCGCGAGCATCCGGGGCTGATCCCGATTGGTATCAGTGTGCTGGTTGCCGACAGCAAACAGCTCACACAGCTTCATCAGCATGTGCTGAATGATGATGAAATGGACGGCATTATTTTTCCGGCAGAAGGGCAGCAAACCACGGATTACGCGGCCTTTCGTGAAGCGGTTGCCATCGTGCCAACGGGTAACTTAGCACTGCTGGGCATCGCGCTGGCGGGGAAAAAGAAAGTCGTCAGAAAGCTGACCGGAAAACTCGGCCTGCTGGGCTGAATTTGTCATTTAACCGTCATATTCCTTCTCTATTCTCCTGATATTCAAAAAATATCAGGAGATTCACCGTGCGTAAGTCACTTGTCGCTTTACTGCTTTTCACTCTGGGTTCGACGTTTGTTGTTCAGGCCGCTGACGAAGCGAAGCCGTTCATCACTTCTGAACAGCTTGATCTGACCAAATATTTGCCTGCGCCACCGGCTGATGATTCCGCTCAGACCAAAGCCGAGCTGAAAGAATTACTGGAAATCCAGGCGACACGTACGCCGGAACAGGAAAAAGCGGCGATTGCCGATGCCGAAGAAAACGTCTGGCGTTATGCCGATGTGATGGGCCCGGATTTTACAGCTGAAAAATTGCCGAAAACTGCCGCGCTGTTTGACCGCGTGGTCGCGACGGAAGACGTGGTGGACGATCACGCCAAGAAAGCATTTAACCGCCCGCGCCCGTACATGCTGGATGAGCAGATTCATCCGCTGCTGAAAAAATCCAAATCCGGTTCATGGCCTTCCGGGCACTCCACCATCGGTTACCTGATGGCGACCGTGCTGGGCGAAATGGTGCCGGAAAAACGTAATGCGCTGTTCACCCGCGCCGCCGGTTATGCCGAAAATCGCCTGGTGGCCGGTTTCCATTACCGTTCTGATACCGTGATGAGCCGTACCGGTGCCGCGCTGATTGCGCAGAGAATTTCTGAAGAGCCTGAATTCAAAGCAGAATTTGACGCCGCAAAAGCCGAGCTGCGCGCACAGATGGGCCTGAAATAACCGCTTTTCTCCCCTGCAATATACCTACCCCTGAAGCGTTACATTCAACAATGTAACGCTTTCATTTTTCGAAGATTCTCTGGAAGACATCCCGCAAATCCCTGTTTTGCCTCTTGGTCTGTTTCGCGCCTTTCCGGTAAAGTGGTCAGCGCATAACAGGCTGAGGAAAGCACAAATGGAATACAGATTTAAGCGGGTAGAATCACCGGTCGGATTACTCACACTGGCGGCAAAAGGCGACAAGCTGACGGCTATTTTGTGGGAATGCGAAATTGATGGCCGGGTGAAACTGGGCGAAATGATGGAAGACCCGACGTTTCCCATTTTGCTGAAAACCGAACAACAGTTGAATGAATATTTTGCGGGCAAGCGCACGCGCTTTGAGCTGGATCTTGATTTCACCGGCACCGAGTTTCAGAAAGAAGTCTGGGCGGCGCTGCTGGAAATTCCGTTTGGTGAAACGCGTAGCTACGGCGATATCGCCCGACGAATTGGTCGCCCGAAAGCCGTCCGCGCCGTGGGGGCCGCCAATGGCCGCAACCCGATTTCCATTGTCGCGCCGTGCCATCGCGTGATTGGTGCGTCCGGAAAACTCACCGGTTTTGCTGGCGGGCTGGACAATAAAGCGCTGCTGCTCAAACTGGAAGGCCGTAAATCCTGAGGGGATTTTTGCTGTTTTTCACTGAGCATAAAGGGCGAGAAATTGCTTGATGTCCGTTCGTAAGTCGATGCATAGTCAAAAAATAAGCAGCAAATAACAAAGACAACATCACTTACGAAACGGAGTTTTACCCTCATGGATCAAATTCAATCCCTCGAACAGTTCTTATCCTCAGTCCAGCAACGCGACCCGCATCAGGTCGAATTTTCTCAGGCCGTTCGTGAAGTCATGACCACGCTCTGGCCGTTCCTCGAACAAAACCCGCAATACCGTCGTTCTTCTTTATTAGAACGTCTGGTGGAGCCGGAGCGCGTGATTCAGTTCCGCATTGCGTGGGTGGATGACAAAAATCAGGTACAGGTAAACCGCGGCTGGCGCGTGCAGTTCAGCTCGGCCATCGGCCCGTATAAAGGCGGCATGCGTTTCCACCCGTCGGTCAATTTATCAATTCTGAAATTCCTCGGTTTTGAACAGACGTTTAAAAACGCGCTGACCACGCTGCCAATGGGCGGCGGGAAGGGCGGGAGTGATTTCAATCCAAAAGGCAAAAGCGAAGGCGAGATCATGCGCTTCTGTCAGGCGCTGATGCTGGAACTTTACCGCCATCTGGGCCCGGACACGGACGTACCGGCGGGCGATATCGGCGTCGGCGGGCGTGAAGTCGGTTATATGGCGGGGATGATGAAAAAACTCTCCAACAACACCGCGAGCGTGTTCACCGGTAAAGGCCTGTCGTTTGGCGGCAGCCTGATCCGTCCGGAAGCCACCGGTTATGGCCTGATTTACTTCACGCAGTCCATGCTGCGCCGTCACGGGCTGGATTTCGAAGGCATGCGCGTGGCGGTGTCTGGCTCGGGTAACGTGGCGCAATACGCCATCGAAAAAGCCATGTCGCTGGGCGCACGCGTGATTACAGCGTCGGATTCAAACGGCACCGTGGTTGATGAAGTCGGTTTCACGCCGGAAAAACTGGCATTGCTGACAGAAATCAAAGCCAGCCGCGACGGCCGCGTATCTGATTACGCGCAAAAACTGGGGCTGACGTATCTCGAAGGCCAGCAGCCGTGGAACGTGCCTGCAGACATCGCGCTGCCGTGCGCTACCCAAAATGAGCTGGGCGTGGAAGCGGCACGGGTGCTGATCGCCAACGGCGTAAAAGCCGTGGCGGAAGGCGCAAATATGCCGACGACCATTGAAGCCACCGACCTGTTTGTTGAAGCGGGCGTGCTGTTCGCGCCGGGTAAAGCGGCCAATGCCGGTGGTGTAGCGACGTCCGGGCTGGAGATGGCGCAGAACGCTGCGCGTCTGAGCTGGAAAGCCGAAGAAGTGGACGCACGCTTACGCCACATCATGCTCGATATTCATCATTCATGCGTGGAGTACGGCGGTGAAGGCAAACAAACGCAGTATGTGCGCGGTGCCAATATCGCTGGTTTCGTGAAAGTCGCGGATGCCATGCAGGCGCAGGGCGTGCTGTAACCTGAATGTCCGTTGGAGAAACAAAAAAGCCACCTTTGCAGGTGGCTTTTTTACAGGTCAGAGGCTGAGCTTAGAAGTGCGTGTTCAGGCTCATGTAGAAAGTCCGGCCCGGTTCGTTGTAGGTTGCTGCACCCGCGCCGTACATATAGGCGTTAGTGGTTGCGTTACCCACGGTCTGGGCATTGCCCGCGCGGAACTGACGCTTGTCGAACACGTTATCAATACCGGCGGTTACGCTGACATTTTTAGTCGCCACGTACGTGCCACTCAGGCCAACCACTGAATACGGGCTGACTTCGTTCTTCTCACTTCCGGTTACGGCTTCACCCTTGTAGTTGTATTTTTTCGGCTTCTGACGGCCATACCAGGTCAGGGTGGACTGCACGGAGAAATCTTCCGTTGCCTGCCAGCTCAGCGTGGAGTTGATCGTAAATTCAGGGATGATCGACAGATAATCGCCGGTCTCTTTGTTTTTACTTTCAATCATGTAAGTCCCGTTGTTATTCCAGGAAATGGTGCTGGTGACCGGAATATTCAACGTACCTTCCAGCCCCTGAACGACGGCTTTAGGAACGTTTTGCCATTTATAAACGTCAGTGGTGCCCGTCGTTGATGTGCCGGTTGGCAGATAGCCCGCTTCAATTTTGTTGCGGTAGTCATTACGGAAATAGGTTACGCCCGCCTGATAGCCGTTGCGGTGGAACTCAAGTCCGATCTCTTTGTTGATGCTGGTTTCTGCGTCGAGATCTTTATTCCCCACCAGATAACAGCCACCGCCGCTGGCTGCACAACCCTGGCCTTTACTGTAAAGCACGTAGTTTGGATTGGTCTGATACAGGCTTGGCGCTTTGTAGGCACGCGCGATCCCCATTTTCAGCGTGAAATCATCGCCCAGTTCCTGAGACAGGTTCAGGGAAGGACTCCAGTTATTGCCGACAATAGAATGATGATCGAAACGCAGGCCCGGAACCAGCATCGTGCTGTCGGTCAGTTCGATGTTGTCTTCCGCAAACAGCGAGAAGATTTCCGCCTGCGAATACGGGCTGCGACCGGTGCTGTCGATACCGTCAATGGCACCGCCGAGCATAGACTGAATGTTGGAAGACGGGTCTTTCATCTTCTGCTGGTTCCATTCAGTGCCAAATGTTGCTGTTTGCGGAACGCCTAAATCAAACGGAATGCTGACTTCGCTGTGCGCAAGAATGTCGCCCAGCGCGATGGTATTGAAGCTGTCGTCAGAGAAAATCCCCTCGGTGCCGCCCGCCAGACCTTCATCCATGCGTGAGTTACGGGTTTTTTCGTACTGCACATAGTTGGTGGTGGAAACACCGTTGTCCCATGCGCCTTTGTACGTCAGGGCGTAGGACTGGCGGTAAATACGGTTGGTCTCTTTGCCGTACATACTTTTAACCAGCGCGCTGGTATTGGTGTTTTGTGTGTCACCGGCGTACAGGTTGCCCTGACGGCTGTTGGACACCTCAAACTCCAGTGACTGCATGCGGGCGAAATCCCAGTGCAGCATGGCGTCGATATTTTTATTGATGACGCCTTCGCGACCGGCCGGAACGGTGTCGGTATAGGTGCCGGTGCGTTCGGACTGATGGCCGTCGTTGATATACTGCGAATCAGCCTGCGTTTTGCTGTAGCCGCCAAACAGACGGAAACTGAACTGGTCGCTGAGCGGGCCGGACAGGCTGAAATCGGTGCGTTTCGTTGAGCCTTCTTCTTTGTGCTGCGGCGCGTTCATGTAGGTATTCCACGAGCCGTGCCATTCGCTGGTGTCTTTTTTGGTGATGATATTCACCACGCCGCCTGCCGCGCCATTACCATAACGCGCCGCCGCCGGGCCGCGGATCACTTCGATGCGGTCAATCATATCTGGCGGAACCCAGCTGGTATCGCCGCGGGTATCACGCTCGCCGCGCCAGCCCTGACGCACGGAGTTGCGGCTGTTCACCGGTAAACCGTCGATCAGGATCAGGGTGTTTTCCGGGCCCATGCCACGGATATCAATCTGGCGGTTGTTGCCGCGCTGGCCGCTGGTGGAGTTGCCGGTCAGGTTTACGCCGGGCATGGTGCGGATCAGTTCGTTGATGTCGCGTGCCGGTGGGCGTTTTTGGATTTCATCAGACGTAATGGTGGAAACACCCGGAGCCTGAAGGTTTTGCTGTGCAGCGGTGACGACCAGAGTGTCTTCGGTTTTTTTCGGCGTTTCAGTGGCCGTAGTCCCGGTTTCTGTTGCGGTTGTTGCGGAGGTTTCTGCTGCGCTGACGGGGAAAGTAAGCGCTGATCCCAGCCCGATTAAGGTTGCCAGCGAATAGTGTGGTAGCCTGCTTTTCATGTCGGATTCTGCCCTGAAATTCCATCCTTTCCTGAAAAATAGCGAGATTGAACAGGAGGATGGCCTGTTGTGTGTGTAGTTTTTATTGACCCGCGTTACGGGCGGTAACACACTATTGCAAATAAAAACAATTATCAATTAGATTCCCATTCCTAATTTGTAGGGAAAGTGTAAAGCGCCATACCGGGAATGTTTTTTCTTGTCTGCCAGAAGGCTGTAAAGCGTAAAAAATGATGAAATATCAGCATCCGCAAAAAACTGCGGCTCAGGCCATGTTGTTGGAACCTCTGGCCGGAAGTGCCGCGTGGTGGAATGAAATTGCTGCGCGGGGAACGCCGTGGACAGAACCTTCGCGCGAGGGTTTTTGTCGTGTGACGTTCTTCTGGCGGGATCCGCAGGGCGACGAAACGACGTCGGAGACCCGGCGTGTCTGGATCAACATCAACGGCATCACCGATCACCATCAGTCGTCGCCGCCGCAGAGTTTGCAGCGGCTGGCAGGAACGGATGTCTGGCACTGGCAGACCGAATTGCGTGCAGACTGGCGCGGAAGCTACAGCCTGATCCCACGTACCGAATCCGGCGCTGAATTTCCGCAAAATAACGATGATTATCAGAGCATGCTTGCCGCGCGTGAATGGTGGAAAAACCTCTTCCGCCACGCGACGCACGATCCGCTGAATCCGCATCGGCCGTGGCCCGGTGCAAAATCCCATGCGTTGTCCGGCCTGCATATGCCGGAAGCGTTGCCACAGCCCGCCTGGGAAAAGTTTGATCTTGATGGCCCGAAAGCGCCGCAAGCTCCGGCTGCGTTACAAACATTCCGCTGGAAAAGTGCGCGTCTGGGGAATATGCGAAACGTCTGGGTGTTTACCCCCGGCGAAAGCCAGGAGCCTGCCTCGCGCCCGCTGGCGATCCTGCTCGACGGCCAGTTTTGGGCGAAACAGATGCCCGTCTGGCAGCCACTGACGCAGCTCACGCGCGAAGGGGCGCTGCCCGACGCGGTCTATGTGCTGATCGATGTTATTGATATACAAACCCGCAGCCGCGAGCTGACCTGCAATCCGGAGTTCTGGCTGGCGGTGCAGGACGAGTTATTGCCTCAGGTAAGAAAACTGGCCGCGCACAGCGATAACGCGCAAAAAACGGTAGTCGCGGGGCAGAGTTTTGGTGGCCTTTCTTCGCTTTACGCCGGTTTGCACTGGCCCGAACGTTTCGGCTGCGTGCTGAGTCAGTCAGGGTCTTTCTGGTGGCCGCGCCGCCATCGTCAGCAAGCCAGTGATGATCAGCAAGAAGCGGAAAGCATCCTGTCGCAGGTTGAAAAAGGGCTGGGGGAACGCAGCCATTTGAAAATCTTTATGGAAGCCGGCAGAAA
Organism: Rahnella sp. PD12R; assembly: GCF_019200965.1. Classification (NCBI taxonomy): domain Bacteria; kingdom Pseudomonadati; phylum Pseudomonadota; class Gammaproteobacteria; order Enterobacterales; family Yersiniaceae; genus Rahnella; species Rahnella sp. PD12R. Next base: position 265,079 of record NZ_JAHTMS010000004.1, on the reverse strand, counting down.
CGAAAAGCTGATTTATGACGTGAATAATCAGATGGAGGCACTGCTGAAACCGACCCCCAATCAGGTGCATTACCGTGTGCTGGAAGGCGGGCACGACGCGCTGTGGTGGCGCGGCGGTTTGCTCGACGGCCTGTGCAGTCTGTGGGATGAGACGCAGTGGGCCGCCGGAGATCCTCCGTCAGACGGCTAAATTGCCGAGCGGAATAATTAATGGCGTATGTGACACCGGGCAGTCGATGATTGAGCAACGCAATCCGAAAACCTGCTCAATCAGTTCCGGCGTCACGATATCGGCAGGCGCGCCTTCTGCGAGGATTTTTCCGTCGCGCATGGCGATAAGATGCCCGGCGTAGCGGCAGGCCTGATTCAGATCGTGCAGCACGACGACCAGCGTCCGGCCATTTTCCTGATTCAGGCGACACATCAGCTCCATCAAATCAATCTGATGCGCGATATCCAGCCAGGTCGTCGGCTCGTCCAGAAGCAGCAGCGGCGTTTGCTGCGCCAACACCATGGCAATCCACACCCGCTGCCGCTGCCCGCCGGACAGTGAATTCACTGTGCTTTCCGCCAGTTCATAAACACCGGTTGCCCGCATCGCGTCATCGACAGCCTGCGTGTCCTGCGCATTCCAGCGGCTGAACAGATTCTGGTGCGGATAGCGCCCGCGACCGACCAGATCGGCCACCGTGATATCACCCGGCGCGGTCGAACTTTGCGGCAATAAGCCCAGCTTTTTTGCCACGTCTTTCGTTCCGTAATCGCCAATCAGTTTTCCGTCGAGAAAAACCGTGCCGGACTGCGGCTGCATCAGGCGGCTCAGCGTACGTAACAACGTCGATTTTCCGCAGGCGTTAGGCCCGATAATCACCGTCAGTTTTCCTTCCGGAATCGACACTGATAAATCCCGTGCGATGACTTTTTTGTCGTAACCGAGCGTCAGGTTCTGGGCATATAGCGGTGAAAAATGTTCAGTCTTCATGAGCGGCGGGACTCCCGGATGAGCAAACCAATCAGATAAATACCGCCGAGACTGACGGTGAGCACGCCGACGGGCAGTTGATAAGGCAGGAAGAGACGCTGCGCCGCGACGTCTGCGGCGAGCAGCAGCAGTGCGCCGGTCAGTGCGGCAAAAAATAACGCGTGCTGCTGGCTGGCGCACAGGCGGCGGGAAATCTGCGGTGCCACCAGCGCGATAAAGGAAATGGGCCCGGCCAGCGCCGTCGCAGCGGCGGTTAATGCCACGCCCGCCAGCATCAGCAGCAGACGCGAACGTTCCACCGGCACACCCAGCGCGCACGCGGTATCGTCACCCATTTCCAGCAAACGCATTCGCGAGGACAGCAGCCGGGCGAGGAACAGCGCCGTGACAATCAGGGCGATCACCGGCAGGCTTTTCTCCCACGTAATCCCGTTGAGCGAACCCGCATGCCATAACCCGGCGGTGAGCGCAGATTCCAGCGACGCGTTGATAATCAGCCAGGTATTGCCCGCAATCAGCAGCGCCCGCACGCCGATACCGACAATAATCAGGCGGAAGGTTTCGACGCCCTGACGCCACGCCAGCGCATAAACCAGCAGCACACTGACGATGCCTCCGGCCATGGCACCGATCATGGTTTCACCCGCGCTGGCGTTGAATAACACGATGGCCAGTAAAACGCCGCTGTAGGCGCCGGTGTTAAAACCGATGACGTCCGGGCTGCCCAGCGGATTGCGCAGCAGTGACTGGAAAATCGCACCGCTGACGCCCAGCGCCGCGCCGATGATCAGCGCCATCACCACACGCGGCAGACGCCACTGCGTCACAATGATGTGCAGATTTTTCGGGCCATCGCCGAGCAGGGCGCTGACGACCTGAGCCGGTTTCAGCGCCAGCGCGCCGCTGCCCAGCGCAAATATCGCCAGTAAGAGTGCGCATAAAGCTAACGCCACCGCCGTCAGAAATGGCCGAGAAATTAGCGTGTTTCTTTTCAGCGTGCGGGATTCAGATTCTCTCTGGCTCATGGCTAACCTCTGCGCAATCCGCCGGGGCGGCGAACCAGAAAAATAAGCACCGGCGCGCCGATAAAGGCGACGACGACTGAAACCCGCAACTCACCGCTGACCAGAAGCCGCCCGGCGATATCCGCCGCAAGCAACAGCGTCGGCGTGAGAACCAGCGTCCACGGCAACAGCCAGCGGGGATCCGCACGACAAATCCAGCGTGCCATATGCGGCACCATCAGACCCACAAATGCGACGGGGCCGACGGCCGCTGTCGCGCTGCCGCATAACAGCGTGATGGCCAGTAATCCCAGCAGCTGGGTCGTGATGATTTTAGTGCCCAGCGCGGTCGCCAGTTCACTGCCCATCGTCAGATTATTCAGGGAACGGGTCATCAGCAAACTGAGGAAAATGGCGAAAAGGATCGGCGGTGTGACGGTACGGAACACCACCATATTGCGGATATCCAGCGAACCGGCTTGCCAGAAGCGCAGCTGATCGTAAACCTGCGGATTCAGCAGGGAAATTCCCGATGAGAACCCTTCCAGAACGGCCGCCAGCGCAACGCCCGCCAGCGTGAGACGAACGGGATCCAGCCTTCCGCGCCCGAGTGCGCCAATCATGGCGACCAGCATCGTCGCTGATAAGGCTCCGGCAAACGAGAACCACAGATAACCGCTGACATCTGTGGCACCAAAGAAGGCAATCCCGAGAACGACCGCAAACCCGGCACCGGCGTTAACGCCAAGAATACCGGGGTCGGCCAGCGGATTACGGGTCAGGATTTGCATCAGCGCGCCCGATAATCCGAGCGCCATTCCTGCCAGTAAACCTGCCAGCGTTCTCGGCAGACGGGCGTCGGTGACGATCACGCAGTCAGCGCTGGCACAGTGCCCGTTGAGTGCTGAAATCACGGTGCTGAATGGAAGAGATTTCGCGCCCAGCAACAGACTCAGCGCCATCATCAGAACAAGCAGCAGCACGGCAAACAGTATTCCGGTGGCCTGTCGCGAAAACTGCCCCGGCGATGAAACGCGGGGCGCAGGAATTGCACGCATAAGACGAGGCATCAGCGGGCGGCGAACAGGGTTTCAAGCTGCGTCAGCATGTTGCTGGCGCTGTAATAATCCAGCCTGAAAGTGTCATCACCCATCGCATAAACGTGCCTGCCTTCTACGGCAGGTAATTTCGCGAGGAACGGATTGCTCAGCAGGCGCTCCGAGTCGCTTTGACTGGCGGAGAATAGCAGCAGGGTCTGGCCGTTCAGTGCGTCAGGCATTTTCTCGCCGGAAAGCTGAATGATGTCATGACGTTTGCCCTGGCTCAGGCTGGCGGCAATATTCAAAGGCACCAGGGCCAGTTTAAACCCCAACTCTTGCAGCAACTGTCCCTGCGGTGAGGCGGGGGTCCAGAGATTTGCTGTTTTGCCATCGGCACTGTAAACCAGTGCAGAAACAGGCTGTGGCGGCAGTTTCATGGCTTTTTTTAATGCGGTTTCACGTGCCTCGAACCGGGCAATAACGGCAGCAGCATCGGCGTCCTTGCCGGTTGCCTGACCTAATTCCTTCGCCAGATCCTGCCAGTTTTTGTCGTCATAATTAACCACCATGACCGGCGCAATCGCGGAGAGCTGATCATAAAGTTTCAGGGCGGAATCACCGCCGGTGGCAGCAATAATAATTAAGTCGGGAGCATGACCGGCAATGGCTTCGGCATTCGGTTCGCCGACGTACAGACGTTCAACTCCGCGCTGTTTCGCGACATCTCCCCACTGGCGGAAGAAGCCCTGCTGATCGGCAAATCGGCTGTCTGCCCCGGAAGCCCCGCTGGCAATTACGGGCGCGTTGATGGCCAGCAATGTTCCTGTGACCGTCACGCTGGTGGACACAATTCGCTGCGGAGGTTGCTGCAATGTGAGGATGCCATGAGAAGTTTTTATCTCGCGAGGCCAGCCTTCCGCAAAGGCGTGAGTGGTGAAAAACAGTGATAAAAAAAGCCCGGCGATCCCTGCAAAAATGCGAAAACCAGCGCTAATCATTGGATCCATTCCCTAATCTTTAATGTTAATGGTTCTCATTATTATATTTGAGCGAGGCGGGGTCAATCGCGGGTAGGGGAGAATAAGGGTAAAGGTCTGGTTAAGAAGGGGGTTATGGAAACAAAAAAGCCACTTCTTGCGAAGTAGCTTAATCGTCTGAATCTGAAACTAAAATTTGGTGGCCCTTGCTGGACTTGAACCAGCGACCAAGCGATTATGAGTCGCGTGCTCTAACCAACTGAGCTAAAGGGCCGAGGTGCGGGATTATACGGTAAACCTTGCTTACAGGTCTATATGTGTTCGGTTTGTATGCGCGTTTTGTGCACAGTTCTAGTATGTTGTGTTCGCAGACTTTTTTACCCATAACTCGAGCAAATACGTCTCAGGAAAACATTATGCTTACAGATATCCTCGTGGAGGATCTTCAGGTTGTGTTCTGCGGCATTAATCCCGGTCTTTCTTCTGCTCACAAAGGTTATCCTTTTGCTAATGGCAGTAACCGTTTCTGGAAAGTCATTCATCAGGCGGGATTTACCGGGCGTCAGTTAGCGCCGGAAGAGTGGCAGCAGTTGCAGGATTTCGGCTGCGGGATCACGGCGCTTGTAGCGCGCCCGACGGTTGAAGCCAGCGAGTTAAACCGTGATGAATTGCGCGATGGCGGTGAGATGCTCAAAGAGAAAATCTTGCGTTATCAGCCGCGTGCGTTAGCCATTCTGGGTAAGCAGGCCTTCAGCAAGGCGTTTGGCATCAGCAAGGTTAACTGGGGGCATCAGGCGCTGAAAATTGGCCGGACTGATGTCTGGGTTTTGCCGAATCCCAGCGGGCTGAACCGCGCGACGCTCGATGAGCTGGTTGCTTCATATCGTGAGCTGTATACGTCGCTGAATCCCTGAATTTCTGGCGAACCCTGATAAAAAAAGCCCCGCCATTTCCAGAGAAAGGCGGGGCTTTTTAATGGCTGACAGCCTGAGGACGATTAATCGTCCAGGAAGCTGCGCAGCACTTCGGAGCGGCTTGGGTGGCGCAGTTTACGCAACGCTTTCGCTTCAATCTGACGGATACGTTCACGGGTAACGTCGAACTGTTTGCCCACTTCTTCCAGAGTGTGGTCAGTGTTCATGTCGATACCGAAACGCATACGCAGAACTTTCGCTTCACGTGCGGTCAGGCCAGCCAGAACGTCGTGCGTTGCAGAACGCAGGCTTTCAGACGTTGCAGAATCCAGTGGCAGCTCGAGGGTTGTATCCTCGATGAAATCACCCAGATGCGAATCTTCATCGTCGCCGATTGGCGTTTCCATGGAGATTGGCTCTTTCGCGATTTTCAGCACTTTACGGATTTTGTCTTCCGGCATCAGCATACGCTCAGCCAGCTCTTCCGGCGTAGGTTCGCGGCCCATCTCTTGCAGCATCTGACGGGAAATACGGTTGAGTTTGTTAATCGTCTCAATCATATGTACCGGGATACGGATGGTACGCGCCTGGTCGGCGATGGAGCGGGTGATAGCCTGACGGATCCACCAGGTCGCATAAGTTGAGAACTTATAACCACGGCGATATTCAAACTTATCAACGGCTTTCATCAGGCCGATGTTACCTTCCTGGATCAGGTCGAGGAACTGCAGACCACGGTTGGTGTATTTCTTCGCGATAGAAATAACCAGACGTAAGTTTGCTTCAACCATCTCTTTCTTCGCGCGACGGGCTTTCGCTTCGCCGATCGACATGCGACGGTTGATATCTTTAACCTGCTCGATAGTCAGGCCAGTTTCTTCTTCGATCTGACGCAGTTTCATCAGGCCGCGCTGTACGTCTTCAGTGACTTCTTTCAGCTTCTCAGACCACGGTTTACCCATGGCAAGAGCGGCATCAAACCAGGTATCGCTGGTTTCGTTACCGGCGAACAGGTTGACGAAGTTTTTCTTCGGCATTTTGCACTGTTCAACGCACACTTTCATGATCAGACGTTCCTGAGCACGAACGCGATCCATCATGGAACGCATGCTGTTAACCAGGAAATCGAACTGTTTTGGCACCAGACGGAACTGTTTGAACACGTCAGACAGTTTCAGGATTTCTTCTGCTGCGCTCTTGTGACTACGGCCGTTTTTCTTGATGACCAGACGCGTCGCTTCATGCTGTTCACGCAGTTCGGTGAACTTCTGGCGAGCCAGTTCCGGGTCGATGCTGTTGTCGTCTTCAGCGTCGTCGTCTTCATCTTCGTCTTCGTCGTCATCATTCTGCTCTTCAGTGGTCAGTTCAGAACCCACGTGAGTTGCAGTTGGCGCGATTTCTTCTTCGGCGTTAGGGTCAACAAAACCAGTGATCAGGTCAGACAGACGAACTTCGCCTGCTTCAACACGGTCATATTGCTCTAACAAATAAGTGATAGCTTCAGGATATTCAGCAACGGAGCACTGGACCTGATTGATACCGTCTTCGATACGTTTGGCGATGTCGATTTCGCCTTCACGGGTCAGAAGTTCAACGGTACCCATCTCGCGCATATACATACGCACAGGATCGGTGGTACGGCCAATTTCAGATTCAACGCTGGAAAGTACCTGCGCCGCCGCTTCTGCAGCGTCTTCGTCGGTATCAGGGCGGTTTTCGGCCAGCATCAAATCATCGGCGTCAGGTGCTTCTTCAAGAACCTGAATGCCCATGTCGTTAATCATCTGGATGATGTCTTCGATCTGGTCGGAATCGACGATATCTTCCGGCAGATGGTCATTGACCTCAGCATAGGTCAGATAGCCTTGCTCCTTACCACGGGTGACAAGTAGCTTAAGCTGTGACTGCGGGTTTTGCTCCATAAGACGGTATCCACACTTCAGAGTATTTGGGTTGGTGTCGGTCGGGTAACATCGCCAACAATAACGTTAGGGGCGTTTATTGTGCCGCGGCCCACCAGGGCGGCTCTGCGCAGGGCCATGCCCCGCTATATATCGGCACTTAAGCCGTGTTTTCTGTGATAACGCTTCACGCGCTATCATTAATGTTCTTATTTTTTAAGACTTCCTCGCGAGTACCTGGTTCAGGGAACTGACTTCTGTGCGTTCCTCTGGGCTCAGGCCATGCGTCCTGGCTTTTGCTATCAGGGTTTCAAGCCGCTGCTCTAAAATAGAGTCATACAGGCTGGCCAGCGTGGCACGAAATTCCTCTTCGACCATCTCCTCAACGATCATGTGGTTCCATGTCGCCAGAGTTTCAAGTTGCTGGTAGAACTTATTGTCACGATACAGTTCCAGTAATTGGCCTGTTGTCAGCCCCGGCTGGGCTAAGCAAGTGGTAACTAACTCGCTGAACAGATCCAATCCTGGTTGCTTCGCTTGCTCCAAACCTTGCAGCGAGGGTATAAGTGTAGCCAGTTGTGGGTTTTGTACCAGTAACCCTATAAGTATACGCATGGTTGTGCGTTTTAGCTGGGGCGCCTGGTAGACATTGCTCCCTTCTGCCTGTTTAGGCATCAGCTTTTCTAACTGGCTGTCATCTAAAATGCCGAGCTTATTCCCTAACTGCTGACGCAAATACATCCGTAACGTTTCACCGGGAACCTGGCGGATCAGCGGCAATGCCAGCATGCTCAATTTGGTCCGCCCGTCAGGGCTGCTCAAATCAACCTGCGGCATCAGCGAATCAAACAGGAAAGTGGAAAGCGGCATCGCCTGTTCCATCCTTTGTTCGAACGCTTCTTTGCCTTCTTTACGCACCAGCGTGTCCGGATCTTCGCCGTCGGGTAAAAACATAAAACGCAGCTGACGGCCATCGTTGAGATACGGCAATGCCGTTTCCAGTGCGCGCCACGCGGCTTCACGCCCCGCGCGGTCACCGTCATAACAACAAACGATGTTATCCGTGCTGCGGAACATCAGCTGAATGTGGTCCGCCGTCGTTGAGGTTCCCAGCGACGCAACGGCATAATCGATGCCGAACTGCGCCAGTGCGACGACGTCCATATACCCTTCAACGACCAGCAAACGCGCCGGGGAAGGGGCTTTCAGCTGTGCTTCATACAGGCCATACAACTGGCGGCCTTTATGGAAAATCTCGGTTTCCGGTGAGTTCAGGTATTTCGGCGTATCGTTGCCCAAAACTCTGCCACCAAATGCAATCACACGGCCACGTTTGTCGCGTATCGGGAACATCACCCGTTCACGAAAACGATCATAGCTGCGTCCGTTGTCATTGGTGACCAACATACCGGCGTCGATCAGAGACGCTTTATCATCGGCATTCTTACCGAAACGCTTTAAAACGTTGTCCCAGCCCGGTGGGGCGAAACCAATGGCAAAATGATTGATGACGTCTTCACTTAAACCGCGCCGGGCAAGATAGTCTCTGGCCGGTGCACCTGCGGGTTGTTTAAGTGATTGCTGATAGAACTCGCTAAGCGGTGCCATCAGCTGGTAGAGGCTTTGACGCTGATGACGCTCCATCTGAGTCGGGCCAGTGCCTGCTTCGTACGGCACTTCCAGACCCTGCATTGTCGCCAGTTCCTCAATGCTTTCGACAAACTCAAGTCTGTCATAGTTCATCAGGAAATCGACGGCATTGCCGTGGGCACCACAGCCGAAACAGTGATAAAACTGCTTATCGCCATTTACGGTAAATGAGGGTGTTTTCTCATGGTGGAAAGGGCAGCACGCGTGATAATTTTTACCCTGTTTCTTGAGCTTTACACGAGCGTCGATCAAATCGACGATATCGATACGAGCCAGCAAGTCATTGATAAATACGCGCGGAATTCTCCCAGCCATAAGCCCCTTACTCACTAGCCTATAAACGAGAACAAGCCGCGCATTCCTTTCGGAAAGCACGGCCTTCGTATGCTACTACGCAGTCTGCGCGTTCTTAATATTGCAAATCACGCGATTTGGGGTTGCCCCCGAAGATTAATACAGACGAGTGCGGCGTGCGTTTTCGCGAGCCAGTTTCTTGGCGTGGCGTTTTACTGCAGATGCTTTAGCGCGTTTACGTTCGGTAGTCGGTTTTTCATAGAATTCACGACGACGAACTTCTGCCAGAACACCTGCTTTTTCGCAGGAACGCTTGAAGCGACGCAGAGCTACGTCGAACGGCTCGTTTTCACGTACTTTAATTACAGGCATGTGCCTCTCACCTCGATAAAATCGGTTTGTTTGCTGATGTTGTACCAGCACATTTCAAAATGGTGCGGAATTTTACTCCAATTCGCGTCGTCTTGTAAAGCACAACGGCAAATTGAAGCGGGCGCCTTTTGCAACCCTTCTGCAACATAGTGCGCTCGCTTTTGCGTCGGGCGGCGATTATATACCAATCAATCCAAATTGCTCGACATTAATTGCCGGCCGCGTGAGGAATTCCTTCACCAGTGCAGCACTGGTCGGGGCTTGTGTGCTAAACTTCGCGCCGCGAGTTAGCGCGAAACTATGACGGAAAGAGTGATGCGAGTACTGGGTATAGAAACGTCCTGCGATGAAACCGGAATTGCAGTTTATGACAGCGAAGCCGGTCTGTTAGCCAACCAACTGTATAGTCAGGTAAAACTGCATGCAGATTACGGCGGTGTTGTGCCTGAACTGGCCTCGCGTGACCATGTACGTAAAACAGTACCGCTTATTCAGGCTGCGCTGAAAGAGGCCGGGCTGACCGCTCAGGATATCGATGGCGTGGCGTATACCGCCGGTCCGGGCCTTGTCGGTGCGTTGCTGGTCGGCGCAACCATCGGGCGTTCTCTGGCGTTTGCCTGGAATGTGCCGGCGGTGCCTGTTCATCATATGGAAGGCCATTTGCTGGCCCCGATGCTGGAAGATAATCCGCCTGATTTCCCGTTTGTCGCCTTGCTGGTTTCCGGCGGTCACACGCAGTTAATCAGCGTGACCGGCATCGGTAAATATACCCTGCTCGGTGAGTCCATCGACGACGCCGCAGGCGAAGCGTTTGATAAAACAGCCAAATTATTAGGGCTGGATTATCCGGGTGGCCCGTTGCTGTCAAAAATGGCGGCGCAGGGTGTTGCCGGGCGCTTTACGTTCCCGCGCCCGATGACCGATCGTCCTGGGCTGGATTTCAGTTTTTCCGGCCTGAAAACATTCGCTGCCAACACGATCCGTGGCAATGACAGCGATGCACAAACCCATGCCGATATCGCCCGCGCATTCGAAGATGCCGTGGTGGATACGCTGGCAATCAAGTGCAAACGCGCGCTGGATCAGACTGGTTTTAAACGTCTGGTTATGGCTGGTGGTGTCAGTGCAAACCGTACGTTGCGCGCGAAGTTAGCAGAAATGATGACCAAACGTGGGGGCGAAGTATTCTACGCGCGTCCTGAGTTTTGTACCGATAACGGTGCGATGATCGCTTATGCGGGTATGGTGCGCCTGAAAACGGGTGCAACGCCGGACTTAGGCGTGACCGTGCGTCCGCGCTGGCCGTTGGCAGAGTTGCCGCCAGTCTGATCGGGGCTGCGTTGTTAATTAAGTGCGAAAAAAACGACCTTCAATGAGGTCGTTTTTTTATGTCTGAAATCTGACGTTATTCTGCTTTTTCGTCTTTCGCTGCTTTACGTTTTTTCTTCAGCTTATCCCAGATTTTCCCTTCCTGACCGCGCCACAGGCGCTGAATATTGTCGTGGTGACGTAATAAAATCAGGCAGGAAAGCATGGCGACCGGGAATGTGAATTCAGGTTTGAACCACCAGACGTAGAAAGGCGCGATGAGCGCACTGACAATCGCGCCCAGTGAAGAGTATCCGCTGAGCAGCACGGTCAGAAGCCACGTGCCGGTCATCAGGCCGGTTAAGTCCCAGCCGATAGGTGCAATGGCACCGAAAGCGGTGGCCACGCCTTTGCCGCCTTTAAAGCGGAAGAAAACCGGGTAGATATGGCCGACGCATGCCGCAATGGCGGTCAGACCGAGATACATCGGAGGAATGTTCAGACGGTACGCCAGCCAGACGGGCAGCATGCCTTTAAGGACATCGAAAATCAGAACGGCCGCTGCGGCGACACGTCCACCCAGGCGCAAAACGTTCGTAGCACCGGGGTTGCCAGAACCTGCCGTGCGCGGATCCGGTAAGCGGGCGACCCGGCAGACCAGAATCGCACTCGAAATCGAGCCGCAAAGGTAGGCGAAAATAATCATTCCAAGCGCGGTAGCACTCATAAAGCCGTTCCGTCTAATAAGGGTCGTTTTAATCGCAACATCCATGGATAATACGCATTTTCTGCTGGAAGTGGTATCCGGCTGGGCCAAAAACAGAGAATCGCGTGATGGATATCGTATTTATTGAGCAACTAAATGTAATCACCACTATTGGCGCTTACGACTGGGAACAGACCATTAAACAGAAACTGGTGTTCGATATCGAAATGGCGTGGGACAACCGAAAATCGGCCGCCAGTGACGATGTTAATGACTGTTTAAGCTACGCCGATGTCAGTGACGCGGTCATAGAACATGTCTCCTCACAGAATTTTGCGCTGGTTGAACGCGTTGCCGAAGAAGTGGCGGCGCTGCTGCTGGCGCGGTTTAACTCACCGTGGGTTCGCATTAAGCTCAGCAAACCCGGCGCGGTCGCGCAGGCGCTGAACGTTGGCGTGGTGATTGAGCGCGGAAAACGCGGTTAAACCCTGTCCTTAACAAAATTCAGAACCCGGCCATATTTTAATTGTCATAAAAAAGCGTTAAAAGAGCACTCGGGGTAACGGGTCACCCTTTGCAGAAGCGGCGTAGTTGATGCCGCTTTTTTATTGTTTGTTGTTTTAGCTGTTTTTTCCGATAAGCGGATAATTAATAGGGTTGGGTCGATAATGATTGCTGAAAGCCATTCATTGCTTGTAGCGGCTATTTTAGGTGTTGTTGAAGGGCTGACGGAATTCCTGCCTGTCTCCTCGACCGGTCACCTGATTATTGTGGGTAATCTCCTTGGCTTTACCGGAGATACGTCGAAGTCCTTTGAGGTGGTTATCCAGCTGGGGTCGATTCTGGCTGTGGTTGTGATGTTCTGGCGTCGTTTGTTTGGCATGATTGGCCTGCATTTTGGCAAGCCACCGGCTCATGAAGGCACGGGGACGCGCCGTCTGAACCTCGGGCATATTATTCTGGGGATGATCCCGGCGACTGTATTGGGCCTGCTTCTGCATGCACAGATTAAATCCCTTTTTGAGCCGAAATACGTCATGTACTCGCTGGTTGTCGGCGGTGTTTTACTGATTGCTGCTGAATTGCTAAAACCCAAAAAACCGCGCGCGGAAGGGCTGGATGACATTACCTACGTGCAGGCGTTTATGATTGGTGTCTTCCAGTGTCTGGCGCTTTGGCCGGGATTTTCCCGCTCCGGGGCGACCATCAGCGGGGGGATGTTAATGGGGATCAGCCGTTTTGCAGCGTCCGAATTCTCGTTCCTGCTGGCAGTTCCGATGATGATGGGCGCGACGGCTCTGGATTTGTACAAGAGTTACAGCTTCCTGACCCTGGCCGATTTACCGATGTTTGCGACCGGTTTCATTGCCGCTTTCGTTGTGGCGCTGATTGCGATTAAAACCTTCCTGGCTGTGATTAAACGCATTTCGTTTATCCCGTTTGCGATTTATCGCTTCTTCGTCGCTCTTGCGGTGTACTTCGTCTTCATTGCCTGATTCTGCATTCAATCATGCAAGAAAAAGCCCCGCCGTTTTTGGCGTGCGGGGCTTTATTTTTTGTGTTTTTCAACGCTCTCAGGCGCAGAAGATTAAACTGCGGTTTCCTGCGTTTGCTTCCAGTCAGCCAGCGCCAGCGTGCGCCGCTTTTTCAGTTCATCGCGAATCGCCATCCCCTGAAAACCGGCATCCAGCACTTCTTTATTGGAAATGCTGTTCGCCACCCTGAAGGCCTCACGCAAGTAATCGCCCTGCGGATAAGGGTTATTTTCGAACGTTGTACGCCCGCGCGCGTCAGCTTCGCTGGTCATGATCATCTGTTCCAGGCGCTGCGGTTTACGCCAGACGTCGATGGTATCGAACAGTTTCAGCAAGGTTTCCGGGCGCAGCTTGTTCACGGTGTGGATGAGGTCATGGAACTCGGCCACCAGTTTTGCCAGATCGCGGATATGTGTCGGCACTTTCAGGCGCTGGCAAATATTCTCCACCAGTTTTACACCCGCCGGGCCGTGACCGTGATGATGTGGCCAGTATTGCGGTGGCGTCAGGCCTTTCCCCAAATCGTGGCACAGTGCAGAAAAACGCACGTCGACGTCAGGCGTCAGTGTGCTGGCAATTTTCAGTGTCATCAGCGTATGAATGCCGGTATCAATTTCCGGATGCCATTTCTCCGGCGCGGGCACGCCAAACAACGCATCGATTTCAGGGAATAACACTTTCAGCGCGCCGCAATCCCGAAGCACCTGGAAATACACCTGGGGATCCTGCGTTTGCAGCGCCTTTTCGGTTTCTTTCCACACGCGTTCTGCCGTCAGGGCTTCCAGCTCACCGCTTTCGGCCATCTGCTGCATCAGCGCCTGTGTTTCAGGGGCAACGCTAAAACCTAAATGGGCAAACCGCGCCGCGAAACGGGCTACGCGCAGAACGCGTAACGGATCTTCCCCGAACGCATCAGAAACGTGGCGCAACAGGCGCAATTCGATATCACGCTGGCCGTGATAAGGGTCGAAAAGTTCGCCGCTGTCATTTTTGGCGATGGCGTTAATAGTCAGGTCACGCCGCATCAGATCCTGTTCGAGCGTGACATCCGGCGCGGCATAACAGGTAAAACCGTTATAGCCTGAACCCGATTTTCTTTCCGTCCGCGCCAGCGCGTATTCATCATGAGTTTTGGGATGCAGGAACACGGGGAAATCTTTGCCGACCTGCTGATAACCGTTTTCCAGCATATATTCAGGCGTTGCACCGACCACCACCCAATCGTGTTCAGACACAGGCAGGTTTAATAAACTGTCTCGGACTGCGCCGCCGACCAGGTAAATCTCCACGCGATAACTCCTGAAATAAGTCAATTCCAACGCATTATGCTGCAGAAAGCCGAGCAGGGCGCTCTGCTTTTATCATAGCAAAGTTGTGTGGTTGATTTGCGGATTGATGCAAACACGAAAAGGCACCGGAGTGCCTTCACGTTGAACGAAAAGTTGGAGCGGGTTAAGCGATCAGCTCATCCAGCGATCTTTTTTCCGGCGACGCGGAACCAGGTGCGGCAATACCAGGCCCAGCACCAGACCGACACCGGCAACCCCACCGCCGTACATAAACCATTGTAAAATAATGGTACGTTGCTTGTCGTCGAGCTGAACATTCACCGCGTCCACTTTCTTCTGCGCAACGATCAGCTGATTTTTCAGATCCTGATTTTCTTTCTTCAGGTTGTTGATGATGCTGTCGCTGGAGCCGACTTTCGTCTGCATTTCCGCGGTACGCTGGTTCCAGCTGGAATCAATATTCGTCAGCTTGTCGGTCAGCGTTTTAACCTGTTGTTCCAGATCCGGTACGCGGGTACGCAGGCTTGGGACATTACTTAACTGGTCGAGAGGGATCCACGCAGTTTTCCCTTTCGAGTCAACGATTTCGCCGTATTTAGTGCTGTCGTTGACGCTGCGCAGGGTGACTTCATCACCGGCATTCAGGGTTCCAACGATACGATACTGGTTGCCCGGACCACTGTGGATATAGGTGATCAGGTCATCTGAGATATAGCGCTTCTCGTCGGCGTGGGCAGTCCATGTGATGCTTAAACCAAGCAAAGCGAAACCAATTAGGCGTAATTTCTGCATTATTTCATCGTTTCTTTGTGAATTTAGGGAACGTGAAGTGCGGATCCGTTTTATCGGGATACGTCTTCTGGCAACCGCCATTTTCAGGCCATTGCGGCAAATTATCCGGTCAGTGCAATAAAAGTTTGGTTATTGCGAAACTTTGGAAACCGATATTAAGGGCAACAGTGTGACGACGCAATGTATAAACCGGAATGAGAACTATCTTACAATCCCGCAACATGCGGCTTGCGCGCTGTGCTTATGGTAGAATTGGAGCGACGCGTTAATCCCTTATTGGCAGCAAAGAATCGGTGTGAAGACTCCTATGACCGTAGAAATAGAATTAAAATTTATCGCCACCCCGGCCGCAATCGCCGAACTTCCTTCGCAGCTCGCGGTTTTCAACGCTGAGCACACCGCGCCATCGAAACTGACCAACATCTATTTTGAGACCGCGGATAACTATTTACGTTCGCATGATATTGGTCTGCGTATCCGTGGCTTTGACGATCAGTATGAAATGACCATCAAAACCGGCGGCAAAGTGGTGGGCGGGCTGCATCAGCGCCCGGAATATAATGTTGAACTGAAAAAGCCGGTGCTGAAACTCAGCGCGTTCCCGAAAGATATCTGGCCGGACGGGTGTAAACCTGCCGCGTTGCAAAAAGAACTGGCACCGCTGTTCCGCACAGATTTCACCCGTGAGAAGTGGGTGATCACTTACGGCGAAAGCGAGATAGAGCTGGGTCTGGATCAGGGCGAAGTGATCGCCGGTGAGTTGTCTGAGGCGCTGGCCGAAATTGAGCTTGAGCTGAAAAAAGGCAATACCGCGGATTTACTGAAACTGGCGGCAGAAATTGGTGCGCACGGCGGTTTACGCCAGGGCGGTTTCAGCAAAGCGGCTCGCGGTTATCATCTGGCGAAAGGCAATCCTGCGCGCGAAATTAAACCGCTGCCGGTCTTCAAAGCTAAACCTAAAGCCACCGTTGAACAGGCAATGTCGGCGATGTTCGAACTGGCGCTGGATCACTGGCAGTATCATGAAGAACTCTGGGTGCGCGGTGATAAAACGGCGCGCCTGACCGTATTGCAGGCGGTGGAAACCGTGCGCCAGATTCTGGTTCTGTTCGGCGGGCTGGTGCCGCGTAAAGCGTCTTCCGAACTGCGCACGCTGCTCACCGATCTGGTACCAGTGCTGGAACAGAAATCTGCCGATGCGCAGGACATTTGCTACAGCGCGAACTACCTGAAATGTAAGTTAGTGCTCACCTCATGGCTGGCAACCTCCGGCTGGACGCCGTTTATCGATGATAAATCGGCTAAAAAGCTGGAAGGTTCCTTTAAACGTTTCGCAGATATTATGCTGGGCCGTACCGCAGCAGATCTGAAAGAGGCGTTCGCGCAGCCGCTGACCGAAGAAGGGTATCGCGACCAGCTCGCTCGCCTGAAGCGCCAGATTATTACTTTCCATCTGCTGGCCGGCGCGTACCCGGACAAAGACGTTGCCGCGTATATTGCTGGTTGGGTGGAGTTGCAGCAGGCCATCGTTCAGCAACAACATGCGTGGGAGGATTCAGCCCGTTCTCACGCGGTGATGATGGATGCCTTCTGGTTAAATGGACAACCTCGTTAATTGACTGATAAGCCTGGGCAAAAAACCCGGGCTTTTTTTTTGCAAGGAACCCGATTTCATGCTGCCACTCTCTTCTGCTTTACACGACCACGCCCGGAATGTCCTTGAGCGCTGGCGTGAACATCCCGAAAAGCCTTCTCTTCCCGATGACGCCTCGCTTGCGGTACTGACGAGCAGTGAATTCGTGACGGACAGTTTGCTGGCGTTTCCGCAGTGGTGGCATGAAATCGAGCAAAACCCGCCTCAGGCACAGGAGTGGCAGTTTTACCGGCATTGGCTCGATGAATCGCTGGCGCAGGTGACTGACGAAAACGGGTTAATGAAGGCGCTGCGTCTGTTCCGCCGCCGCATTCTGACCCGCATTGCCTGGTCACAGTCGGCGCAAACCAGCGAAGCTAAAGATACCCTGCAACAGCTGAGTGAACTGGCGGAATTGCTGATTGTCAGCGCCCGCGACTGGCTGTATGACGCCTGCTGCCGCGAATTTGGTACACCGGTGAATGCGGCGGGCGAAGCGCAAAGAATGCTGATCCTAGGGATGGGGAAACTGGGCGGCGGCGAGCTGAATTTCTCTTCCGATATCGACCTGATTTTTGCCTATCCGGAAAATGGCCAGACGCAGGGAGGCCGCCGTCAGTTGGATAACGCGCAGTTCTTCACCCGCCTCGGGCAGCGGCTGATTAAAGCGCTGGATCAGCCGACGATCGACGGATTTGTCTATCGCGTGGATATGCGTTTGCGTCCGTTTGGCGACAGCGGTCCGCTGGTCATGAGCTTCCCGGCGCTGGAGGATTATTATCAGGAACAGGGCCGCGACTGGGAGCGTTACGCGATGGTCAAAGCCCGGCTGATGGGCGGTGCGGATGACACCAGCAGTCAGGAACTGCGCAAGATGCTGCTGCCGTTTGTATTTCGCCGGTATATCGATTTCAGCGTGATTCAGTCCTTGCGCAATATGAAAGGGATGATTGCCCGCGAAGTGCGGCGCCGGGGCCTGAAAGACAACATCAAACTCGGCGCGGGCGGTATCCGCGAAATTGAATTTATCGTGCAGGTTTTCCAGCTGATCCGCGGCGGCCGCGAACCGGCATTGCAGCAACGGGCACTGTTACCGACCTTGCAGGCGCTGGAAAATCTGGGCTTATTGCCGGTTGAACAGGTTCTGCAATTGCGCACCAGCTATCTGTTCCTGCGCCGTCTGGAAAATCTTCTGCAAGCCATCGCCGACGAACAGACGCAGACGCTGCCTTCCGATGAACTCAATCAGGCGCGTCTGGCGTGGGGCATGAATTTTGACGGCTGGCCGTCGCTTCTTGATACGCTGAACGCCCACATGCAGGCCGTGCGTTCGGTCTTTAACGATCTGATAGGCGACGAAACGCCGGACGCCGAAGACGATCAGCAGCATTCGCAGTTCAGCAGTTTGTGGATTGATGCGCTTGAGCCTTCCGAACTCGCGCCGCTGGTGCCTCAGCTTGAGGAAAATGCCCAGCGCCATATCCTGCAACAGATTGCGGAATTCCGCCGTGATGTGGATAAACGCACCATCGGGCCGCGCGGTCGCGATCAGCTGGATTTGCTGATGCCGCGTTTACTGGCGCAGGTTTGCACCTATAAAAATGCCGACGTCACCCTGCAACGCCTGATGCAGTTGCTGCTCAACATCGTCACCCGCACGACCTACATCGAGTTGCTGGTGGAATACCCCGGTGCGCTCAAGCAACTGATTCGCCTGTGCGCGGCCTCGCCGATGGTCGCGAATCAGCTGGCACGCCATCCTTTATTGCTCGACGAACTGCTCGACCCGCGCACCCTTTATCAGCCGGTTGAGCTGGGCGCTTACCGTGATGAGTTGCGCCAGTATCTGATGCGCGTGCCGACGGAAGACGAAGAACAGCAGCTGGAAGCCGTGCGCCAGTTCAAGCAGGCGCAGCATTTGCGCATTGCCGCCGGAGATATTTCCGGTGCGCTGCCGGTCATGAAAGTCAGCGACCATTTAACCTATCTGGCCGAAGCGATTCTTGAAGTCGTCGTGCAGCAGGCGTGGGATCAGATGGTCGTAAAATACGGTCAGCCAGCGCATCTTCAGCACCGTGAAGGGCGTGGCTTTGCGGTTATCGGTTATGGAAAATTAGGCGGGTGGGAGCTGGGTTACAGTTCAGATCTGGATCTGGTTTTCCTGCTTGATTGTGCGCCGGAGGTGATGACTGACGGCGAACGCGTGATCGACGGGCGTCAGTTCTATCTGCGTCTGGCGCAGCGAATTATGCACCTCTTCAGCACGCGCACGTCGTCGGGCATTTTGTATGAGGTGGATCCGCGTCTGCGGCCTTCCGGCGCTTCCGGCATGCTGGTCAGCACCATCGAAGCATTTGCTGATTATCAGGCCAACGAAGCCTGGACGTGGGAACATCAGGCGCTGGTGCGCGCGCGCGTCGTCTACGGCGACCCGATTCTCACGCAACAGTTTGATGCCACGCGGCGCGACATACTCTGCCGTCAGCGTGACGATGCGGAGCTGCGCAAAGAAGTCCGCGAAATGCGTGAGAAAATGTACCAGCATCTCGGCAGTAAAAAAGCCGGTGAGTTTGATCTGAAAGCTGATCCCGGCGGCATCACGGATATTGAATTCATTGCACAATATCTGGTCTTACGTTTCGCCCACGATCAGCCAAAGCTGACGCGCTGGTCTGATAACGTCAGGATTTTTGAGCTGATGGCGCAATACGACATCATGCCGGAAGACGAGGCCCGTAATCTGACCCATGCTTACGTGACGCTGCGCGATGAAATTCATCATCTGGCGTTACAGGAGCACAGCGGAAAAGTTGCCGCTGACAGTTTTGCCAGCGAACGTGCGCAAATCCGTGCCAGCTGGGAAAAATGGCTGAGCTGAGGGTTTTTATTCGGGGGACAGGCGCTTGTGATATTATCCGGCGCACTATTTCTATGTTGAGTTTTGCCTGTTTTGGAGTCTTGGGATGAAAGTGACTTTGCCTGATTTTCACCGCGCGGGTGTGCTGGTGGTCGGTGACGTAATGTTAGACCGCTACTGGTATGGCCCGACCAACCGTATTTCACCGGAAGCTCCGGTACCGGTCGTGAAGGTGAATACCATCGAAGAACGCCCTGGCGGCGCGGCTAACGTGGCGATGAACATTTCGTCCCTCGGTGCCTCTTCCCGTCTTATCGGCCTGACCGGTGTGGACGATGCGGCGCGCGCGCTGAGCGAGCGTCTGGCGGAAGTGAAGGTAAACTGCGATTTTGTGGCGCTGCCTTCTCACCCGACCATCACTAAATTGCGTATTCTTTCCCGCAACCAGCAGCTGATCCGCCTCGACTTCGAAGAGGGTTTTGAAGGCGTTGATCTGCAACCGATGCTGACCAAAATTGAACAGGCGTTACCGCAAAGCGGAGCGCTGGTGCTGTCTGATTACGCCAAAGGCGCGCTGACAGAAGTGCAGAAAATGATCCAGCTGGCGAGAAAAGCCGGTGTGCCGGTGCTGGTGGATCCTAAAGGTTCTGACTTTGAACGCTACCGTGGCGCGACGTTGCTGACACCGAATCTTTCCGAGTTTGAAGCGGTGGTGGGCCGTTGTAAAAACGAAGACGAAATCGTGGTTCGCGGCATGCAGCTGATTGAAAACTTCGAGCTTTCTGCGCTGCTGGTGACCCGTTCAGAAAACGGTATGACCTTGTTGCAGCCGGGCAAAGCCCCTTTCCATATGCCAACGCAGGCGCAGGAAGTGTATGACGTGACCGGTGCTGGTGACACGGTGATCGGTACACTGGCCGCGGCGCTGGCTGCCGGGAATACGCTGGAAGAATCCTGTTTCCTGGCAAACGCAGCGGCGGGTGTTGTGGTCGGGAAACTCGGGACATCGACCGTTTCTCCGGTCGAGCTGGAAAATGCCATCGGCGGGCGTTCAGACGTGGGCTTTGGCGTGATGACCGAAGAACAGCTGAAAGCCGCGGTCGCAATGGCGCGTCAGCGCGGCGAGAAAGTCGTCATGACCAATGGCATTTTTGACATCCTGCATGCAGGCCATGTGTCTTATCTGGCGAATGCCCGTAAGCTCGGCGATCGTCTGATTGTCGCGGTGAACAGCGATGCTTCTACCAAACGTCTGAAAGGCGAAACCCGCCCGGTGAATGCGTTGCAAAATCGCATGATCGTGCTGGGTGCGCTCGGCGCGGTGGACTGGGTAGTGTCGTTTGAAGAAGATACGCCACAGCGTCTGATCGCCGGGATCTTGCCAGATCTGCTGGTGAAAGGCGGCGACTACAAACCGGAGCAAATTGCCGGTAGTGTTGAAGTCTGGGCGAACGGCGGCGAAGTGCGCGTGCTGAATTTTGAAGATGGTTTATCTACCACCAAAATCATCAATCAGATCAAAGCGCAGGACTAATCTTCTGCGGTTGAATTTCTGATGTTCGCACCGAAGGGCTTATCTGATAAGCCCTTTTCTTTTTGATTTTTCACTCAAAAAAACCAAACGGAAGTGACTCTGTTGTGAGCGGATTAAAACAGGAATTAAGTCTGGCGCAGGGCGTCGGGCTGCTCTCCACTTCGTTATTGGGAACCGGCGTTTTCGCGGTGCCTGCGCTTGCCGCACAGCTGGCGCAAAACGACAGTCTGTGGGCATGGCCGGTGCTGATCCTGCTGGTGTTCCCGATTGCGATTGGCTTTGCCGCGCTGGGCCGTCATTTCCCGAGTGCAGGCGGTGCCGCGCATTTCGTGGGAAAAGCGTTCGGGCCGCACATGGCGCGCGTGACCGGCTGGCTGTTTTTGTCGGTTATTCCGGTCGGATTGCCAGCAGCGCTGCATATTGCTGCCGGTTTCTGGCAGGCGGCTTTTGGCTGGAGCAGCGAAAATCTGCTGCTGGTTCAGCTGGGAACGCTGTTCGTTATCTGGTTTCTGGGCACGCGCAGCGCGGGATCCAGTGCGAATATCCAGACGTTGATCGCGCTTTTGGTCGTCGCTCTGGTCGTGGCAATCTGGTGGAAAGGAGATATCACGTTGCCGGAAATCCCGCTACCTGCGGTGCGTGATGTTTCGCCCTCCGGTCTGTTTGATGCGCTGGCCGTGATGTTCTGGTGCTTTGTCGGGCTGGAGGCGTTTGCGCATCTGGCGACAGAATTTCGTAATCCGGAACGTGATTTTCCGCGCGCGCTGCTGATCGGTATGCTGGTGGCGGGCGCGGTGTACTGGGGCTGTACGGTCGCGGTATTGAAATTCCATGCGTGGGGCGAAGGGCGGGAAGCGGGCGCGTCATTACCGGGAATTGTGGTGCAGTTGTTCGGACAAAAAGCGCTGTGGGTTGCCTGCATTATTGGATATCTGGCCTGCTTTGCCAGCGTGAATATTTACACGCAAAGCTTCGCCCGGCTGGTGTGGTCGCAGGCGCAGCTGAAACCCGAAAGTAAACTGGCACAACTTTCTGTCCAGCAGGTGCCGGTCGCGGCGCTTAATCTGGTGGTCGGCTGCTGTATGTTATTCACGTTACTGATTTACTGGCTGCATTTGCCGCTCGGCGCGCTGATTACCTACGCCAACGGGATTTTCATTCTGATCTATCTGTTGTGCATGATTTCCGGAGCAAAAATCCTGACGGGCAGGTCAAAATGGATGGCAACGCTTGGGGCAATTTTGTGTTGCGGGCTGCTGGCAATGGTTGGCTGGAAATCGCTGTATGCGCTGGTGGTGTTTGCGGCGCTATGGGGGTTGCTGCCACGGGTAAAAACGGTGCTTCGCTCGCAATAAAACCTGAGAAAAACACATGAAAAAGGCCTGCTTAGCAGGCCTTTTCTGTTTCCGGCGGACTCATGTCTACGGAAAATCAGGCAGGATCTTGCGGTTTTTCCGCTTCGTTCAGTTTGCCTTCCAGCGCGGCCAGACGTTGTTCCAGCACGGCCAGTTTTTCGCGGGTACGCAGCAAAACCTGGGTCTGCACGTCAAACTCTTCGCGATTGACTAAATCCATACGGCTGAACTGCGCCTGCAATACCTGACGGATTTTCTTCTCGGCATCTTCACCAAACTCGCGGATCCCTTTCGGCATCGATTCGTGAACCTGGCGGGCAATTTGTTCAATTTTTTTCGGGTCAATCATGTTATTTCCTTTTCTCGAAGGAGGTGCTTTTCCTTAGTGTAATCGCTGACGCTGTTTCTATAAACCTTCAGAGGCACTAAATGGCCAAACCACAGGATTGCTCTGCTCATTTATTGGCGTTATAGTTGCTTTGCTTATTCTCAGGGCGGGGTGAAAGTCCCCACCGGCGGTAAACCACAGAATACCGGAAGGTGATCATAATCCCTTCCACGTGGAAGCCCGCGAGCGCTCAATCCTTCGGGGTTAGAGGTCAGCAGATCCGGTGTAATTCCGGGGCCGACGGTTAAAGTCCGGATGGGAGAGAGTAACGATTCAAGCCGGGCAAATTTTGTCCGCTGCGTTATTTTTTATAACTGTAGCACGCCTTCCGGCTGCCGCAGCTAGCCTCCTCAAGACGCCCTGATTCTGGTAATCCACATACAGAACATGAGGTTATTTTTACCATGAATCAGACCCTACTTTCCGAATTCGGTACATCCACTGAACGTGTTGAGCGTGCTCTCGACGCGATGCGTAATGGCGTGGGTGTGTTGGTACTGGATGACGAAGATCGTGAAAACGAAGGCGATTTAATCTTTGCCGCCGAAAACATGACCGTTGAACAAATGGCGCTGACGATTCGCCACGGCAGCGGCATCGTCTGCCTGACCATGAACGAAGACAGCCGTAAAAAGCTCGATTTGCCGATGATGGTTGAGAACAACTCCAGCCCGTTCCAGACACCTTTCACCGTGACAATTGAAGCGGTTGAAGGCGTGACGACCGGTGTTTCTGCGGCTGACCGCATTACTACCATTCGTGCAGCCATCAAAGATGGCGCGAAACCTTCTGACCTGAACCGCCCGGGGCATATCTTCCCGCTGCGTGCACAGGCAGGCGGCGTGCTGACCCGCGGTGGTCATACCGAAGCGTCAGTGGATCTGGCCACGCTTGCCGGGCTTAAGCCGTTCGGCGTGTTGTGCGAACTGACCAACGACGACGGCAGCATGGCACATGCGCCGGAAGTCATCGTCTTTGCCCGCGCGCACAATATGCCCGTGGTGACGATTGCCGATCTGGTGGCTTACCGCCAGGCGCAAACCCGTCAGGCAAGCTGACTGGCCGGTTGTGCGCATTAAGAAAGGCCGCTTATGCGGCCTTTTTGCTATCTATTCCTGAATTTTGTCTGGGCCGAAAATTCCCGCCTATTGCCTTTGATTTGCCTCTTCAAATTTATTGAACATCTCCTTCATGGTTATCCGGCTGTAACCGCCACTGAAAAAGAGTACCGTATTTTCATCACGCGGAAGGCGCTTCGCCGCTCCGCTCTTTTTCAGTCTGCGGTAAGGAATTAATGATGACGACTCAACGTATGCC
Organism: Rahnella sp. PD12R; assembly: GCF_019200965.1. Lineage (NCBI taxonomy): Bacteria > Pseudomonadati > Pseudomonadota > Gammaproteobacteria > Enterobacterales > Yersiniaceae > Rahnella > Rahnella sp. PD12R. Next base: position 241,231 of record NZ_JAHTMS010000004.1, on the reverse strand, counting down.
CGCACTCTTCTTAGGCCACGGCAGCCCGATGAATGTGCTGGAAGATAACGTTTATACCCGTGCCTGGCATGCGCTGGGCGAATCTTTGCCACGTCCAAAAGCGATTCTGGCCGTATCTGCCCACTGGTTTACCCGCGGCACGGCGGTGACGGCGATGGAAAACCCGCGCACCATCCATGATTTTGGTGGTTTCCCGCAGGCGCTGTTTGATAAACGCTATCCGGCACCGGGTTCACCGGCACTGGCAAAACGCGTGCAGGAATTACTTAGCCCGGTCAACGTGATTTCCGATACCAGCGAGTGGGGTTTTGACCATGGTACGTGGGGCGTATTGATCAAGATGTATCCGGACGCCGGTATTCCGGTGATCCAGCTGAGCATCGACGGCACGCAACCACCGGAATATCACTATGAACTGGGCAAAAAGCTGGCCACGCTGCGTGACGAAGGCGTGATGATTGTCGCCAGCGGTAACGTGGTGCATAACCTGCGGATGGTGAAGTGGGACGGTAAAGGGGAGCCATATCCGTGGGCGACCTCTTTCGAAACGTTCGTGAAAGATAATCTGGCGTGGAAGGGAGAAGCGAAAGATCACCCGCTGGTCAATTTCATGGAACATGAAGGCGGCGCGTTATCGAATCCGTCTCCGGATCATTACCTGCCATTGCTGTATGTGTTGGGCGCGTGGGATGGTGCGGAACCGATCACTGAACCGACCGACGGGATCGTCATGGGATCGCTTTCAATGCTGTCCGTTCAGGTCGGGTGATCAGAAAGATAAAAGGATAATGAATGTCTTCATTATCCTTTTTTATGCATTTTAGCCGACGATGGTATGCGGATAGAAACGCGACAGATCCTGCGTGATCAGCGCTTTGTCTTCGCGGATGCCAATCCCGCAAGGCTGATCGTTGACCAGCCAGCTGCCGATCAGCGTGTAGCTGCCTTCGAATACCGGCAACGGATGGAACTGTTGCACGATCATGCCTTCTGCACCATACGGGCCGTCAACACGGGCCACTTCCTGGCCTTTTTCGATGACTTTGATGTTTGCGCCTTCGCGGGAGAACAGCGGTTTCACCACGTAATGTTCCAGTTCCGGATGTGCATCTTCAGCGAAATACGCCGGCAAGAGATTCGGGTGATCCGGGAACATTTCCCACAGCAACGGCAGCAGGGCTTTGTTCGACAAAATAGCTTTCCAGGCAGGTTCCAGCCAGCGAACACCGGCGTCTTCCAGCTTGGTGGCGAACACTTCGCGGAACATAAATTCCCACGGATACAGCTTGAACAGGTTGGAAATCACCTGATCCTGCGTATCGGTAAACTGCCCGCGTTCGCCCAGACCGATTTCTTCGATAAACAGGAATTCGCTGGCCAGTTCAGCTTCCAGCGCGCAGTCCTGTAAATACTGAACAGTGCCGCGATCTTCTTCGGTGTCCTGACAACAGGCGATGTGCAGCAACGAAAAACCGTGTTCGTTTTTCAGCTCGCTGAAACGCTCGATCAGCTTTTCCTGCAGACTGTTGTACTGATCGGCATCCGGCGGCAAGTTCCCCGCAGCGATTTGATCTTCGAGCCAGAGCCACTGGAAGAAAGCCGCTTCGTAAAGCGAGGTCGGCGTATCCGCGTTATTTTCCAGAAGCTTAGGCGGGTTAATTCCGTCATAGGCCAGATCCAAACGGGAATACAGCGACGGTTGCTTCGTGCGCCATGAGCTGCGGACAAATTCCCAGACATGTTTCGGGATCTGGAATTTCGCCATCAGTTTGTCGTCATTCACCACGCGCTCAACCACTTTTAAGCAAATCTGATGGATGTCGGCAGTGGCGTCTTCAATCTCTTCAATCTGCGCCAGCGTGAACTGATAATAAGCATCTTCACACCAGTAGGGTTCGCCATACATGGTGTGAAAATTGAAGCCAAACTCCGTGGCTTTCTCGCGCCAGTCCGGGCGCTCATTAATCGCTAAACGTTTCATTTTATCTCTTAGCCACCCATGCTGCGGCCAGGGCTGCGAGGTGCCGCAGAGGAGCTGCGCTGCATTGAGGTTTGTTTGGCTACGCTGTCGCCGAAGCCACCGCGTGTAATGGTGTTTGTGACTGCCGGTTTCGGTGCCATGGCGGTTTTCGGCACGTTCATGGTGCGGCCGCCTGCGGTTGCCGGGCCGTAGTTTTTGCCGGTGGCATCAACGAATTTGCCGTTTGCCGGGCTGGCCGGGTTTTTAGAGCTGAAGAGAGGTTGCTGCGCGTAAGCGCCGCCGCTCATCATCCGGCCCATCATGTAGCCTGCCATCAAAGGCATCCACATGCTGCCACTGCTCTGGCCTTCGGCTGAAGCGACACCAGCCTGCGCGGGAGCCTGAGTACACTGGCCTTCGCCGAACTCAGCAATACAGTCTTCACGGCTGGCGTATTTAGGTGCCGTTTTTGCCGCTTCTGTTTTGGCGGCGTTGTAGGCATCGACGCACTGCGTGCTGCCGGACGGATTGGCTTTCGTACAGTCGTCAGCATTCTGATACAAGGAAACCGTTTCGTCGGTTTTCTCACAGGCAGACAACATAAAGACGGCGCTGACCGCCAGTGCGACAGGTGTGATCCGAGAGCTACGCCATGATTTACGGAAGGTAGCCAGGTTAACGTGTTGTGTCCGTTTCATCGTTCTTATCCCATGTGTAGGGCTTTTTTGCCCTTTCCCAGTAGGGCCTAAGAATAGGGGAAAGTGGGTGATTGTTAAAGCAGCGAAGGCAATTGTTACGAGACTTTACAGAGGGGCGTGACGGAGGCAAAAAAAAGCAGCCTTTTCAGGCTGCCTGGTCTTTACGATGAAATAAGAAACCTGCCAGATTTAGTTCTGGAAAGGGTTGCCGCTTTTCTTCGTTGTGCGCGCTTGGGTGGTTGCGCTGGCTTTTTCAGTACGCGGTGCAGCCGCCGTGCTGTTGCCATAACCGTCCGCCGTGGCGTCCTGCTGCGGGGTTTCAGGTGCAACCTGATCCGGTGCCGTTGGCACAGGTTTACCCAGAGCACCGTTCAGTGCCAGCAGATCGCTTTCGTTCAGTGTACCCAGTGCTGACTTGATGTTCAGCTGGTTGATCAGGTACGTGTAACGGGCGCTGGAAAGCTGTTGTTTGGCGTTATACAGCGTGGTGGTCGCATCCAGAACATCAACGATTGTACGGGTACCGACCTGGTAACCGGCTTCCATCGCATCCAGAGAACTCTGTGCAGAAACAACGGCTTGTTTATACGCGTTGATGCTGCTGATAGAGGCAGAGATGTTGTTGAAGGAAGAACGTACGGTCTGAACAACGCTGCGGTGCGCGCTTTCAAGCTGCTCGCTGGCGCCAACAAAGTTGTACTGAGCCTGTTTCACCTGAGATGTCACGGAACCGCCGCTGTAGAGTGGCAGGGAGAAGCTCAGACCGACTTTGTTCTGGCCCGCATCGGCGTCCTGATAGCTGGACGAACCGCCGGTTTTATCGCCGTGGTATTTGGTGTTGCTGATACCGGTAGACGCGGTCAGATCAAGCGTTGGCATGTGGCCGGTTTCCGCATAACGGATTTGCTCACGTGCCAGATCTTGTGACAGACGTGCAGACAGCAAGCTCAGGTTGCGGCTTTCTGCTTCTTTCAACAGCGTGGCGACCGGTTGCGGACGCGTGGTGTTGAAGTTATCCACGTTCAGGGACGACAGCTGCGGATAGTAAACGCCGGTAACCTGACGCAATGCTTCGAGCGCGTTATCCAGATTATTACGGGCGGTCACTTCGTTCGCCAATACGGTGTCGTATTGTGAACGGGCGTTTTGTACGTCGGTGATGGCAACCAGGCCGACATTAAAACGCTGCGTGGTTTGATCTAACTGACGGTAAATTGCCTGTTTCTGCGCTTCGGTATAGGAGAGTGAATCAATAGCACTCAATACGTTGAAATAAGCCGTCGCAGAATTCAGGATTAAAGATTGCTGGTCAGTCTGGTAAGACACATCCTGAATACCGGCAGTTTTTTCCTGCAAGGTCAGGGCGCGCCATTTTGACATATCAAAAAGGGTCTGCGTTAATTGCAGGCTGGCGCTGCCGACATCACTATTAACGCCATTCGCATCGCGGTAGCCATTGGTATAACCATAATCCGCACCCAAACCGAGTTGCGGTAATAAAGGACTGCGGCTTTCGTTGATTTTTTCGAATGCAGCATCCCGGTCAGCAGCGGATTTGCGCAGGTCCGGGTTACTCGTCCTGGCTTGCTGATAGACCTGCATCAGGTTTTCGGCCTGGCTTATCGTACTGAAGCCGCCCAGGCTGAGTCCGATGAGAAGGGGGAGCAGTTTCTTCATTTGCATTCCTTGTTGTGCAGCAATGTTGTTATGTATGGTGGCGCAGTCAAATAAACCAATAGACGCGGATTCTAGCAGAGTCAGGCTAGCGGGGAGGTTGGCTTAACGTGCCTTCCCCGCTGGATGTGCCTAAATCTATCACAAACAACCTTGATTATTATTAACGCATTTTCATCAAACTGACCTCAAAGGACGATAAATTGCCTTAATGAGGGAAGAGGAAAACAATCCATGTGTGCATTCAAAAGTTCACCGGTTAGTTTCGGTAAAGATGATGTAGAAATTATTGCACGTGAGACGCGATATAAAGGTTTTTTTTCTATTATTGCATATCGGTTTCGTCATCGGCTGTTTAATGGGGAAATGAGCGGCGAAGTTGTGCGTGAAGTTTTCGAAAGGGGCCATGCGGCGGTGCTGCTGCCTTATGATCCGCAACGCGATGAAGTCGTGCTGATTGAACAGATCCGCATCCCATGTATTGATTCCAGTGATACCCCATGGCTTCTGGAGATGGTCGCCGGTATCATTGAAGAGGGCGAGACAGTCGAAGATGTCGCCCGCCGTGAAGCACTCGAAGAAGCGAACATTGTGGTAAAACGCTGTAAACCGGCTCTGAATTACCTGGCCAGCCCGGGCGGAACCAGCGAGCGTCTTTCTATTATGGTCGGCGAAGTCGATGCGACAACGGCAGAAGGAATTCACGGTCTGAAAGCAGAAAATGAAGACATCCGGGTGCATGTGGTCAGCCGCGAACAGGCTTACCGCTGGGTGGAAGAGGGAGCGATAGATAATGCGGCGTCAGTGATTGCCCTGCAATGGCTGCAGCTACACCATGAATCCCTGAGAAAAGAGTGGGCCAACGAATGATTAAGCGCTATACCCCTGATTTCCCTGAAATGATGAGATTGTGCGAAACCAATTTCGCACAATTGCGCCGTTTGATGCCGCGCACCGATGAGCCCGGTGAAACAGTGACATATCAGGTGAGTAGCGCCACATATTGCCTGACGATCCTCGAATCGACGCGCTATACGTCGCTGGTGGAAATCAAACAGACCGCACCGGCCGTCAGTTACTGGAGCCTGCCTTCGCTGACGGTTCGCCTGTATCACGATGCCATGGTGGCCGAAGTGTGTGCGAGTCAGCAGATCTTTCGCTTCAAAGCACGCTATGATTACCCTAATAAAAAGTTGCATCAGCGTGATGAAAAGCATCAAATTAACCAGTTCCTGGCGGACTGGCTGCGTTATTGCCTTGCGCACGGAGCGATGGCAATTCCGGTGTGTTAGACAGACTTCAACAACAAAGGAAACGATTTGGAAAGCCTGTTTAAACTGCCTTTGGTGAATGGGGCCAAAGTCAGAATTCTACAGATTACAGATACCCATCTTTTTGCCGGTGAAGATGAGACACTGCTGGGCGTGAATACGTTTAACAGCTATCGCGCGGTGCTGGACGCTATAAAAGCACAGCAGCGCGAAGTCGATATCATCGCGGCAACAGGTGACCTGGCTCAGGATCAGTCGGTGGAAGCCTACCATCAGTTTGCCCGTGGCATCAGCGAACTGGCGGCACCCTGTGTCTGGTTGCCCGGTAACCACGATTTCCAGCCTGCAATGGTGAATGCTTTGCAGGATGCCGGGATCAGCCCCTCCAAACATGTCCTCCTCGGTGAAGACTGGCAGATAATCCTGCTCGATACGCAGGTTTTCGGCGTGCCGCACGGAGAGCTGAGCGAGTATCAGCTGGAATGGATGGAGCGTTGCCTGAACGCGTATCCCGATCGCTTTACCCTGCTGATGCTTCACCACCACCCGCTGCCTTCTGGCTGTACCTGGCTCGATCAGCACAGCCTGCGTAACGCGCACATGCTGGCGAATGTTCTGGTGAATTACCCGAAAGTGAACACGCTTTTGTGCGGCCACATTCATCAGGAGCTGGATCTCGACTGGTACGGACGTCGCCTGTACGCCACGCCGTCTACCTGTGTTCAGTTCAAACCGCATTGCACCAATTTCACGATTGATACCGTCGCACCAGGCTGGCGTTATCTCGATTTGTATCCTGATGGCCGTGTCGAAACCCAGGTCTTCCGTCTGGAAACCAGCGAGTTTCATCCTGACACCGAGTCGGACGGGTACGAATGAACACCTTACTTTACCTGCACGGTTTCAACAGTTCACCGAACTCGGCTAAAGCCACGTCGCTCAAAAACTGGCTGGCGCAGAACCATCCTGAAATCGACATGGTGGTTCCGCAATTACCGCCGTATCCGGTGGATGCAGCTGAGCAGCTGGAAAACTTAGTGATCCGTCATGCAGGTAAAAAGCTGGGCATTGTCGGTTCCTCGCTGGGCGGGTATTACGCCACCTGGTTGTCGCAATGTTTCGCCGTACCCGCGGTGGTGGTTAACCCCGCCGTGAAACCGTATGAACTGCTGATCGACTTCCTCGGGCAAAACGAGAACCCCTACACCGGCCAGCAATATGTGTTAGAGTCACGCCACGTTTACGATCTGAAAGTCATGCAGATTGAACCGCTGGAGTCGCCGGATTTACTCTGGTTACTGCAACAAACGGGCGATGAAATCCTCGATTACCGTCAGGCTGTGGCGTATTACACTGCCTGTCGCCAGACGGTCGAACCTGAAGGAAATCATGCATTTGTCGGCTTTGAACGCTATTTTTCGCCGATTGTAGATTTTCTTGAGCTCGCGGCAGACTAACATCGTCAGGGTGACGTTTTCCCCGCATGTTTCGCATCTGCTTGCTGCCAGTGCTTCCGCCCGCCCAAATACTGTATCGTTAGCCCACAAACCTATGAGCCACGAATAATCAACGATGAGCCAATCAACTTATAACGCGGATTCCATAGAGGTCCTCAGCGGACTCGAACCGGTGCGCCGCCGTCCGGGCATGTATACCGATACCACCCGGCCAAATCACCTCGGCCAGGAAGTCATAGATAACAGCGTCGATGAGGCATTAGCCGGTCACGCAAAGCGTATCGAAGTGATCCTCCACGAAGATCAGTCTCTCGAAGTCATTGATGATGGCCGCGGCATGCCGGTGGATATCCACCCGGAAGAAGGCGTGCCTGCCGTTGAGCTGATTTTCTGCCGTCTGCACGCAGGCGGTAAATTCTCCAATAAAAACTACCAGTTCTCCGGCGGCCTGCATGGCGTGGGGATTTCGGTGGTGAATGCCTTATCCAAACGTGTCGAAGTGGCGGTAAAACGCGGCGGCGAAGTGTATGAAATGGCGTTTGAAAACGGCGACAAAGTTGAAGATTTGCACGTCACCGGCACCTGCGGTAAACGCACTACCGGTACCAGCGTACATTTCTGGCCTGACGGCAGTTTCTTCGACAGCCCGCGTTTTTCGGTCAGCCGCCTCAGCCATTTGCTGAAAGCGAAAGCCGTCCTGTGCCCTGGCGCTGAAATTATTTTCAAAGACAAAGTGAATAACACCGAGCAACGCTGGTGTTATGAAGACGGCCTGACCGACTACCTGATGGAAGCGGTGAACGGCCTGATCACGCTGCCTGAAAAAGCATTCGTCGGCACATTTGCCGGTGACACCGAAGCGGTTGACTGGGCGCTGTTGTGGCTGCCGGAAGGCGGTGAACTGCTGACGGAAAGCTACGTCAACCTGATCCCGACTATGCAGGGCGGTACGCACGTCAACGGTCTGCGTCAGGGTCTGCTGGACGCCATGCGTGAATTCTGCGAATTCCGCAATATCCTGCCGCGCGGTGTGAAATTGTCGGCGGAAGATATCTGGGAGCGCTGCGCGTATGTGCTTTCGGTGAAAATGCAGGATCCGCAATTCGCCGGCCAGACCAAAGAACGCCTGTCTTCACGCCAGTGCGCCGCTTTTGTTTCCGGCGTGGTGAAAGATGCGTTCAGCCTGTGGCTGAATCAGAACGTACAGGCCGCAGAACAGCTGGCCGAGCTGTGTATTTCCAGCGCTCAGCGACGTCTGCGTGCCGCGAAAAAAGTGGTGCGTAAGAAACTGACCAGCGGCCCGGCGCTGCCGGGTAAACTGGCGGACTGTACGTCGCAAGATCTGAACATGACCGAACTGTTCCTGGTGGAAGGGGATTCCGCAGGCGGTTCTGCCAAGCAAGCGCGTGACCGTGAATATCAGGCGATCATGCCGCTGAAAGGGAAGATCCTGAACACGTGGGAAGTCTCTTCCGATGAAGTGCTGGCCTCGCAGGAAGTGCACGATATTTCCGTGGCGATCGGTATTGATCCGGACAGCGAAGATCTGAGCCAGCTGCGTTACGGCAAAATCTGCATCCTTGCGGATGCGGACTCCGACGGTTTGCACATCGCCACCTTGCTGTGCGCGCTGTTTGTCCGTCACTTCCGTTCGCTGGTTCGCGGTGGTCACGTGTATGTTGCGATGCCGCCTTTATACCGTATCGATCTGGGCAAAGAAGTGTTCTATGCGCTGGACGAGCAGGAAAAAGAAGGCGTGCTGGATCAGCTGAAACGCAAGAAAGGCAAGCCGAACGTTCAGCGCTTTAAAGGTCTGGGTGAAATGAACCCGCTGCAACTGCGCGAAACCACGCTCGATCCGAATACCCGTCGACTGGTGCAGCTGACCATCGACGAAGACGATATCGATCAGACGCTGCGCATGATGGATATGTTGCTGGCGAAGAAACGCTCTGAAGATCGCCGTAACTGGTTGCAGGAAAAAGGCGACACCGCCGAACTGGACGTCTGATCCTTCAGATTGCCGCATAAAAAATGCCGGACGCTTTGCAGCTCCGGCATTTTTTTTAGTCAAGCCCGTCAGACGATCAGGCTTTCTCAATAATATGGATCACCACATCCTGCACATCGGCTTTGATGTTTTCGCGATGCTTGTCCATATGATCGGCCTGCTGATGCGCTTCGAGGTGCGCCAGGCTTTCCCAGTCTTCCAGCATGAATATGGAATCCGGAGCGGTTTTACGCCACGGAACCTGACCGTTGAAATCAACGTAAGGTTCATAGCGATGGCAGCCTTTCTCGGCGAGAACGCTTGGCAGCAGCGCTGTGATTTTTTCCATAACCGAATCGCGACGGCCTGGTTTTACTTTGATTTCAGCAATAACGGTAATCATAAATACCTCTTTCCCGGGTGACTTTTTACCTTAGGCCTGACCGAACACATTTTCAAGGTGAGCGCGGTAGTTGGCGAAATCACGCTCAACATCAGGTTGTTTGATCACGTCATTGCACATGAAGGTTGGCAGGGTATCCAGGCCGATGAACTGGTTGGCCTTGTGCTGCGCCAGATAAACGCCATCAACGCCAACGCCGTGGAAGAACTGCTCTTTATCTTCGAACGCTTCCAGCGGGGCATTCCAGGTGACAGAAAGCATGTAGCTTTTACCCTGCAACAGGCCACCGGAGCCGTATTTTTTGGAATCATCAGAACGGGTCCGGCCATCGCTGGCGTACAGTTTGCCGTGGCCTTCGGTGAAGACTTCATCGACGTATTTTTTCAGTGTCCACGGCATGCCCATCCACCAGCCTGGCTGCTGATAAATGATGGCGTCGGCCCACAGATAACTTTCGATTTCGGTCGGTACGTCATAACCTTCTTCAAGAACGGTCACGCGCACGTCGTGGCCCGCGTCACGCAGGAAGCTGCTGGCGACGTCGGTCAGGCTGTTGTTCAGGGCGCCTTTTGAATGGGCAAAAGTCTTGCCGGCATTGATAATCAGGATGTTGCTCATGGTCTTTTCCTTAAATTGAATTCTGGCTGTCAGGCTGTTATCACGTAGTGTACCCAACTCTGCAGGGCGGAAAAATGTGATATTGCGCACAAGACTATTGACTCAGATGCAATAATGACAAGGAAAGGCTTCATGTTTCGCCATCTGGCGTTCTGAAAACCGCTTAAAAATCCCGCACAAACACAGCAACTGTGACAGCCATGCGGCAGATGATGTACTATCGCGAACATCATTGCCCTGCGGCAGCCGCCTTTGCGCGCCCGCGGGTGCAAGCTTCCTTAATTTCCAAAACGATAACGCCACGGGTCTGAGGATTAAACATCAATGAGCGAAATGACTCATGACGGAACAGAGCGTTTAGCACTGCACACGTTTACCGAGAACGCCTATCTCAACTATTCCATGTACGTCATCATGGACCGCGCGCTGCCGTTTATCGGCGACGGGCTGAAGCCGGTACAGCGCCGTATTATTTATGCGATGTCCGAGCTGGGCCTGAGCAATAACGCCAAATTCAAAAAATCAGCACGTACCGTCGGTGACGTGCTGGGTAAATACCATCCGCACGGCGACAGCGCCTGCTACGAAGCGATGGTGCTGATGGCGCAGCCGTTCTCTTACCGTTATCCGCTGGTTGACGGACAGGGGAACTGGGGTGCGCCGGATGACCCGAAATCCTTCGCCGCGATGCGTTATACCGAATCGCGTCTGTCGAAATATGCGGAAGTTCTGTTACGCGAATTAGGTCAGGGAACGGTCGACTACGTCCCGAACTTTGACGGCACCATGCAGGAGCCGAAAATGCTGCCTGCGCGTCTGCCGAACATTCTGCTTAACGGCACCACCGGTATTGCCGTGGGTATGGCGACAGATATTCCGCCGCACAACATCCGCGAAGTCGCCGCTGCGGCGGTCGCACTGCTGGAAAAACCGGACAGTTCTCTCGAAGATTTGCTGGAATTTGTTCAGGGGCCGGACTTCCCGACCGAAGCTGAAATCATCACGCCGCGCAGCGAAATCCGCAAAATGTACGAATCGGGCAAAGGCTCGGTGCGCATGCGCGCGGTCTGGCATAAAGAAGACGGCAGCGCGGTCATCACCGCATTGCCGCATCAGGTTTCCGGCGCAAAAGTGCTCGAGCAAATCGCCAGCCAGATGCGTGCCAAGAAACTGCCGATGGTGGAAGATCTGCGCGACGAATCGGATCACGAAAACCCGACGCGTCTGGTCGTGGTGCCGCGTTCCAACCGTATCGATCTTGATCAGGTCATGAACCATCTGTTCGCGACCACCGATCTGGAACGCAGCTACCGTATCAACATGAACATGATCGGCCTGGATCACCGTCCGCAGGTGAAAGGGCTGGTGGAAATCCTGACCGAATGGCTGGCGTATCGTCGTGATACCGTCCGTCGCCGTCTGAATTTCCGTCTCGATAAAGTGCTGAAACGCCTGCACATTCTCGAAGGTTTGCTGGTCGCTTTCCTCAATATCGACGAAGTGATCCACATCATCCGTACCGAAGATGAGCCGAAACCGGTGCTGATGCAGCGTTTCGAATTATCGGATACGCAGGCGGAAGCCATCCTTGAGTTGAAATTACGCCATTTGGCAAAACTCGAAGAAACCAAAATTCGCGGCGAGCAGGATGAACTGGCGAAAGAGCGCGATCAGCTTCAGGCGCTGCTGGCGTCCGAACGCAAACTCAGCACGCTGATCCGCAAAGAAATCCAGGCCGATGCCGAAGCCTTTGGTGACGAGCGTCGTTCGCCAATCACCGAGCGTGAAGAAGCCAAAGCCATGAGCGAGCACGACTTTGTGCCGTCTGAGCCGGTGACCATTGTGCTTTCCGAATCTGGCTGGGTGCGCAGTGCGAAAGGCCACGATATTGATGCGTCCGGCCTGAGCTACAAAGCGGGTGACAGTTTCCGCGCCGCAGCGAAAGGTAAGAGCAATCAGCCGGTGGTGTTTATGGATTCCACCGGACGCAGTTACGCGCTTGACCCGACGACGCTGCCTTCGGCACGCGGGCAGGGCGAGCCGCTGACCGGCAAACTCACGCCGCCGCCGGGTGCGACTATCGAACACGTTCTGATGGCGTCCGACGATCAGAAACTGCTGATGGCCTCCGATGCCGGTTACGGTTTCGTGTGTACCTTCAGTGATTTAGTGGCGCGTAACCGTGCCGGTAAAGCCATGATTACTCTGCCGGATAACGCCAAAGCGTTCGCGCCAATTGAAATTAACGGCAACGATGACATGCTGCTGTCGCTCACCGCTGCAGGCCGTATGTTGCTGTTCCCAGTGGCTGATTTGCCGCAATTGTCGAAAGGTAAAGGTAACAAAATTGTTTCCATTCCTTCGGCGCAGGCAGCGAGTGGCGAAGACAAACTGGCATGGCTGCTGGTTCTGCCGCCGCAAACGTCCATCACGCTGCACGTTGGTAAACGCAAACTGGTGATCCGTCCGGAAGAGTTACAGAAATTCCGTGCAGAACGCGGTCGCAAAGGCACGCTTCTGCCACGCGGCCTGCAACGGGTTGATCGCGTTGAAGTGGACGCGCCTGTCCGCGCTTCCGGCGGTGACAGCGAAGAATAAAACGGCTGTTGACCTTATCCAGTCAGGGCACATTTGTGCCCTGAACTCTTTTTAAGGGAATGCAGTGGCCTGAGACTGTTGTGCAGTGCAAAGATTTTACATTTGTATTAATAAAACCGTTGTGCGGCGTTGAATGAGGCTTGAGAATAGTTCTCCGCACAGGGAGCGAAACTGCACAGGTTTCTTACCGGCTTCGGCTGTAGTTTTAAGAGGATGTTATGTTATTTATTTTGCGTCTGATTATCGTGGTGGTTTACTCGATTCTGGTCTGTGTTTTTGGCTCCATATATTGTCTTTTCAGCCCGCGTAACCCGAAACATGTGGCGACGTTTGGTAAGCTGTTTGGTCGTCTGGCACCGGTCTTTGGTCTGACCGTAGAAAAGCGTATTCCGGCTGAAGCGGCAACAAATGGCAAATGCATCTACATTGCCAACCATCAGAACAACTACGACATGGTGACCGCGTCATCTGTTGTGATGCCGGGTACGGTGACCGTCGGCAAAAAAAGTCTGGCGTGGATCCCGTTCTTTGGCCAGTTGTACTGGCTGACCGGTAACCTGCTGATTGACCGTGATAACCGCGCAAAAGCGCACGGGACTATTGCTCAGGTCGTGGCGCAGATTAAGAAAAAGAACCTGTCGATCTGGATGTTCCCGGAAGGTACCCGCAGCCGGGGTCGTGGCCTGATGCCGTTTAAAACAGGGGCATTCCACGCCGCTATCGCCGCCGGTGTGCCGATCGTGCCGATTTGCGTATCGAACACCAGTAACAAGGTGAAGCTCAACCGCTGGTCTAACGGACTGGTGATTGTGGAAATGCTGCCACCTATCGATACCACCGGTTACACCAAAGATCGTCTGCGCGAACTGTCCGAACACTGCCGTCAGATCATGGCCGATAAAATCGCCGAGCTGGACGCCGAAGTCGCACAGCGCGAAGCCGCAGCAAAAAAATAATAGCGTTTTTTATTTACGCCCTGATGACGACGGGTTGCAGGTTTTTACTATCCCTGCGGCCCGGCGGCATCAGAGCAGAAATTCTGTTGCCATTGATGGCGATGGTTATTAACACAGCTCTTGATTTTGTTTTCATGGAGAAGATATGTCACTCAGTCGTCGCTCGTTCCTGCAAGCCTCCGGCGTGGCTCTTGCCGCAGGTGCTCTGCCATTTAAAGCAGAAGCGAGTGGTTCGCAACCGGCATTACCCGTTCCCCCGCTGCTGGAATCCCGCCGTGGACAACCTCTGTTTCTGACGTTACAGGCGGCTCACTGGTCATTCCTTGGTGGCGCTAAAGCGCCGGTGTGGGGCATCAATGGCATGTATCTTGGCCCGACGGTCAAAGTGCATAACGGTGATGACGTAAAACTTATCTACAGCAACCGCCTGGCTGAACCCGTTTCGATGACCATCAGCGGATTGATGGAGCCGGGAACGCTGACCGGCGGCGCGGCGCGCATGATGCAGCCTGGCGTTGACTGGTCGCCGGTATTGCCCATCCGTCAGGCGGCCGCTACCTGCTGGTATCACGCGAATACGCCCAACCGCATGGCGCCGCACGTCTATAACGGGCTGGCGGGGATGTGGATTGTTGAGGATGAAGTCAGTAAAAATCTGCCGTTGCCCAACCATTATGGTGTTGATGATTTCCCGCTGATCATTCAGGACAAACGTCTGGACGGTTTTGGCGTGCCGCAATATGACACCCCGGCTTCCGGCGGTTTCTTTGGCGATACCATGCTGGTCAACGGCGTACAAAGCCCGTATGTCGAAGTGTCCCGCGGCTGGGTACGTTTACGTTTGCTGAATGCGTCGAATGCACGCCGGTACGAACTGAGCATGACCGACAACCGTGCTTTTCACGTCGTGGCTTCCGATCTCGGTTTCCTGCCTGCGCCGCTGACGGTGAAACGTCTGTCGCTCGGGCCGGGTGAACGTCGCGAAGTGCTGGTGGATATGTCGCAGGGCGAAGAAGTGTCGATTACTGCGGGCGATGCGGCGGGCGTTATGGACAGACTGCGTGGCCTGTTTGAGCCCTCGAGCATTCTGGTTTCTACCATCGTCCTGACGCTCAAACCAACCGGCCTGTTGCCGCTGGTCACCGACAATCTTCCGATGCGTTTACTGGCCGATCAAATCATGACCGGCAATGTGGTTCGCAGCCGCGACCTGCGTCTTGGCGACAGCCAGCCGGGCATTAATGGCGCGATGTGGGACATCAACCGCCTCGACCTGACCGCGCAGCAAGGCACGTGGGAACGCTGGACCGTGCATGCGGATATGCCGCAGACCTTCCATGTCGAGGGCGTGTCTTTCCTGGTGAAAAGCGTGAACGGTGCGGCTCCGCTGGTGGAAGATGCCGGATTCAAAGACACCGTCTGGGTTGATGGCGACGTGGAATTGCTGGTGTTTTTCAATCAGCCTTCATATGACCATTTCCCGTTCACCTACCGCAGCGGAACGCTGGAGCTGGCCGATCGCGGTTCCGCAGGGAACATGCTGGTTCAGCCGTCGATGTAATGGCAGAACGCCTTCGCACCAAAAGAAAACCCGCCAGTGGCGGGTTTTTTGTTTACAGCAGCGGGAAAATTACAGGTCTTTCGCCGGATCCGGCCCCAGACGCTGCTCTTTATCCAGCTTGGTGACTTCCGCCAGTTCTTCTTTCTCCAGCCTGAAATCAAACACTTCGAAGTTTTCGCGGATGCGTTTTGGCGTCACGGATTTCGGGATAACAATCAGCCCGTTGTCCAGATGCCAGCGGATGACAATCTGCGCCGGCGTTTTGTTGTATTTCTCAGCCAGTTTCTGAATCAGTGGCTGATCAAACACACCTTCGCCGCCCTGTGCCAGCGGGCTCCAGGATTCGGTAGCGATAGTGTGCGTGGCGTTCCAGGCGTGCAGCTGGCGCTGTTGCATCAGCGGGTGCAGCTCAATCTGATTCACCACCGGAAAAATGCCGGTTTCATCTTTCAGTTTCTGCAAATGTTCCAGCGGAAAATTACAGACGCCGACGCTTTTCGCCAGCCCTTGTTCTTTCAGTTTCAGCAGCGCTTTCCACGCATCGACATAATGGCCCTGCGCTGGCTGCGGCCAGTGGATCAGATACAAATCGACGTAATCAGTTCTCAGCTTTTTAAGGCTGGTTTCCAGCGCTTTTGGCGCATTCAGTTGATCGTCATTCCACAGTTTGGTGGTAATAAACAGCTCTTCGCGGGGAACGAGATTGGCGGCAATCGCTTCGCCGACGCCTTCCTCGTTTTTGTAGATAGCGGCCGTATCGATATGACGATAGCCGGTTTCAATGGCCGTTTTCACCGCGCTGGTGGCTTCCTGATTACTGGCTTTCCATACGCCAAGCCCTAACTGCGGCATCAGGTTGCCATCGTGAAGTTTAATGATGGGTTGCGTTGCCATGAGGTTCTCCTTTCAGGGCAGAGTGCCCGCCGCAAAGCACGGGCACAGAGTAGTGAAGGCTTCAGCCTGACGTTAAGTCTAGTTAACGAAACGTCATCTTGCTGAGCAGGCTACTTATTTTATTGCGAACGCTTGTTACGCATTCATATCCAGAACGACGCGGTAACGCGCTTTTCCTTCGTGCAGATGTTCAACCGCATCGTTAATTTTGCTCAGCGGGAAGTGCTCAACCTGTGGCGTAATCTGGTGACGGGCGCAGAACGCCAGCATGTCTGCCAGACGGGAAGGCGCGCCGGTCGGTGAGCCGGAAACTTCAGCCTGTTTGCTGATTAACGCCATAACGTGCAGCGGTACGGCTTCCGGTACGACGCCTACAAAGTGCAGGCGGCCTTTCGGTGCCAGCGTGCCGATAAAGGCATCCCAGTCCAGGGAGGCGTTCGCCGTCACCATGATGAAATCCAGTTCACCGGCGATTTTCTTCAGTTCATCGCTGTCGCGGGTGGCGACAACACGGTGTGCGCCGAGTGACAGAGCTTCGTCACGTTTTGCCAGAGACGATGTAAACGCCGTAACTTCGCAGCCCCACGCATTCAGGAAGCGCAGCGCCATGTGGCCTAAACCGCCGATACCGACGACGCCCACGCGGTGCGTTGGCAGAACGCCAAACTGCAACAGCGGGTTAAACACGGTGATGCCGCCGCAAAACAGCGGGCCTGCGCTGGTGACGTCCACGCCTTCCGGAAGCGGGATCGCCCACGCCCAGTGACTGCGGATACGATCCGCGAAGCCGCCGTGATGACCGATAATCGTGGCTTCAACATCGTGGCAAAGATGCTGGTCGCCGGACATACAAGGGTGGCAGTGCATACAGCTGCCACGGTTCCAGCCCACGCCCACAATCTGGCCGACTTTCAGCCCTTTGTTGTGCGCATGGTCGCCGATTTTGACAATTTTACCGACCACTTCATGGCCCGGTACGAACGGATATTGGGTGATGCCCCAGTCGTTATTGAGCATCGAGAGATCGGAGTGGCAGACGCCGCAGTAATCAATGGCGACTTCAATTTCTTCGTCACCGATCGGACCAGCGTCGAATTGGAAAGCTTCAAGAGGCTGATTCGGACCGGCGGCGGCCCAGGCGTTAAACGTATTTTCGGCAGCGGTAGGTGCAGACATAATTCTCTCCTGACATTGAGTTTTTGAAAATTAGGGAGTTATTGAGAAATCGGGCCGGTGACAAAACGTTTGTCACGAACAGCGTATGAAAGGTGCGTTCATACAGACTAGCAGTTCACTGCATTTGTGCAGGAAGATGCGCCTGCGGAAAGAGGGATTAACTGTAAGAGAAAATCGCTGCAAGGAAGATGCACATTTCTGCCAGAGTCTTGCCTGATCCTGCAAGTCTGTGTAGAAAATGAAATGCCTGTGGCAAAATCGATGCCAGTTTATCGTCTATCCGGAGCAGGAATAATGGAAAATGTGGACAGCTTGTGCGCCCGTCTGGCGGCAAGAGTGGCGCATCTTAGCGGGAGTAACAAACTCAGTCCGTCGGCGGTGCCACAGGTTACGCTGATGTACACCACACGTTACCATCCGCGCCAGCCGGTTTTGTACAATCCTGGCGTGGTGATCCTCTTTCAGGGCCGCAAGGTTGGTTATCTGGGCAAGAAAACCTTCTCTTATGATCCGCATAATTACCTGATGCTGACCGTTCCGCTGCCGTTCGAATGTGAAACGTTCAGCAGCCCCGAAGAGCCGCTGGCAGGGATCCAGATCAGCATCGATACGCTGATGTTGCAGGATTTGCTGATGGACATGGGGGATGAATCCGTGGCGCGTCAGAAAGATTCTTCAACCGGCATCAATTCAGGCGTGCTGGACGATGATATTTTATGCGCGACCGAACGCCTGCTGAGCGTTCTGGATAAACCGCTTCACGCCCGCGTGCTGGGGCCGAAGATCATCCGCGAAATCCTGTTCTTTATCCTGACCAGTGAAAACGGCGGCGCACTTCAGGCGCTGGTTAACCGCCACACGCATTTTAGCCAGATTGCCAAATCCCTGCGCCGCATCGAAGCGCAGTATGCGGATAACCTCAGCGTGGAAGCGCTGGCGAGCGAAGTGAACATGAGTATTTCGGCATTTCACCACAACTTCAAAGCGGTGACCAGCACGTCACCTTTGCAGTATCTGAAAACCTACCGGCTGCACAAAGCGCGAATGCTGATGATTTATGACGGCGTGAAAGCCAGCGTGGCGGCGTTGCAGGTGGGATATGAAAGTGCATCGCAGTTTAGCCGCGAGTTTAAGCGCTATTTTGGGGTGACGCCGAGCGATGAAATGGCCCGCCTGCGCGAAGGCAGTTCGGGCGTTTTAGCGCTGGCGGATGTGGCCTTTAAAGCGTGATCTGCGTGTTCAGAAACGGCATTTACGTTTCTTCCACACCACCAGCAATCCACCGGCAAGCCCGATAACCAGCAGCAGGACCGGTAAAATCATCAGACCCGCCATGACCTGATCCTCATGGCGTTTCACGACCGGAATATGGCTCAGTGCAAAGCCCAGCGAAATCACCACGCCCACCCACAAAATCGCGCTCAGCCAGTTAAAGAACTGGAAGCGCGCATTGTTCAGGCCGGAGATACCGGCAATGGTCGGTAACAGCGTGCGGACAAACGCCAGAAAACGGCCAGCGAGCAGCGCCATCAGCCCGTGACGGGTGAACATCTGGTGCGCGCGCTGATGATAATGTGCGGGAAGCTGTAGCAGCCAGCCTTTGACCATCTTGGTGTGTCCGAGCCAGCGCCCCTGAATGTAGCTCAGCCAGCAGCCGAGACTGGCGGCGGTCACCAGAATAATCATCGTTGGAATGAAGCTCATCACGCCTTTGGCGATGAGCGCACCGGTCAGCAGCAGAAGGCTGTCGCCCGGCAGGAAAGAAGCGGGAAGAAGTCCGTTTTCAAGAAACAGCGTCGTGAACAGTACAGCGTAGATAACCCAGAGAAGATTCGGGTCGGCGAGCATACTGAAATCATGCCGCCAGAGTGCATGAAAAATGTCGCAAATAACTGCCATATTCTGTCCTGTTGCTAATCATTAAAAACTGTCACTTGCCAGTGTACCAAGGATCCCTTGTCCGTATGTTGATCTGAGGCGGCTGTAAAAAGACAGAACACTCCGGCGATAGTTCGCCGGAGCTATAGGTAGAGCTTACAGATTATTCTCATTTTGCGAATGAAAATCCGACAGATACCTTACCGATCTGCGCGGTGTGTCGCAATCTCTCCCGCTCAGGCTGCCGCAATTCTTTCAAATGCAGCAGAAAGGTCAGCGATCAGGTCATCGCTATTTTCCAGCCCGATGTGAAGGCGCACCAGTGTACCGGCAAAATCAACGGTTTCTGCCGGACGGATCGCCTGAATTTCTTCCGGCTGATTGGCCAGAACCAGCGATTCAAAACCGCCCCAGGAATACGCCATGCTGAAATGTTCGAAGTGATCGAGATAGTCGGAAAGCTGCTGTTTGCTCAGGCGCTGCTTGAGGATGAACGAGAACAAACCACAGCTGCCGGTGAAATCGCGCTTCCAGAATTCGTGGCCTTTACTGCCCGGTAACGCCGGATGATTCACGGTTTCCACTTCCGGGCGTTCCGCCAGCCATTGCGCAATACGAATGCTGCTTTCTTCATGCTGTTTCAGCCGCACGCCCATTGTCCGCAGCCCGCGGCTGGCGACGTACGCGGTGTCGGCGTCAACCATTTGCCCCATCAGATAAGAGTGCTCGCGCAACTGTTCCCAGCAACGTTCGTTGGATACCGCTGTACCAATCATGGCGTCGGAATGGCCGACGATATATTTGGTCCCGGCCTGAATGGAAATATCGATACCAAACTCCAGCGCTTTGAACAGAATGCCCGCCGCCCAGGTGTTGTCGATCATGATCACCACGTCCGGAGACACGGCGCGCACGGCTTTCACCATCGCCGGGATATCCGGCACTTCCATCGTGATGGAGCCCGGTGACTCGAGGAAAACGACTTTGGTGTTGGGCTGCATCAGCGAACCTAACTCCGCGCCAATGTCAGCGCGGAAATAGGTGGTAGAGACGCCGAGTTTTTTCAGCACTTTTTCGCAGAAATCTTGGGTGGGTTCGTAAGCGGAACCGGCCACCAGAATGTGGTCGCCAGTGCCGACAAACGACAACACCGCATTACTGACCGCCGCCGCCCCGCAGGGATAAAGCGCGCAACCCGCGCCGCCTTCAAGCTCAACCATGGCCTGTTGCAGGGAGAAATGCGTCAGGGTTCCGCGGCGTCCGTAAAACAGTTCGCCGTTGGCGCGGTTGGCGGTGGCGTGCTTTTTATCGGCCACGGTTTCAAACACCAGCGATGAAGCACGCTGGATCACGGCATTCACTGAACCTTGTGTGTACTTTTTGTCCCGTCCGGCGCTGACCAGCGCGGTTTCGATTTTTTTAGACGACATAATCCGCATTTCACCCTGTTTAGCCTTGTAGACCCGCGCTCTGTGGCAGCGGCTGATATGCAATTAACTTAACATGATGAATTTGACGGGTCAGGTTTTTGCCGGTTGGATGAGAAAATTTCAGCCAAAACAAAAGCCCGTCGCGAAAGACGGGCTGAAAGGAGCGGTTATCCGGTGTAAACACCGAAAAGTTTGGGCAGGAACAGCGAAATCGACGGAATGTACGTTACGACCATCAGCACCATAAACAGCACGCAGTAAAACGGCAGCATGGCTTTCACGACTTTCTCGATGCTCTGCTTGCTCACGGCGCTGGCAACAAACAGCACGGAGCCGACCGGTGGGGTGATCAGGCCGATCCCGAGGTTCACCAGCATAATCATCCCGAAATGTACCGGGTCGATGCCGAGCGATAAAATCACCGGCAGCAGCACTGGCGTGAGGATCAGAATGATCGGTGCCATGTCCATCAGCGTGCCAATCAGCAGAAGCATGATGTTGATCCACATAAGGATCACGTACTTATTATCTGAGATCGACGTGAAGAATTCGGTGATCCGCATCGGCAGCTGCATGTACGTCATGACCGCGCCAAAGCTGGCGGCGAAGCCAATCAGGATCATCACGATACTGACGGTTTTCACCGTGCGGTACATCAGTTTTGGCAGTTCGCTCCATTTATAGTCGCGGTAGATGAACATCGTCACGAAGAATGACCACAGGCAGGCGATGGCGGCGGATTCTGTGGCGGTGAAAATCCCGCTGAGGATCCCGCCCATGATGATGACCACCGTCATCAGCCCCCACAGCGTGTCGATGAAAATCTTCAGCGCCTGACGGAACGGCACCCGTTCGCCTTTCGGATAACCGCGTTTATGTGCAAATACCACACACATCACCATCAGCGTCAGGCTGAGCAGCAAGCCGGGCAGAATACCGGCGATAAACAGCGCCGCAATTGAAACCGTGCCGCCGGTGGCCAGCGAGTAAATCACCGAGTTATGGCTCGGCGGCGTCAGGATCGCCTGCACCGAACCGCTGGCGGTGACGGCGGCGGCGAAATCGCGCGGATAGCCCTTTTTCTCCATCTCCGGGATCATCACGGAACCAATCGATGCGGTATCTGCCACCGAAGAACCGGAAATCGCCCCGAAAAATGTTGATGCCACGATGTTCACCAGCGACAGGCCGCCGCGGATAAATCCGACAAAGATATACGCAAAACTCACCAGCCTGCGGGCAATGCCGCCTTCGGCCATAATCGCACCCGCCAGAATAAAGAACGGGATCGCCAGCAGCGAAAACTTGTTCACGCCGTTGGTCAGCTGAATCATGAGCGCTTCAAACGGCAGGTCAATCCACCAGGCACCGGCCAGCGCGCTGAGCCCGACGGCGTACGCCACCGGCACGCCGACAGCCAGCATGACGCCGAGCGTTAACAGTAAAATTAATGCATCCATAAAAGGCTCCGGCTCAGGCTTCAGAATTGCCCAGCATCACCACCGGCCGCTTGTGCTGCGGGCCTGAGATAATCTGCTCAATAATAAATAAGAGGGTCAGCGCCGAACCCACCGGCAGGGGAAGGTAGGTTTGCCCGGCGGTCAGCAGCGGGAATTCCGCCACGGGTTGCTGCCAGAGTTCGCTGCACAGTTGCAGGCTGTACCAGAAAATAAATATGCTGATAGCCAGCATCATCAGGTCAGAAAGCAGGGCAGAAAACTTTTGCAGGGCAGGCGGCAGGCGGTCCGTGACCATCGCCACCACAATATGCGAACCCGCGCGGTAGCTGACGGCGGCACCGATAAAGGTGAATGTCACCATGCACATAATCGCGATGGGTTCAGGCCAGGAGAGGGCGCTGTTCAGGACGTAGCGGGCGAAAATACCGATGGGAATGACCGCCACCATCAGCAATAAAGCCAGCCCGGCCAGCCACATTGCGCCGCGGTAAAAGATGTCCATTAGAGTGTGATAACCGGAAACCATAAGTTCCTCCGCTGAAGTGTCGGGAAAGAGGCAGCGGACGCTGCCCGGTTCAACGAATTACTGAACGTCAGCGATTTGCTGCATCAGTTCCTGATGGTCTTTACCGAATTCATCGCGCACGGATTGTGTGGCTTTCACGTAGGTGGACGGATCGATCTCCTGGAATTTCACGCCGCCCGCTTTCATCGTCGCCAGCGCTTTCTCGTTATAGGCTTTCCAGAGTTCGCGCTGCTCGTCCTGCGCTTCTTTGGCCAGTTTGAGGATCAGCTGCTGGTCTTCGGGTTTCAGCTTGTCCCACTTCACTTTTGAATACAGGAACAGCTCAGGAATGATGAAGTGGCGGCTGTAGGTGTAGTTTTTCACCACCGGCAGATAGTTGTGCGCGACAAACGTTGGCGGGTTGTTTTCCGTGCCGTCGATAACCCCGGTTTGCATCCCGCTGAACACCTCACTGACGCCCATCGCCACCGGGTTTGCGCCCATGGCTTTCAGCGTCGCCAGCGCAATCGGGCTGCCCTGAACGCGGATTTTCATGCCGTGCAAATCTTCCGGTTTCACCACCGGTTCTTTGGTGATCAGGTTTCGCGTTCCGCCGTCCATCCAGCCGAGAAACACCAGACGCGAGTTGGGATTGCTGGTGATCTTATCGCCGATGGATTTCCCAATCTGGCCGTCCAGCACCTTATGCATGTGGTCTTCATCGCGGAAAATATACGGCAGGGTGAAGACGTTGATTTCAGGGAGAATTGAGGCAACCGGCGTCATGGATACGCGGATGATATCCAGCGCGCCCAGCTGCGCCTGCTCGATTTCCTGTTTTTCATCGCCGAGCACGCCGCCGGGGAACGTTTTGATTTCCAGGCGCCCGTCGGTTTGTTGTTGCAGTTTTTCGCCCATGTGCTGAACGGCGACGACATTGGGATAGCCCTGCGGATGCACATCGGCGGCTTTCAGCGTTTGCGCGGCAAGAACAGGCGTAAATAACAGGGTGGCGGAACTCAGGCAAAGGCTGAGAAGTGCTTTCTGCATTTTCATCAGTTTGTCTCCAGGGTACTCGGTAAGGGAATGGAAAAATGACAGCAAAAGTGAACCGGTCTGACGCACGAGGTCGCGCCTGTTTTTTTATTAAAAAAGGGCAAATCACCTTGTAAATGAAACGGATAACAGCCGCGCCCTTTCAGGGTCTTCGTCTGTGGCAGGAACCTTATCCTATTTATAACTGTGCGGTATTTGAGCGTTATCACAATCTCGCAACAGATGTAAAATACTGTTACTTAATATTTAAAATATTGTTTTAACTTTAGTAATTGCGATTAGCTGATTGATTTACCGCGACATTTTTATGAAAAGTGTGACGGGGATTAAATTGTTCACGCTGTGTTCAAACGGGAAAAACCTTGTCATCCATCAAGGACTCTCGTGTCTTGAAGCGCGACAATGTAAATAATAATGAGAACGACTATCAATTAGGGCTTTTTCTTTGATATCATTCGGCGTTATTAATTCCTTCTACACACTGATTCTGGCTGGAGGCGACGCGTGAAAACGGCTCGCAATAAGATGAAAGAGGCGACTTCACTCCTGATGTCGTTAATGTTGGTTGCTGGCTTAAGTGGCAACGCGATGGCAGCACCTGCGACGCCTGCGGCACAAGCCGTGACTTCTGCGGCGACTCAACCTGCAACGGCTGACACCCCGGCACCGGCTTCGGCTGATGCGACGCCTGCCCCGGTAATGCAGCCTGCACCGACCGAAGCAACGCCTGTCATTCCGACCGATTTGTCTGTATTAGGCATGTATCACCACGCTGACGTGGTGGTGAAAACTGTGATGATTGGCCTGCTGCTGGCTTCCGTCGTCACCTGGGCGCTGTTGTTTAGCAAAGGCGCTGAAGTCTTCAGCGGTAAACGCCGCATGCGTCGCGAATTTGATGCGCTGTCTTCCGTACGTACGCTGGATGAAGCCGCTGAGCAGGCTGAAAGCTTTGCCGCCAGCAGCATCAGCGCGCAGATGATTCGCGATGCGCAGAACGAACTCGAGCTTTCCGCCGGTTCAGCTGACAACAACGGCATCAAAGAACGTACCGGTTTCCGCCTTGAGCGCCGCGTCGGTGCCGCTGGCCGTTATATGGGCCGTGGCAACGGCATACTCGCGACCATCGGGGCCATCTCCCCGTTCGTCGGCCTGTTCGGGACGGTCTGGGGCATCATGAACAGCTTCATCGGCATCGCGCAGACGCAGACCACCAACCTTGCAGTCGTCGCACCGGGTATCGCTGAAGCCTTGCTGGCAACGGCTGTCGGCCTGATTGCTGCGATCCCCGCCGTGGTTATTTACAACATTTTCGCCCGTACCATTACCTCTTACCGTCATCAGGTAGGCGATGTGGCGGCGCAGGTTATCCTGTTACAGGGCCGTGATCTGGACCTGGCTGCCAGCGAAGGCGATGCGCCACGCGGTCAGACGGGTCAGTTACGCGTAGGGTAAGAACAGATTATGGCTATTCGGTTAAACGACGATATCGACGAAAGCGGTGAAATGCATGACATCAACGTCACGCCTTTTATCGACGTCATGCTGGTGTTACTGATTATCTTCATGGTGGCAGCGCCGCTGGCCACCGTCGATGTGCGGGTAGACTTACCGGCCTCGACGGCAAAAGCGCAGCCACGTCCTGAGAAGCCGATCTTCCTGACGGTGAAATCTGACAAGCAGCTGTTCCTCGGCGATAACCCGGTAAACAGCGACAACCTGACGGCGATGCTCGACCAGCGCACGCAGGGCAACAAGCAGAGTACGATTTTCTTCCGTGCGGATAAGACGGTGGATTACGAAACACTGATGAGCGTAATGGATAACCTGCGCAAAGCCGGTTACCTGAAAGTCGGTCTGGTCGGTGCAGAACAGACCGGTGCTGCGGCGAAATAAATCCTGACGCCTCAGACGCACAAAAACAGAAAAGGCCAGCATATGCTGGCCTTTTGCTTTCCCGAAACCCTAAAACTCAGGTCACCGGTGCCGGGTTGAATACGGCGAGGGCAAGAGTCGCTGTAGCTTCAGCATCATCTGAAAATTAGCCTAATTGATGGAGGTGTAGTTATATCCTTTTAGTTTCAATTCACCATCTACTATAATGAACAAAAATGTTTCATTTACGTTTCTCTTCGAAAACTCAGAGGTATAAATCAATAGCACTTCGTTATCAGCTATTAGATGATAAATTTTCTTTTTAGAGATGAGTGTGTTTTTTTTGAAAACACCTAAGTCTTTATCCTTAGCCTCTGTTAATAATTTAATAAATCCTTCTTCTGAAATAGACTTCCTCAGAATTTCTGATGAGTCTACGTATATATTTGAGTATTTGTTTTCTTGATACATCTGATGAAAAGTATCAACATTATTTTGTGCTGCATCTATATCAATCGGACTGCAGGCGCAGAGTATTATTGCAACTATTACAATATAAATAAAACGCATAAATTCACCAGTTAGTTAACAACACATATTTGTGCAGTACCGCATATTAGTGTGTCTCCAAAGAGATTTATTCTAGTTTTTCTCACTGTTAAATATACCTTTTGGGGAATGTGCACCCTTTGCTTTCAGCCCAAAAGCTAATACCAATAACAATAAGCCCCAACAACGCGCCCCCATATATGCAAAGTAGCATTAAGATGGAAAATGCTTTATCTTTAAAAGAAAATACATATCCATACATTTCAAACATACCATCTACAGAATTGAAATTTATGTTGTTTTTTTTGCAAAATCTCCATCCTGAAAAAATGGCTATCGAGATAATTGCCACTGCAAAAAAGAAAAAAGAAATTCTGAGTATCTTTATACCTTCGCACATATAAACCTCAATAATTTATCGGTCCCGATACACTTGGTGTATATGGGATATTTATTTCAGGGCCAGCGCCAGCACCAAAACCAATGTATATTTCTGGCCACGTTGATGTTTGCACTGCTTCAATACTAAATTCCCCCAACCCCAGCGCAAACCCAGCGCCTACTTTTAAGTCCTTAGCGTCAGGGTCTCTAAACTTTAATCCACATGTTGCCGATGCTCTTAGGCCAACAGCTGCTATTGGTACACTCCATAAAGCAGAGGCACCTGATTTTTCATTAAGTGACGCAGTAGCTGACAAACCTGTACCCACTGCAACAGTTCCAGTAACTCGACATTCTCCCGTTGCAATTGGGCTGGTTGGAGCTGGTGCCATCGCAGTAGTAATATCTTCTGAAGATGCGCCATTTTGTGTCATTGATATACCTAACGAACCCTTTTCGCTAATTCCTGGCATATTTACCATCGAGCCCACACCATTCAGCCCTCGAGGGTCGAAGTATCGCCCTGGCTTGCTATAAACATACGCGTATAAATTCCACCCCCCTCTCAACCCAATCGGATCCTGCGTAATATATCGTCCCAGCGCCGGGTCATAATAACGGTGGCGGTTATAATGCAGCCCTGATTCCTCGTCGTCATGCTGGCCCTGCATTTTAATTGGCTGCCGCAGTTTGTACGGATTGAAAATATCTACCGCGTTGCCCCAGACGTCTGAAATCGCGTCCCATTCTACCTTGCCGGTTTTGTGATTAATCAGCGCCACCGGCGTGCCGAGGTGGTCGCAGTGGTACAGGTGCAGTTTGAGTTCACCGGCGTCCGGCAGCGGTTCGAGCCACGGCGCGAGGTTTTCGGTTTTCAGGCCCACGGAGTCCAGCCACTGCAGGTGCGCGTCGCTGACGTCGTTACGGCGGATTTCCTTTTCGATGTCGTTAAAGCGCTGATGAATGTCGGCGGGGAACGGGCTGCCGGCGTCTTCCTCGAGCTTTTCCGCCAGCGTGCGGTGGCTGTCTTCCATCCGCGCGTGCTCCGCGCGCAGCAGCGGGACAAAGCTGCCCGGGTGATAAACCGTGTGCAGCTGGGTGTCGCGGTTTTCAGTCAGCACCAGCCGGTCGCCGTCCCAGCCAAACCAGGTATTCTGCGTTTGCGTTTCGCCGGATTGCGGGTTTATCTGGCTGACGTGTTTGCCCACCCGCCGCCCGAGCGGGTCGTAGATATAGCGCGCCCGCGTCAGCGTCTGGCCGTCCTCTTCCGTCATCAGGCGCGTCAGGCGGTGCGCCTGGTCGTAAGCCATGTGGGTAACCGCTCCGCCGCCGTGCGGGGTGTGCATCCGGCCCGCGTGGAACGGACGTTTTTCGGTCATGTTGCCGAATTTATCGTATTCATAAAGGTAACATTCATCGCGCTGCACGCGGTTGTGGTACCAGACCGGCCGCGCATCTTCCGGCGGAACGTTCAGGTCGTGGTGCGTGACGTTGCGGTTGCCGGCGGGGTCGGTCAGGGTGGCGAGAAAGCCCTCCGGGGAGCTGACGCTTTGCAGGCGTCCGGCTGGCGTATAAGCGTAGTGATGGTCGCCAAGCCCGGTGGTCATCTTCGTCATCTGCCCGGCGTCGTTGTAGTCGTAGCGGCGCATCAGGTTCGGGTGCCCGACGTCCGGCGTTTGCTGGGCGGCGAGCTGCCCGGTCAGCGAATAGGCGTTTTCGCTCTGCCAGTTCTGGCTGAACCGGCGGATGGTTTCGCGGTGCAAACGGTCGCGGCCGAGTTCGAGCACCACGTCGTGCCCGAGCTTCACGCCCAGCAGGTGGCCGGGGCCGTAGGTCTGCCAGTGGATTTCCGGCAGGCCGTCGTAACGGGCCGAGACCTCAAAACCGCGCGGGTCGAACTGGTGGCGGACGGTGTGCTGCCACAGTAAGTCTGCGTGGACTGCGTGCCGTCCGGGCGGGTGACGGTGATGACGTCGCCCGCGGCGTTGTATTCCCAAAGCGTTTTGGCTCCACTGGCATCTTCCCGCGCAATCATTCGCCCGCGCACGTCGTACGCTAAACGGCTTTTCATCCCTTCTTCGTGCAGGATTTCAACCGGCTGCCCGTCGCGGTTGTAGCGGTATGACGTCTTAAACCCGGAGCAGTCGGTAAAACTCTCCAGCAAGCCGGCCGCGTTCCATTCCAGCGTCTGCCGTCCGCCTGCCGCGTCTTCGGTAGCGCACGGCTGCGCGCTCTTATCGTCCGCGTAGTGATAGCGGCGGGTCTGGTTCATGGCATCGGTCTCAGCCGTCAGGCGCCCCAAAATATCGTAGGTTTTCTCTACGCGGCGTCCGTCGGGCGCGGTGGCCGAAATCAGCTGCCCGGCGCGGTTATAGCTGAACCGGCTGCGCTTTTCGCCGCCGGGGTGGACGATTTCGGTCAGGTCGCCGCTGGCCGGATTGAGATGAAATTCGGTGGGGCGCCCGGCGGCATCGGTCTGCGATATTAACCCGCCACGGCTGTCGAAGGCGCTTTGCACACAACTGCCGTCGGCGTTGTCGAGCCTGACCACGCGGCGCAACCCCTTCTCGCCCTCAAAATGATACACGCGCAGCCGCCCGAGGCTGTCGGTGACGCGGGTCTGATTTTTACTGTATTCAAACTGGTAGCTCAGGCCGCCCGGGTTGACCTGCGAAATGACCYTGCCGGAYGCRTCGTAMACGTAGCGCGTGGCCGGRCGTCCGGCGTAGCGGTGCGCGACCATCAGGCCGGTGCCGGCAGGTTCCGGATGCCAGTCAAACTGGCGGACAATTTCACCGGCGCGGTCGTACACGGTTTTCAGCTCGCCGCGCGGGGTGTAGTCATAGCGGGCCAGCGGTTTTGACGGCAAATCMGGAAACGCCGCATCCTTCGTCAGCCAGACGGCGGAMAGSCGCACGCCACARTCAGAACCCCAGCCGGTATTCAGGGCGGGTTTGAAAYCCGGCAGCGTGACTAATTCAAGGCGRAAACGYCGCCCGCAGCTGTCGGTGACGCCGGTGATCTGCCCGGCGAATTCGCCTTCTGCGTCGCGGTGATAGTTAAGCTGATTGCCGAAACGGTCGGACAAACCCAAAAGCACGCGGGACGACGGCAACGGGCGCGGCAGCACGTCTTCAGCGGTTGCGGGTAACTGCACGCAGCCCAAAATCCACCAGGGGCCGGTGGCGTCATTGGCCACAAAATAATAATGCGGGCTGTTGCGCAGTGCTTCCGGCAGGGCCTGCCAGAGCGGACTGAGCGGATGGTTTTCAGGTTGTTTATCGGTGCCGCCGCGCGCCAGCCAGAGTTTTTCGCTGTGGCTGAAGGCAATCTGGCCGGGCGGAAGCAGGTGGAAATGAATGCTGCGCCCGGCATTRTCGTTAAGGATAAGTTCGTCWGCACGGATTTGCAGGCGGATATCCGCNGCCGCCGACCAGCCGGGGCCGAACATCCCGACCGGCGCGGGCGTATCCGTTTTATAGCTGCTGTAAGAACGCGAAAGTACAAAAGGCAAAGAAGCGGGCAGCGCGATATCGGTCTCGCCTGACTGAACTTTGGCGCCGAGCGAGGGGTTTACGGGGTTGCCGACCAGCACGCCGCCGGGGCAGACGGAACATGCCACGCCGGTAGGCGCACCAATCATTACGCCCAGCGAGCCCTGCACAACCGGGCCGCCAATGGCGGTCATATCATGCTGACGTGCAGCGGGAAATCCGGGCATGGGTAAAGTCCTTTTAGGGAAAGCGTCCGTGGAATAATTGATTTGAAGATGGGGTATTTATTGTTTTATTCATCAAATAAATACAACAAAATCAAAATGATGACAGAAGCTAAACCTTAAAAGGAGTGCGCGTTGTGAGGCGGTTCACAGGTATGAGGAATGCAGAATAAGTGAAGGAGAGCAGACAAAAAAATCCCCGGCACTTTGACCGGGGTAGATTAAATGGAGCACGAATGTATGGGGAAGGTATTAAGCCGTACCGCCCACCGTCAGATTGTCCAGTTTCAGGGTTGGCTGGCCGACGCCGACCGGAAGGCTCTGGCCTTCTTTACCGCACACGCCCACGCCTTTATCGATGGCCAGATCGTTACCGACCATGGAAATCTGCTGCATCGCTTCGATGCCGGAACCAATCAGCGTTGCGCCTTTCACCGGTTTGGTGATGCGGCCTTTTTCAATCAGATAGGCTTCAGAGGTGGAGAACACGAATTTGCCGGAGGTGATATCGACCTGACCGCCGCCGAAATTCGGTGCGTACAAGCCGTATTCCACGCTGCTGATAATATCTTCCGGGGTCGATTTCCCGGCCAGCATGTAGGTGTTGGTCATGCGCGGCATTGGCAGGTGCGCATAGGATTCGCGACGGCCATTACCGGTTGGCGCAACGCCCATCAGACGCGCGTTCAGTTTGTCCTGCATGTACCCTTTCAGCACGCCGTTTTCGATAAGCACGTTGTATTGCCCCGGCACGCCTTCATCGTCGATGGCCAGCGAGCCGCGCAGGCCTGGCATTGTGCCGTCATCAACAACCGTACACAGCTCAGAGGCCACGAGTTTACCCATCTGGCCACTGAAGACTGACGTCCCGCGACGGTTGAAATCGCCTTCGAGGCCATGCCCGACCGCTTCGTGCAACAGCACACCCGGCCAGCCCGCGCCGAGTACCACAGGCATGCCGCCCGCAGGTGCCGCAACGGCGGTCAGGTTCAGCAACGCCATACGCACTGCGTCACGCGCAAAAGCTTCTGCGCGCACTTCACCGTTGACGGTTTCGAGGAAATAATCATAACCGACGCGGCCACCGCCGCCGCTTGAACCACGCTCGCGACGACCGTCCTGCTCGACCAGCACGCTGACAGACAAGCGCACCAGCGGACGGATATCTGCCGCCAGCGTGCCATCGGTTGCGGCGACCAGTACGGTTTCGTAGACACCGGTAATGCTGGCGCTGACTTCCTGAACACGTTTATCGGCAGCGCGGGCAATTTTATCGACACGGTGCAGAAGCTCAATTTTCGCTTCACGCGGCAGGCTTTGCAGCGGATCCAGTGGCGTATAAAGGGATTTGTAAGCGATTTCGCCCAGCGTATGCGCTTTGCCATTTCCCTGCTCGCGGACGATGCTTCGCGCCGCCGTCGCGCTTTGATTCAGCGCGTTCAGCGTGATCTGATCAGCATAGGCAAAACCGGTTTTTTCACCACTGACTGCACGAACACCGACGCCCTGATCGATATTGTAAGAACCATCTTTGATGATGCTGTCTTCGATCACCCAGGCTTCGTGGAAGCTGGACTGGAAAAAGAGATCGGCATAATCGAGGCGACGTTCTGACAACTGGCCCAAAACGGAAAACAGATCCTGATGACTCAGATTATTGGCAGTTAGTAACTGCTCACTGACTAAGGCCAGACTCATAGATTCACTCTCTTTTAGACGAAAATCCGGCAGCGCTGACACTGAGATAATCAGTCAGCCTGCCGGACAATCCATTGTTACAAGGTTATTAACAGCCTAACACAGCCCGAACGAGCTTTCCTGCGCCGTCACGGAAACGTCACTGCGCGGTGGCCTCTTTTGGCGGTACAGCGGGTTTACGCAAAATTTCATTGATATGTGGTTCAGCAATCGTGCCGCTAATCTGGTAGCGGATCAGCGAGATTTTATTCCACAGCGGTGCCAGCACTTTACTGGCCGCAAAGACCGCCACGCCAACCACCGGGTTAATCACGAATGCCGTCGCCACGCCCACGGTGGCTGAAATTTCCGGTGCGATCACCGCTTCTAAATCCAGCTGCTGGTTCACGAAATTCACTTTACCTGTTATGGCGATATCCGCCGCCAGCCCGTCAACCAGCAGGTCATCGGTGTGCAGCGTGCCATCTTTAATCCACGCGGTGGATTTAATGGAATCAAAATAGAATCCCTGACCAAAGGTGTCGCTGAAATCCAGACGCAACTTGCGCAGCAGCGCGTCGAAGCTCACCAGACGAAGCAGCTGCCCGGCGCGACCGCCGCCGATGTCAGCAATTTCGCCTTTGCCCAGCTCGTTTTTCAGCGTGCCGTTCAGCGTGCTGATATCCGGCTTCCACGGCACCGATTTCCAGTGGAGATCGAAGTTCACATTAAAAGGCGCGTCTTTGAGCGGCGTAGTCACGCCAAAGAAGGACATCGCCTGTTCGATATTTTTGCCCGACAGTTTTCCTTTCAGGCCGGTATTTTCGCCCTGTTCGTCCTGCTTCCAGTCGCCCTGCACGTCCAGTTTCGCCACGCCGGTATCAATCAGGCCATTACGCAGCATCAGCAAATTGCCCTGCGGCGTCAGGTCAGCATTCACCTTGCGGAAGTTCTGCCCGAGGAACCAGCACGCTTCGCACCGGAGCTGCAATGCAGGCCAGTTCGCGAAAGAAATCTTACTCGTAGCAAACGGGTTCCCGCCCGGCTGGCCGCTGCTGGCCACGTCGTCCACGGTCCACTGCGGGTTGAAATACAGATAATGCAGATTCGCCAGCCACGGACCGTTGTCATTCATGTTCAGCGTGCCGTCGATTTCTTTACCTTTGGCGGTCACTTCCATGCCCTGATGGCTCTGAACCGACTGAATCGTCAGGTCATTCCAGACCTGCCCGCCCAGCGTCAGCGCCGGTGTGGTCAGGATAATCTGGTGCGGGAAACTGAAACCGGACAGTTTAGTACTGGCGCTTTGCGTCGCTTTGTCCGGCGACAACAGACCAAGCCAGTTTTCGCCATCCAGCGGTGGCAGATGCAGCGTCAGGCTGCTGTCATCCGGCAACGGCGGCGTTTTTTTGGTGTTTTCCTGCCACGAGGCGCGGTCCAGTTTCAGCTGTTTGCCCAGCAACCAGCGGCTGTTGAAATGGTTTTTACCCGCCAGCACACCTTCCAGATTAAAGCTGTGCAAATCCCCTTTGACGTTCACCACCAGCGGCATCGAATGACCCGGCTTTTTGTTCAGCGGATCAGGTAAGTGACTGCTTACATCTTTCAGGTCGGCATTCACGTCTACGGTATACGTCGGCGTACCTTTATGCGGAAGGGTAATATTGACGTTGCCTTTCCACGGCGTACCCCCGGAAATTTTGCTGGCTGCCGCGGCAGGCATGCCCGGAATTTTTGACAACTGCCAGTTAGCATCCAGACCGACCTGCACTTTGAAATCGTCCGGCAGTTCCTGCGTGCTGAACATCACGTTGATTGGTTGCCCGAACCAGTTACCGGTTAACTGATTGCTTTGAAGATTACCGTTGTCATAGCTGAACTGGCCGCTGAGATGGCTGATTTTGCTGTCCAGCGGTTTGATAAACAGGCTGTTGTCATTAAGCGTTACGCCACCGGATGCGCGCACCAGTTCCCCGTCCAGCGGGATATCCAGATGTAAGCGGCCATTCACTTCTCCGCCAATCTGGAGTTCCTGCAATGCAGAACCCAGCGTGTCGTGAAGCGGCGTATCCATGAAGTAATCGCCGATATCTTTACCCTGCCCGCGCAGGTCAGAATCGATGAACAGTTTTTCTTTCAGATAATCCGGAATATTGGCCACGACGTTGTTGCCATCGACATTGCCCAGTTTGGTGTGCGCGGCTTTCATAAACAGGCCGTCATTCAGGAAGTCGAGGTCAATATCCAGATCGGTCAGCGCAGGCCATTCCGGCTGGAACTGGAAGGTCGAATGGCGCAGCGGAACCCAAACCTGGAACTGCCCTTCGTTCTTTTTAAACGGGAAATCATGCGGATTGCCGTTAAAGGTCAGCGTCGCGTTATCCACTTGCCCGGCCTGAATCGCCCCACTCAGGTAATCCACCAGATGTTTGCCCATCAGCGGCTCAGGGAAATAGCGCCAGGCCTGACCGGCGTCATACAGGCGGATACCGGCCAGAATGTTCAGCCACGGCTGGCCTTCGGCAGGCTGCTGATAGCTGAAGTCACCTTTCGCCCACAGCGCGTTGGCTTTGACATCTACGTCTTTGCCCGACAGCGTCCAGCCGTCTTTGCCACTGGTCCAGCTGAACGTACCGGTTGCCGCGCTCACGTCCAGCGGGGCGCGGAACATTTCACCATATGGCAACAGGCTGTCCTGCAAATTAACGCTCAGTTGCCCGCCCGACACGCTGCCTTTCAGGCTGCCTTTAAAGTGGTTAATACCGGGCAGAAGTTCCCAGCGCTGCCAGCTGACATCATTCCAACTGGCATCAAAACGGGTCTGATCCGGCTGTTTAAGCGGGATATCCAGCGCAAGGCGATCGACATTCCCGGCCGGTTTCAGATCCTGCCAGCGCTCCAGCAGCGACGGCGTCAGGAAGGAAAACGTCGGGATAATCGGCCCTAAACGTTCGAGTTGCAGATTTGTACCGCGGATACGTAATTCTTCGCCCTGCGTGGGACCGAGGAAATCATTATTTTCAGGCAGATACAGCGCTTCGAGACGCCCTTTCGGCCACTCTACGCCGTCGGTTTTCAGGTTCAGCTGCTGCGTGCCAACCTGCCAGCCATTGCCCTGACGACTGCCGTGCAGAGCCAGGTTATCGACGTCCAGACGGTGTTCATCTGCGCCCGTTTTCCAGGTCGCCGAGCCGTTTTTCAGCAGCGCATCGCCTGCGTAAATATCGCCGTTGCGCACCGTCAGCCAGGCCGCGAGGCTGAAATTGGCATTTTCTAAACCAGTATTGCTGCGCAGCCAGCGGCTGAACCACGGCTTCATGTCAATGTCGTCGGCCTGCAAATAGATTTTGCCGTTATTGAGCAGACCATTGTTATCGTTCAGATCCATACGCACCTGCACAATACCGTGCTGCCCGTTGAAGCTGGATAAACTCAGCTGCCCTTCGGCGCGGTGGCGGTTGTGCGTGTTCAGCCAGGTCAGTTGCGGAATATCAAATTCAGCACGCGGGCCGGAAGGCGTCAGAAAAGAAATACGGCTGTTACGCAGATCGAAATGGTCGACCTGCCTGAGGAAGATGTCGCTGATGCGGTTTGGCTGAATGCCGTTACCTTTATTGGTATCGCCGCCCAGCGTGCTGTTCAGATCCAGCTGCAAATTATAGAAAGTGAGATCGCGGAACTGCCAGCGGAAATGGAGAAGGGATTGCCAGACGTCGAGCGCCATCGTGATGCGCTGAACCTGCCAGTCCGAATCCGGCAGGGTCACATGCAGACCACGGATTTCCATGACAGGGCCAAAAGTTTGCCAGCTGGCGCTGATCTGCGACAACTCGATCGGCACGCCCGTAACGGATTCTACTTTGCTGACCAGTTGTGTCTGAAAGCGGGTGAGCTGAGGCAATGCCAGACGCAAGCCACTGATCACCAAAGCCACTATCACGACAAGGGTAGCGCTGGTCGTTAATAAAATACCGGGCAGTCGCCTCAAACTTCTCTCCTTGTTTCCCATTCCATACGGGTTTTCACCCGTACAGACGGCAATGGAAACCTTTAACTTCTTGATGTTGCTGGCTTGGGGCCATCAAATCACATCATCACCACGTCAAACTGCTCCTGACTGTAGAGCGGTTCAATCTGCACTTTGACCTGCTTCCCGACGAAGATTTCCACTTCGGCCAGCGCATGGGATTCTTCGCCTTTCAGCGCTTCACCCACGGCCGCAGACGCGTAAACCAGGAAACGGTCAGAATCGTAGGCGTGATGCACGCGCACGATTTCACGCAGAATTTCATAGCACACCGTTTCGACCGTTTTCACCGTGCCACGCGCGTGACAGGTCGGGCAATCGCTGCACAGTACGTGCTCGACGCTTTCGCGGGTACGTTTTCGGGTCATTTCAACCAGACCGAGCGCGGAGAAACCGTGGATACCAGTTTTGACGCGGTCTTTGGATAATGCCTGCTCGAGGCTGTGCAAAACGCGACGCCGGTGATCTTCATTCGACATATCAATGAAGTCGATGATGATAATCCCACCAAGATTGCGCAACCGGAGCTGCCGGGCAATGGCCTGAGTCGCTTCGGTGTTGGTGTTGAAGATGGTGTCTTCCAGATTACGATGGCCGACAAACGCACCGGTGTTGATGTCTACGGTGGTCATGGCTTCGGTCTGATCGATGATCAGATAACCGCCAGATTTCAGCTCAACCTTGCGCTCGAGCGCACGCTGGATTTCATTTTCCACATCAAACAGGTCGAAAATCGGCTGTTTGCCGCTGTAATGCTCCAGCTTGCTGGTCATCTCCGGCATGTATTCGCTGGTAAACTCCACCAGCAATTCATAGGTCAGACGGGAGTCAACGCGGATCCTGTCCAGCGCTTCGCCGGCAAAATCACGCAGCACGCGGTGCGCCAGCGCCAGTTCGCCATACAGCTTGCACTTGGTTTTGTTACGACGCTTGCGTTCCATGACTTTGGTCCACAGGCGTTTTAAATACGCAGCATCCTGCTTAAGCTCTTCTTCGCCCACGCCTTCGGCCGCGGTACGAATAATATAGCCGCCGTGTTCGTCACAATATTCTGAAACGATGCGTTTGAGGCGGTCGCGTTCAGCTTCGCTTTCGATGCGCTGGGAGACACCAACGTGCGACGCTCCCGGCATAAACACCAGATAACGGGATGGCAACGTGATGTCGGTCGTCAGGCGCGCGCCTTTTGTGCCCAGCGGATCTTTCACCACCTGAACCATCAGATCCTGGCCCTGATGCACCAGCTCTGCGATGTCGCGCACATGGAAATTTTTCTGCTCATCGCGCGCCACACATTCGGTGTGAGGCATGATGTCTGAAGCGTGCAAAAACGCTGCTTTTTCAAGGCCGATATCCACAAATGCTGCCTGCATCCCAGGCAATACACGGCTGATACGTCCTTTATAAATGTTGCCGGCAATCCCGCGCTTGGTCTCACGCTCGATATGGATTTCCTGCAGAATGCCACCGTCAATGTAGGCCACGCGGGTCTCAGACGGGGTGACATTGACCAGTAATTCAGCTGTCATGCTTTCTCCTAAGCTCGCGTAAGGCAG
Organism: Rahnella sp. PD12R; assembly: GCF_019200965.1. Taxonomy (NCBI): domain Bacteria; kingdom Pseudomonadati; phylum Pseudomonadota; class Gammaproteobacteria; order Enterobacterales; family Yersiniaceae; genus Rahnella; species Rahnella sp. PD12R. The sequence continues at coordinate 203,866 of NZ_JAHTMS010000004.1, read as the reverse complement.
AAAATTCATTTAGCAGTTCCTGAGTTTCCACCAGAGGAAGACCCACAACTGCATAGTAACTGCCGCGAATTTCACGGACGAAACAACCGCCCTTTCCCTGAATACCATAAGCGCCCGCTTTATCCATGGGCTCACCGCTCAGAATATAATGTGCAATGTCGTCGGAGGATAGTGAACGGAAGGTGACATCGGTCACAACCAGCGTACTGAGGCAATCCCGACGATCCGCAAAGGCGATGGCGGTCATCACCTGATGCTGTTTTCCGGACAATGCCTTAAGCATAACAGCGGCTTGCGCTTCGTCACGTGGCTTTTCCAACACTTTACCGTCAAGAACCACAATCGTATCGGCACCCAGCACCGGCAAATCTTCTGCTGCGACCGCCACGCCTGCCCTCGCTTTATCTTGCGCGAGCCGTAAAACGTAATCCTGCGGAGCTTCGTCAGGCTGACGCTCTTCTGCCACTTCAGTCACCAGGCGCTCAAAAGAAAGGTCGAGCATGGCCAGTAATTCACGGCGGCGCGGTGATCCGGAAGCGAGATAAAGTGCGGTCATAACATCCTCATTGCACAGCAAACTGACGACGAATTTTACGCATCAGCAGGAACAGCCAGGGCCACAGAACGCCATCAACCACACTACTCCAGAAGACTTCCGGCCGGAATGAAACATTCACAACCAGGAATTCCCCCCAGAACACCATGACGTCCACGGCCAGCGAAAGCACCATGACAATCAGAGCTTGCTGCCAGAGTGCCAGGTTACGGAATAACTGGAATTTAAAGGCGACCAGATAAGCAGTAATCGCAAATGCCAGTGCGCGGATCCCCAGCGTTGAGCCGAGGACTAAATCCATGATGAAGCCGACAACAAAACCGGTACCCACATTGACGCGGTGCGGCAAGGCCATCACCCAATAAATCAGGATCAGCATCAGCCATGAAGGCCTGAACATGTAAATCTGCTCAGGCCATGGCATCACTTGCAGCAACATGGCTATCAGGAAGGATAGCCAAATAATCCAGCGTCCGTGGCTCCGGTAACTGTTCATTGCGTGGCTCCCTGTACGGGCGCCGTCACCGTGCCTGTGGCGGGAGCGGGAACAGGTGCCGGAGGGCCCATATCACCCGGTGGCGGCAGAACCTGAGGCATCATTTGCATCAGACGCTCATTGGCGACACGATGCACTTCGTCCGGCGGAAGCGGATGCTCGCCATTACGGTCAGAGCCCCACAACAACAGAAGATAGCGCAGACGTTGCAGACCGGCTGTAGGACGAGCCTGAATCACGGTGTACGCGCGCTGGTTATCCACTTTGACAGAAGACACCACGCCCACCGGATAACCTTCAGGGAAACGCCCACCCAACCCGGAAGTCACCAGCACATCGCCAACACGAATATCGGTATTGCTTGGAAGATGCTCGAGTTGAAGGTCGTCAGCACAACCGCTGCCCGCCGCAATCACGCGGATATCGTTACGCAACACCTGAATCGGCAACGCATGGGAAGCATCGCAAATCAGCAGAACGCGGCTGGTCAGTGCGGCAACGGCCACAACCTGGCCGACTACGCCTTTATCGCTGATCACCGGCTGACCGATGTAAACGCCGTTGTTGCTGCCTTTATCAATGACAACCTGATCGCTGTACGGATCATTACTGGTAGAAAGTACCTGCGTCACCATTTTGTGCTCGTCCTGACGCAGTGGTGAGCCCAGCAATTCACGTAAACGGGCGTTTTCTTGTTTGTACTGGCCGAGCAACATCAGATCGCTATTTTTCAACAGCAATTCCTGACGCAGTGCGCGGTTTTCCAATTCAAGCTGGCCACGTGTCGCAAAAGTCGAGGAAACCTGATCTAAAAATTCACGCGGGGCGTTAGATAGGAAATAGAAGGGACTTACGGCAGTATCCATATAGGTGCGGATTTTAACAAACGTACCTATTTTACTGTCGGCAACAATCAGGACAATGGCCGTAAGAATAGCCAAAAAAAGTCGCAGTTGCAGGGAAGGCCCCCTGCTAAAAATTGGCTTCATAAAATATGCGAGTTCCTCGGCAACAGAAGGTTTCAGCCAGTCGAAGTCAGTGCTTCATCTGACAGAAAAGGCGGCAATCTCATGGGATAGCCAAAAACACCGCCTGAACAATTAAGCTCAGACAGTGTTTGCGCGGATCCACATTGAACACTGCACACTTCACGTTGCAGGTTTTACCTGACGGACAACCACCTTCCCGGGCAGACTATTCCTGCTTACAACGGGTCTTGTTAAAAACAACAAGTCTTCGCTGAGATTACTCTTCGCTGAATAAGTCGCCGCCGTGCATGTCGATCATTTCCAGTGCTTTACCACCGCCGCGTGCTACGCAAGTCAGTGGATCTTCTGCGACAACCACCGGAATACCGGTTTCTTCCATCAGAAGGCGATCGAGGTTACGCAGTAATGCGCCACCACCGGTCAGCACCATGCCGCGCTCGGAAATGTCGGAAGCCAGTTCTGGCGGGCACTGTTCCAGTGCAACCATCACAGCGCTAACGATACCGGTCAGCGGCTCTTGCAACGCTTCCAGGATTTCATTGGAGTTCAGCGTGAAACCACGAGGAACACCTTCAGCCAGGTTACGGCCACGCACTTCAATTTCATGCACTTCATCGCCCGGATACGCGGAACCGATGCTGTGCTTAATGCGTTCTGCGGTGGCTTCGCCGATCAATGAACCATAATTACGACGAACGTAATTGATGATGGCTTCATCGAAGCGGTCGCCGCCGATACGGACAGAAGAAGAGTACACGACGCCGTTCAGGGAAATCACGGCAACTTCCGTTGTACCACCACCGATATCCACAACCATGGAACCGGTAGCTTCTGAAACTGGCAGACCTGCACCGATTGCCGCAGCCATCGGTTCTTCAATCAGGAACACTTCACGCGCACCTGCACCTTGTGCAGATTCACGGATAGCGCGGCGTTCAACCTGAGTTGCGCCGACAGGCACACACACCAGCACGCGAGGGCTTGGGCGCATGAAGCTGTTGCTATGAACTTGCTTGATGAAGTGTTGCAGCATTTTTTCAGTCACGAAGAAGTCAGCGATAACGCCATCTTTCATCGGACGAATAGCCGCGATATTGCCAGGAGTACGACCCAGCATCTGTTTTGCGTCGTGACCTACAGCAGCAACGCTTTTAGGTGAACCAGCACGATCCTGACGAATAGCCACAACAGATGGCTCATTCAGCACGATGCCTTGTCCTTTTACATAGATAAGGGTATTGGCGGTACCCAGGTCGATGGACAAGTCGTTGGAAAACATGCCACGAAATTTCTTAAACATAACGAAAGGATAATCCTGCAAGCTGGGGGCGGAAAATAAAATCCGCCTACTTTACCAACCACGCGAAGCAGCGACAAGGCGCAAAAACGTCCTGCTTCCGTGAAAATTGTCCGCGATGTCGCCATTCACTGGTTGTTACTTTTTGAGGCTGATGGCACTGCGAAATAATTCTGTATCGCAGGCTTGGTTTACCTCGGGCAGGCCCCCAGGCGAAGTAGCAACACCGCACATAAATTCTTACACTTTCACCCACATATTCCGTCCACCTGCGGCCATAAAGCGTGCACCGGATGCCAGGTAAGGGTGTCGGTTAAAAGCTGGCTCATTCTACGTTAAATAAACCAATAACGGTCACTTAAACATCGCGGTTGTGTGAATATTTTTTACCGACCGGTTCAACAGGCTGTGGTCCGGCAAAAAAATCCCCCTGGCCGCCGTGGATCCCGCTTTTCTGCAAGGTGGTCCACTCTTCTTTTGTCCTTATGCCGGCGGCAAACACCAGCGCCTGAGTCCCTTCACATGCGCTGAGCAGACTTTGAACAAAGAGCTGATTTTCCACTCTTTTATCAATATCACGCACCAGTCCGGGGTGAAGCTTAACCCTTTCCACCGGAAAAGTTTTCAGATACGACGTGCTGACCACCGTCAGTCCGGCCTGTGAAACCGCCAGCCGACAGCCCAAACCTTGCAATAAACGGATCGCAGGGCGCAGCCGGTCGGTATGTTGACAGAGATCTGCCTCAGCAAGTTCAATCAAAATTCGGTTTCGCTGTTTTCTTTCGCACTGAAGCAGCGTGTCACGCAACCAGCGAACAAATGAGCGCTGCAATAATGAATCAACCGTCAGGTGAAATGCTAACGTTTCGTCCGGCCAGCGGTTAAGTAACGGAATAATCTGACTTAACATCACCCGATCGAAGCTCTGAGACAGCCCGAATTGCACGACAAGAGGAATGAATTCGGCCGCCAGCAGTTCCTGTTCACCGTCAAAGACGCGCCGCTGAATCTCGCGGTGATCGAGTTTTCCGTCTCTGCCAAACGCTGGTTTCTGGTACAAACGCGGGCCGCCGCGCGCCAGAGTGTTTTCCAGCAAAGTGCGCCAGCGCACGCTGCCACGCCCTTTTTCCGGCACGTTTTTATCGTAGATAAACCAGCTGTTGCTGCCCTGAAATGCCGCATGGCGCGTTGCCTGTTCGGCCATATCCATAGCCTGATCCGGCGTCTGGCCGAAACGGTACGCGGTGATCCCGATGTGCATCAGGGCGTCGCGGTCGATCAGAGAAGACGTCGGCAGTACGCCCAACGCATTGATTAACTGCGCGGCCATCACTTCGGCATCTTTCAGGGTGCGGTGAGGAAGAAGCACAGCAAAATCGCTGTGGAAGTAGCGCGCCAGCAGCGCATCCACATGTCGCATCACGAAAGTCGATAACAGGTTCACCATCGCCGACCGTAATTCTTCTACTACAGTCTGCCCATGGATTTCGCGCATCATGTCAAAATCGGGCAGCCGCAACAGCATCAGTACGCCATGCGCGCCCGCTTCTTCGAGTTGCGTCGCCAGCTGATTGTCGAAAAACAGCCGGTTGCTGAGCCCGGTTTGCGCATCCTGCTGGGCGTACGCGCGGATCAGCGTATCGACGCGGCTGCGCTGTTCGCGCGCTTCATTAAGATCGGTTAACAGGAGATCGATAGCGCTGCTGGCAGAATGCGGCCATTCGCCGACGGTGCCAGCCAGCCCTTCCCGCTCACCGCGCAAAATCCTGACAGCACGGTCTTCCAGTTTTTCCACACCGTCGGTTTCATTACGTAACCAGCGGAAACTCAGCATTAACATCGCGAGCATGACCACGATGGCCAGGCTGATAGCGAGCGTTGAACGCATGGAGCGGATATAGCTGCTGACGGGATCAATATAAGAAACACGCAGCGACATTGCGTGGTTTTGCATCAGGGGGATAACTACCGTGTCATATTCCGGCATCACGCTGTCCCACGAACGGTGCAAATCCGGGCGCTCGTGATATTCATAAACCGTAGAGTTATCGAGCTTTACCTCGATATCCGTGACGTCCAGCATGCGCATCGCCTGCGGCAGCCAGCGCTCGGCTTCTGCCGGGGTATGAGTCAGTAACGACTGATCATAAGTGGTCGCCAGCGCCTGTAAGTGCTGCTCGGTACTTTGCTTGTTGAGGTAGATAAAACTAAACGTCACGCCGAGCAACATTAACAACATTGCCAGCGCAACTAACATCGAAATGAGTGCCGATAGTCTGGTAGTAAATCGCATCCCTGTGCCTTACTCGCTACGGTGAGGTGGAAACAGCGCCCGTATTCTCTGAGCCTGCTACGAAAAAAACGCCGCTACTATAAAACAGAAAAACCCGCCCGCAGGAGAAATTTACCAAACAGACATGAAGGAATGTTACGGGCATTGGCGGGCGCAGGGCCTGATATTCGACAATATCTGACCATTTTGTACCCGGGAGAGTTGCATTTACATACATTCATAGCATAGCAACTCAAAAGTTAATCAATTTAGAATTCTTATGGTGGAAGGAGAAATGCGCCAAAACGGGGGATTAAAAATCGCTATTTTATTTGCCTGTCTCGCAAAACCCTGTGTTTCACGCCATGCTGTCTACATAACGATAAAAACATTAATAAGATGAATACCGGAGACTGCAATGTCCAAATTTCGCAAGCTGACGGAAGCTGATGTCACCCCCGAGGATATCTTTCAGGATCGCCGTAAAGTTTTGCAGGCGCTGGGGATCAGCGCAGCCGCACTGGCGATCCCGGCCAGTGCGCAGGCAGATATTCTTTCCTGGTTCAAAGGCCACGACCGCCCGCCCGCGCCTGCGGGCAAGCCGCTGGATTTCACCAAACCCGCTGCCTATCAGAATTCACTCGCGTTAACCCCGGAAGATAAAGTGGAAGGCTACAACAACTTCTACGAATTCGGGCTGGATAAAGCCGACCCGGCCGCGAATGCCGGGCAACTCGTGACGTCACCCTGGACGATAAAAATCGACGGTGAAGTGGCTAAACCGCTCACACTCGATATGGACGACATCATGAAGCGCTTCCCGCTGGAGGAGCGAATCTACCGCATGCGCTGCGTGGAAGCCTGGTCGATGGTGGTTCCATGGGTCGGATTCCCGCTGAGTTCCCTGCTCAAACTGGCCGAACCGACCAGCAATGCGCGCTATGTCGCGTTCACCACCCTTTATGATCCGGCACATATGCCGGGGCAGAAAGACCGGTTTATCGGCGGCGGGCTGGATTATCCGTATGTCGAAGGATTACGTATAGATGAGGCGATGCATCCGCTGACAATGCTTACCGTCGGCGTTTACGGCAAAGCATTGCCGCCGCAAAACGGTGCGCCTGTTCGCCTGACCGTGCCGTGGAAATACGGTTTCAAGGGGATTAAGTCGATCGTGAGCATCAAATTCACCCACGACGAACCACCGACGACCTGGAACCAGATTGCGAACAATGAATACGGTTTTTACGCCAACGTGAATCCGCATGTTGATCATCCGCGCTGGTCGCAGGCCACGGAACGATTTATCGGTTCAGGCGGATTGCTCGACGTTCAGCGCCAGCCGACGCTGCTCTTCAACGGTTATGCCGAACAGGTCGCCTCGCTGTATCACGGTATGGATTTACGGAAGTTCTATTAAGGAAGGCCACTTTATTATGCGTCGTTTAAGCCCTGCAAATATCACCTGGCTGAAAGTGGTCATCTACCTTGCCGCCATTTTGCCGTTTTTATGGCTCGTACTTTCTGTCGATCAGGGCTGGTTCAGCGCCGATCCGGCGAAAGATATTCAGCATTTTACCGGTAGGATGACTCTGAAATTTTTACTGGTGACACTGCTGGTCACGCCCGTCGCGCGCTATGGCAAACAGCCACTGCTTATCCGCACCCGCCGTTTGCTGGGTTTATGGTGTTTTGCGTGGGGAACTCTGCATCTTCTCAGCTATTCGTTCCTTGAGCTGGGCATCAGCAATATCCGTCTGCTTGGCAGCGAACTGATTTCGCGCCCGTACCTCACGCTGGGAATTATCTGCTGGATCTTGCTGCTGGCGCTGGCCTGCACCTCCACGCTTTGGGCACAGCGTAAAATGGGCGCATCCTGGCAAAAGCTGCATAACTTTATCTATCTGATCGCAATTCTTGCGCCGATCCACTACCTTTGGTCGGTGAAAGTGTTGTCGCCACAACCGATCATTTACGCAACACTTGCCGTCATCTTGCTGGCATTTCGCTATAAAAAATTCCGCCAGTGGCTGCGATAAGTGCCGGAACTTTTCTGTGTTCAGCCCCTCATAATTCGGGTAATTCCCCTCTCAATCTCAGGACGAGGGTTGATTATCTTCGCTGATAAGACCAGTATTTAGCTGCGAATTGCCACGATATCATTATAATGCCCGACCTCATGCCGAAGAGACGGGTCGATTTGCCGCGAAATAGGTGACAAATCGGTGACATCAGGGTATTTTCTACAATCTTTGTCTAATTGCCGGAGATAGGCTCACAATGGCGCATAAGTTTGACATTTTGCTACTTAACGGTCCTAACCTGAATTTGTTAGGCACCCGTGAGCCTGAAACGTACGGACACACCACGCTCAACGATATTGTTAAAGGTTTGGAAGTTCAGGCTGCTGCCGCTGATGTGGCACTGAGCCATCTGCAATCGAACGCAGAACATGTCCTGATTGAACGTATTCATCAGGCACGCGGAAATGTCGATTTTATATTGATCAATCCCGCGGCCTTTACCCATACCAGCGTGGCGCTGCGCGATGCATTACTGGGGGTGTCGATTCCGTTTATCGAGATCCATCTGTCGAATGTACATGCCCGTGAAGCGTTCCGGCATCATTCCTATCTTTCCGACATCGCAGTGGGCGTTATTTGCGGACTTGGCGCAGATGGCTACCACTTTGCATTACAGGCAGCGGTTAACCGCTTGTCAAAAACCCACTAATTTCTACGCAAAAAGAGTACGGAATCACACCCATGGATATTCGTAAAATTAAAAAACTGATCGAACTGGTTGAAGAATCAGGTATTTCTGAACTGGAAATTTCTGAAGGTGAAGAGTCAGTTCGTATCAGCCGTGCTGCACCTGTGCAGGCTTATCCTATGATGCAACAGGCTTACGCAATGCCTGCACAACCACAGCCTGGTCTGGCTGCTGCGGTTGCGCCAGCTGCTGCGCCTGTAGAAGCGGCTCCAGCTGCAATCAGTGGTCACATCGTTCGTTCTCCAATGGTGGGTACGTTCTACCGCACGCCAAGCCCTGACGCGAAAGCCTTCATCGAAGTGGGTCAGAAAGTCACCGCGGGCGATACCCTGTGTATCGTTGAAGCGATGAAAATGATGAACCAAATCGAAGCAGACAAATCCGGTGTTGTTAAAGCAATTCTGGTAGAAAGCGGCCAACCGGTTGAGTTCGACGAGCCGCTGGTCGTCATCGAATAACGAGGCGTACCATGGTAGATAAAATTGTTATCGCGAACCGCGGCGAAATTGCCCTGCGTATTTTGCGTGCCTGTAAAGAAATGGGCATCAAAACCGTTGCTGTGCACTCCACCGCTGACCGCGACCTGAAACACGTGCTGCTGGCAGACGAAACCGTCTGTATCGGCCCTGCACCTTCAGTAAAAAGCTATCTGAACATCCCTGCCATCATCGCGGCGGCGGAAATCACTGGCGCGGTGGCTATCCACCCTGGCTACGGTTTCCTGTCCGAGAATGCGGATTTCGCAGAGCAGGTTGAACGTTCTGGTTTTATCTTCATCGGCCCGAAAGCTGAAACTATCCGCCTGATGGGTGACAAAGTTTCTGCGATCCACGCGATGAAAGCAGCCGGCGTACCTTGCGTACCAGGCTCTGACGGCCCGCTGGGCGACGACATGGATTTAAACCGTGGCTTCGCTAAACGTATCGGCTATCCGGTCATCATCAAAGCCTCTGGCGGCGGCGGTGGTCGTGGTATGCGTGTTGTGCGCAGCGATAAAGATCTGGAACAGTCCATCAACATGACCCGTGCTGAAGCCAAAGCGGCTTTCAACAACGACATGGTTTACATGGAAAAATACCTGGAAAACCCACGTCACGTGGAAATTCAGGTACTGGCAGATGGTCAGGGCAACGCCGTTTATCTGGCTGAACGTGACTGCTCCATGCAGCGACGTCACCAGAAAGTGGTGGAAGAAGCGCCAGCACCAGGCATTACGGAAGAACTGCGTCGTTTCATCGGCGAACGTTGTTCCAAAGCTTGTGTGGATATCGGCTACCGCGGTGCGGGTACTTTCGAGTTCCTGTACGAAAACGGTGAGTTCTTCTTCATCGAAATGAACACCCGTATCCAGGTAGAGCATCCGGTTACCGAGATGATCACCGGTGTGGATTTGATTAAAGAGCAGCTACGCATTGCGTCCGGCCAACCTCTTTCAATTAAACAAAGCGATGTGCACGTCAAAGGCCATGCGGTGGAATGCCGTATTAACGCGGAAGATCCCAACACCTTCCTGCCAAGCCCGGGCAAAATCACTCGCTTCCACGCACCAGGCGGCTTCGGTGTTCGTTGGGAATCGCACATTTACGCAGGCTACACTGTGCCTCCGTACTACGATTCCATGATTGGTAAACTGATCACTTACGGCGAAACCCGTGAAGTGGCCATTGCCCGCATGAAAAATGCGCTGGCTGAGCTGATCATCGACGGCATCAAAACCAACATTGAACTGCAAATGCGTATCATGGATGACGAGAACTTCCAGCACGGTGGAACCAATATCCACTATCTGGAAAAGAAACTCGGTTTGCAGGAAAAATAAAAGACCGTACCGTTGCGTACTCTCTTATCAAGGCCGGATATTCCGGCCTTTTTTACGTTTTGGGGGGACAGGAAAATGATCACTGATAAGCGTTTTCTTCAAGCTAACCGCGAAGCCCGCTGGGCCTTTGGGCTGACGATTGCCTATCTACTGGCGTGGTGTTTCGCCGCCTATATTCCTGATGATAAACAGGGCATTACAGGGTTGCCGCACTGGTTCGAAATGGCCTGTCTGCTGGTGCCTCTGGTCTTCATTCTTTTAAGCTGGCTGATGGTTCGCGTGATTTACCGCGATATTCCGCTGGAGGATCAAGATGCAAATTGAAGTTTTATTGCCGCTGATCGCCTATTTGCTGCTGGTTTTCGGCCTGTCGGTATACGCCTATACCCGCCGCCAGCAGGGCAATTTTCTGACTGAATATTTCCTCGGTAACCGCTCCATGGGCGGCTTCGTTCTTGCCATGACCCTGACCGCCACCTACATCAGCGCCAGTTCCTTTATCGGCGGCCCCGGTGCGGCGTACAAATTTGGCCTCGGCTGGGTATTACTGGCGATGATCCAGTTGCCCGCCGTTTGGCTGTCGCTGGGCGTTCTGGGTAAGAAATTCGCAATTCTGGCGCGCCGCTACAATGCGGTTACGCTCAATGACATGCTGTTTGCACGTTACCAGAGCCGTTTACTGGTCTGGCTGGCGAGCCTGAGCCTGCTGGTGGCGTTTCTGGGTGCGATGACCGTGCAGTTTATCGGCGGCGCCCGCCTGCTGGAAACCGCTGCCGGAATTCCCTACGACACCGGTCTGCTGATTTTTGGCATCAGCATCGCGCTGTACACCGCATTTGGCGGCTTCCGTGCCAGCGTGCTCAACGATGCCATGCAAGGGCTGGTGATGTTGCTGGGCACCATTTTGCTGCTGTTTGCGGTGATCCACGCCGCCGGTGGCCTGCACACCGCTATCGATAAACTGCAACAAATCGACCCGAAACTGGTTTCCGTTCACGGCGGAGATGACGTTCTCTCGCTGCCGTTTATGGCATCGTTCTGGATACTGGTGTGTTTTGGGGTTATCGGCCTGCCGCATACCGCCGTCCGCTGTATTTCCTACAAAGACAGCAAAGCGGTGCATCGCGGGATTGTGCTCGGAACGATTGTCGTTGCGGTCCTGATGCTCGGTATGCATCTGGCCGGAGCGCTCGGACGCGCCGTGCTGCCGGATCTGAAAATTCCCGATCAGGTGATCCCGACGCTGATGATCACCGTGCTGCCGCCTTACGCCGCCGGGATTTTTCTCGCCGCACCGATGGCCGCCATTATGTCGACGATCAACGCACAGCTTTTACAGTCATCTGCGACTATCGTTAAAGACTTATACCTCGGCATCAAACCGGACCAGCTGGCGAACGAGCGCAAGCTAAAACGCTTCTCGAGCTGGGCGACGTTTGTGCTGGGTTTACTGGTTCTGCTGGCCGCATGGCGTCCGCCTGAAATGATTATTTGGTTGAATTTGCTGGCTTTCGGCGGGCTGGAAGCCGTGTTCCTGTGGCCACTGGTACTCGGCTTATATTGGGAACGCGCTAACGCGACGGGTGCGCTGAGCTCAATGATTGTTGGCGCGGTTTGTTATACCCTGCTCGCCAGTATCGACCTGCACATCGCCGGTCTGCATCCGATTGTGCCGTCGCTTTCGCTGAGTCTGCTGGCGTTTTATATCGGCAACAAATTTGGCTCACCGGCGCGCGAAACCGCACTGAAGCCGTCCTGACCGGGCGGCAGTGATTTTTACAGATTGTTAAGAAGAGAATGGCTATGCCTTGGATCCAACTGAAAATTAATACCACCGGTGAAAACGCGGAAACGCTGAGCGACGCGCTTATCGAAAGTGGCGCAGTGTCCGTCACTTTCCAGGATACGCACGACAATCCGGTGTTTGAACCGCTGCCAGGCGAAACCCTGCTGTGGGGCGATACCGACGCGATTGGCCTGTACGACGCCGAAACCGACATGGAAGAAGTAGTCGCCATGCTGGAAAACGAACCGCTGCTGGGCAAAGGTTTCGTGCATAAAATCGAACAGCTTGAAGACAAAGACTGGGAACGCGAGTGGATGGATAACTTCCACCCGATGCGTTTTGGCGAGCGTCTGTGGATTTGCCCGAGCTGGCGCGATGTGCCGGATCCGACGGCGGTTAACGTGATGCTGGATCCCGGTCTGGCGTTTGGTACCGGGACGCACCCGACAACCGCCATGTGTCTGCAATGGCTCGACAGTCTGGATCTGACCGATAAAACCGTGATCGACTTCGGTTGTGGTTCCGGCATTCTGGCGATCGCCGCGCTGAAATTAGGCGCTAAACACGTCGTAGGGATCGACATCGATCCGCAGGCGATCCAGGCCAGCCGTGATAACGCAGAACGTAACGGCGTTTCAGAGCGTCTGTCGCTGTATCTACCAAAAGACCAGCCGGAGAACCTGTCTGCCGACGTCGTCGTCGCAAACATTCTGGCAGGCCCGCTGCGCGAGCTGGCCCCGCTTATCAGTGTGCTGCCGGTTGCTGGCGGTCATCTGGGGCTTTCAGGCATTCTGGCCAGCCAGGCGCAAAGCGTCGCTGATGCTTACCGTGATAAGTTCGAACTGGATACGGTTGCCGAGAAAGAAGAATGGTGCCGTATTACAGGCGTTAAAAAAGCCTGATTTGTTGCCTGTAACCCTTTCTGTTTGTGCAGAAAGGGTTAGTTTTATCCGAAAATCCTCTCCGCCCTCCTGTCACTCTGTTCCCTTCCTGCTAAAACCCTTAATATCAGCACGGTTTTTTACTCAATGTTATGAAAGGGATATTTCATGAAACGCGCATTACTGTCAGTTGTGCTGGCCGCTTTAACATTTTCTGCTTACGCCAGCGAAACCCCGCACTGGTCTTACGATGGCGACGAAGCCCCGCAGAACTGGTCAAAACTCAGCCCGGATTTTCATCTTTGCGAACAGGGAAAAATGCAGTCTCCCGTCGATATCAAAGACGCCATGAAAGTGCATCCGCACCCGCTGGAACTCAGCTACACCTTACCGCCGGTGAACGTGGTCAATAACGGTCACAGCGTGCAGGTGAATGTCCGGGAAGGTGATTTTATTACCCTCGATGGTGAGAAGTTCGTGCTTCAGCAATTCCATTTCCATGCGCCAAGCGAAAACACCATCAACGGCAAATCCTTCCCGATGGAAGCGCATTTTGTACACATGGATGCAGACGGCGAGATTGCCGTGGTGGCCGTGATGTTTGAAACCGGTGCCGCCAATCCTGAGCTGGAAAAAATCTGGCAACAGATGCCGGAAAAGATGGGTGAAACGGTACCGCTGAAAAGCAAAGTCGCGCTGTCCGGCTTACTGCCGAAAGACCTGACGCATTACCGTTTTAGCGGATCGCTGACCACGCCACCTTGTACTGAAGGCGTTCGCTGGCTGGTCATTAAACAGCCTCTGACGCTCTCTGAGCAACAGTTAGAGAAATTCCAGCATGTTCTTCATCATGCGAATAACCGCCCTGTACAAAGCCTTCACGGCCGCGTGATCGTCGCGGAATAAAAACTTCAGAACATCAGGGCCACGGAACCGGCTTTTGTGGCCCTGAATCCTTTCTGAAAATAAGATGTCATCCGAACGTAAAATAAGTCACTTTCTGACCAAAAGACGATCTGCATCACGGATTTTTGTGGTTGTTGCTGCTTAAAACGGCAAATCAACCCTTAGAATCCGCTGTTATAACAGGATGTTTCAGAGAGATATTAGGAATTTGCCTAAGCGCACAATTTGACCGTCGTCACATAACTCAATGTAAAACCAAGATAAAAAACAAAACCATACTGCATTTTGCCGCTGGCAAGGCTATTTCTTATCAAATTGCTCAAAGTTTGGCCTTTCATATCGTAACGAAAATGCGTAATATACGCGCCCTTGCGGACATCAGTATGGTCATTCCTAGTTAATGCGCATCGGACACATCCAGCTTACAAATTGCCTGATTGCGGCCCCAATGGCCGGTATCACTGACCGACCATTTCGTGCCTTATGTCATGCGATGGGGGCTGGGATGGCAGTATCTGAAATGCTCTCCTCCAATCCGGAGGTGTGGCGTACGGATAAGTCACGTTTGCGTATGGTACATAACGATGAACCGGGGATCCGCGCCGTGCAAATTGCCGGTTGTGACCCCGAAGATATGGCGGCTGCTGCACGAATTAACGTGGAAAGCGGTGCGCAAATCATTGATATCAATATGGGCTGCCCGGCCAAGAAAGTGAACCGCAAACTGGCAGGATCTGCTTTGTTGCAGTATCCGGATTTGGTCAAACAAATCCTCACTACCGTTGTGAATGCGGTAGATGTGCCAGTCACGTTGAAAATCCGTACTGGATGGGCACCGGAACACCGTAACTGTGTACAAATTGCCCAATTGGCTGAAGACTGTGGAATTCAGGCCCTGACTATTCATGGCCGAACCCGTGCCTGCCTCTTCAATGGAGAAGCAGAGTACGACAGCATTCGGACAGTTAAGCAGAGTGTTTCCATTCCGATTATCGCGAATGGCGACATAACTGACCCGCATAAAGCCAGGGCGGTACTCGACTACACCGGAGCTGATGCTCTGATGATAGGACGTGCCGCTCAGGGGAGACCCTGGATCTTCCGGGAAATCCAGCATTATCTGGACACAGGGGAGCTGTTACCTCCACCGCCTATGGGTGAGGTTCAGCGCTTGTTAATAGGGCACGTACGGGAATTGCACGACTTTTATGGTCAAGGCAAGGGATTCCGTATCGCCCGTAAGCACGTTTCCTGGTATCTCCAGGAGCATGCCCCGAATGACCAGTTTCGGCGCTCCTTCAACGCCATAGAGGATGCCAGCGAACAGCTGGAGGCGTTGGAAGCATATTTCGAAAATCTTGCGTAACAAAAAAGAGCTGACAGAACTATGTTCGAACAACGCGTGAATTCTGACGTACTGACCGTTTCTACCGTAAACTCACAAGACCAGGTGACTCAAAAGCCCCTGCGTGACTCGGTAAAACAAGCACTTAAGGGCTACTTCGCTCAATTGAATGGTCAGGACGTGAATGACCTGTATGAGTTGGTATTGGCTGAAGTTGAACAGCCACTGTTGGACATGGTGATGCAGTACACCCGTGGCAACCAGACTCGTGCGGCCCTGATGATGGGTATCAACCGCGGTACGCTGCGTAAGAAACTGAAAAAATACGGCATGAACTGATACTAATCAGTCGTTGTCTTGAAAAGGCGCTTTTCCGCAAGGAGAGCGCCTTTTTTGTTACCTCAAAGATTCAGCGAGCAGCAGGAAACGCCGAACTCAACCCGGTCACGGCCGCCCTCTTTGGCTTTGTATAACGCCGCATCAGCACTGTTTATCACTGTGTCCGGCATACAGGTTTTTTCGCACAGTGCTACGCCCGCTGAGATGGTGAGGCTGAAAGTTGAATCGCCCTCAAAGCTGATGAATTCGTTACGGCGCACAGTACTAAGCAGCCTTTCCAGCGTGCTTTCCGCGGTTTTCATGTCGGGGGCATCTATGATCAGCATGAATTCTTCGCCGCCAAAACGCCCGAGGTAATCGCTGCCGCGAATGCTGTCGCCAATCAGCGCCGCGATCTCCACCAGGACCTTATCACCGGTGAGATGCCCGTAGGTGTCATTGACGGTTTTAAAAAAATCGACATCGATTAAAGAAAGATAAAACCGCTCCCTGCCAATTTTCATATGATTAATATGGTCGATAATGCCAAAACGGTTTGGCAGGCCGGTCAGCTGATCAGTTTGCGCACGTTTTTCCAGTGCATTTATATTCAGGAATATCTGAATGATTTTCGCGAAGAAAACATACAACAAAGATAAGAATACAATACTGAAAGGTGCCCGGATTATCGCCGTATTTAACATCCCTCTTTCGTGCAAAAACTGCCAGTTTAGCAGAATTGAAAATGTATCTGATATCGCAATAACCAGCAAAAATTTTGTATATTTCCTGCCTTTCCATATTTCTGAAATGAATGACAGCGCAATAAATGAGAGTAAAAATAACGTATAGTGCGGTGAATTATTCACAACCCTTAGCAGATGGACTAACCCGCCGAAGAACAATGCATACGGACCAAAAATCAGCGACGCCAGAACGATAGGGCATAGCGTCAGGCCCAGCAGAGCGTCGCTGCTAAGCAGCGTGTTCTTGTAGATGTAGTTCGCAATCAATCCGCTGAAAATACCAATGGCTATCTGGCAGACGCGAGAATCGACTTTCTTATGCGCCATCAGATACAAAGAAGGAATCGAAAGAGCGAAATAGACCACGCTGATGATATGAATTGAACTCGTTATCATAGGTAAAATATCGTTATTCATTGAATAATCCTTTACATGTTATTTATTTCATTCCGTTTTAAACACCAACTCATATAAAATAATAATTAGAACAGTGATAATTTTGGAACCCGGCATTAGACATCGATATTAATTGCAATGACAATAAATAGTTTAAATCCTGTCGATCGTTTTATTTAATAGTCCTGCTGTATTTTTGATACGCATTCCAAAAATAAATAAGTCGAAAGTCTAAAAATGTTTCTTAATAACCGGAAATCTCCGTCCGTGCTCAGTGCTCCAGCCCCACAAAATCCCAGCGGGTTCTGATGCCGGTTTATGCCTGCGGATTAACTGAACAAAACTTAACCCAGATCAACCCAAATGAGAATAATTCTCCACTCGTTTCGCGATTAGGAATTACTTTATAGAGACAAGAAAACGTCTCTGGGAGTGACAATGATGAAGCAACTTTATATCCGTTTTACCACTGCGCTGAACAAACCTGACCTGGCCATTTTACTGCTGAGGATCACCTATGGCCTGCTGATTTTTCATGGCTGGCATAAGTTACACGACGGGCTCGGCGGCATTCAGGGCATGCTGGCAGGCTACGGCATTCCGGCGTTCGTGGCATATGGCGTGATCATCGGGGAAGTGATTGCTCCGGTCATGATGATGCTGGGGATTTTCACCCGTCTTGCCGCGTTGTCAGCGGCGGCCACCATGATTGTTGCGTGGCTGATGGTCGGTATCCACCATACTTTTGCACTGTCACCGGTCGGTGCCTGGGCAATTGAAGACATCGTGTATTACTTCATGGCGGCCATAGTGATTGCGCTGTTCGGCAGTGGCCGTTATTCCGTGATGAGTAACCCGTTATACCGCTGATTGACACTCTCAGCGTGTTTCCTGATGAAGCACGCTGAGTTTTCCGAATAACGCGTTTTACGTTCCGAAATGCAGTTCATTCTTTCCACAGTCTTTTCATTGAAGTGTCCAATAATAGACGTAAATAAACGGTAAAGAGGGCGTTTATCGGACAACTCCCCTCTCCGGTTAAACAGTCCGTCATGCTATACTCACCTTAAGAGTCGTATTCGCCCCGCTCAACGCCTACGGATAGCCCTTCAGCATCGCGATCCCGCCTTTTAACAGTGTCTGTACAAAGTAAAAGTTGCGTCAACTTGTGTCGTTTCCAAAACGTTTTCGAACGCCAGTTGTCCCAATATTTGCCAGACAATCCGTACCGCGACTGAGCTATCTCGTTACGCGTTACCCCGGTTTTTTTATGCAGATGATTAGGCTTTTATGACTTCTCCTCGCTTTCGTGCATCGTTTTTACATCCGCGCTACTGGCTCACCTGGTTTGGGCTCGGTGTCCTGTTCCTGCTGGTTCAGCTTCCTTATCCGGTACTTTACCGTCTGGGTATCTGGCTTGGCCGCACGTCCATGCGCTTTCTGAAACGCCGCGTGTCGATTACCCGCCGCAACCTGCAACTGTGTTTCCCGGATTTGCCAGCCGATCAGGTTGAAGCCCGGATCATCAGTAACTTTGAATCTCTCGGCATGGGCTTGCTGGAAACCGGCATGGCCTGGTTCTGGTCTGACGCCCGCGTTAAACGCTGGTTTGACGTCAGCGGCCTGCACAACCTGAAAAAGGCGCAGGAGAACAACCAAGGCGTGCTGGTTATCGGCGTGCATTTTATGTCACTGGAACTCGGTGGCCGTGCGATGGGGTTATGTCAGCCTATGATGGCGATGTACCGCCCGCACAACAATAAAGCGATGGAATTCGTGCAGACCTGGGGTCGCATGCGTTCGAACAAAGCGATGCTGGATCGCAAGGATTTACGCGGTATGGTCCACGCGCTGAAAAAGGGCGAAGCCGTCTGGTTTGCACCGGATCAGGATTACGGCCCGCGCGGCAGCGTCTTCGCACCGTTGTTTGCCGTTGATCAGGCCGCAACGACCAGCGGAACTTTCATGCTGGCACGTCTGGCAAAACCTGCGCTGGTGACCGTGGTTCTGGTACGTAAAGCCGGCGGTAAAGGTTACGAACTGGTGATTCAGCCACAGTTAGAAGATTACCCGATTGACGACGAAATGGCCGCAGCGGCTTACATGAACCGCGTGATTGAAAAAGAAATCATGCGTGCGCCCGATCAGTATCTCTGGCTGCACCGCCGCTTCAAAACGCGACCGGCGGGAACGCCTTCGCTTTATCGATAGCCGCAAACGCAATAAGATATCAGGCCCGATGCCACCGCATCGGGCTTTTTCTTTGAAAAACCTTCAACGCGAGATACCTCTTCTTATGGCTAAAAAACCCGATGCGACACCTTCCATCTTTGATCACCTCAAAGATGACGACAGCTTCGATCTGTGGGGCCGTTCAGGCCTCAGCACCGCGCTCAATAAAGCCAAGCCGAAAGCACCGGACAATGAGCAGATTGCCGCCGCGCGTAAACTGATTAAAGGCAGTAAAACGCAGGCCGAATGAAGATGTAAAAACGCGCCCGATAAACCCACCTCGCGTGGGTTTTTTAATGCCTTTCGTACTGCGAAAATAGCTGATGAGAATTTTTCAAACGACAACGTAATGACATTTCTGTAACCTCTCTTTTTACCTGCCCTGGAGAGAAGTGATGAAAAACTCTGTACGTCTGGCGCTGGTCGGAGACTACCACTCCGCGATCACTGCCCATCAAGCCATTCCCCTTGCCATCGACCTCACAGCACAACACTTCAGCATTGAAATCCACGCCGACTGGCTCGCAACCGACACAATCACCCCTGAAATCCTCAAGAATTACGATGCCTTCTGGTGTGTGCCCGGCAGCCCGTACCGCTCAACCGAAGGTGCGCTGAGCGCCATCCGTTTTGCCCGGGAGAATCGCAAACCGTTTCTGGGAACCTGCGGCGGATTCCAGCACGCCATCATTGAATACGCGCGAAATGTGATGGACTGGCAGGATGCCGGACACGGCGAAACCGACACAGAGGGCCGTCTGGTCATCAGCGCGCTGTCGTGTGAAATGGTGGAAGTTAAAAGCGAAATTACGTTTGTGCCGGGCAGCATTCCGGCGCGCGCTTACGGCAAGCTGGAAGTGGAAGAAGGCTACCACTGCCGCTATGGCATCAATACAGAGTTTCAGGCTGCGCTGGAGGCTCAGCCGCTGAAAATGGTCGGCCATGATTCGAACGGTGAGGTTCGCGCCATTGAATTACCGGAACATCCGTTTTTTGTCGCCACCTTGTTCCAGCCGGAACGCGCCGCACTAAAAGGTCAGCTTCCGCCGCTGGTGGCTGCACTCATAAAGTCCCTTCTCTGAGTCACGCCATTTCAAAATGTCTCTCAGACCTTCGGGTCTGAGAGATTACCTCATCGTTTTGCCTCATTTTTTAACCAAATATGACGCCATATTTCCTCCTGCTGCAAAGACCGCGATCTGCACTCCAATATTGAAATATTCCGCACCGTTTTAAGGCGCTCACATTGACCGCGCACCTAAACGGGGCAATAAATTTTATAGCGTCCATCAATGTTACTGAGCAAATCCTCAAGGTGACTTGATTGATCGGGCGTTTTCCATGTTGGCACTCCCTTTGCAAAGACAGGTGCAGAGGGCGTTGCCCCATAAACAGACAGGGTGCTCCGGCACTCACACAATAATAATTTTCAGTTTTGTCTCACAGGACGCTTTATGAAAAAAATATTGCTCTCAACGCTGATTGCCGCAGCAAGCTTCGTGACACTGGCTGGTCAGGCTCATGCAGGTACCACTCTGGATGCTGTTAAAAAGAAAGGATTTGTTCAATGCGGTATCAGCGACGGCCTGCCAGGCTTCTCCTACGCTGACTCCAAAGGCAAATTCACCGGTATCGACGTTGACGTCTGTCGCGCGGTGGCTGCTGCCGTGTTTGGTGATTCTGAGAAAGTAAAATACACCCCGCTGACCGCAAAAGAGCGTTTCACCGCCCTGCAGTCTGGCGAAGTGGACATCCTGTCCCGTAATACCACCTGGACCTCTTCCCGCGATGCGGGCATGGGAATGATCTTCGCCGGCGTGAACTACTACGACGGCATCGGTTTCCTGACTCACCAGAAAGCCGGTCTGAAAAGTGCAAAAGAACTGGATGGCGCAACCGTCTGCCTGCAAGCCGGTACGGATACCGAGCTGAACGTAGCCGATTACTTCAAAGCCAACAAAATGACCTACACCCCGGTGACCTTCGACCGTTCAGACGAAAGTGCGAAAGCGCTGGACTCCGGCCGTTGCGATACCCTGGCTTCCGACCAGTCTCAGCTGTACGCACTGCGTATCAAACTGGGTAAACCGGACGAGTTCATCGTTCTGCCAGAAGTTATCTCTAAAGAACCCCTGGGCCCGGTCGTACGCCGTGGTGACGAAGACTGGCTGGCCGTTGTGCGCTGGTCACTGTTCGCCATGCTGAACGCCGAAGAAATGGGCGTGACGTCTAAAAACGTTGAGCAACTGGCCGCTAACCCGACAACACCAGACATGAGCAACCTGCTGGGCAAAACCGGGACTTACGGTGCTGACCTGAAAGTGCCAAATGACTGGGTTGTGAAAATCGTCAAACAAGTCGGCAACTACGGCGAAAGCTTTGAACGCAACGTCGGTCAGGGCAGCGAGCTGAAAATAAAACGTGGCCAGAACGCATTGTGGAATGCAGGCGGGATCCAATACGCACCACCAGTCCGCTAAATATCCTTCGTTTTTGAAGTCAGATATTCCCGTGATTGAAATGCTTTAAGGATGCTGATGCACCGGTCGTTCCCCGGTGCATCACTTCCACGGATTTACCGCATATTGAGGTTCACCCTATATGTCGCAACGCCCAACCGGAAAAGGATCGTTCTCGCTGACCAACCCAGCCGTACGAGCCTGGATTTACCAAATTTTCGCGGTGGTGTTGCTGGTAGCCTGTCTTGGTTACCTGCTCCACAACACCATTACCAATCTAACGACGCGAGGGATCACCTCGGGATTTGCGTTTCTTGAAAAAGGTGCCGGTTTCGGCATTGTTCAGCACCTTATCGACTACCAGGAAGGCGACACCTACGCACGCGTATTTGTTATCGGTCTGCTGAATACGCTGCTGGTTTCCGCGCTGTGTATCGTTTTCGCTTCGATTCTCGGGTTCATTATCGGGTTAGGACGTCTCTCCGATAACTGGCTGATCCGTAAAGTGTCGACGGTCTACATCGAGACTTTCCGTAATATTCCCCCACTGCTGCAAATCTTCTTCTGGTACTTCGCCGTATTGCGAAACCTGCCGGGACCGCGTCAGAGCCTGAACGCTTTTGACACGATTTTCGTCAGCAACCGCGGCCTGTATCTGCCGTCGCCGGAGCTGGCACCGGGCAGCCTCGCAGGCCTTATCGCGCTGCTGCTGGCGATAGCCGGAATTGTGGCGCTGCAACGCTATAACCATTTCCGTCAGATCCACACCGGACGCGTCTGGCGCATCTGGCCGTGGGCTGTCGTGATGCTTATCGTCCTGCCGGGGCTGGCGCACCTGATTTTCGGGCCCGCGCTGCACTGGGATATGCCTGCGCTGCGCGGATTTAACTTCCGCGGCGGCATGGTGCTCATTCCGGAACTGGCCGCGCTGACGCTGGCGCTGTCCGTGTACACCTCCACGTTTATCGCGGAAGTGATCCGCTCCGGTATTCAGTCGGTTTCGCACGGTCAGCATGAAGCCGCCCGTTCGCTCGGCCTGCCGAATCCGGTCACGCTGCGCCAGGTTATTTTACCACAGGCCATGCGGGTGATTATTCCGCCGCTGACCAGCCAGTATCTGAATATCGTGAAAAACTCCTCTCTGGCGGCCGCAATTGGCTATCCGGATATGGTGTCTCTGTTTGCCGGTACCGTGCTCAACCAGACCGGTCAGGCGATTGAAACCATTGCCATCACGATGTCCGTTTACCTGATTATCAGCCTGGTCATCTCCTTCCTGATGAATATTTATAACCGGCGTATTGCGCTGGTCGAGCGTTAAGGGAAATCCATGACGATGACAACACTTCCTCCCGGAGTCAGAGCCGTCAAGCCCGGTACGCCAGTCGGGACTGCCGTGCTGTGGGCACGCAAAAATCTGTTCTCCAGCTGGTTTAACAGCCTGCTGACGCTGTTTTGTTTATGGCTGATGTGGCTGGTGATCCCTCCCCTGCTGAACTGGGTGATTTTCCAGGCCAACTGGGTCGGAACCGCACGAACGGACTGCACCAAAGCCGGTGCCTGCTGGGTGTTTATCCACGCGCGTTTCGGGCAATTCATGTACGGGCTGTATCCGTTTGATCAACGCTGGCGTATTAACGTCACCCTGATTGTCGGTCTGCTGACGCTGGCACCGATTTTCTTCAAAGCGATGCCACGCCGCGGTCGTTACATCACGGCCTGGATTGTTCTGTTCCCGATTTTCACCTGGATCATGCTGTACGGCGGATTCTTTGGTCTGAGCCTTGTCGAAACCCGCCAGTGGGGCGGCCTGACGCTGACGCTGATCATCGCCGCAGTCGGCATCGCCGGTGCGTTACCGCTGGGGATTATGCTGGCGCTGGCACGACGTTCGCGTCTGCCGATCGTGCGTATTCTGTCGGTGATTTTCATCGAATTCTGGCGCGGCGTGCCGCTGATTACCGTGCTCTTCATGTCCTCGGTGATGCTGCCGCTGTTCATGACCGAAGGAACCAACATCGACAAACTGGTGCGCGCGCTGGTGGGTGTGGTGCTGTTCCAGTCGGCGTATGTCGCGGAAGTGGTGCGCGGCGGTTTGCAGGCGCTGCCGAAAGGCCAGACCGAAGCCGCCGAATCACTGGCGCTCGGCTACTGGAAAACGCAGGGTTTAGTCATTCTGCCGCAGGCGCTGAAAATGGTGATACCGGGTCTGGTCAACACTATCATCGCGCTGTTTAAAGACACCAGTCTGGTGATCATTATCGGCCTGTTCGACCTGTTCAGCAGCGTCCAGCAAGCCACCGTCGATCCTGAATGGCTCGGCATGTCGACCGAAGGCTACGTCTTCGCCGCTGCCGTCTACTGGATTTTCTGTTTTAGCATGTCGCGTTATAGCCAGCATTTGGAAAGACGCTTTCACACCGGGCGATCCGCACACTGAGGTAAACCATGAGCGACCATCAAGTCACTGAAAAACAAAATATGATGATCACGCTGGAAAACGTGAACAAGTGGTACGGACAGTTCCACGTATTGAAAGACATCAATCTGAACGTGAAACCGCGCGAACGTATCGTCCTGTGCGGCCCTTCCGGCTCCGGTAAATCAACGACCATTCGTTGCATTAACCATCTGGAAGAGCATCAGCAGGGGCGCATTGTGGTTGACGGCACCGAGCTGAATGATGATTTGCGTAACATCGAGCGCGTGCGTACCGAAGTCGGAATGGTATTCCAGCACTTCAACCTGTTCCCGCATCTTACCGTGCTGCAAAACTGCACGCTGGCCCCTTGCTGGGTGCGTAAGATGCCGAAGAAAGAGGCGGAAGAACTGGCGATGCATTACCTTAAACGCGTGCGTATCGCCGAACATGCCAACAAATTCCCCGGCCAGCTTTCCGGCGGACAACAGCAGCGCGTGGCGATCGCCCGTTCGCTGTGCATGAAACCGAAAATCATGCTGTTTGATGAACCGACGTCTGCGCTCGATCCGGAAATGGTGAAAGAGGTGCTCGACACCATGATCACGCTGGCCGAAGAAGGCATGACCATGTTGTGCGTTACGCATGAAATGGGTTTTGCCAGAACGGTAGCCGACCGGGTGATCTTTATGGATCGCGGGGAGATCGTCGAGGAAGCGCCACCGCTGGAGTTCTTCGCGAATCCTAAGTCCGCGAGGACGCGGGAGTTCTTATCGCAGGTTATACATTAAGCTGAGGCCGCAGCTTGAAGCGGCTTTTCAGGCTGGAAAGGTGAAAGTTTCGGTTTCTCAATAGCAGTGCTCACGTAGCCTTTCGAGCCGAAACCGACCAAAAGAGGGAAGTGCTTTCCCTCTTTTGGATTTCTCCCCGCTTTTTTACTCCGCGCTGTCGCGGGGACGACGGACGTATTCCGCGACACCCGCGTGTGGCGCAAATCTCGCCGCTGCGCGGTCCCTTCACTCGGTGTTCGAGACTCAGGTCTCGAAACGCTCAATCAGCAAGATTTTGAGCGCGCCATAGGGGCATTTTTGAAAAGCGTGGGTTCCGGCGTTTCTACCCAAATACGGCGTTATAGAGATTCCATTTTTTCAGATGACCGACGTATTGCAGGGGCTGGACGGGGGTGAACGAGGAAATATCGCCTTCACGCATGTGGAGTAAATCGGCGGGTGAAATCCATAATGCGTTTGAAACGGTAATCGGATTGCCGGCGTAATTGAATGCTTCAATCACAAACTGCGAACAGAAGAATGTCTCCTGCGCATCTGCCGAATCGCCAATCTGAACGGTAGCGAGCGTATCAAAACACTGACTGCGGCCTTTGCCAAAGAACACCGGTAAATCGCACACCCGGCGGGACAACGTATATGGCGCGATAATCACGATCCCTTTGTAGTTATATTTCTTCCCGCGTTTGCTTTGCGCAAAGAATCTTAACCGTTGCAGCTGTTCATCGCTAAATCCCGGGTGGCGCAAACTCACCATCGAGTTACTGTGAGACAACGCCTGTTCCAGAGAAACAATCTGCACGCCCTCACCCACCGCTTCGGCGACTTCGCCGTTCCCGAGATATACCGACGCATGGCTGACGCCCGAAAGGCTGAATAAACGGATCCCCAGCGACGTCACGCCCGTCGTTGACGAAAGCAGAATATCGCCAGGCTGAAGGTGCTCCGCGCCGATGGTCACCGCGTCATTACTCTCAAGCGTTGAAATACGCTGCATGTGTAACGCCGTCTTACTGGCCGAAGGCTGCAACGCCGCCTGCTGAGAAATATTCGTCTGCGTACTGCATCCCGACAGCCATAAAAGACCGCCGCAAACCGCCGCCCGGTTCAGATAAATCATTTTGCATCCTTGCCATGAATTATAGAAATTTCAAATGTTCTTTTTATTAAGATTTTTCCTGCATATACAATCACTTCACAGAAAATATATCCGCCGGCATTCTAGCAGAAAAAATAAACAAAACGTTGCTTACAAAATGGGGCGCGAAAACAAAAGGGCATAAAGACGAGGAGGAACGAAAAACTCAGGAGGCGCAATCAGAAAGCTTGCTGAACGGAGCGGCTTCGAGACCTGCGGCTCGAAGACCGAGAGAAGGCACCGCGCAGCGGCAAGTTTTCGCGCCAGGCGGCGGAGTACCAGAACATGTCCTTCGTCCCCGCGGCAGCGCGCAGTTAAAGAGCGCGGAGTCCAGAGGCCCGCGCGTTACCGGGTCTCTGGTCGGTGTGGGCCGACGCCCACGGTTTTGAATTTGAATTTGAATTTGAATTAAAAGTTTTCGATCTTTTTCAAAAGATCATCACCACATTACAATCCCAATCACCGGTGCCATCACTACAGTCACAACGCCCGCCAGCATCATCACCAGACTCGCCACCACGCCTTCTTCGGCGCCCAGTTCATAAGCCCGCGCGGTCCCCGCACCGTGCGACGCCGCACCAAACCCGGCACCTTTCGCCAGACCGCTTTTCACCGAAAGCCGCAGGAATAACATGTCGCCGACCGCCATACCGAATACACCAGTGATCACCACGAACAGCGCCACCAGATCCGGTTGCCCGCCCATTTGCTTCGCCGCCGCCAGCGCAAACGGCGTGGTGATGGACCGCACCGCCAGGCTGCGCTGCACTTCTTCCGGCAACGTCAGTATTTTTGCCAGCCAGACCGAACTGCTGACCGCCACCACAATCGCCGTCACCACGCCCGCACTCAGCGATAACCAGTGACGGCGGATGACCGCCATATTTTCATAAACCGGCACGGCAAATGCGATGGTTGACGGGCCAAGCAACCACAGCAGCCAGTGCGTTTCGCCGATGTAATCCTGATAAGACGTGTGCGTCACGACCAGTAAAATCACCAGCACGATGGGCGTAAATACCAGCGGCATCAGCAACAATGTGCGGCGCTGGCGGTAGAGTTTTTTGTTGGCGTAATACAGCCCGAGCGTGATCACAAAACATAAAACGCTGATAAGAAGATCAGTCACGCGATGCCTTCCTCGCCGCCAGACGCTGCTCCAGCCGGTACATTTTATCGACAACAACCGCCGTCGCGCCGAGTGTCAGAAGCGTACTGACGCCAATCACCACAAAGATTTTCCAGCCTTCGATCATCAGCAGCTGGGCGTAATTCACTACAGCCACCACCGCCGGAACGAAAAACAGCAGCATTTCAGCCAGCAACCAGCGGGAACCCGCCTTCACCCAGTTCAGCGGCAAAACGCGGAACATAATCAGCAGCAAAAGCATCAGCATACCAACGATATTGGCCGGTAAAGGCAGATGCAGCACAGTGACAAGACGATCGGCGATAACAAATAACACCGCATAAAGCACCACCTGAACGGGGATCTGACAGTGGGTCAGCAGGGACGGCGCTTTCGTGCGCAACGCCAGCAACATGGGAACGACCTCAGAGGACAAAAAAGGGACAAAATTCAGTATACGCTCGCAGGAAACCGGTAAAGAAATGAATTAAAATCATAAAAATGATTCCAATCTGGAATACTGTGTTACTTACCGATCTCAGCGGGGAAGTCAGTGAATGGACGTTCGTACATTACGCTATTTTGTCGAAGTGGTACGCCAGCAGAGCTTCACCCGCGCGGCGGAAAAATTATTCGTCACGCAGCCGACCATCAGCAAAATGCTGCGCCATCTGGAAGAAGAGCTGGAATGCACGCTGATCATCCGCGAAGGACGACGCCTTCGGCTCACCGACAGCGGTCAGGCGCTCTACCAGCGCGGGCTGAATATCCTGGAAGAGTTCCGCCAGCTCGAAGCCGAACTGGAAGACATTAATACGCTTAAGCTCGGGCATTTGCGATTGGGTATTCCGCCGATGGTGGGCACTCAAATTGCGCCGCTGATCGGCAGTTTCCGCCAGCAATATCCGGGTATCGAACTGATTATTTCTGAATTTGGCGGGCTGACCGTTCAGCAGGCGGTCATCTCAGGCGAGCTTGATCTGGCGCTCACCGCCCTACCCGCTGACGCCGTGCCGTCCATCGCTTCATTGCTGCTTTTCAGCCATCCGCTGTGCGTGGTGGTTCCGCGCACGCCGCACTGGCTGAACCGGACACGCATTGCCCTCAGCGAACTGGCGGAAGAAAGCATCCTGATTTACAACGAAGATTTCGCGCTATACCGCCAGCTGATGGACGCCTTTTCGGCACACGGTTTCACGCCCAAAATTGCCGCCCGCAGCGGCCAGTGGGATTTCTTAGCCGCCATGGTACAAACCGGCATGGGTGTGGCTATTTTGCCGGAACCTATCTGTCAGCGGCTGGACAAAAATACGCTGCTGTGGCTGCCGCTCGAGCCGCTGATGCCGTGGCAGCTGGGGCTGATCTGGCATCAGGGCAGTTATCTTTCACACAGCGCACAGGCGTGGATTGCGCTATGCCGGGATTACTGGCCGCAACCCTGAACGCGGTATTTATACTTTTTTTACGACGGCAACTTTAATCTTTATGTTGCCGATATATCCTTTCTTCTGCGCATAAATTAATCTCAATTTATCGCCGAAAGGTATGCGTGAAAGAAAAATATGAATCCGACATTCAAGCCTTCATTATTAAAACACTCACCTGCTTTATTCAGTTCTCCGGTAATTTCAAAGTTAGTGGCCAATGAAAGCCAGCTGACGCTTGAAAATACGACGCCGGGAAATAACAGTACTTTCCGTCAGGAAGCAGAACGTTATTTATTAAACAACCCGGACACGAAACATATTGATGTTTATCTTAACGACATCAACGGTTCATTCAGGGGGAAAAGGATGAATATCACCTCCCTGCTTTCACTGGAAAAAGGCGCATATTTTCCTCAGTCCGTTTATTCCATGGACAAAGAAGGCAAAGTGCAGAGTACGCTGAATGATGATCTGGCAATGAATGAGCCGGACAGAATATGTTTTCCTGTCGCAGGCACCCTGCGCCCGTGCGGCCATAATCCGGCTGAAAATGCACAAATATTACTGACGATGAAAAACGATCAGGGAAATCCTTATTCGCTTGAGCCGCGCGTTATCCTGGCAAACGTGCTGAGTAAATTCCATGAACATGGTTTATACCCGGTGATTGCGCCCGAAATTGAGTTTTATCTCGAAGACTCCCAAAACCGTCACATTCAGAATTCCGGATGTTTTCATTTAGCGGTTCCGTCTGAACATACCGCGTTTATTGAAGAGCTTGAGACGATGGCGACGCGGCAAAACCTGCCTTTAACGGGCATTGTTTGTGAGGCGGAAGCCGGTCAGTTTGAGTTAAACCTGCAACACTCCGGGCAGGTCGTCGACATCTGCGAGAGCGTGCTGGCGCTTCGCCGCTTAACCAGCACCGTCGCCCGCAGGTTTGGATTCAACGCCAATTTCATGGCTAAACCGTATTCGCAAATATCAGGCAGCGGCCTGCATTTTCATATCAGCCTGAACGACGAACAGGGCAATAATGTTTTTGCCTCCGGCGACAAAAACCTGAATGAAATGATGCGTCTGTGTCTCGCCGGCATGCTTAACCTGATGCCCGCTTCTATGGCGATCCTGGCACCCAACGTCAATTCATTCAGACGATTGAGGAAAAACCTGAATGAGCCCCTGTTCAGTTCCTGGGGCGTTAATCAGCGATCGGCGGCATTACGCATTCCCTGTTCAGGCGAAGCGCATCGCCGCATTGAATACCGTTTGACGGGGTCGGATGCCAACCCTTATCTGGCGATGGCCACCATACTGACAGGCATGCTTTACGGGCTGGAAAAAATAGAGGACGACCCGGTTGCTGATCTGACGGCCTGCTCGCCCGTTTTGCCTTTATTCCAGCAGCACGCCCTTGATGAATTCCGGCAATGCCCGTATTTAACCGCGGCGCTGGGCGAGGCATTTTCCCGACAGTGGATCCAAACCAAACTCTCTGAACTGACGTGGTTCGAAAGTATCGTCACGCCTGAGGAAAGTACATTTTCCTATTAAGTTATTTTCTTATTAAACAGTGATGCCGTACTGCTCTGTTTCCGGGTGAAAAAAAAGGCTTCCCGCAACGTTCGCGGGAAGCCTTTTATGGCAGATTAACGCCGGAAAACCGTTGCGTCAGACTTCTTTTTCGACCAGCAACGCTTCCAGCAAATCGAGGTCGTGCAGCAGTTTTTGCAGCGTTTCATTGCTGATTTTCTGGGTTGCGCGCAGATGATATAGCTCACCGCGCTCGGCCCGCAGCGCGGTCAGACGGAAGCGACGCTCTAAGTTTTCAAGCTTCAGCGCGGTTTCCATATCATCACGATTCGCCGTCCGCCGTCGCAGCGTGCCTATCACGCGGGAACTGATTTCCTTCAGCGTCTGTTCATCGATGTTTTCTTCGGTATCCGCCGCCAGACGTTCTTCCATCTTATGCAGGCTTTCAATCGCCACTTCGGCGGCCACGGATTTCGCCATGCGCTCTTCTTCGCGATACGTCGTTCCGTCGGCCACGACTACGCCTTTGAGCAGGAACGGCAAGGCAATCACACCGGCAATCAGGGAGAACAAAATGACGCCCGTCGCCAGGAACACCAGCTGATAACGCGACGGGAAGGCCGAACCGTCGGCGAGGAACAACGGAATCGACAGCACACCGGCGAGCGTAATCGCCCCGCGAACACCGGCAAACGACGCGACCCACAGCTCACGCGTGCTGTAGCTGCCGAACAGCAACGGTTTCTTTTTCAGGAAGCGATTGCTGAAGTTTTTCATCACCCACAGCCAGACGAAACGCAGGATAAGCAGCGCAAAATAGATGATCCCGACGTCCGCAAACAGGTGCCAGGTGACGATTGACGGATCATGAGTGGCCTGATCAATCGAGTTTTCCAGAATGCCCGGCAACTGCAAACCGAGCATGATGAACACCATGCCGTTGAACACGAATTCCAGCATCGCCCAGACGCTGTTCGCGCGCAGACGCATCGCCAGCGGCGCGTTACGGATAATGCCAGACTGGCTGATGGTCATCCCCGCGGCGACCGCGGCCAGAATGCCCGACACGCCGATGTGTTCAGCAATCAGGTAAGACGCGAACGGCAGCAGCAACAGGAAGACGATTTGTGTCGCCGGATCATCGCCGCTCCAGCGGCTCATGATGCGCAGCGATTTACTGTACAGCCACGTCACCGCGACACCCGCCATCAGGCCGCCGATGGCGACTTTGAGGAACTCAACGGTCGCGCCGCCGACGGTGAAAATCATGGTGCCCATCGCCACGGCGATCGCAAATTTGAGTGACACCAGGCCGGACGCGTCATTCATCAGCGCTTCACCTTCGAGCACGCCCATGATCGACTTCGGAATGCGGCCCTTGCCCACAATCCCACCCAATGCCACGGCATCGGTGGGTGACAGCACCGCCGCCAGCGCAAACGCCGCAACCAGCGGAATATCCGGCACCATCATATAAATCAGATAACCGATACCGACGACGGTGAGCAACACCAGCACCAGCGCCAGCCCGAGAATTTCGCGCCCGTGGTGGAGGAATTCACGGGTCGGGGTTTTCCAGCCATCAGCAAACAGCAGCGGCGGGATGAAGAGGACGAGAAACAGTTCCGGATCGAAATCCACATGCAGGCCAAAACTCGGCACAGCCAGCACCGCACCGACGGCGATCTGCATTAATGGAAGAGGAACCTGAAACGGCAACATTCTGGTGACGACACCGGAGAGCGACACCACCAGAATCAAAATCAGAATGGTAAAGAAGATTTCCATGCTTTCCTTAGACTCTTGTTTTTATGATTTCAATCAGACGGGGTCTGACACATACAGAGGGAATAGTAGATCAAAAGAGGACATGATTTAAATCGATGCGTGCGGTTGGGACGCAGTGACGTTTATGACAAGGTCAAATTCAAGGTCGTGGGTTGCCACTCACACTGGCTTTAAGGTCAAAACCTTGGGCTCGCCGCCCAAACCGGCCCAAAGGGTTTTAAACGAAACCCTTTGGAATCCTGCGTTTTTTTAACTGCGCGCTGTCGCTGGGTCGATGGACGTGTTCTGTTGCTTCCGCGTGTGGCGCAAATCCAGGCACTTCGTGCTGCCTTCACTCGGTCTTCGAGCCATAGGTCTCGAAGCCGCTTCGTTCAGCTGGATTTTGAGCGCGCCAGCTTACCCTTCTTAAAGATAAAACCAGTCTGCATTTGAATTTAGAGAAGCCAGTGGCCGCTTTCAAAACGACGTCGAGCGAGGAGTGAGAAACGGCAAGAGTCTTTTTTCGAGCAGGTTCGAACCCAAAGCGAGAGCACCGCGCAGCGGCGGCGTTTGCGGCACTAGCCAGAGTCGCTGAAACATAGCCAACCAGCGACAGCGCGCAGTAAAAAAAGCGAGGAGAGTGCAGAGAGGAAAAGCACTTTCCTCTCTGCTCGGTTTCGGCGCGAAAGGCCATGTGATAACCGCACATGAAAAACCGAAACTTACGCCAGCCTGTCTTAAAAATCGCTAATGGCGGCGTTCACCGCCATTGAAAAACCGAAACTTTCACCGTCAGAAATGGCCGCCCCGAATGCCCGGCCTGGCATTCAGATCGCCCATCCACCGGCATAAAACACCACTAACGCGACGGCGATAACCACCGTTCCGACGTTCAGCTTGCGCCATTCACCGGAGAAGATACGGCCAATGACCAGCGCGCTGAAGCCCAGCATGATGCCGGTGACGATGTTACAGGTCAGCACGATGAATACCGCGCACAGCAGGCCGGACATCGCGTCTACGAAGTCGTTGAAATCCAGTTTGGTCACGTTGCTGAGCATCAGCAGGCCGACGTACATCAGCGCTGGCGCGGTCGCGTAGGCCGGAACCAGATAGGATAACGGAGACAGAAACAACATCAGCAGGAACAGAACGCCGACGACGGTAGCCGTCAGGCCAGTTTTGCCGCCTGCCGCCGTACCCGCTGCGGATTCAATGTAAACCGCTGCCGGTGACGCGCCGACCAGAGAGGCAAAAATGCTGCTTACGGAGTCCGCCGTCAGGGCTTTGCCGCCGCTGATAATCTGACCGTTTTCGTCGAGCAGGTTTGCCTGCCCGGCGACGGCGCGGATGGTGCCGGTGGCATCAAAGACCGCCGTCATGACCAGTGCCAGAACGCTTGGCAGCACGGCGGCTTTCAGCGCGCCCATGATATCGAGATCGAAAATGACCGATTTGCCGTCTGCACCCGCCAGTGAAGGCATCGCGAACAGGCCCTGATATTTCACCGCAGGATCGAAAATCAGGCCAATAATGGAAATCGCGATGATCACCAGCAGAATGCCGCCGGGAACGCGCAGTTTCTCAAGGCCGAAAATCACCGCCAGACCGAGCAAGGTCATCACAACCGGGAAAGAGGTAAATGCGCCCAACGCGACCGGTAAACCATCCAGCGGGTTTTTCACCACCAGGCCGACGCCGTTGGCTGCGATTAACAACAGGAACAGGCCGATACCAATGCCGGTGCCGTGCGCAACGCCGGTCGGCAGGTTGCGCAAAATCCACGACCGGATGCCGGTGACCGAGATAATCGTGAACAGCACGCCCATCAGGAATACCGCGCCTAACGCCACCGGCACGCTGATGTGCTGGCCGAGTACCAGGCTGAATGCCGTGAACGCCGTCAGGGAAATCGCACAGCCAATCGCCAGCGGCAGATTCGCCCACAAGCCCATCAGCAGCGAGCCAAAACCGGCAACCAGACAGGTCGCGACAAACACCGCGCTCGGCGAAAATCCGGCTTTACCCAGCATGGACGGCACCACAATCACCGAATAAACCATCGCCAGAAACGTCGTTAAACCGGCGATCACTTCCTGACGGACGTTGCTGCCACGCGCACTGATTTTGAAAAATGCATCAAACGGGCCTTTTGGCGCAACAGCGCTGCCCGTCTGAGGGTGTTGACTCGACATGGAAAATCCTCTGAATGTCTTTACTGATTAGCCGGCGTGGTCATTATGAAATCGTTTCTGCACGTTCGCTTCCTTACCCGTAGCCTGAAACCGCCGAAATCAGCGTCAGATCTACAAGGCAAACGTTTAACTCGCATCGCGTATGGCGGGCCTGAAAAATTAAGCAAACGATTATCCGGCCTTTAAACCCCACATTTCAACTACGATCGACGACAATTTACCGTTGTCCGGTCAATAAAAACGCGGTTGTGATGTAAATTCAGCCGGCTGGCGATTTGCTGTGCGGTATCGGTTGCGCATCAGCGTTTTTGGCGGCGGTGAACGGCAAAAGCAAAACGGACAAGAACAGGATTATTTCTCAGGTTTATTATGTTGCGCTCATGACGACACTCGCTCTCCGTCCGGGCGCAACAAAATAACCGCCAACTTAACGCAATATCGTGAAAGGTCCGCCGCTTTCCAGCGCCTTCTGATAAGCCGGACGCGCGGTCACATTTGATAACCATGCATTTAAGTGTGGGTATTGTCCGAGTCCGGCGCGGGCATTTATGGCTTCTATCGGGAAGCTCATCTGAATATCCGCCGCGCTGAACTGATATCCGGCGAAATAAGGATGAGTGGCAAGATGTTTCTCCAGATAATCCATGTGGGTATAAATTTGTTTATCCAGATAGTTTTTCTGCACGCCCTGCCCGATTGCGCCTGCGAGCGGACGGATAAGCCACGGCATCGGCGGTTTGCCTAAGCGGCTGAAAATCAGTTTCATCACCAGCAACGGCATCAGCGAACCTTCCGCATAATGCATCCAGTAACGGTATTGCTGACGCTCAGCGAAGGCCGACGGTTTCAGCGCGCGGTCTTCATCATAAACTTCCTGCAAATATTCAATGATGGCGCCGGACTCCGCGAGGATCAGCCCGTTATCTTCCAGCACCGGCGACTTGCCCAGAGGATGTACTTTTTTCAGCGCAGCAGGCGCCAGCATCGACTTTTTATCCCGCTGATAATGCTGAATTTCATACGGAACGCTCAGTTCTTCAAGCATCCATAAGATTCGCTGCGAACGTGAATTATCCAAATGATGCACTGTGATCATAAATACCTTCCGCCCTGTTTCATTTAATTATTTGTTAACTATAGACAAGGCCTGAATAGCCGGATCATATTCATTTAAAAACCATGATGTTTCTCAGGTTTATTAGCAGGGAGATTATGCCGAAATTATTTTCATTTGATTAAAATCACTTACGGATTAATCTTAATTACACGAAAAAAATTATCGTAACTTCATTCGCCTTTAATAAATCTTAATGCCATTATCGCCGAATCTAAAATAGACCCCCTGCCTGTGTGGAGCCTTACATGTTTTCCAGTAATTACAACAATGTGCTTGTCATGTTTTCGTTCATTGTTGCAATGCTTGCCTCTTATACCGCGCTTGATATGGCTGGCCGGGTTGCCACGACAGAGGGAAAGGCTTCCCGTCTCTGGTTGAGCGGGGGCGCCATTGCGATGGGCATCGGTATCTGGTCCATGCATTTTATCGGCATGCTGGCCTTTAATTCCGCCATGCCAATGGGTTACGACCCGGTGATTACGCTGCTTTCCATGTTTATTGCCATTATCTCTTCCGCCTTTGCGCTGTGGCTGGTTTGCCTGCCGCATTTACCGACCGGGCGTTTGCTGGCCGGGGCATTGCTGATGGGCGGCGGGATTTCCGCCATGCATTACACCGGTATGGCCGCGATGCTGATGATGCCGCCGATTGTTTACGATTACTGGTGGGTTGCGCTGTCCGTTGCTGTGGCAATTGTCGCCTCGGGCGCGGCGCTGTGGATGGCGTTTCATTTGCGTCAGCAATCCCCGAACGTCCGGCTGTTGCGCATCAGCGCGGCGGTGATCATGGGTACAGCTATTGTCGGCATGCATTACATCGGCATGGCGGCAGCACAATTCCCGACGGACAGCCACAGTATGGCGGCGTTCAGCGGCGTCGATAACAACTGGCTGGCGCTGCTGGTGATCGTGGTAACGCTGGCGATTCTGGCAATCACGCTCATTATTTCGATTCTCGATGGCCGTATGCAGGCGCGCACCTCCATTCTGGCGTCGTCGCTGGCGCAGGCTAACCGCGAACTGACGCAGCTGGCGCTGCACGACAATCTCACCCGCCTGCCAAACCGTTTGTTGCTCGAAGACCGTCTCGGCCAGGCATTTCAGAAAGCGTCGCGCGGTGAATCTCAGTTTGCCGTGCTGTTTCTCGATCTCGACGGTTTTAAAGCGGTCAATGACGCGTTCGGCCACCATATCGGCGACCAGTTGCTGATCTCGGTGACGGAACGTCTGCAATCTCAGCTGCGCGCTACGGATACGCTGGCGCGTCTGGGTGGCGATGAATTTATCCTGCTGGTGGAAATCACCGATCCGACCGACGCCTCGCAGCTCGCCGACCGGCTGGTGCATCTGATTGCGCGTCCGTTTTACGTTTCCCGCTACGAGCTGCTGGTATCTGCCAGCGTCGGTATTGCGGTGTATCCGGGCGACGGCGAAAACGAGCGCGAACTGATGCTCAATGCCGATGCGGCGATGTACCACACCAAGAATTCAGGCCGTAACGGACACAGTTTCTTCCAGCCATCGATGAACGCCAACGCGCAAAATCAGTTACAGATGCTCAATGATTTGCGTCTGGCGATTGAACACCACGAGCTGCGTTTACATTATCAGCCGAAATTTATAGCGCCTTACGGGCCGGTCAGCGGGTTCGAAGCACTGCTGCGCTGGGAGCGCAACGGCACCACGCTCAGCCCGGATGTCTTCCTGCCGCTGGCGGAAAAAACCGGTCTGATCATTCCGATTGGCGAATGGGTGCTGAACGAAGCGTGCCGCCAGCTGCGTGAATGGCATCTAGCCGGACACACAAACTGGACCGTCGCCGTTAACCTTTCTACCTTGCAATTTGAGCAGGCTAATCTGGTGGAAATGGTGATTGATACCGTTGAGCGTCATCAGATCCCGCCGGAAATGCTGACGCTGGAAGTCACCGAAACGACGGCGATGCGCAACCCGGATGTCAGCGTGGAAATCCTCGAGCGCCTGACCAAATTCGGCGTCAAAGCGTCTATTGATGATTTCGGTACCGGCTATTCCAGCCTGCTGTATCTGAAACGTCTTCCGGCCAGCGAACTGAAAATCGACGGCGCGTTTATTAACGATCTGATTGCCGGAAGTGAAGACGCCAGCATTGTGTCGGCGATTATTGCGCTGGGCCAGACGCTGAATCTGAAGGTCGTGGCCGAAGGCGTGGAAACCATCCAGCAGCAGGATTTCCTGACGCAGCTGGGCTGCGACACCTTACAGGGCTATCTGCTGGGGCGTCCGATGACACCACAACAGATTGCCCAGCATCCCGATTCTGACTGGGAACCTCAGTTGAACATCATCGATAAAGTCTGAGGGTGTTCTGCCCTGACATTCAGCCCTGAAGCGCCGCCGTGCGGAAATAACGCACGGCATTGCGCAACTCGATGCTCTGTTCCGTCAGGGATTGCGCGGCGGCAGCGGCCTGTTCAACCAGCGCCGCATTCTGCTGCGTGACCTGATCCATCTGATCGACCGCAATTCCCACTTCATGAATGCCGGTATGCTGCTCCGAACTCGCGGTTGAAATTTCACTGACGATACCGGCGACTTTATTCACCGAGCTGACAATTTCCTGCATCGCTTTACTCGCGCGATCTGCCTGCTGCGACCCTTCAGCGATTTTGCTGACCGTCCCTTGGATCAGGTCTTTTATTTCTTTCGCCGCCTGCCCGCTTTTTTGCGCCAGCACGCGCACTTCGCTGGCGACCACGGCAAAACCTTTCCCCTGCGTCCCGGCGCGCGCGGCTTCCACGGCGGCATTCAGCGCCAGCAAGTTGGTCTGAAACGCGATGCCCTCAATCACGCTGATAATGTTGATAATCTCGCGGGAACTGCCCGAAACATCGCGCATATGTGCCTGCATACCGGTCACAATCGCGCCGCCCTGCGAGGCCGTTTTCGACGTTTCATGCGCCAGCGCACTGGCTTCGCGGGCGTTTTCGGCATTCTGACTGACGGTCGTCGTCAGGTTTTGCATGTTTGAA
Source organism: Rahnella sp. PD12R (assembly GCF_019200965.1). Lineage (NCBI taxonomy): Bacteria > Pseudomonadati > Pseudomonadota > Gammaproteobacteria > Enterobacterales > Yersiniaceae > Rahnella > Rahnella sp. PD12R. The sequence continues at coordinate 166,073 of NZ_JAHTMS010000004.1, read as the reverse complement.
CTGGTCTGCACCAGCGACGCCGCCTGCTCTTCCGTGCGCTGTGACAAATCAATATTGCCCTGCTCGATCTCACTCGCCGCATGATTGATGGATTCGCTGCCTTCCATAATCTGATTAATGGTTTTATTGAGCTGCTGATTCATGCCTTCCAGCGAGGCCAGCAGGCTGCCGGTATCGCCGGGTTTCAGCTCAATTTTCGCCGCCAGATTCCCGGCGGCGATTTCACGCATGATCGACGCCGCATACGCCGGTTCGCCGCCCAGTTGTTTCACCAGATTACGCGCCAGCAGTAACGCCATCGCCAGCGAAACCAGGAAAGCAAATCCCACCAGCGCCAGGAACATCATGCTGGCATTGTGATAACTGTTGCGGGCCTGCGCGGCAGCCTTTTCGCTGTTCGCCAGCTCGTCGCTGACCAGCGTCGCCAGATCGGCCATCAGTTGCGTGCGGTATTTACGTGAGTTATCGCCGCTGATTTGCGTCGCCTGCGCAATATCGTTGCGCTCAACGGCAGCAATCACGGCATCGTTCGCCAGCGAGAACTGCGCAAAGTTATTCACGATTTGCGTAAACAGCGCGGATTTACTGCCGCCGCTGTCCAGCTTCTGATAGGCGTTTTCGGCTTCTTTGAACGTCGCCACGGCCTGCATGATTTCACCCCGGTGGCCGTCGCGCGGCGCACCCTGGGGTGAGGCAATGTACTGCACCTGTTGCAGACGCAGTTCGGCCAGCGTGCCGCGCATTACCAGCGGGTACTGAACGCCGGGAAGCCGGTAGGCGCGGTAGCTTTCAATTTGCTGATTGCTGCTGTTGAGCAGCCAGGCGGACATCGCCGCGAGGATCAGCATCAGACCCAGAACGAGTGCAAACGCACCCAGTAAACGCGTCAGGACAGAGAGATTGGTTATTTTTTTCATTCGGACACTTCGTTAATTCAGTGACTTGAAACTCTGATAACGGCAAGTGAAGGGATAACTTTAGGATAAATGAAACTATATTTCAGTTTGTTAAACACTGACTTTCAAAATGTAATTCGGGGGTTACCGGACGAATTTTTCGTGTTACCTGCAGGGGCTGAAAACTTGATGTGGCAGGCATTTTTGGCGTTACGCTCATTTATGCTGAGAATAACGCCAGAAGGTTATTTCGGGGAGAGATCCGGCCATAACGGCTGAACCACGGACAGCAGATTTGCCGTGCCGGCGGCCACGGACATGTGGCGGTAATTATCGGTGCCGTCCGGCAACTGAGTGAAATTCACCACGGTTTCCAGCCCGGCTTCCTGACATATCACCGCGCCGCCGGCGATATCCCACAGCGTGGTGCGGCGTTGCAGATGCCCGTCGATAATCCCTTTGGCGGCAAACACCATACCGACGGTGGTGCAACGGTAACAATGCACCGACCATTCTGCCGCACGCAGCCCCTGATAAAACGCCGACGCCTCATCCAGTTTGTCGTCCGAACTGTCGCCCAGCGACACGATCTGGACATCACTAAAACGGTCGTCGCGGCGCAAAGGTTTGCCGTTATGGAAAATGCCCTTTCCGGATTCTGCGGCAAAAAGTTCATTCAGCACCGGCAGCGCAACCACGCCAATCACCGGTTTTTTTTGTTCGACCAGCCCGAGCGAAACGCCCCACAACGGCGAACCGCGCAGGAAATTCGACGTACCGTCGATCGGATCAATCACCCAGCAGGCCGCATCCGTCAGCACGCCGCCCAGCTCTTCGCCGATAATCGCGTCCTGCGGAAAATGCTGCGCCAGCTGTGCGCGGATAAACTGCTCTACCGCCACGTCGGCTTCCGAAACAAAATCCTGCGTCCGTTTACTGCTGACTTCGATACTGTCCCGGCGGTTGAAAAAACCCAGCGCCAGTTCTGCCGCCTGAGCCGCAATCTGACTGGCTAACGCCAGCTTTGCGGACATCGTAGTGTGAGTCATCATAAATCCTGATTTTTCAGTCTGAAGAAAAAATACGCGGTCATAGAATGCACCGGAATTGATGAATAAAAAATGACAACCTGCCGCTTGCCAAAACAGCGTAAAACCTTCTATATCTGTGTGCTTAACTTTTCAGCGTGATGCCGGAGAAAACCATGCCAGACGCCGCCCATTGGATCCCCTTCTTACTGATTTGTGTTGGCCTGGTGTTAACGCCCGGCCCGAACATGATTTACCTGATTTCGCGATCGCTTTGTCAGGGCCCGAAAGCCGGGCTGATCTCCCTTGGCGGCGTGGTGCTGGGTTTTCTGTTTTACATGTTGTTTGCCGCGCTCGGCATTACCGCGCTGCTGATGGCGGTGCCGTTTGCTTATGACGCCTTGCGGATCGGCGGTGCGGCGTACTTGCTGTATATGGCGTGGCAGGCGGTGAAACCCGGCGGGCGATCGCCGTTTCAGGTCAGAGATTTGCCGCGCGACAGCAACAGAAAGCTGTTTACCATGGGGCTGGTGACCAATTTACTGAATCCGAAAGCCGCAGTGTTGTACCTGACTTTATTGCCGCAATTTATCGTTCCGGAGCAAGGCCACGTCCTCACACAATCTCTGGTGCTGGGCATCACGCAAATCATCGTCAGTTTTACCTTCAATGCCCTGATCGCACTGTCGGCGGGATATATCGCCCTGTTTCTGGCCGGTCGCCCGTTGTGGATGGTGCTTCAGCGCTGGTTCATGGGCGCGGTGCTCGGCGGGCTGGCGGTACGTATGCTGCTCGACGGACGTAAATAGCGCCATAAAACAGATAAAGCCGTTTCTGAAAGCAGCTTTGTCTGTGGTCATATTCAGTCCTTTATTAACGCTATATAATCCTCTGCACAACGAAAACAGAGGAATTCCTTCGTGCGCGCATTTTCATCCAAACTACTGCCATCCGCTTTACTGCTCGGCCTTGCCCTAAGCTTCTCGTCGCAATCCGCTCTGGCCTCACGCCAGATCACCGATCAGCTCGGGCGTCAGGTGACGATCCCCGATCGGGTTGACCGCGTGGTTGTGCTGCAACACCAGACGCTCAATCTTCTGGTTCAGCTTGATGCGACCCAGGACATCGTCGGCGTGCTCAACAACTGGCAACAGCAGCTGGGCAGCGGTTATGTTCGCCTCGCGCCATCTCTGGAAAAAACGCCAGTGGTAGGCGATTTAACCAGCGTGAACCTGGAAAGCGTGGTCGCCCTGCATCCGCAGGTGGTATTCATCACCAACTATGCGCCGCAGGAAATGATCGACCAGATCAGCCAGACCGGCATTGCGGTCGTCGCCGTTTCTTTGCGCGATGATCCGAAAGGTGAGGAACATAAGATGAATCCGGTGCTGCCGGATGAAGATCAGGCGTATACCGAAGGTTTGAAAAAAGGGATCCAGCTGATCGGGGAAGTGGTCAACCGCCAGAAACAGGCGCAGTCATTGATCGACTATACTTTTGCTCAGCGCCAGTTAACCGGCACGCGGCTGAAAAGCGTTCCGGCTGACCAGCGCATTCGCACTTATATGGCCAATCCTGACCTGACCACTTACGGTTCCGGCAAGTATACCGGGCTGATGATGGCCCATGCCGGTGCCATGAACGTGGCCGCCGCGACCGTGAAAGGCTACAAACAGGTTTCGCTGGAGCAGGTGATCGCCTGGGATCCTCAGGTAATCTTCGTGCAGGACAGGTATCCGGAAGTCGTCGGTCAGATCAACCATGACCCGAAATGGCAGAGCATTGATGCGGTCAAAAATCACCGCGTTTATCTGATGCCGGAATACGCCAAAGCCTGGGGCTACCCGATGCCTGAAGCGCTGGCGATTGGTGAATTGTGGATGGCGAAAAAACTGTATCCGCAAAAATTCGCTGACATCGATATGCAAAAACAGGCTGACGCTTATTATCAGCGCTTCTACCGGACAGACTTCAAACCTGCCGCAGAAGCGACGCACGCGGGGAAATAACCTCATCCCGGTGCCGTACTTTTTTGGGGTAATGTGACAAGGAGCTCTGATGACAAACTCGATCAAAGTGCTGGCCGCAGGCAGCCTGCGCCGCGCATGGGCACCGCTGTGTGAGGCTTTTCAGGATAAAACCGGCGGCAAGGTGGTGACCGAATTCGGCCCCGCCGGGCTGCTGCGCGAAAGAATTGAACAGGGCGAAAAAGTCGACTTATTCGCCTCGGCCAATACCGCGCATCCGCTGGCGTTGCAGCAACACGGCAAGGCGCTGGAAGTGGACGTTTTCTGCGGAAACAGCCTGTGCGTGACAGCGCGCAAAGGGCCGGAGCTGGAAAAACTGAACTGGCTGAATGTGTTGCTCGACTCGCGTTTTCGTCTGGCGACCTCGACGCCGCAAAGCGATCCTTCCGGCGATTACACCTGGCAGATGTTTGAGCTGATTGAGCGGCGTCATCCGGGCGCGGGCGAGGCTTTGCGTAATAAAGCGCTGCGGCTGGTCGGTGGCGCGAAATCGGCCAAAGTCCCGGAGGGCAAACTGGCGGCAGAATGGCTGATTTGCAGCGGTCAGGCCGATGTCTTTATCGGCTACACCAGCTACGCGGCGTTGTTACGGGAAAATGATACGCTGGAAGTGTTCAACGTTCCGGCAGATTACAACGTGCGGGCGCGCTATGCGCTCGCGACGTGTACAGAAAAGGGCAAACCGCTGGCAGAATTTATTCTTTCAGAAACCGGCCAGCACATTTTGCAGAATGCCGGTTTTTGCGGAAAACATTCGGTGATGCAGGAATAACCACCGGTTAGTGGTCCATATCCCGTTCTTTCATTGCGCGCTGACGATCGTAATATTCATCTTCAGCGGCGATGATTTCATCGAGCAGGGAATCCACATCCGCTTTATGCGTATCTTCGGCGAACTGACCGGTCAGAGGCGTTTCCGGCGTCAGTTTGCCGTCTTCATACAACGCCCAGATTTCTTTCGCATAACGCGTTTCCAGCAGCTGCGGCGCGAACTGACCATAATATTCGGTCATATTATTCACATCGCGCTCAAACATCGATTCGGCATGGTTGTTCGCGGCGGCGTCCACGGCCTGCGGCAGGTCGATAATCACCGGCCCGTCGGCATCCATCAGCACGTTAAACTCTGACAAATCCCCGTGAACGATACCCGCGCACAGCATGCGCACAATATTGCGGATCATGGTTTCGAAATCCGCCACGGCTTCTTCTTCGGTCAGGATAACGTCGCTCAGACGCGGCGCGACCACGCCGTCAGCGTCAGTGATCAGCTCCATCAGCAACACGCCATCCAGACAAATGTAAGGCTGCGGCACGCGTACCCCGGCGTTTGCCAGACGGAACAGCGCATCCACTTCTGCCGTTTGCCAGGATTCTTCCTGCTGCTTGCGCCCGAACTTTGACCCTTTTTGCATCGCACGCGCGTTGCGGGTGTTCCGGACTTTTCGGCCTTCCTGATACTGCACGGCCTGCTTGAAGCTACGCTGTGTGGCTTCTTTATAAACTTTGGCGCAACGAATCTCTTCACCGCATAAAACGGTGTACACGTCGGCTTCTTTGCCACTTTTCAAACGACGGACCACATCGTCGATCAGGCCGTCATCCACCAGAGGTTGGATTCTATTTGGGATTTTCATGCAGCCTTGTACCTTATTTCAGCGCATGAGGGAATGACCTGCGCAATATTCCCTGCATTACACACCAGACACGCCGTTCGCGTCATCCTTTCTTAATCCTTCTTTCTCACTATACTCAAGGCTACAGTTTAACGTAGTGGCGCAGGAGTGGATACTTTCTGCGCACAGGTTCTTCTCATTCTGCGATGAAAATGCCCTCCGGCGCCCGCCGATATCGCATAAACACCCCGCGTGAATTTGACTTAATTATTTTGTTCACACCTGATAATTATTTCCCATTGTAAGTAATGATGCCCGATTATTTAATTTTCATGACAACGGAACTTTTTTAATATTTTAAGCTTTTCGTGCTGTTGAGGTTGCGTTTACTTGCGGCAAAATCTGGTATACGTTCCGTTTAGAATAGGGGTGATACTGTGCCGTTAATTTCCCGTTGCAGGTCATCGTTATGAACACCATTTTAATTACCGGCGCTACAGGTTTCGTGGGCGGAGCGGTTGTTGAATATATTCTTCGTCAACAATTAAGTTCTAAAAACAAATTATTACTTTTAGTCAGGGCTGACGATAATGCGACGGGACTCGCCAGAATTATCGATAATTTGAGAAAGTTTGAATTATCGGATGAACAACTTGCCGCTATTAATGAGCAATCAATATTAATCGGCGACCTTTCTGAACCTGAGAACTTTATTCAGGATCCGCGCCTGGATAATGTCACGCATGTTATTAACTGCGCAGCGATTGCGTCATTTGGTAATAACCCGGCGATGTGGCGTGTCAACGTTGAAGGTTCACTGATTTTCGCCAAACGCATGGCGCAGGTCAAAGGCCTGCAACGCTTTGTCCACGTCGGCACCGCGATGGCGTCCATGCCGGACAAAGACAGCGTCTTCTACGAAGGCATGCCGGACAACGAACACAACGAAGATCTGGTGCAGTACACGGCTTCCAAGCGTGCCATCGAAAACCTGGTTCGCACCGAATGCCCGAACCTGCCGTTTGTGGTCGCCCGTCCGTCAATCATTGTGGGTCACACGCAGTATGGTTGTCAGCCGTCGAGCAGCATTTTCTGGGTCTTCATGATGGCGATTAAACTGAAGAAATTTACCTGTACGCTCGACGATCAGGTGGATGTTATTCCGGTGGATTATTGCGCCATGGTGCTGGTGAAATTGTGCCTTGCGGCTGAACTGAACCACAGTTTCTATCATATTTCTTCCGGTGAAGAGATGTGTACGCCATTCCATGAAATAGATACGTCTGTGGCAAAAGCCAATAATACATCGCGTATTATCAGTGAATATCAGCAGATCAGTTATCAGGAATTTACCGGGATCCGTAAACAGTTTAAAGACGTGCTCGGCCCGTGTAATGATAAGATAATTTTGCGTGCGATTAAACTTTACGGCGGCTTTGCGCAATTAAATGTGAAATTTGATAATTCGCGCTTGCTGAATATGGGAATTCCTAAACCCGCCGCCTTCAAAAGTTATATTGATAAATGTGTTTCTTCCACCCGCGGCCAGACTATATCTGAACTGATGAGGGTTGATTTTAAATAAACCGATGCGTCTGTTTGAGTCATCAAACGGCCCTTTATCTTTTATCTCTGCCCGAAAGATAAAGGGGACGGTTTAAAATACAACGACGCCGCGAAGGACATTGCGGCGTCGTATTTTTCATGGTGTGAGCGGTTCAGACCAGACCGTTTCTTCCATAAAGCCGGAAACCTTCACGCTGGTTTAACCGGTCATAATAGGCGGCCACCGCAGGCAACGCCGGGCGCGACATCGGCGTCATCGACCAGCGGTTTACCGCCAGCCCGAGCGGAATATCTGCCAGCGTAAAATGATCACCCAGCACGTAATCACCGCTGCGCTGCAATTGTTCTTCGAGCATTTGCATGTGGCGGTTCCACTCGCTGACACCGGCATCAATCAGCGCAGGATCCTGATGCTGCGGGCTGTTGCGCGCCAGCGCAGGAAACGCATAACGCCACGAATTATTCAGCTCGCCCGCCTGCCAGTCCATCCACTGTTCCGTCAGCGCACGGCGCTTCGGGTCGGACGACAGCAAATCCTCACGCCCTTCCCGCGCAGCCAGATAACGGCAAATCACGTTGGATTCCCACAACACAAACTCACCGTCGAGCACCACCGGCACCATCGCATTCGGGTTCAGCGCCTTAAATTCCGGTGTCTGCGTGGAGTGAAATCCCGAGCCAAACTGCTCCTGTTCGAACTCCAGCCCCAGCTCAAAGCAGGTCCACAAGACTTTACGCACGTTGATTGACGGCGATTTACCCAGAATTTTCAGTATGACTTCCCCTCAATGTGGAAACGATTAACGGCGGATAAAAATCCGCGTTTTTGCATCGTGATACGTCGTGTCTGTTTGCGCGACAAAACCGCACTTCTCCGCCAGCCGGATTGACGCCTGATGTTCCGGCTCGATAATGCAGCACAGCTGGCGATCAAGGCTGGCACCGGCCCAGTTCAGCACCGCCTGCGCGGCCTCAGAAGCATAGCCTTTGCCGTGAAATTTTGGCGAAACCACCCAGCCCATTTCCGCCATGCCGTTCAGCGAAGGGGTGATATCGCGCTGATAATCTGCCAGACCAATTTCCCCGACAAACGCGCCTTCCGCACCGTTGTGCTTTTCAAACACAATCCAGTAGCCAAAACCGAGCATCTGCCAGTGGCCGGGATAACGCAGTAAACGGCTCCAGCTGGCCTCGCGGGTGGACGGCGTGCCGCCGATATATTTCACAACGGCCGGATCGGCCCACTGCGCGGCGATATCGTCGAAATCTTCCACGCGATGCCCGCGCAAAATCAAACGTTCGGTTTCAAGAACGGGTGCCTGAGTCAGCATAATTTTCCTTTGAGTTTTTCTGATTTGTTCCGATGGCCATTAACTTAGCATTGGAATTGTTCGGTCGGAAAGAGGGGTTTTTAGCCGGAAAAGGAAATCAGACAATAATGCCGCTGCGCAGCGCCGAAGGCGTCAAACCGCGCACCGATTTAAAGCGGTTACTGAAATGGCTGGCGGAGCTGAATCCGCATTCCAGCGCAATGGAAGTGATGTCCAGTGTACTGTTCTTTAACAGGTTTTCCGCCTGAATCAGCCGCGCATTCATCACATACTGGTGCGGCGCCATGCCCATGCTGAGCTTGAACATGCGGGCAAAATGAAACTCGCTGAGTTCCGCCAGCCGCGCCAGTTCCGGCAGCAATAACGGCTCCGCCAGATGCGCGTGGATATAGTCTTTTACACGGTTGAGAATGTACGGCGCGAGCCCGCCGCGCACTACCGGCAGCGCCCATTGCAGATGGGTGTAATTTTTGACCAGATGCGCCATCAGCAGATTTGCCGCACTGCTCAGCATCAGCTGATTGCTGTTTTCCTGCCACTGGCTGCTGAGCAAAAAGTGGCGATACAGCAACGTAATCTGCGGATCTTCCTCAAACGTGCGCTCTTCAACCTGAATCGACGCCGGACTGCGATCCCACGTTTGCTCCACCAGATGCCGCAGATGATCGTCAGAACAATACAGATGCACAAACGACAAGTCGTCGCGCACATCCCAGCTCGACATGCTGTGTTTTGGCATCAGGCAAAAACGGTCCGGCCCGCCGCCATTACGCCAGCCGCCGCGGGTTTTGTGATAACACTCATAACCGTCGGCGACGTAAAGACTCAGCGTGTGATGGTCCGGGCTTTCCTGCGTCACGATGTCGTTTTTGTTCGACCAGGCCGCCAGCTGAATGCCGCCGCCCAGCGCCACACTGTCGTGCAGAACCGCTTTGTGCTTACGCAGCGTTTCGAAAGCCTGATAAACCTTCGCCATGATGTGCACCGTGTGGAGGAAAGAGGAGATTCAGTTTACGTTTTCAGGCACTGGTTGAGCCAGATTTTGCTGCCACTGAACCGCAAAAAATGCGCAAGAATATGCAACTCACTGCAAGCCGCTGGAATCCCGCCTCGCCGTATTTCGTCAGAATCTCGTTCAATCAATACTTTGCGTGAGAGAAGTCCATGAATGTGTTTTTGTATATCTCGGTGATTATTATCTGGGGCACCACCTGGTTTGCCATTTATCTGCAACAGGGCACGGTGCCGGTGACGGTTTCGATTTTTTACCGCTTCCTGCTTTCCGCCGTGATTATGCTGGTGGCGCTGCTGGCCGCCCGCCGTTTACGCCGTCTGGCGCTGAAAGATCATCTGTTTTGCATGGTGCAGGGATGCTGTGTTTTTTGCTTCAACTTTTACTGCTTCTACCACGCCGCCGCGTACATCACCAGCGGGCTGGAATCGGTCATTTTCTCGATGGCGGTATTATTTAACGCCTTTAACGGGATGCTGTTCTTTCGCCAGAAACTGGCCCCGGCGGTCATTCCCGCCTCCCTCCTCGGACTGGCGGGCATTGTGACCCTGTTCTGGCACGACCTGAGCGCAGCTCATATCGCACCGGAATTACTCAAAGGCATCGGCCTCAGCCTGCTCGGCACTTACGGCTTCTCGCTCGGCAATATGATCAGCTCACGCCATCAGCGCCACGGTCTGGACGTACTTTCCACTAATACCTACGCGATGTTTTACGGTACGGCGGTGATGGGCGCGCTGAGTCTGGTTCAGGGCGCGTCCTTCGCCATCGACCTGAGGCCGCAATACATCGGTTCGCTGGTTTACCTTTCGGTATTTGGCTCGGTGCTGGCCTTTGGTATGTATTTCACGCTGGTCGGACGCATCGGCGCGAGTCAGGCGGCTTACAGCACGCTGCTGTTCCCGCTGGTTGCACTGACAGTTTCCACGTTCTATGAGGGTTATCAGTGGCATACCAACGCCGTCGTCGGGCTGGTGCTGATCCTGATGGGGAATCTGGTGATGTTCTGCCGCCCGTCCTGGCTGGAGATTTTTCGCCGGAAATCTGCTTTAACCGGCTAAGATACCTGCCAGTCGAACTGCCTCAGGATCCGGCTCACCACTTCTTTCATTTGCGCGATAGCCGGGTCCCGTAGGCCGTCGCGCCGCCAGCCAAGATTCACCGCATAGGCGGGCATTTCCAGCGGTGTTTCCAGCAAACGTAAAGGGTGGAACGCCGCCAGCCGTCGTGCAGCATGCAGAGGGATCGTGGCGACCGCATCGCTGCCCAGCAGCAAATACGGCAACGCGGCGAAATGCGTGGTGGACGCTTTCACATGCCGCTTCAGCCCTTTCGTCATCAGCACTTCATCCACCATGCCGATAAATCCCCCGGAGGAAATCAGCAAATGCGGGCGCTGAATAAAACCCTCCAGCGTGAGGAAATCCGGCGCGAACTTAACGTCCATCAGGCTGGCGTACTGCCCTTCACCGGCGCTCATCCTGCCCAGCGACGGCGAGGTAAAACCGCCCGACGCAACCGCCAGATCAATCTCGCGGTTCATCAGCATATCTTCCACAATCCGGCTGTGCGTCTGGCGAAACACCACCCGCAGGCCCGGCATTTCTTCCCCGAGCAGATCGATAATCTGCTTACCGACCGCCAGCTCAAAATCATCGGACAAACCGAGGCTCAGCGAACGACCGGCAAAACCGGCGCGATCGCCGGAAACCAGCGTCAGACTCTGGCGGCACTTATCCAGCGCCTCACTGATAATCGGTTTCAGCTCATTGGCGCGCAGCGTCGGCGCAAGGCCGCGCCCGGTGCGGACGAAAAGATGATCGTCATACAAACGCCGTAAACGTCCGAGCGCCGCGCTGGCCGCCGATTGCGTCAGCCCGAGACGTACCGCCGCCCGGCTGGCGCTGCCTTCCTCATGTAATGCTTCAAAGACTTTCAGCAGGTTGAGATCCCACTCTTCGATATGAATCTGGCGAATATCACTCATCAGTCAGGCCCGGTGGATTAATGTCGGAATTTGCCCAGAATAGAAATTCCTCCTTTCTGAGTCGAGAGTAATCTATGCCTGCTTCCATTGTTGCTGCACTTCAAATCGGTTCTTCGCCGTCGGGTAAAGCCGACACCCTGCAAAATATCCTGTCGTGGGAAGAAAAAATCACGGCCTCCGGCGCTTCACTGGTGGTGATGCCGGAAGCGCTGCTCGGCGGCTATCCGAAAGGGGAAATTTTCGGCACACGCCTGGGATATCGCCTGCCGGAAGGCCGCGAGGCGTTTGCCCGCTATTTTCACAACGCGATTGACGTGCCCGGCGCGGAAACCGATGCGATGGCTGAAATGGCGACACGCACCGGTGCGAGCATTGTGATTGGCGTAATCGAACGCAGCGGTTCAACGCTCTACTGCTCTTCACTGTTTATCGAACCGGAACACGGCCTGGTCGCGAAACACCGAAAACTGATGCCAACCGCCACCGAAAGACTGATCTGGGGACAAGGCGATGGCTCAACGTTACCGGTGGTCAGCGCCCGCGCAGGCCGCCTCGGCAGCGCCATCTGCTGGGAAAATCACATGCCGCTGCTGCGTATGGCGATGTATGGCAAAGGGGTGGAAATCTGGTGCGCGCCGACGGTGGATGAACGGGAAATCTGGCAATGCTCCATGCGCCATATTGCGCACGAAGGCCGCATGTTTGTGGTCAGCGCCTGTCAGGTTCAGCCGTCACCCAAAGCGCTGGGGCTTGAAGTCGAAAGCTGGCCGGAAGATCGCCCGCTGATTAACGGTGGCTCCGTTATCGTCAGCCCGCTGGGCGATATTCTCGCCGGACCGCTGACCGGTGAAACCGGATTGCTGACCGCCGAAATCAACACCGACGATCTGGTCGGCGCCCGCTACGACTTCGACCCCGTCGGCCACTACGCCCGCCCCGACGTCTTCACGCTGCACGTCGATACAAGAGCAAAAGACACGGTGAAGTTTTTGGGGGAATAAGGCTTCAGAATACAGTTACCCCCTTATGACTGGCCGGGAAGATAACCTTCAGGCCAGTAAACTCTCGCCACCAATCAGCGGGATAATTCGGGCAAGTACATCGTTAAAGACACCGTCTTCAGCAACAGCGATGAATTTAGCCTGCCGCTGACGCCAGTCCATCGTGTGGATAAGCGTTGTCGCCACCACGCACGGCGAGCTCAGGTTATTCACCGGCACCTCGGTCGGCGCACCTCTGACACTGGTACTGACAGGCATGCAAATCACCAGCCCGGTGACCTGATTGTAAGTCTCATGAGACAAAATCAGCGCCGGGCGATATTTGCCAATTTCCTTTCCCTTGGTAGGCTCAAAATCGAGCCAGCAAATATCCCCGCGCTTTGGTAAATACATTAATAATCAAGCTCCTTGTCAGTGGGTTCAGCTAATTCATCCGCGTGAGCAGTATACGCGCTCAAACCTGATAACAAGCTGGCCTCCGTGACCTTTTGCTTCTCGGCTTTTCGAATTTGCAGCCCTTCTTCAGAAACCTCGATGTCAACGACATCGCCTTCCTCAAATTGTGGAATTGACTTCAAATTTCCTGAAAGGCGCAACGCAATGCTGTTACCCCATTTCTGTAATGTTGCCTGAGTTCGCATGTTTCTTACCTCGCTGCATGTATCTACAAAGAGTATACATCCAAAAGTCTGCGGGTGTATTCCCCATGCAGACTTTTGCGAGCGGCCTTCCGGTTTTAGTGCTGCGTTTAAAGCCGCCTCTCTAAATAATCCCCCCGTTCACTTTCAGCGTCTGGCCGTTGACCCATGCGCCGTCGGGGCCGGCGAGGAAGGAGACGACGGATGCGATGTCTTCCGGCTGGCCGAGGCGTTCGAGAGGGGCGGCTTTGGCGATATTTTCAATAAGCTGATCGGATTTACCGTTGAGGAACAAATCCGTCGCCGTCGGGCCGGGCGCGACGGTGTTGACGGTGATCTGGCGGCCACGCATTTCTTTGGTCAGTACGCGGCTCAGCGCTTCGACGGCGGCTTTGGTCGCAGCGTAAACGCCGTAGGTTGGCTGATACAAACCCACCACGGTGGAGGAGAAATTGATAATGCGCCCGCCGTTGTTAAGGTGTTTTGCCGCTTCACGCAGGGTGTTAAACGTGCCTTTCAGGTTGATGTCGATCAGGCGGTCGAACGCCGCATCGTCGGTGTCGGCAACAGCGGAAAGCGTCATGATCCCGGCGTTATTCACCAGCACATCCACACCGCCAAAGGCCTGCTGTGCGCTTGCAAACATACGGCTGACCGCGGCGCCATCACTGACATCGGCCTGCGCAGCGATGGCCTTTCCACCTGCCTGTTCAATTTTACTCACCACCGCGTCGGCTTGTGCCTCTCCGCGTGAATAGTTCACGATAACCGTGAAACCGTCCAGCGCCAGACGTTCAGCGATGGCCGCGCCGATACCGCGTGATGCGCCGGTGACCAGCGCGACTTTATTTTGGGTCGGATTTTGAGTCGGAGAAGTCATGATGTTTTCCTCAGGGTCTGTTGAAGTAGGGCGACAGACAAAGAGTAGTGGATTGACGCTGCCGGATAATTACCCGATATTCGTTATCACTATCCGGAAAAGGCGAACAATCATGGATAAACTCGACAGTATGCGGTTGTTTACCCGCGTGGTAGAGCTGCGCAGTTTTACGCAGGCCGCGCAGGATCTGAACCTGAAACGTTCGACGGTGACCGACGCCATTAAGCTGCTCGAAGTGCGGCTGAAGGTTCGTTTGCTGCAACGCACCACCCGCCATGTCAGCCCGACGCTGGACGGCGAGGCGTATTATCAGCGCTGTCTGCGCATTCTGGCCGACGTGGAAGATGCCGAGATGGATTTCGCCGGTGCGCAGCCCAAAGGGTTGTTGCGGGTGGACGTCCACGGTTCACTGGCGCGGCATTTTCTTTTGCCCGGCCTGCCGGATTTTCTGGCGCAATATCCTGAGATCGAATTTTATCTGAGCGAAGGTGACCGGTTCGTCGATCTGGTTCGTGAAGGTATCGACTGCGTGATCCGCGCGGGCGAACTGAAAGACAGCGATATGGTGGCGCGACCGCTGGGAACGCTGTCGGAAATCACCTGCGCCAGCCCGGCGTATCTTGCGCGTTTTGGTACACCGGAAACGCCGGACGATCTCGGTAATCACCGGATGATTGGCTACCGTTCAAGCGCGACCGGCGGCCTGTTGCCGCTGGTTTTTCATCAGAACGGGAAAACGCGGGAAGTGATGTTGCCGACCAGTTTGTCGGTCAACGGTGCGGAAAGTATGAAGGAAGCGGCGCGGTGCGGAATGGGCATTATGCAGGTACCGCATTACGGGTTAACCGACGATCTGGCGCAGGGCACGCTGGTGCAAATTCTGGCGGATTTCCCGGTCGGTGCGTTGCCGGTTGCACTGCTTTATCCGCGTAACCGTCAGCTTTCGCCCCGCGTGCGGGTGTTTATTGACTGGATGGTGAAGGAGTTTGCGCGGCGCAGCCCACCGCACACTACAGCGTTACACCCTGCTGTCTGAGCTGGCCGATATCCTGCAACGGCGGCGCGCCAAACGAGCGGCGGTATTCCCGGTTAAACTGCGACGGGCTTTCATAACCCACGCGAAATGCCGCAGTAGCCGCGTCGATATTGCCGCTCAGCAGCAGGCGGCGCGCTTCCAGTAAACGGATCTGTTTCTGGTATTGCAGCGGGCTCATGACCGTCAGCGCCTTGAAACGGTGATGCAGATTCGAGACGCTCATTCCGACAATTTTTGCCAGTTCATCCATCCGCAGCGGGTGCGCGAAATTGGCTTTGATCCATACAATCGCCTCGCTCACGCCTTTCCCCTGATAATACGACAGCAAATGCTGATAAAAATGGCCGCCTTCCGGTGCGGTGATCAGCCGGTAGAAAATCTCTTTTTTCACCAGTTGCCCGAGCGCCTGTAAATCCTGCGGAATATCCAGCATAACGACCAGCCGCAAAAAGGCGTCGGCCAGACAGTCATCGGATTTTGCCACGTACGTGACGCCGCCGGATCGCGCAACCGGGAGCGGATCGAGCTGCATGTCGATCATCAGATCAGCCATTTCTTTCAGATCCAGATCAATACGGATCCCCAGATACGGCGTCTCTTCCGTCGCCTGCGTCACCTGCCCGGAAACCGGCATATCAATCGCCGAAAGCAGATAACTGCCCGCGCCGTATTCCACCACTTCCGCGCCGATCAGCACTTTTTTCTGGCCCTGTAAAATCAGGCACATCGATGGAGAAAGCATGCCTTTATTGAGCGCCGTCGGATGCGTGAAACGGATAAACGACAGCCACGGCAGCGCCGTCGGACAGGAATTTTCATCCGGCGGCAGGGCTGAAAAGGCGCGCAAAACGCGCGCACTCAGGGACGTCAGGGGGCTCATACCATCCTCACTCATCGTCGATCAGGGTCTTTGGCTCAAGATACGCTTCCAGCCCGTAAGTACCAAATTCACGGCCCAGACCGGACTGTTTGAAGCCGCCAAACGGCGCGTCCGGCACGTCGTACATGCCGTTGACGAACACCCGCCCGGCGATAATTTGCGACGCCACGCTGCGCGCCTGCTGGCGATCTTCGCCGCTGACATAAGCCTGCAAGCCGTAAACCGTGTCGTTCGCCATGCTGACCGCTTCCTCAATGCTGCGGTAGGTCAGCACCGAAATCACCGGCCCGAAAATCTCTTCGCGGGCGATGGTCATCTGCGGCGTGACGTTCGCAAACACCGTCGGTTTCACAAAATAACCGTGGCTCAACCCGTCCGGCCGCCCTTCGCCGCCGCACACCAGCTCTGCGCCTTCTTCAACGCCGAGACGGATATAATTCTGCACGCGGTCGTACTGTTTTGCCGTCACCAGCGGGCCGATTTGCGTATCCGCCTGCTGCGGGTCGCCCACTTTGACGTTCGCCACCGCGCGCACCAGATGCGCTTTCACTTCTTCCAGCCGTTCTTCCGGCACCAGCAAACGGGTGCCGGCGATGCATGCCTGGCCGTTATTCATCGTGCCAACCGCCAGCGCCAGCGGAATGGCTTTTTCGAGATCAACATCCGGCAGAAGAATGTTAGGAGATTTGCCGCCGAGTTCCAGCGTCACGCGTTTCAGGGTGTCCACCGCGCCACGGGCAATCGCTTTGCCCACCGCCGTCGAACCGGTAAAGGAGATTTTCGCGATATCAGGGTGACGGGTAATTTCTGCGCCGACCACGTCGCCGCGTCCGGTGACAATATTAAATACGCCCGCCGGTAAACCTGCGGCATGCAGGCACTCTGTCAGCAACTGTGTCTGGCCCGCGCTCAGCTCGCTGGGCTTGATCACCACCGTGCTGCCCGCCGCCAGCGCGGTCGCCATTTTGTTGCAGATGAAACCGTAGTTGGCGTTCCACGGCGTGATTAGCCCGACGACGCCCAGCGGTTCCATCACCACTTTCGCCCTGCCAATCTGGCGGACAAATTCATACTCGCTGAGCAGCTTTATCGCCTGCAAAAATGCGCCGGACGCCCGCGCTACGGTGCCGCGCACCATCGCCAGCGAGCCGCCATATTCGGCGCTCATCACTGCTTCCAGCGCGTCTGCCCGCGCCAGTACTGCGTCGTGCAGTTGCTGTAAATACTGAATGCGCTGCGCTTTGCTGGTCCGTGAGAAATCAACGTAAGCCGCTTTTGCGGCAGCAATCGCCTGGCGGGTATCAGTTTCATCGGCCAGACGAACCTGCGCCGCGACCTGTTCAGTCACCGGATTGATCAGGTCCATCACTTCGGTGCCGTGCGGGGTGACGAACTCGCCGTTAATATAGATTTGATTAATCTGTTTCATGAATGCCTCCGGTTTGTGAGTCTTCATGCTAAGACCGGCGGGCGAAAGGGAGATAGACCAATACTGCCTGAGGATTGCCTGATCCTGCTGGCCGGGAGTATGTTAGAAATCTATCGATTGGGAGAAACCGATGACCACACCCGCTGTATTACTGCATATCGGCCACGAAGAGACGCAAATTGTCGTCAGAAATTCCGCGGCTGAAGACAAGATTTTGCCGCTGACGCTGGGCTCACAGCTGACGTCTGTGGGCTATTTCCGCCACACGCCGCCCACGCCGGACGAAATGGAAACCGCCATTATGGTGGTGGAAGATGAAATTATTCGTATCCGGCACGACATTCCCGCTGGCGCGGCGCTGTTCAGCACGGACAACGATATCCGCGCGCTGGCACGCATTGCCGGTGTGGCAGAAAACGAGGTGATGACGCTGTCGCTCGACGCCGTCGAACGGACATTTGACCGGCTGGCGCTGGTGATTAACGGACGTCCTGCGCACTTTGAAGGGCTACCGGATGGCAATGATTTCGCGGCCACATTGCTGATTTTGCGCGAGTTCATGCACCATCTGCAATTTGCAGAAATCACCGTGCAGGGAACGAAATTTGAGATGTAAGCAGAAAGCGTAACAGCCTCCTGCGAGGCTGTTATTTTGAGTGACTCAGATTCAGGCCGACGTGTTTTTCAGCTGCACCGGGTCCGCTTCCAGCAACACCAGACCGCTGAGATCCGGCAGCGACTGATGCGCCAGATAATCCCGGAATGACATGCGTGGCGCATCGCTTTGCCACGCGGATTGCAGCTTGCCGAGCAAATCCGTGGTTTTTGACGTTTCCACCGGCGTCGTCGTGTCGGATTCCAGCCAGCCTTTCACATACTTCTGAATATGCGTTGAGGTGCTGGCCGACTGATCCACAGACGCGCTCACCAGCGCCCCTTTGTGGTACTGCACCGACGTCGTGCTTTCGGCTTTGTCATCAATCTGATAGTAGAGATAATTCTGCGAATCCCGGTCACTGGTCAGATTCAGCTTCAGCCCCGGCGTTAGTGACTGGTGGAAGCTCGCGACCAGATGCGACTGCTGCTTTTGCGTGATATTGCGGTTCTGCGTGCTGTCGCCGGTGACCGTGCTGGCCTGCGAAACCTGATAAGAGAAAGTATCCACTTCGTCAGGGCGCATCGGGTTGGTTTTATCCGTTGGCGTCTGCGTGACTGACGCCGTGAAATCGGCCAGCCCGGACATCATGTTTTTGTCGGTTTTGGTCAGTGAAAAGTGAACCGGTTCTGGTCCGCTGCTTTTGTACGTAGTCGCCGACGCGCCGTAATTGCTGTTAAGCGCAGTAAATGCATCTTTGAACATGTCCATCAGCGAAGAGTCGGCGTTGCCCCGCGTTCCCGCACTGCTGAACTGTTTCAGATACTGATTCAGCGCCTGTTTCTGCTGTGAGTCGGTACCGAGAAGCGCGCGTTTGCTCATGTCGACACTGATATCCACCGTGCCCAGCTCGCCGGTAGATTTCACCGAACGCGTGCTGGCGTCGGCGCGGAAATCCAGTGTCTGAACGTTGTTTTTGGTGCCCAGCGTGGCGTGCAAATCAACGGAAGACAGCACTGAGGTATCGAATTTTGTTAACCCGCTCAGATCAAGCTTTGGCGGTTGCGCGGTCAGCCCGTCGATGGCTTTCTGAAAACCGTCGGCCAGGCCGGCCAGCGCCGTGCGATCGGCATCACTGAGCGTGCCTTTGGTGACGTTCACCTGCACACCCAGACCGTCGGCATCGCTGCCCAGCGTAATATCCACCAAGGCACCGCTGGCCGTTTTTACGCTCAGGGTGATCTGGTTATCCGCTTTGGTATGAAGTTGCGATTGCGCGCTGCTGACGGAGGAAGCCGGACCCGCCGTCTGCTTTAAGACAGATTGCGAATAACTGCCCGCATCCGTGGTAAAGCGCTCCAGCAGCGCCGCACCCAGCCCGGCAAAACGCGCCGCATTGCCCGCAGAACTGAAATTTCCCGCCAGCTTTGACGAGATAAGATCGGCAGATGCATTTTCCCACACCAGCGCCGGTTTGGTGATGGCGTAAACCGGCGTGCTGCTGGTCGCCTGCCCGATCGTAACAGAAGTCGACTGCGTCGCCGCCGCTTGCTGGCTGGCAACGGCGGTCACGGTTGCCGTGGTTTTGGTGGCGGCCAGCAGCGTAGTGGCTGACTGATTGCCTGTCGCAGAAATGATTGTCATCCTGATAGTTCCCTTGTTTTGCGCCATAGCGCCAGTGGATACCCTGATCCTTCTGATGCTATTTTCGGCAAAACCACAGGAAACTTTAAGGATATGTAAAAGTTTGTTTCTGAAAAAACGGACAACGACGCCCGGCGTCAGGTCATTCCAGCGGGCCACCCAGAATGGTTTCGCACATGCCGGAAAGAATACGTTCGCCGGTTTCTGTTTTTAGATCCTCATACCACTGGCCGGTGACCGCCATGTCTTTACCGTGCGTCACGTCGCAGCGCTTACGTGCTTTCAGCACCAGATCTTTCACGCGATACGCCCGCTTTTCCTGATAGCGCAGCAGTGCGTCTTCAATACCTAACGAGTTGGTTTGCAATACATTGGCCAGCACCACGGCGTCTTCCATTGCCGCGCAGCCGCCCTGTCCGATATCTGGCGTTGTGCTGTGGCCGGAGTCGCCCAGCAGCGCAATCCGCCCTTTCACCAGTTGCATAAACGGTTCGATATCGTGGATTTCAATCCGGTTGGTGGTGTCAGGATTAATCAGGCTGATGAGTTTCTGCACCGGTTCTGCCCAGCCGGCAAAGTAGCGCTGTAAATCGTCGCGCACCGTGGCGCGATCTTCCGGCAGGCCTTTCGGCAGCGGAACGTCAAAGAAAAAGTAGAAACGGTTGTCGCTTACCGGCATCAGCGAAACGCGTTTGCCTTCGCCGACGAACGTCGTCCACTGATCGGCAGGCGCGATACTTTCATCAATTTCCACCAGCCCGTTCCAGTTAACGTAACCGGCATAACGGCGCTCGGTGGCGTAGCCCAGAACGTGCTGACGGATCACAGAATGCGTGCCATCGGCGGCAATCAGCACATCGCCTGTCGCTGATGACCCATCGTCAAACCAGGCAGTGACGCTGTCTGCGGATTCCTCAACGTGCGTAACGCGTTTGCCAAACTGCACCTCGTCGCGGCCATAGGTATCGAGCAGCATCGACTGAAGCTCCGCGCGCGCCACCGGATACGGCTGCTCGCCCACGCTCTGAATCAGCGGATCCATCGAGAAGCGCGTCATCGTCTGGCCCTGCTGATAATCTTTGTAGGCCATAAAACGCATCTGCCCGCCCAGCTTGCGCAACGGTTCTTTCATCCCGAGATAATTCAGACATTTCACGCCGTTCGGCCAGATAGAAATCGCCGCGCCCACCGGTTTGATCTCTTTCACCGCCTCGTATACCGCCGTTTCGATGCCAAAACGCTTGAGCGCAATCGCCGCACATGCTCCGCCAATACCGCCACCAATCACGATCGCTTTCATATTTTTCTCCTTGAAGTCTCACAAGGAAAAAGCAATTTCTGTACCAGAAAGCGGATTTGCGCAATAAGCCTTGTATACAATCTTAAGGCAAATAAATACCCGCCGAAATCCGGCCGGAATGCGCTAAAACAAGGCACTCTTTTAGCGCAAACGGAGCGCAACAAGCCAGTCTGGTGCGTGAGCGCGAAGGTTGATACTCTTCTGACTATTCAGATTTCAAATACCATAACCAGAAGTAGTGATGAAATGAATCGCTATCCCATGTTCAGCCCGCAACAGTTGCTCAGTTTTGTGGCCGTCTGCGAAACCGGCAGTTTTACCCGCGCCGCCGACCGCGTTTATCTTTCGCAATCGACGGTCAGCCAGCAGGTCCGGCGGCTTGAAGAAGCGCTAGGTAAACCCTTGCTCGAGCGCACGTCGCATCAGGTTCAGCTTACTGAAGAAGGCGAGCGGCTGCTCGGCTATGCGCGGCGGATTATCGCGCTTAACGGCGAGGCGCACGACGCGCTGAGCGATCAGTGGCCGGACGGCATTGTGCGTCTCGGCGTGCCGGAAGATTTTGCTGCCGCCACCACGTCTTTGCTGGCGCAGTTTTGCCGTGAACATCCGCATATCCGGCTGGATGTGACCAGCGGCCTGAGCCACGAACTGCGCCGCGCGTGGCAGCAGGACATGCTGGATATTATTCTGGTGAAACAGCTGACCGGCGAGAAAGCCAATGCGTCGCGCCCCGAGCCGATTCTGTGGCTCGACAGCGCCGGGTTTCCGGCTTTTGAGCGCGACCCGGTGCCGCTGGTGCTGTTCCCGCTCAACGGTTTGTATCGTGAAGAATTGTGCCAGGCGCTGGACGCCATCGGGCGCAGCTGGCGGATCAGCTACAGCAGCGCGAGCCTCGCCGCGCTGGTCGCCGCAAGCGCCGCCGGGCTGGGCATCACGCTTCTGCCCGCCAGCTGTGTCACGCCGGAACACCGTATTCTCAGCGCAGAAAGCGGCTTACCCACCGTGGATAACGTCGAGCTGGCGCTGTTTTACCGCCCGGACGCCACGGCGGCGCAAATCGCGCTGGCGGGAAAATTGCGCGAGTTTTGCCAGCTCAGCTGAGCATTGCGTTTCCCACTGACAGGCAGTGGGAAATATCGCAGCCGGAACCGGAGAGATCTTTTAGGGTGAAGAGAAAAGCAGCATCCTCTGAGCATCATGAATAAGGAATTCGACGTGCAAAACCCTCAGCAACAAAGCCGCAGAAACTTTCTCTCAAACAGCGCAAAAGTCACGGCCACCGGTGCCCTGCTGGCCTCCGGCATGGCGTCGGCGTCTGCCGTCCGCGCTGGTCAGAACATGGGAACCTGCGACGATCCCCGTCAGGCGACGACGATTTCTGCCACGCACTACCAGCTGCGCAATGTCCGGCTGGAAGAAGGTTTCGAGCGTGAAGGCGACATGGTGACTGGTACGCAAACCGGCCTGTACAATCTTGATATCAATAACGGCAAAATTGTGGCGATTCAGCCTGCAAAAGACGCCCCGGCCAGCACGTTACCGGCCTTTGACGCTAAAGGGCTGCTTCTTCTGCCTGCCACGCGCGACATGCACATCCACCTCGACAAAACCTTTTACGGCGGCAAATGGGAAGCGCCGCGTCCGCGTAAAGGCAAAACCATCATGGGTATGATTGCCCGCGAGCAGGTGCTGATCCCGAAACTGCTGCCGACGTCGGTAGAACACGCCGAAGCGATCATCGGGTTGCTGCATTCCAAAGGCACCACCGTGGCGCGCAGCCATTGCAATATCGACCCGGTCAGCGGCCTGAAAAGTCTTGAACACCTGAAAATCGCGCTGGAAAAACATCAGCAGGATTTCAGTTGTGAGATCGTGGCGTTTCCTCAACACGGTTTGCTGCATTCGAAAGTGGACGGCCTGATGCGCGAAGCGATGCAAATGGGTGTGCAGTACGTCGGCGGACTGGATCCGACCAACGTTGACGGCGCAATGGAAAAGTCGCTGGACGCGATGTTCCAGATTGCGCTCGACGCAAATAAAGGCGTGGATATTCATCTGCATGAAACGACGCCTGCCGGGATCGCCGCAGTGAAATACATGATTCAGACCGTGGAGAAAAACCCGCAGCTGAAAGGCAAAGTGACACTCAGCCACGGTTTTGCGCTGGCGATGATGCAGGGCGCGGAGCTGGATGAAGTCATCAACGGGCTGTCCGAACAGCAGTTCACCGTGGCCTCCACCATTCCGCTCGGCAAACTGAATATGCCGCTGCCGCAGCTGAGCCAGAAAGGCGTCTTCGTCATGACCGGCACCGACAGCGTGATCGACCACTGGTCACCGTTCGGCACCGGCAGCATGCTGGAAAAAGCCAGCCTGTACGCCCAGCTCTACGGTAATTCCGACGAATTCGGTCTGACCCGCTCCCTCGCCATCGCCACCGGCAATGTCCTGCCGCTCGATGATGCCGGGAAACGCCAGTGGCCCGCACTCAACGACAACGCTGAGATGATTCTGGTCGACGCCAGCTGTTCAGCCGAAGCTGTCGCGCGGGTGTCTGACGTCAAAGCGACATTCCATCAGGGAAGACTGGTGTTTGGCGCGGTAGAGAAGGTGTAAGGGTCAGAAATTGTCTGGTGCAGAAAAGCAAAAAGCCCCGTGAGGGGCTTTTTAGTTTCAGATTTTGACGCCCGAAGGCACAGAATCAGAACGGGATATCGTCGTCGAAATCCATTGGGGGTTCGTTGCTTTGTGCTGGCGCGTTGTTTTGCGCAGCCGGACGAGCCTGCTGGCCGCCGCTGAACTGGTTGCCGCCTTGTGGCTGCTGAGGCTGACCCCAACCGCCCTGCTGGCCGCCGCCTGCTGATGCCTGACCGCCACCTGCTGGTGCGCCGCCGCCGGTACGGCCGCCGAGCATCTGCATGGTGCCGCCCACGTTAACAACGATTTCGGTGGTGTATTTTTCTACGCCAGCCTGATCGGTCCATTTACGGGTTTGCAGTGCACCTTCGATATAAACCTGTGAACCCTTTTTCAGGTATTCACCGGCAACTTCGGCTAATTTGCCGAACAGCACAACGCGGTGCCATTCTGTTTTTTCTTTCTGCTCGCCGGTGGCTTTGTCACGCCAGCTTTCGGAGGTTGCCAGCGTCATGTTGGCAACGGCGCCGCCGTTTGGCATGTAGCGGATTTCTGGATCTTGTCCGAGATTACCGACGAGAATAACTTTGTTTACGCCTCTGCTGGCCATGTGGATTCTCCTGATGATGTATGTCGTGGCTGAAACCACAGTTTGAGATGTGAGAGACTCACTTCGTATCATTATAACCACAAAACGCCGCCGTCATAACCACAAAACACAGCCGGGCTCGAACGGATGTTCTTCGCCGGGACATTCATTCCATAATGCTCAGTAAATGATCGCCTGTTACATCGAGTACTGGATATACATTCAGGTTTTGGGGTGGCATGGGCTGTGATTTGTGTCATAATTGCGCGTTACGTTCTTCTCTGTGCCTGATTCGCTGGCCGGCGCGATGCCACACTTTCCGACGGTCACCGGCACGGTGAGCTATCAAGTTAATCCGGGAATGATGAATGGATAAGATCGAAGTTCGGGGCGCACGCACCCATAATCTCAAGAATATCAACCTGATTATCCCGCGCGACAAACTGATTGTTGTCACCGGCTTATCCGGTTCAGGCAAGTCCTCTCTGGCGTTCGATACGCTGTACGCCGAAGGCCAGCGCCGCTACGTCGAGTCGCTGTCTGCCTATGCACGCCAATTTTTATCCTTAATGGAAAAACCGGACGTCGACCATATTGAAGGTCTGTCTCCGGCGATTTCGATTGAGCAAAAATCAACATCACATAACCCGCGTTCCACCGTCGGGACGATTACCGAAATCCACGACTACCTGCGTCTGCTGTTTGCCCGCGTGGGCGAGCCGCGCTGCCCGGACCACAATATTCCGTTGTCCGCGCAGACCGTCAGCCAGATGGTGGATAACGTACTCGCGCAGCCGGAAGGCCAACGCCTGATGCTGCTCGCGACGATCGTGAAAGACCGTAAAGGCGAGCACACCAAAACGCTGGAAAATCTGGCATCACAAGGCTATATCCGTGCGCGTATCGACGGCGAAGTTTGTGATTTGTCGGATCCGCCGAAGCTGGAATTGCAGAAAAAACACACCATCGAAGTGGTCGTTGACCGCTTTAAAGTGCGTGATGATCTGGCGCAGCGCCTCGCGGAATCCTTCGAAACCGCGCTGGAATTGTCCGGCGGTACCGCAGTGGTCGCCGATATGGATGACCCGAAAGCCGATGAAATGCTGTTCTCTGCCAACTTCGCCTGTCCGGTGTGTGGCTACAGCATGCGCGAACTCGAACCGCGTATGTTCTCGTTCAACAACCCGGCCGGTGCCTGCCCGACCTGCGATGGTTTGGGCGTGCAGCAGTTCTTCGATCCGGAACGCGTGGTACAAAACCCTGAGCTTTCCCTGGCCGGTGGCGCAATCCGCGGCTGGGATCGCCGTAACTTCTATTATTTCCAGATGCTGCGCTCACTGGGCGAGCATTACGATTTCGATGTGGAAGCGCCGTTTAACGAACTGAGCAGCGACGTGCGCCATGCAATCCTGCACGGTTCCGGCAAAACCACCATTGAATTCAAATACATCAACGATCGCGGTGACACATCAATCCGTCGCCATCCGTTCGAAGGTGTGCTGCACAACATGGAACGCCGTTATAAAGAAACGGAATCCAGCGCCGTGCGCGAAGAGCTGTCTAAATACATCAGCAACCGCCCTTGTACATCCTGTAAAGGCACACGTCTGCGCGAAGAAGCGCGTAACGTGTTTGTCGAAGAAACCACGCTGCCGGAAATCTCTGATTTCAGCATCGGCCATGCGATGGATTTCTTCCGCAACATGAAACTCAGCGGCCAACGCGCAAAAATCGCTGAGAAAGTGCTGAAAGAAATCGGCGATCGCCTGAAATTCCTGGTGAACGTCGGCCTGAACTACCTCTCGCTGTCCCGTTCTGCCGAAACGCTGTCCGGCGGCGAAGCCCAGCGTATCCGTCTGGCGAGCCAGATTGGTGCCGGTCTGGTAGGCGTGATGTACGTGCTGGACGAACCGTCCATCGGCCTGCATCAGCGCGACAACGAACGCCTGCTGGAAACCCTGATCCACCTGCGTGATCTCGGCAATACGGTCATCGTGGTAGAACACGACGAAGACGCAATCCGCGCCGCCGACCATATTATCGATATCGGCCCTGGCGCTGGCGTCCACGGCGGTGAAGTGGTTGCAGAAGGCACCGCAGAAGACATCATGGCGAACGAAGAATCGCTGACCGGCCAGTTCCTCAGCGGTAAACGTGAAATTTCTGTGCCTGCGCAGCGTGTGCCTGCGGACGCAACGAAAGTGCTGAAACTGTCCGGCGCGAAAGGCAACAATCTGAAAGATGTCACGCTGACGCTGCCGGTGGGCCTGTTCACCTGCATCACCGGCGTGTCCGGCTCAGGCAAATCGACGCTCATTAACGACACGTTGTTCCCGCTGGCACAGCGCGAACTGAACGGCGCGACCATCGCCGAAGCTGCGCCATACCGTGAAATCGAAGGTCTGGGGCATTTCGATAAAGTGATCGACATCGACCAGAGCCCGATTGGCCGTACGCCGCGCTCTAACCCGGCGACGTACACCGGCATTTTCACGCCGGTTCGCGAACTGTTTGCCGGTGTGCCGGAATCACGTTCACGCGGCTATACGCCGGGGCGTTTCAGTTTCAACGTCAAAGGCGGCCGCTGCGAAGCCTGTCAGGGCGATGGCGTGATCAAAGTCGAAATGCACTTCCTGCCGGATATTTATGTGCCGTGCGATCAGTGCAAAGGCAAACGCTATAACCGCGAAACGCTGGAAATTAAATACAAGGGCAAGAGCATCCACGAAGTGCTGGAAATGACGATTGAAGAAGCCCGTGATTTCTTCGACGCCGTCCCTGCCCTTGCGCGTAAATTGCAGACGTTAATCGACGTCGGCCTGACGTATATCAGCCTCGGCCAGTCAGCGACCACGCTGTCCGGCGGTGAAGCGCAGCGTGTGAAACTGGCGCGTGAGCTTTCCAAACGCGGCACCGGCCAGACGCTGTATATTCTCGACGAACCGACCACCGGTCTGCACTTTGCCGACATCCAGCAATTACTGGAAGTGCTGCATCAGTTGCGCGATCAGGGCAATACCATTGTGGTGATTGAACACAATCTGGACGTGATTAAAACCGCGGACTGGATTGTCGATCTGGGGCCGGAAGGCGGCGCAGGCGGCGGCCAGATTCTGGTTGCCGGGACACCGGAAACCGTCGCGGAATGCAAAGAATCGCACACCGCACGCTTCCTGAAACCTCTGCTCGAACGCCACAGCCAGCAGGCGAAGAAAACGGCTTAATGTTATGCAAAAGGCCTTCCCGACGGGGAAGGCCTTTTTCTTACAGCAAGATGTCAGACGCGACGCCAGTTCCTCAACTACAGACCAAACCCAGTTCTGATTCGGTTAATGACGTCATCCATTGAACCGCGCTCATTCAGTGAACGAAGATCGACATTTTCATCAGGCAGTTTTGCAAGAAAACGCTCCATGTCCTCACGTATACTCACGGGGATAGCAACGGCGTCACTCGTTAGCTGACCAGACAGCCGGAGAACATCATTTCGATGCTTATTCACCACCCTCGAATCTATCTGCTCCCCAGATTTCCTACGGTTTGAAAGATCCAGCCACGCATTCATTTTGAAAGGAATTAACCGGTCTGCACCGATATACGAGAATAATTCAGTACGCTGAATTCCCTGTCTGAGAAACGCGTAATAATGTTCGTCGAGAAGAATGGCCGAAAGACTGGAAACACTTTCATTCTTTGGTACAGGCGTGATTTGAGCATCTTCCGGGATTTCCATTCCTTCTGGAGAGCGGGAGAAAAGCTCAATCTGAATGGGGAAGCTGGAGTTTGCCGGTTTCTGGAAGCGGTAGAAAATGGGCTTGCCTTCACTGGTCTGACGGATTTCGTAGTTGCCCGACTTTATGAATTCCCAAAACACGTTTACAAAATCAGGCGTCAGGGCCTCAATAATGAGCACGATATCCAGGTCTTTCGTCGCGCGAAATTCTTCCCCGGCTTCATCCATCGTGATCCAGGATGCGACGCCGCCGATAAGTACGTATTGATCCTGATGTTCTTTGAAATGCTCGCCAAACAGTGTTAATCCCCGAATTTCATCCATGGGTAATTCTCCCTGAACTCGCTGAGTGCAAGCTGCACGCGCTCGTCCGTGTTGTCTTTTTGGGTCAGATAGAGCGATATCTCATCAACGATATGCGTTGCTGCTTTAGGGCTCTGATAACGCCAGATTTCAACCGTCGCCCTTGCGCTGTCGATGTGCGTGGCTTCCTCAAATTCCCCACGTTTCAGGAGTGAGGTAAACACTTTTCGCGTCATCGCAAAGACCGGCTGCGCACTTTGGGAAAGCATTGTGTATTGCGCTAAAGCGCTGTCTCCGGCGTAACAAACGCCCTCTTCCAGAGACGGGATTTTGTTGACCCAAACGCGTTTGCTGACCGGATTGCGCATCACCCGCAACGCCTTTTCAAACGTTTCTGAGCGTGAATGCCTGAGTGAATAAAAACGGGTGGAGAAATCTTTCTCATGCGTTGAGACGAGAAGCCCGGATTTCTTCAGCTCAGAAATGGCTTTCGAGAGCGTCACCCGGCTGTACTGGTACGGGCCCATTAACCGCTCTGCCGTGCAGATAACGCCCGGTTGATAGATGGAGTCATCGAATAAAAGCGGGATCAGCATAGCCTGAGTCGCGGGGGAAAGATCGTTCCCGGTGTCTGAT
The DNA here is from genome assembly GCF_019200965.1 of Rahnella sp. PD12R. Taxonomy (NCBI): domain Bacteria; kingdom Pseudomonadati; phylum Pseudomonadota; class Gammaproteobacteria; order Enterobacterales; family Yersiniaceae; genus Rahnella; species Rahnella sp. PD12R. Next base: position 137,309 of record NZ_JAHTMS010000004.1, on the reverse strand, counting down.
CCGGTGGTTTTTTTCCTGTTCCGGAAGGCTTCTCGCAAATCCATCGCCAGCTCAGGGACATAGAACTGGCTTTTGATCGCGATGAAATTGATGTGATGTTCAATCAGGCTCCGGCGTTCTGCCAGATTCATATTTTCGCTGACATACACCACGACCTTATTTGTCGCTTTCTCAATAACCGACAGCCTTTTTTTCAGTGCAACAATGCCCGGGTACTCGTCGTCGCGCTGCAAGGCAGCCAGCACCATCAGCGGGTTTTCGCCGGGCACACAAATTTCCAGCTCGCAGAAGCTGTAAAACGCCTGAACACTGAATGAGACGTTGAGCTTCACCTCGGTGGCTTTAGCGCGAAAACCTAAAATTGATTCAAGATACGCGACCAGTTTAGTTATTTTCGCTGTCATTTGCGGCTCCGTGAAAAGTCATTTTTATCAGTGTAAAGTGATGAACTTTTCATGTCAAAAATCACTTTACACCACAAGACTATCTGGAAACCTTGTTCAACCATTTCCCAAATCACTTTTCAGAGGATGCAACTGCGGCAGCACGCTCAGGCGCTGGAAGGCGAAATCCCAGAATGTCCGGACTTTGCGTGGCATTTGCTGCACCTGTTGCGCGACCAGCTGAACCGGCAGCGGCAGCGGTTCGAAATCCGTCAGCAGCCGGACCATGCTTCCGGCCTGCAAATCTTCGCTCACCTGATAAGACAATAACCGCGCAATCCCGCGCCCGCTTCGCACCGCCAGCAGCTGGGATTCGACATCATTGAGCAGCAAACGCGGAGAAAGCCGGACGCGCAGATCGTCTTCGTGCGGCCCGAACCGCCATTCACGGATTTGCGTGCGCAGCGTGCCCATGATGGTCTGATGCGTCGCGAGATCTGACGGATGCTGCGGCAGACCGTGTTGCGCCAGATACGCCGGGCTGGCGACCAGCACGCGGGTGACGTCAGCCACTTTACGCGCCACTTTGCCCGAATCTTCCTGATGCCCGATGCGCACCGCCAGATCCAGCCCTTCGTCGATTAAGTCCAGATTCCGGTCGCTGAGCATCATCTCAATCTGCATGTCCGGGTTCTGTTCGAGAAATTCCATCACCAGCGGCGCAACGTGTTTACGCCCGAACTGAACCGGCGCAGTCAGCCGCAACAGGCCGCTCAGCTGGGTTTCAGCGGTGTCTTCCACGGCGTCCTGATAGTGGCTGAGCAACAGCCTCGCTTTTTCAGCCAGACGTGCGCCCGCTTCTGTCGGCGCCAGGCTGCGGGTGGTGCGCTCGACCAGTCGCGCACCGAATCGGTGTTCCAGCGAGGCAATCGCGCGCGTGATTGCTGGCGGCGAACGGTGAAGTTTACGGGCGGCTTCCGCCAGGCTGCCATACTGAAGTACGGCGACAAAAATCGCCATTTCGTCCAAACGGTCCATAGATTCTTCCACAAAGTGAAACACTCAATTTCAATCTTCGTGGATCACAATCATTTCGCGCAAGAGTAATGTTTATACGACACAGACAAAGGAGACATTCCATGCCCGCTATCCAGCTTTTCGGCACGCCGCTATCCGGCCACTGCCACCGCGTCACCTTATTGCTTAAGATGCTCAATCTGCCTTTTGAGCTGAAAGAAGCTGGTGCCGCCGAACGCAAAACCGAAGAATTTGCTCACCTGAATCCGTTGCAACAGGTGCCTGTTTTAGTCGATGGCGAACACGTCATCACCGACAGCAACGCCATTCTAGTGTATCTGGTGAAACGCTACGCACCGGACAGCCACTGGCTGCCGGAAGATCCGCTGAAAGCAGCGGAAGTGCAGAAATGGTTGTCCCGCGCCGCCGGTGAAGTGCGTTTTGGCCCGGCTTCAACACGGATGGTGAAACAATTTTCTGCACCGGAACCTTATGACTACGCGCTGGAGCTGACGGCGAAATTTTTGCCGCAGCTGGAAAAGCATTTTGAAACGCATGAGTTTCTGGCGACCGATCGCACTACGATTGGCGATCTGGCCTGCTACAGCTACATCGCCGCGGCGCCGGAAGGCGGCGTTTCGCTGGAAGATTATCCGGCGATCCGCCGCTGGCTGAAACGGATTGAAAATCTGCCGGGCTTCACGCCGCTTCCTGCGTCGCCGTTGCCCGAAAGAGCGCTGTAAGCCGCCATGAACAGCGTATTTCATACCGATGAAATCCTGGCGCAGGATCTGGCGGGGTTCGATGTTTCTGCGCACGGAATACGCGAGGCGATGCCGGAACAGCACCGGTTGTTTTTTGCCGCGCTGCCTTATCTGTTTGTCGCCACGCTGGATGAAAATGATTGGCCGGTGGCGACGATCCTGACCGGTCCCGCCGGTTTTATTCGCGCGCCGGATGACAAACATCTGCGGGTGAATGCGCCACGGCGTCCAGACGATCCGGCGCAGGCCGCGCTGGAACCTGGGAAAGAGGTCGGTGCGCTGGGGATCGATTTCTCCAACCGCAGACGAAACCGGGCGAACGGCAGGATCGGCCGCATGGACAAAAACCGGATCGAGATCCTCATCGATCAGAGTTTTGGCAACTGTCCGAAGTATATTCAGATCCGCAAACTGACGGACGTTCCGGTACACCAACCGCTGCCCGCACGCGAAGACATGACGGAACCGGACGAAGACGCCCGCGCGCTGATTGCGCGTGCCGATACCTTTTTCATCGCCAGCCACGCGCATGGCGGAACCGATGTGTCGCATCGCGGTGGTCAGCCGGGGTTTGCGCATCTGGTGGGAAACCGGCTGTGGGTGCCGGACTACCGGGGAAATCAGTATATGAATACGCTGGGAAATCTGCTGGCTGAGCCCCGCGCCGCGCTGCTTTTTATCGATTTCGCCAGCGGCGATATTTTGCATTTACAGGGGCACACCAAAATTCACTGGCAGCCGGAGGAAATCCCCGGTCCTTCAGGTGCGGAACGTTACTGGAGCCTGGACATCACCCGCGTATGGCGCTTTCGCGCAGCGTTGCCGTGGCGCGGAGAAGCGCCTGATTATTCGCCTGCGACACTGGGCACCGGCCAGTGGCCCGGCGATCAGACGCCGAATTCCTGACGGGTGTTCTCCGGCAACGCGGAAACGACCATTTTGTAGGAACTGTCGATCAGGGAATAAAGCTGAGAGTTCGGCAAACTGCCGTCAAGCACGACGGTATTCCAGTGCGCTTTATTGAGGTTCTCGCCGGGAAGAATGCAGGTGTGTTCAGCCCGCAGCTTTCCGGCCATTTCGAGGCTGGTTTTCAGCGAAACCGCCTCAAATCCCTGACAATCGCAGAACATTGCGAACATCACGCCGCCCACTTTTATCTGATTCGCACCGTATTGGTTCTGCGTACTTTGCTCTGCTCCGGGTTTTCCCATGCAGTAGTCGAGCAATTCCAGACTGGTCATTTTTGCCTTTCTCCGTCTCTGAGGTGAACGATTCCATTACCGAAATCGTCTATTTAGTGTGCAGCAACATGGCGAAAAAGAAAGGGATGAGATCGCAAATACAAAAAAGGGCCGACATCGCTGTCAGCCCTTTTGGTGTAAAACGGGGAGTTATTGCACGGCAGCGAAGGCTTCGGCGACCTGTTTCACGTTATGGTGATTCAGGCCGGCCATGCACACGCGACCGCTGAGGATCAGGTAAACGCCGAATTCTTCACGCAGACGGACAACCTGTTCTTCGCTGAACCCGGTGTAGCTGAACATCCCACGCTGTTGCAGCAGGTAATTGAAATCACGACCCGGCAAGGCGACTTTCAGGCTGTCGACCAGCGTGTGACGCATTTCAAGAATACGGGTACGCATTTTCTCTACTTCGGCTTTCCACTGCGCGTTCAGCGCGCTGTCGCTCAGGACTTTCGCCACCACTTTCGCACCGAAATTCGGCGGGCTGGAGTAGTTGCGGCGCACGGTCGCTTTCAGCTGGCCCAGTACGCGGCCCGCGGCGTCGCTGTCTTCACACACCACGGACAACCCGCCGACGCGTTCACCGTACAGGGAGAAAATCTTCGAGAAGGAGTTGCTGACGAAGCAGTTCACACCGGCAGACGCCATCGCGCGGATCGCGTAAGCATCTTCATCAATGCCTGCACCAAAGCCCTGATAAGCAATGTCGAGGAATGGGATCAGCTCGCGCTGTTTCGTAATTTCGATCACCTGATCCCACTGGGCCGGCGTCAGGTCAGAACCTGTCGGGTTGTGGCAGCACGGATGCAGCAGCACGATGCTTTTCGCTGGCAGGGTTTTCAGGCGGTCAGTCATCGCCTCAAAGTTTACGCCCAGCGTTTCAGGGTCAAAGTACGGATAGGTGTGCACTTTGAAGCCTGCGCCACCAAAAATCGCCACGTGGTTTTCCCAGGTCGGGTCGCTCACGTAAACTTCTGAATTCGGGAAATAAAACTTCAGGAAGTCAGCGCCTACTTTCAGCGCGCCGGAACCGCCAACGGTCTGAATGGTGGCGATACGCTGTTGTTTCAGCGCCGGATGTTCTGCGCCAAACAGCAGTTCCTGAATGCCTGCGCGGTACGCTGGCAGGCCTTCCATCGGCAGATACACTGACGCGGCCTGTGGCCCGGCGTTCAGCTGTTGCTCTGCGTTTTCCACCGCAGCCAGTTGCGGGATAATACCCTGCTCGTCGTAATAGAGACCGATGCTCAGGTTCACTTTGTCTTGTCTTGGATCGGTCTTAAAGCTTTCCATCAGCGACAAAATCGGGTCACCGGCATAGGCATCAACATGTTGGAACACGGTATACATCTCCTTGGTTTGGTTGAGTGGCGCGGCAATCCACGCCAGTCATACCGGCGCATCGCTGCTCTTTCACAGACTATCAAAGTTCGTTAAAAAAGATGACAACATTGTTGTCAATTTTCGGGCACCCATTGCATATAAAACCGCCCGTTCGTCTGAGAAGCTAATCAGCCCAGATAGACTAGGATCTAACAGTCACCTCATTCGAACCGGAGCCATTTAAAATGACCACTCAGCAATCACTGCAAGGCAAAGCCGCTTTTGTTCAGGGCGGATCACGCGGCATCGGTGCCGCTATCGTTAAGCGCCTGGCCCACGACGGTGCCAGCGTCGCTTTCACCTACGTTTCTTCCGACGAAAAAGCGCAGGCACTGGTGAAATCCATCGAAGCCACCGGCGGTAAAGCCCTTGCGATTAAAGCCGACAGCGCCGATGAAAGCAGCGTGCGTTCCGCTATCGACAACGCCGCTCAGGCTTTCGGTAAAATCGATATTCTGGTCAACAACGCCGGTGTTCTGGCGTTCGGCGAGTTGGACGCGCTGACAATCGACGATTTCGACCGCACCATTGCGGTTAACGTGCGCAGCGTTTTTGTTGCCAGCCAGCAGGCCGCGCGCCATATGCCGGACGGCGGCCGCATCATCACCATCGGCAGCACCAACGCAGATCGCATTCCGTTCCAGGGCGGCGCGGTGTATGCCATGAGCAAATCCGCGATTGTCGGCCTGACAAAAGGCCTGGCGCGTGATTTAGGCCCGCGCGGCATAACCGTCAATAACGTGCAGCCCGGCCCGGTGGATACCGATATGAACCCGGCTGACGGCGAGATGGCAGAAGGGATGCTGAGCTTTATGGCACTGGATCGTTACGGTAAAGACAGTGAAATCGCCGGTTTCGTGGCGTATCTGGCAGGCCCTGAAGCGGGATATATCACCGGTTCCAGCCTGACCATCGACGGCGGTTTCGCTGCATAACAGGGCGACGACGGACATAAAAACAAGGCAAAAAACGGTGCAGAAATCTGCGCCGTTTTTTTTGCATCAGACGCTGTAACGCCCCGGCCGGTGGTTCATGGCGATAATCAGATTAACGATCACCGCGCCCAGAATGGAGGCGATCAGCATTTCAACGCTGACCACAAACAGCGACGCCAGCACGATGCAGCAGTCGACGCCCATCTGGAATTTACCGGCGCGGATGCCATATTTATCCTGAAGGAACAGCGCCAGAATATTCACGCCACCGAGGCTGGCTTTGTGGCGAAACAGGACGATAAAGCCAATCCCCATGATGACGTTGGCAAACAGCGTGGCGTAGAAAGGTTGGAGATGATCGAAGTGAACGAACAGCGGGTGCAAATCAGAGAACACCGAGACCAGCGCCACCGCCGCAAATGTTTTCAGCGTGAACTGCCAGCCCATGCGGCGGATGGATAAATAATAGAACGGTAAGTTGATAATAAAGAAAGCCGTACCGAATGAGACGTGCGAAATATAATGCGCCAGAAACGCCATCCCCGCCGTTCCGCCGGTCAGCGCGCCGACCTGACGTAGCATCACCACGCCAAACGAGACCATCAGCGTACCAATGATAATCGCCAGCGCATCTTCAACCAGCGTGTGCCCGCTGTGCGGTTGTTCAGCGGCGGGCTTAATATTGTCCAAACTTGCCATAATTCCCCTTTCCCCGGATAAAGATACTCAAAAGTCTTTTCGTGATAATTAAGGAGACGGGGAATTAAGGCAATATTTACGCACGCAATTTGCATTAAAAAACGAAAATAAGATTTTGTGACGCGTTAATTAATCTTTACATGCACAGATTGCGCATTTTAATTCATTTTCATGCACCAGAAACGGGAATTCGCACCAAAATAAGTCACCATAATAGTGCGTAATAAACAGAGGGTTTTATTTATTACGCTGGCGTTATTTTTATCAGGCTAAGGTTAAAAGACCGTTTTCTTTTAAACGGTTAAGCACAACCGAGGTTTTCACGTGCGCCACACTTTTGTGCACAGAGAGGATTTGGCTGATCAATGTGCTCAAACCGGCCAAATCTTTGACGGCGACTTTCAGCAGATAATCCGCATCACCGGTGGTTTTATAGGCGTCGATGATGGCATCGACTTCACCGAGCATGCTGTGGAAAGCGTCAACTTGTGCAGGTAAATGGTTGATAAGTCTGACTTCAATCAAACCTATCATACCCAGACCGAGCGCTTCCGGAGCCAGACGTGCATGATAACCGAGGATTAACTGCGCCTGTTCCAGACCAATGCGGCGACGTGAGCATTGTGATGCGGATAATCCTACCAGTTCGCTTAATTCCTGATTAGTCAGTCTTCCGTTAGCTTGTAATAAGGTCAGAATTTTCAGGTCGTAATCATCAACGCTGTACATAGCACCTTTCCTGTCGTTTTAATTTTTGTTTATAGTGATTTAACTTTGCAAAGACTATACCCAAAATAATTCAAGTTGTTTGAAGGCGGCAAAGCCGTGAATCCCCGGGAGCTTACTCGAGTAAGTGACTGGGGTGAGCGGGTGCAGCCAACGCATAAACAGCTTGAAGTATGACGGGTATATACCGGTTAATTACTTATCGGCTGTTTTTTCTTATACTTGCGCGTGATTTAAACTCAAGGAAAGAATAATGAAAAAAATCCTCTACCCTCTCGCATTTCTTGCCGTAATACCCGCACTGGCCCACGCAGACGCCACCTCATCCCGTCTTGAACGTGTATTACAGAAAGGTTCGCTGAACGTCTGTACCACTGGCGATTACAAACCGTACACCTTTTTGAAAGAAGACGGCCAGTACGAAGGCATTGATATTGCCATGGCGGAATCACTGGCGGCCAGTCTGGGCGTAAAACCGACCTGGGTGCCGGTCACCTGGAAATCGCTGCCGGATGAAATGAACGCCGGGCATTGTGATATCGCGATGGGCGGCATTTCCGTCACGCTGAAACGCCAGCAAAAAGCATGGTTTGCCAATGTGCTGGATCAGGACGGGAAAATTCCGCTGGTGCGTTGCGAAGATGTGCGGAAATACCAGACCGTTGAGCAGCTGAACAAATCCTCCGTTCGCCTGATTGAACCGGCGGGCGGCACCAATGAAGCGTTCGTTCACAGCCATCTGCCAAAAGGCACGCTGACGCTGAGCGATAACGTGACGATTTTCCAGAAGCTGGTGGATAAGAAAGCCGACGTGATGATTACCGATGCGTCTGAAGCGCTGTATCAGCAGAAACACTATCCAAAACTGTGTGCGGTAAACCCGAAAAAGCCGCTGCAATATGGCGAGAAAGCCTACATGCTGCCGCGTGATGATATTAGCTGGAAGATGTATGTCGACCAGTGGCTTCACCTGAGTAAAGCCACCGGCGAATATCAGCAAATTGTCAGCCAGTGGCTGGCGGTGAAGAAGTAAACGTCAGTCGCCAATATACTGGCGGCAAACCCTTTCGCTGAGCTGCGTGACCAGTTCATACGCACTGATGCCGGTTGCCTGCGCAACGCGTTCAACCGGCAGAGCTGGCCCCCAGAAGATGACTTCATCGCCAACTTTATCCGTCGCGTCCGGCCCTAAATCCACCGTGATCATGTCCATCGAAACGCGTCCGACCAGCGGCACGATGCGGCCATTGACCTGCACCGGCGTTCCGCTCGGCGCACTGCGCGGGTAACCGTCGCCATACCCCATCGCCACCACGCCCAGACGGGTGTCGCGATCGCTGGTCCAGGTGCTGCCGTAACCGACCGGTTCACCGGCGAAATGCTCGCGCACCGCAATCAGGCTGGAGGTCAGCGTCATCGCTGGTTGCAGACCAAAATCGCTGGCGTCTCCGGTTTCCAGCGGCGATACGCCGTAAAGGATTATCCCCGGACGCACCAGACTCATGTGCGACTGCGACCAGAGCAGGATCCCGCCGGAAGCGGCAATCGATTTTTGCCCCGGCTTACCGGCGGCAAACGCATTAAAACAGGCCAGCTGCTTCGGCGTAGCATCGCTTTCCGGCTCATCGGCACGGCAGAAATGACTCATTATATTGACCGGCTGAACAACATTTTTGCAGGCGCTCAGGCGCTGATAAAACGCCTCAGCCTGCGCCGGGTTCACGCCCAGACGGTGCATGCCGGTGTCGAGTTTCAGCCAGACATTCAGCGGGCGCGCCAGTTGCGCGTTTTCCAGCGCGTCGAGCTGTTCGATGCTGTGAACGGCGGTATCGAGCTGATGTTCCACCAGCAGCGGCAATTCATCCGGTGAGAAGAAACCTTCGAGCAGGAGAATGGGTTTAACAATGCCGGATTTACGCAGCGATAACGCCTCGCTGAGCCGGGACACGCCGTAATAATCGGCATCCTGCAAGCTGTGCACCGTTTCCAGTAAACCGTGCCCATAAGCGTTTGCTTTCACGACCGCAACGAGACGACTTTGTGGCGCCAGATGACGCACCCGTTGCAGATTGTGTCGCAGAGCGCGGCGATCAATGACAGCCGTAGCCGCTTTCATTTTGAGTCCTTTAATGAAATGGAGAGTTTCCGAAAGCGGGGTTGAGAACCAAACCCCACCTGACCTCCCCTTCTGAAAGGGGAGGGATAAAGTCAAAACCTGAGACGTTAGTCTTCGTCGTATTGCGGGCCGCCATAGTTATCAAACCGTGACCACTGCCCGTTAAACGTCAGGCGAACGGTCCCGATCGGGCCGTTACGTTGCTTACCGAGGATGATCTGCGCGATGCCTTTTTCTTCACTGTTATCGTGATAAACCTCGTCACGATAGATGAACATGATTAAGTCGGCGTCCTGCTCGATGGAGCCGGATTCACGCAAGTCGGAGTTGACCGGACGTTTGTCGGCGCGCTGCTCCAGGCTTCGGTTCAGCTGCGACAGCGCCACCACCGGCACCTGCAACTCTTTCGCCAGTGCTTTGAGCGAGCGGGAGATTTCGGCGATTTCCAGCGTACGGTTATCGGACAGCGCCGGAACACGCATCAGCTGTAAGTAGTCGATCATGATCAGGCTCAGACCGCCGTGTTCGCGGAAAATACGGCGTGCGCGGGAACGGACTTCGGTTGGCGTCAGGCCGGAGGAATCGTCGATATACATGTTACGTTTTTCGAGCAAAATCCCCATGGTGCTGGAAATACGCGCCCAGTCTTCATCGTCGAGCTGGCCGGTACGGATTTTGGTCTGGTCGACGCGGGAAAGCGACGCCAGCATACGCATCATGATCTGGTCGCCGGGCATCTCCAGACTGAAGATTAAGACCGGTTTATCCTGCATCATCGCGGCGTTTTCGGCGAGGTTCATCGCAAACGTGGTTTTACCCATCGACGGACGCGCCGCCACAATAATCAGGTCAGATTTTTGCAGACCGGCGGTTTTCTTATCGAGATCCGCATAACCGGTCGATACGCCCGTCACGCCATCGTGCGGGCGCTGGAACAGTTCTTCGATACGGGACACCGTGCTTTCCAGAATGCGGTCGATGCTTTTCGGGCCTTCGTCTTTACTGGCGCGGCTTTCGGCAATCTGGAATACGCGGGATTCGGCTAAATCGAGCAGGTCTTCGCTGCTGCGACCTTGCGGGTCATAACCGGCGTCGGCGATTTCGTTGGCGACGGAAATCATTTCACGCACAACGGCACGTTCGCGCACGATATCGGCATAAGCGCCGATGTTTGCCGCACTTGGGGTGTTTTTAGAGAGTTCTGCCAGATAAGCAAAACCGCCGACTGAGTCTAAATCGCCTTTTTGTTCGAGCGATTCGGACAGCGTAATCAGGTCGATCGGTTTGCTCATTTCCAGCAAACGCTGCATTTCGGTGAAAATCAGGCGATGCGGACGGCTGAAGAAGTCATTGCTGACCACGCGCTCCGCGACGTTATCCCAGCGTTCGTTGTCCAGCATCAGCCCGCCCAGAACGGATTGCTCAGCCTCCAGCGAATGCGGCGGAAGCTTCAGGCCTTCCATCTGACGATCGCGGGTTTCGTTCTGTTGATTGGTCGGTTTTTTTGCTGCCATCTGTGGATTTGTTCCTGCTGTAAGCGCCTGTTTTATGAGCGTCGGACTTCCGAAAATCAGAAGCGCAACGTGCGCGTTAGTATAGGTTGTCATGTCTCATTTCAAAAGGGTATTAACCGGCTGTGCCTAAAATCTGGATTGTCCCGGCCATTTAGCCTAGGGTTGAAATCAGACTCCATCACGAGGGAAAAACATGGCAAAGCGCATCCAGTTTTCTGAAACAGGTACACCTGACGTTCTGCAATACGTTGATTATCAGCCACAAGAACCCAAGGCCGGTGAAGTTCAGGTTGAGAACAAAGCCATTGGTATTAACTACATCGATACCTATGTGCGCAGCGGTTTGTATCCGCCAGCCAGTTTCCCGGCCGGTTTGGGCACCGAAGCGGCAGGCGTTGTCACCAGAATCGGCAGCGACGTGACCGGCATCAAACCGGGCGACCGCGTGGTGTATGCGCAGTCCGCGCTCGGCGCTTACAGCGAAATCCATAACGTACCGCAGGAGAAAATCGCCCTGCTGCCGGATGCCATCAGCTTTGAACAGGCGGCGGCGTCGTTCCTGAAAGGGCTGACGGTTTACTATTTACTGCGCCAGACACATGAAGTGCAGGCGGGCGAAACCATTTTGTTCCACGCTGCCGCAGGCGGTGTCGGGCTGATTGCCAGCCAGTGGGCAAAGGCGCTGGGTGTGAAACTGATCGGGACTGTTGGTTCTGATGAAAAAGCCGCCCGCGCCAAAGAAGCCGGTGCCTGGGCGACGATTAACTATCAGAAAGAAGATATCGCCACCCGCGTGGCCGAACTGACCAACGGCGAAAAAGTCGGGGTGGTTTACGATTCGGTTGGCAAAGACACCTTCGAAAAATCCCTGAACAGCCTGAAGCGCCGCGGTTTGCTGGTGAGCTTTGGGAATGCGTCCGGGCCGGTGAAAGGTGTGGATCTGGCGATCCTGAATCAGAAAGGTTCGCTGTTCGTCACGCGCCCTTCGCTTAATGGCTACGTAACCAATCGCGAAGAACTGGCGCAAGCCAGCGGCGAGCTGTTTTCACTTATCGCCAGCGGCGCGATAAAAGTCGACGTCAGCGACGCGCAGAAATTCCCGCTCTCCGAAGCTAAACGCGCCCACGAAACGCTGGAAAGCCGCATCACACAAGGCTCAAGCCTGCTGATCCCGGGCAAGTAATTAACAGGCATATCTGCCAAACGATCCCCAAAGTCATTGGCGTTACAGCAAGGCAGCAAACGAGAGAATCCCGATGAGCTTACTCCGGTAAGTGATTCGGGTTGTTGAGTGCGGCTAACGCAGCTGTGGCGTCAAGGACGACGGGGAAGCTAATGCAAAAAAGGCTTCCGGATGGAAGCCTTTTTTACTGCCTGATACAGACGACCTCTGAGTTCAGACGGGTACTGCTGTAGGGTACTGCCGGGTAAATCCGGAGGGCGGTGTCACTTGTGTGACTATTGTGTGCCTCACCGGACTTGATGAATTCAGTTTGCGGCCTGCTGACCACGTATGAATTCCATCCTAACAGTCACCCATGTTAAAAAATATGATTTATGCATTTCGACCGCACATTCTGATCCAGCTTGTGATCGCTAGCACATAAGTAAAAGTTATAGATGTAACGTTTACATTTTTTTGTGCTCAAAACGCCGCCATCAACTTTTTCTATTTCATGAAGTTATGAAAACCGCTCATCGTCCGGCTCTTTTATGGCAGGCGGCGACGGCGATATTTTGGTTCGTCAGGCCGGATAAATGTCCGGTAAATCCAGACGGCAGCGACCGCTAAAATTAGCCACGGCAACATTTTAATAACAATCACAAAGAAGCCGCCCAACATCATCAGACCAAATGCCACGATCAGCGCCGCCACCATGCCCAGCAGGGAAATGCCGGTCAGCATCAGCATAAAGAAAAAACCAAGCACGAAGAGAATTTCCAGCATCGGGTGCTCCTTAATAAGCCAGTGTGCAGTAAGACGTAATGTCAAAACACGATGAAGCTATTACAAGAAGTGTGCCAGAGTGACAGGGGGAAATAATTAACTGATTTAACAGGGGAAATTTTTTCGCAGGCGCAAACGGCCTGCGAAAAAATAGTGAATCTGACTAACTGGTAGTGAATTTACTCACGTCGATTTTGAAGACGCTTACGCCTGAACCGGCGCTTCCTGCGGCTGGCTGACCATCGAGAGCGCCTGTTCAACGACGTCAATGCCCGCGCCCGCTTTGTGTGCGTTTTCGCTGAGATGACGGCGGAACTGACGCGCACCCGGCACGCCCTGGAACAGACCCAGAATATGGCGGGTGATGTGGCCCAGATAAGTGCCTTTGCTCAGCTCGGCTTCGATGTAAGGATACAGCGCGCGGATGATCTCCGGCCCGGTTTTCACCGGTTCCTGAGAGCCGAACAGTGCCTGATCCACGCTCAGCAACATGCCCGGATTCTGATAGGCTTCGCGGCCTACCATCACGCCGTCCATGTGTTGCAGATGCGTTTTGGCTTCTTCCAGCGTTTTAATGCCGCCGTTAATTGCCATCGTCAGATGAGAGAAATCACGCTTGAGCTGATAAACACGCGGGTAATCCAGCGGCGGGATCTCACGGTTTTCTTTCGGGCTCAGGCCGGAAAGCCAGGCTTTACGGGCATGAATGATAAAGGTATCGCAGCCGCCGTTTTCAGACACCTGACGGATGAAATCGCAGAGGAATTCGTAGCTGTCCTGATCGTCAATCCCGATGCGGGTTTTGACGGTGACCGGAATCGACACCACATCGCGCATCGCTTTAATGCAATCCGCCACCAGCGACGCCTGCCCCATCAGGCAGGCACCGAACATACCGTTCTGCACGCGATCTGACGGGCAACCGACGTTCAGGTTGATCTCGTCATAGCCGCGTTCTTCTGCCAGCTTCGCGCAGTGCGCCAGATCGGCCGGATTGCTGCCGCCCAGCTGCAAAGACACCGGATGTTCTTCATTGCCAAAGCCCAGATAATCGCCTTTGCCATGAATAATCGCGCCGGTAGTGACCATTTCGGTATACAGCAACGTCTGGCCGGTCATCAGGCGATGGAAATGGCGACAGTGACGGTCGGTCCAGTCAAGCATCGGCGCAACGGAAAAACGCTGAGCGGAATATGGCGGGGTTGTGGACATGGCGTTTTGGGGCATTGCGTGTTGAGTTTCTGACATCGGCCTGACATTCGCTGAGGGGTTCGTGGCGCTCCCTCCGGCACGGCGGCCAGAGGGAAGTTAATCGCTGATTATACCACAGAACAAAGATTCGGCATCTTGCCCGGTTTAGCGGCTTTGCCCCCGTGCAACCTCACAACTGAGCGGCGCATAATTCGTCGATCTGGCTGAAGCATGATAAAATTAAGAATGGCTGCATGATGTGGCCTATTTATCCCAATCTGCGCTCAGAGAATGTTGCTATGACCCTGAATAATCCGGAAAAATTACTTTCACAAGCTGAAGAACTTTGCCAGCAGCGCAATGTTCGTCTTACACCGCAGCGGCTGGAAGTTTTGCGACTGATGGCGCAACAACCCGGTGCGATCAGCGCCTATGATTTGCTGGATCTGCTGCGCGTCAGCGAACCGCAGGCCAAACCGCCAACGGTTTACCGGGCGCTGGATTTCCTGCTGGAACAAGGGTTTATTCATCGGGTTGAATCAGCTAACAGCTATGTGCTTTGCCATCATTTCGAAGAACCGAGCCACACTTCTGCACTGTTTATCTGTGACCGCTGCGGGCTGGTCACGGAAAAAACCACAGACGGTATTGAAGAACGTCTGGCGAAACTGGCGCTTGAATCCGGCTTTGAGTTGCGTCATTCAGTCGTTGAAGCGCATGGCTTATGTGCCGAATGCAAAGTTGTTGAAACCTGCGACAGTCACGATCATTGCGAACACGACCACAGCATTGTGGTTAAAAAACGTTGATATATCAGGTGTTTTTGATGGATTTCAAAAGGCTTAAAGCGGAAGGGTTTTAACGCAGCATAACGGATAATTTAAGGTGTAGAAGGAAGATATTGAAGGTTGGGTACATCCTTGTACCCGTATCCTGAAAGTGTTCCGGGTAGGAGCAGCAATGACTCAGGATACGTCACTGATACGCGAGGGGGAGTCGCGTGTTACCAGTGATATTTGTTTTTCGATTCCCAATCCTTGAGCTCTTTCTCGGCCTGATCCTTCTGATAGCCATAACGCTCCTGAATCTTACCTACCAGCTGATCACGTTTACCTTCAACGACTGTCAGGTCATCATCAGTCAGCTTACCCCACTGTTCTTTCACTTTCCCTTTGAACTGCTTCCAGTTACCGTCGGCTTGGTCCTTATTCATAATAAATATCTCCTGTTACCTTGGGTTGTGGAGCTGCACGTTTGTTGGCAGCCCGTCCTTAACACTTCTAAGCTTAGTAGAGAATGCGGATTCGTCTTCCCAAAACAGGGATAAAAACCACTATTAGGATTAATCCAAAGCAGGAAATAACGTGGAATTGAAATCTGTCTGACTGAAAAAGGCCGGTAATTCAGGGCATAGAGGAAGCGAATACGACATTTGCTCTGAACAGGCAACGCAGCGGATAACACGTAAGAAAGAGGATTTTATCGAAAGAGTTTTTGAGCAATGCTTAAAACAACATCGCCCCAAAACGGGGCGATGAGATAGTGATTTTACAGGCGCGTCAGAGGCGGCCAACGCACCTGTAACGTAAAGCTTAAGCGCAGATTAGATCCAGTCGCCGTTGCGGATAACGCCAACCGCCAGACCTTCAATGCTGAAATTCTGTTCACGCAAATCAACCACAATCGGCTGGAATTCGCTGTTTTCAGGCAACAGCTGAACAACACTGCCCTGTTTCTTCAGGCGTTTGACCGTGACTTCATCATCAATACGCGCAACGACAACTTGCCCGTTACGGACGTCCTGCGTTTTATGTACTGCCAGCAGGTCGCCATCCAGAATACCGATATCACGCATCGACATCCCGCTGACACGCAGCAGGAAATCCGCACTCGGTTTAAACATGGCCGGATCGACCTGGTAATGTCCTTCGATGTGCTGCTGAGCCAGCAGCGGTTCACCGGCGGCAACGCGGCCAATCAGCGGTAAACCTTCTTCTTCTTCCATCAGCAGACGAATACCGCGCGAAGCACCGGAAACGATCTCGATAACGCCTTTACGCGCCAGCGCTTTAAGGTGTTCTTCCGCCGCGTTCGGGGAACGGAACCCCAGACGGGATGCAATCTCTGCGCGGGTCGGTGGCATACCGGTGGTGGAGATATGATCGCGAATAAGGTCGTAGACCTCTTGTTGTCTGGTCGTTAAAGCTTTCATTCCGCCCCCTGGTTGTTTATACAGTCTAGCTGTGAGTATATACAGCTAAACGGTCAATGAAAACCTAAGATTGAATAAAAACAGGGCATAACGACAATTCCTGGAATGCAGATTCCAAATCAGAACCATCGCGGCCAAAAGATGCTGACCCAGACAAAAATCGCCAATATGATGGTCAGAAGTACAGCGGCGGAGCCAATATCTTTCGCTCGTCCAGACAGGACGTGAAACTCAGGCCCGATGCGGTCAATCGCGGATTCAATGGCGCTGTTAAGCAGTTCAGTCACACACACCAGCACGACGGAGCCAATCAGCAGGATACGTTCTATACTGCTTACATCCAGCCAGAAAGATAATAAAATTAGCGGGATAGCAACGCTGGCCTCCTGCCGAAAAGCGGCTTCATTTTGCCATGCGGCCTTCAGGCCTTTCCAGGAATAGCCTGCGGCTTTATAGATGCGGGTAAATCCAGTGACTTGGTTCGCCATTCTGTTACTGATCCTTGAAATATTGTCCTGCGGGTTTTGCGCATTTTAGCGGTTTAATGGTATCTCATCACCACAGATCTCGTCTGAGCTTTCTGGTATCCTTGCGGCGAAATTGCTAACAAGAGGCTTCACGTTTTTATGTCAGGTTGGCGTAGACTTTATTACACATTATTGAATTTACCACTCTCATTGCTGGTAAAGAGCAAGGTCATACCTTCAGATCCGGTTACCGAGTTGCACTTAGACCCGACCCGGCCAATTCTGTACGTATTGCCTTATAACTCCAAAGCCGATTTGCTGACATTGCGCGCGCAGTGTCTGGCGCAAAATCTGCCTGATCCCCTTATTCCGCTGGAAATCGACGGAACGCTGCTGCCGAGCCATGTGTTTATTGCCGAAGGCCCGCGCGTTTTCTCTTATTACACGCCAAAGCAGGAATCGGTAAAGCTGTTCCACGATTACCTGGATTTGCACCGTAATAACCCGGATTTAGACATTCAGATGCTGCCCGTGTCGGTCATGTTTGGCCGTGCGCCAGGCCGCGAAGGCCACGATACGCCGCATCTGCGCGTGCTGAACGGGATCCAGAAATTCTTCGCCGTGCTGTGGCTGGGCCGCGACAGTTTTGTCCGTTTTTCCAATACCGTTTCGCTGCGTTATATGGCGACCGAGCATGGAACCGACAAAACCATCGCCCAGAAACTGGCACGTGTTGCGCGTATGCACTTCTCCCGCCAGCGTCTGGCGGCAGTTGGCCCGCGTTTGCCAGCGCGACAGGATTTATTCAATAAGCTGCTGGCGTCCAAGGCCATCGAAAAAGCCATTGAAGATGAAGCGCGCAGTAAGAAGATTTCACACGAAAAAGCCCAGCAAAACGCCATCGCGCTGATGGAAGAGATTGCGGCTAACTTCTCGTATGAAGCCGTGCGCCTTTCTGATCGCGTGCTGAGCTGGACGTGGAACCGCCTGTATAAAGGCATCAACGTCAATAATGCGGAACGTGTGCGTCAGCTGGCGCTGGACGGGCAGGAAATCGTTTATGTGCCCTGCCACCGCAGCCACATGGATTATCTGTTACTGTCCTACGTGCTTTATCATCAGGGGCTGGTTCCTCCGCACATTGCGGCCGGTATCAACCTGAATTTCTGGCCCGCTGGCCCGATTTTCCGCCGTCTGGGTGCGTTCTTCATCCGCCGTACGTTCAAAGGCAACAAGCTATATTCGACGGTATTCCGTGAGTATCTCGGCGAGCTGTTCAGCCGTGGTTATTCCGTGGAATATTTCGTGGAAGGTGGCCGTTCGCGTACCGGGCGTTTGCTGGAGCCGAAAACCGGCACGCTGGCGATGACTATTCAGGCCATGCTGCGCGGCGGTTCACGTCCGATTACGTTAGTGCCGATTTACATCGGTTACGAACACGTCATGGAAGTGGGCACCTACGCGAAAGAATTGCGCGGTGCGACCAAAGAGAAAGAAAGTCTGACCCAGATGCTCAATGGTTTACGCAAACTGCGTAACCTCGGCCAGGGTTATGTGAACTTTGGTGAACCGTTGCATCTGACCACGTATCTGAACCAGAACGTACCAACCTGGCGTGAAGCGATCGATCCTATCGAAGCGCAACGTCCGAGCTGGCTGACGCCAACGGTTCAGGATCTGGCAGAACAGATTATGGTGCGCATCAACAACTCAGCGGCGGCAAACGCCATGAACCTGTGTTGTACCGCGCTGCTGGCATCGCGTCAGCGTTCACTGACCCGCGAACAACTGACTGAGCAGATTGATTGTTATCTGCAATTGCTGCGCAACGTGCCGTATAACGCCGATTCGACGGTGCCGGATCTGACTGCCGACCAGTTGCTCGATCACGCCCTGAACATGAATAAGTTCCAGGTCGAGAAAGACAATATCGGCGACATCATCGTTCTGCCGCGCGAACAAGCGGTGCTGATGACGTATTACCGCAACAACATCCACCATATGCTGGTCCTGCCGTCGCTGATTTCAAGCATCGTGATGCACCACCGCCATGTGAGTCGTGCTGAATTGCTGCGTCAGGTCGAACTGATTTATCCGATGCTGAAAGCTGAACTGTTTATGCATTTCGATAAATCGGAACTTCCGCACGTGCTGGATATTCTGACGCTGGAACTGGCCCGTCAGCAGATCATTCATCTGGAAGACGACGAGCTGACGCTGAACCCGGCGCGTATCCGCACGCTGCAACTGCTGGCGGCGGGTGTCCGCGAAACGCTGCAACGCTACGCGATTACGTTCTCCCTGCTCACCAATAATCCAAGCATCAACCGCGGTGCGCTGGAAAAAGAGAGCCGGATTATGGCGCAGCGTTTATCCGTGCTGCACGGCATTAATGCCCCTGAATTCTTCGACAAAGCGGTGTTTTCCACGCTGGTCGGCACACTGCGCGCTGAAGGGTATATCAGCGACAGCGGCGATGCGATTCAGGAACAGACGCGTGAGATTTACAACATGCTCAGCGACCTGATGACGCCGGATATTAAACTCACCATCGAAAGCGCCGGTATGCCTTCTGAGCTGCCTCAGGCGACCGAACCTCCGGCTGAGCCGAAGATGGACGTGCGCGATACCGACCACTGATTGACGTTAAAATCATTGCGGTAACGCCATAAAGCAAAACGCCCGGGCTTATAAAAAGACCGGGCGTTTTTTATTGCCTGAAAGGCTCAGAAGCTGAAAGCAGATAAACTCATCAGGATGCCAAGGAACAGCACCAGCCCGACGTAGTTATTCTGGCGAAAAGCCAGGAAGCAGGCATCACGCTCACGTTTGGCAATCAGCTTTTGCTGGTGAACAAACAGCGCAGCGGCCAGCACTAATGACCACCAGAACGGCGCGCCAAGCTGAGAAAGGTGTCCGATAATGCCCATCAGAACCAGCGTTGCCAGCTGCAACAGGCCGATAATCAGCGTGTCAAAGCGACCAAATAAAATCGCCGTGGATTTCACGCCAATCTTTAAATCATCATCACGATCGACCATCGCGTATTGCGTGTCGTAAGCCACCGTCCAGCAAATGTTCGCGATGAACATCAGCCAGCAGCTCAAAGGCAACGTCCCGCTGACGGCGGCGTACCCCATCGGAATTGCCCAGCCAAACGCCGCGCCCAGCACAAACTGCGGCAGGTTGCTGACCCGCTTAATGAACGGGTAAACCCATGCCAGCGCCAGCCCCGCGAGGGACAGCAAAATGGTCATCCGGTTCAGCGTCAGAACCAGCAGAAAGGACACCAGCACCAGACCGACAAACAAGATTTTTGCCTGTTTCCCGGTGATCGCACCGCTTGGAAGCGGACGGTTGGCGGTGCGCTTTACGTGTCCGTCGAATTTACGGTCCGCGTAGTCATTCACCACACAACCCGCCGCGCGCATGAAGAAAACGCCCAGCACGAAGACCAGCAAAATTTTGGCAGAAGGCGTTCCCTCACCGGCCAGCCACAACGCCCAAAGCGTCGGCCACAACAGCAGCAAAGAACCTATCGGCTTATCAATGCGCATCAGGCGGCAGTAATCCCGCCAGGTGCCCTGAGTCATACTTCCTGACACTCTCTGTTCTCCTTGTGGATTAGTTTGACTCATGCCTGGCCCACTTTGCCCTCAGGGCGGTGAACCGGCGAGTCCGGCAGAAAAATTTCTGTCAGAAGCAGGGGCTTATCCGACAGACAAAGCCGTGAGCGACGCGCCCATAAACTGCCCTGCTCAGTATTTAATTGTCCCAGATGGATGTAATCACGGGTCAGATTGTTGCCGCTAAACAGATACCGACCCAGCGGCACCGTGCCCAAATCAACCAGCGCCAGATCCGGCCCGGTCAGCGTTTCTTCCGGGATCACGGTGCGTCCGAGCAGCCAGGGTTCGGCATCGCCAAACAGGATCACTTCGCGAACCCAATAACGGGCACTTTCCGGCAGCTGCTGCGCTTCGCTTTCACCCAGCTCATCACGACGCACAAAACATTCATTTTTCGGTTTCACGGTGACGGTAACACCCTGCTTTTCAAACCGGCGGGTCATGGATCCCATTTCCATCAGCCAGTCAGCAACATCCGCCGGCACGTCATTCGGATCTTGAAACCAATGGATCGGGAGTTGTTCAGGGGAATGGGAATCAGACATCAACGGCTCCATCATGGAGGTATTCATACCTCCAATTAATTATCTGCCTCGCATTCTAACGCATGAATGCAAGGCAGTAATCGCCTCATTTATTCGCGGCGCAGACGTTCGCCGTTGGCGAGGTAAAGTGTCACGACAAGGACAAGGATGGCGCAGGCGTAAACCAGCGTGTCGTAAGGACTTTTATGGTCGACGATAATCAGGCGGATAATCGCCGTGATGCCGATATAAATAAAGTAACGCAGCGGGAAGTGATATCCCGACGAAAAGTACTTAATGATCAGCGCAATAAATTCGAAATAGAGGAAGTAAATCACGATACCCTCTATCAGCAGATACGATGAAGACTGATCGTTATTAACGAACAAAACCATTGCCAGATGGTAGGTTTCACGCCCGATAAAGATCATCAGAATGACTGCCAGCCCCAATAAGAAAACGTTCAAAATTCGCTGCATGATGACGGAAACCATCGTCGCACGTTTTGATCCTGCCATGTGATCTACATCCCACTTTTGTTATGAATACCCGCAGAATACCACAGAGTCTGTGCCGGAAAAGCGGCATTAAAAAAGGGCCAGCCCGTTGAGGCTAACCCTTTTATTTAGAAATATTTCGACCTGTCCCTCTAAATCATTCGGGCTGGATCAAGGCGGCAAGGGAACGAAGCCCCGGGAGCTTACATAAGTAAGTGACCGGGGTGAGTTCACGCAGCCAACGCTGAAACAGCCTGAAGGATGACGAGGGATTAGCGCCAGTTTTTGAAGCGGTTAATCAGGCCATTGGTCGAGCTGTCGTGGCCGGTCACATCTTCGCTGCCTTCCAGTTCAGGAAGAATACGGTTCGCCAGCTGTTTACCCAGTTCCACACCCCATTGGTCGAAGGTATAGATGTTCAGGATAGCGCCCTGCGTGAAGATTTTGTGCTCGTACATCGCGATCAACGCACCCAGGCTGTATGGCGTGATTTCGCGCAGCAGGATGGAGTTGGTCGGACGGTTACCTTCGAACACTTTGAACGGCGCGACGTGTTTAACGTCTTCCGGTTTTTTACCCTGATCGGCGAATTCTTTCTCGACGACTTCCAGAGATTTACCGAATGCCAGCGCTTCAGTTTGTGCAAAGAAGTTAGACAGCAGTTTCGCGTGGTGATCGCTCAGCGCGTTGTGGCTGACCGCAGGCGCGATGAAGTCACAAGGAACGATTTTGGTGCCCTGGTGAATCAGCTGATAGAACGCGTGCTGGCCGTTGGTACCCGGCTCGCCCCAGATGATCGGGCCAGTCTGGTAATCCACCGGATTGCCGTTACGGTCAACGAATTTACCGTTGGATTCCATGTTGCCTTGCTGGAAGTACGCCGCAAAACGGTGCATGTACTGATCGTATGGCAGGATAGCTTCGGTTTCAGTGCCGTAGAAATCGTTGTACCAGATACCAATCAGCGCCAGAAGAACCGGCAGGTTTTTCTCAGCCGGGGTATTCGCGAAGTGTTTATCCATCGCGTGAGCGCCGCTCAGCAACTGTTCGAAGTTTTCGAAACCGATAGACAGCGCGATGGACAGGCCAATCGCGGACCACAGTGAATAACGGCCGCCGACCCAGTCCCAGAATTCGAACATGTTGTCGGTGTCGATACCAAATTCGCTGACCGCTTTACCGTTGGTAGACAGCGCAGCGAAGTGTTTCGCCACGTGCTTATTGTCGCCAGCGGTTTTCAGGAACCAGTCGCGCGCGCTGTGGGCGTTGGTCATGGTTTCCTGCGTGGTGAAGGTTTTTGATGCCACCAGGAACAACGTGGTTTCCGGAGACAGGTCTTTCAGCGTTTCGGCGATGTGCGTGCCATCAACGTTGGAGACGAAATGCATATTCAGGTGATTTTTGTACGGACGCAGCGCTTCGGTCACCATAAACGGGCCGAGGTCTGAACCGCCGATACCGATGTTCACCACATCCGTAATCGCTTTGCCGGTGTAACCTTTCCAGTCACCACCGATAACACGTTCGGTGAAACCTTTGATTTTCGCCAGAACGGCATTCACTTCCGGCATCACATCTTTGCCATCCACGACGATTGGCGTGTTGCTGCGGTTACGCAGGGCAACGTGCAGAACGGCGCGGTCTTCCGTGCGGTTGATCTTCTCGCCAGAGAACATCGATTTGATGGCGCCCTGAAGGTCAGTTTCTTTGGCCAGCGCCTGCAGTTTGTCCAGCGTCTCTGTCGTAATACGGTTTTTAGAGAAGTCGACCAGCATCTGGTCTTCAAAAGTGGCAGAGAACTTGGAGAAACGATCACCATCTTCAGCAAACAGATGGCTAATCTGCACATCTTTCATCGTGTCGAAATGCTGCTGCAGGGCTTGCCAGGCAGCGGTCTGAGTTGGATTGATATTTTTCATAGCAATGCTCTTAGGCTGAGAATAAATATGAGGTAACTGTCCCGATTGTAACCTGTAGTTCCCGAGATGAGATGCCTTTTCTTGCGATAGGTCAGATCTGTTGAATCACAATGACAGAGAACAATATTAGATGACAATCGTTCAAAATGTGGCGTTAGCGCCCTGTTGCCGTTGACAGAAAGGCGAGAACCCGTTATTCCTAAGCACCTAACTCACGCGCGCGTTTGACGCGTGAGCCAGAAGAGGCGCGTCGCCCAGGAAGTGTATCGGAGGAACCGAAATCCTGCGAGGGTACATCAGGGGGAGCGACGCCGAGGTCTGAAGCCTTCGGCAGGCATAAGATCGGCTACAGGGGCTGAATCCCCTGGGTTGTCACCGGGCATCCGTGAGGATGTCGACAAGGTGGAGCGCTTCTGGGTGTATCGTAGCATCTCTACGCCTGCTCCCGTTATCCGCCCTCCCCTTGTGCCAATTCTTATAGAATTATGGAATCGATGGCCGTCTGGTATGACGACCCTGACACGAGGTTTTACATGAATTACGCAGCATCCCGCAACGCCAGTCCGCAGCCTTTGGGCAACGTCATCGTCGCCAAATTTGGCGGTACCAGCGTCGCGGATTTCGACGCTATGAACCGCAGCGCAGACATCGTTCTTGCGCGCCCTGAAGTGCGTCTGGTCGTTCTCTCCGCCTCCGCGGGCGTCACCAATTTATTAGTCGAGCTGGCCACAGGCAAAGAAACCGAGCGCCGTGTGTTTCTGCTTGATGAAATCCGCCGCATTCAAAACGCCATTATTGACCGCCTCGATAATCCGGCTGTGATCCGTGAAGAAATCGGCCGCATGCTGGAAAATATCGCCATGCTGTCCGAAGCCGCGAGCCTCGCAACGTCCACGGCGCTGACCGACGAACTGGTGAGCCACGGCGAGCTGATGTCCACGCTTTTGTTTGTTGAAATCGTCCGCCAGCGCAATGTGCCGGTGGAATGGTTCGACGTGCGTAAAGTGATGCACACCAACGACCATTTTGGCCGTGCAGAGCCGGATACTCAGGCGCTGACAGACCTGACGCTTCAGCAATTGCAGCCGCGTTTACAGGACGCGCTGGTGATTACCCAGGGCTTTATCGGTTCGGAAGGAAAAGGCCGTACCACCACGCTGGGCCGTGGCGGCAGCGACTATACCGCGGCCTTGCTGGGCGAAGCGCTGGGCGCTGTCCGCGTGGATATCTGGACGGACGTACCGGGCATTTACACCACTGATCCGCGTCTGGTGCCTGCGGCGAAACGCATTGATCGCATTGCGTTTGAAGAAGCAGCCGAGATGGCGACGTTCGGTGCCAAAGTGCTGCATCCGGCAACATTACTGCCTGCGGTACGTCGCGGTATTCCGGTGTTTGTCGGCTCCAGCAAAGATCCGTCCGGCGGTGGCACGTTAGTGTGTGACAACACTGAAAACCCGCCATTGTTCCGCGCAATTGCACTGCGCCGTCGACAAACGCTGGTGACGCTGCACAGCCTGAGCATGCTCCATTCACGCGGTTTCCTCGCCGACGTGTTTGGCATTCTGGCGCGCCACAATATTTCTGTGGATCTGATCACCACATCAGAAGTCAGCGTAGCGCTGACGCTCGACACCACCGGTTCCACTTCGTCAGACGCCAGCCTGCTGACTACGTCACTGCTGACCGAGCTTTCCTCGCTGTGCCGCGTGGAAGTGGAAGAAAACCTGGCGCTGGTGGCGATTATCGGCAACAAATTATCGCAGGCCTGTGGCGTCGGCAAAGAAGTCTTCGGCGTGCTGGATCCGTTCAATATCCGCATGATTTGCTACGGCGCAAGCAGCTACAACCTGTGCTTCCTTGTGCCGGGCAGTGATGCCGATCAGGTCGTAAAAACTCTACACCGCAACCTATTCGAATAATATCGGGCGCGGTATCTGAGAAGACCGGGCCTTGTGCCCGGTCTTTTTTTTGTCTGTACTTTTGCAAAACAACAAAGACAAGGATCATCCTCAACATGTTAGCCAAAATAACCCGCCTGTTCCCGCTGTGGGCCGTGCTGTTGTCGGTCGCGGCGTACTATTCGCCCGGCACTTTCACCCCCATCGGGCCTCACGTTTCTACCCTGCTGATGCTGATTATGTTCGCGATGGGCGTCACGCTGGAATTCGGTGATTTCAAACGCGTGCTGGCCCGCCCCGCGCCGGTCGCAGCAGCAACATTCCTGCATTATCTGGTCATGCCGCTGGCGGCCTGGGTGCTGGCAAAACTGTTCCATATGCCGCCGGATCTATCTGCCGGTATGATTCTGGTCGGCAGCGTTGCCAGCGGAACCGCGTCCAATGTGATGATTTATCTGGCAAAAGGCGATGTCGCGCTTTCCGTGACCATTTCCGCCGTCTCCACGCTGGTCGGTGTTTTTGCCACGCCGCTGCTGACGCGTCTTTATGTCGATACGCACATTAAAGTGGATGTGGAAGGCATGCTGCTGAGCATCTTGCAGATTGTGGTGATCCCGATTTTAGCGGGCCTGATTATTCATCATCTGTTTACCAAAACGGTGAAACGCATTGAGCCGCTGCTGCCGCTGTTTTCCATGGTGTGTATCGTGGCAATCATCAGCGCCGTCGTCGCGGGCAGTCAGGGCTTTATCGGTTCTGTGGGGCTTATCGTGATTGTGGCGGTGATCCTGCACAACGGCATCGGCCTGCTGAGCGGTTACTGGGGCGGGAAATTGTTCGGGTTTGACGAGACCACCTGCCGCACGCTGGCGATGGAAGTCGGAATGCAAAACTCAGGTTTAGCCGCCACGCTGGGGAAAATTTACTTCACCCCGCTGGCGGCTTTGCCGGGCGCGCTGTTCTCGGTCTGGCACAATCTTTCCGGTTCTTTGCTGGCCGGTTACTGGTCCGGTAAACCGGTTAAAAAAGACTGATACGCCCAAAAAAAAACCGGGCGCATCGTTCGCGCCCGGTTCATTGTTTGTACCCGATTCAGAAACTCATACCCGCTTCATATCATCGTTATTTTCACGCTGTTCATCTTCCTGCTCGTCCTGATCCAGCACGTTATACGCCACCGCGCAGAACAACGAGTTAAGACGTTTCATATCGCCCAGCAACCCGAGATGCAGCGAACTGGTTTCGATACTTTGCACGTTATGCTGATGCAGACGGTCAACGTGTGCGTGCGCATACCGGCGGTCGAGAATGCGGAAACGATGCTTTGAACGACGTAAACGGCGCGCGCTGGTCAGGTCGTTCGACAGGAAAACGCCCAGACTCAGACGCAGGTTATCCAGTAATTTTTCATGGAGCGCTTCAAGTTCCACCAAACCTTCCGGCGAGAAAGCCCGGCGCGTGGCGTGGGATTTCGCGGTGATATCCCCGGTCATTCGCTCGATAATATCGCCCGCCTGTTCCAGGTTCAGTGCCATTTCGATGATTTCCGCCCAGCGGCGTGAATCGTCTTCGCCCAGCCCTTCTTTATTGATTTGCGCCAGATAAAGTTTGATGGCGGTATACAGCACATCCACGTCGTCATCGAGACGCCGAACCTCGCGATCCTGCGCCAGTTTCCCGTGCATCACTTCGCGGTTGAGGATCAGCATGTGTTCCACCACATCGCCCATCCGCAGCGTTTCACGGGCCGCATTCGCCAGCGCCAGCGTCGGCGTATCAATCGCGCTGACATCCAGATGGCGCGGACGCAGACGCGGATCGTCCTCCGGCACATCGGCAATCATCATCTGGCAAATTTTTGCCATCGGCGCCGTCAGCGGCACCATCGCCAGACAGCGGATCAGGTTGTAGAACATGTGGAAATAGATCACCAGCTCTTCGTCCGGGATGCCCAGACGCGCCAGTTGTGTCGAAAGCGGCCCGACGAAAGGCAGAACGATAACGCAGCCAATCAGCTTAAACAGCGTGCTGCCGAGCGCCACGCGACGCCCTGCGGCGTTCATTTTGCTGGCATTGATCATCGCCAGCAGGCCGCTGCCCAGATTGGCCCCGATGACCAGACATAGCGAGACTTTGAGAGAAATCACCCCGGTCGCGGCCAGGGTTGCCGTCAGCAAAACGGCGGCCAGACTGGAGTAACTGATAATGGCGAAAATCGCGCCGGTCAGGGCATCGAGCAGTACGTCGCCGGTCAGCGAGGAGAACAATACTTTAACGCCGGACGCCTGCATGATTGGCGTTGCCGCCGCCACAATCAGTTCCAGCGCCAGTAAAATCAGGCCAAGCCCGATACAGACGCGGCCCATTTGTCCGGCGCGGGTTTGTTTACGGCTGAGAAAAAAGGCCACGCCGACGAAAATCAGCAGCGGAGAAAGCCAGGAGAGATCGAAGGTCAGAATACGCGCCATCACGGCGGTCCCGACGTCGGCGCCGAGAATAATCACCAGCGCGGGCGCAAGCGCAACCAGCCCCTGAGAAACGAACGACGTCACCAGCAAGGCGGTGGCGTTACTGCTTTGCACCAGCGCGGTAACGCCAATACCTGCCACAAACGCCAGCGGTTTTTTCTCGACACTGTTGCTCAGAACGCGACGCAGATTGGCGCCGAAAACGCGCATGATGCCGGTACGCACAATGTGCGTACCCCAGACTAACAACGATATAGCAGACAACAAATGCAGAAGGGTTAACACGAAAAAACAGCTCCATTAACGCCAGGCATAAATCGGCCATCCTGCCTGCCGGGCGTGCTGGAGCAGGATAGTGTCCGGATTCACTGCCACCGGCTGCCCCACGCGGGTCAGTAACGGCAGGTCATTGTGAGAATCCGAATAGAAACTGGCTTCTTGTAACAGGGTTTCGTCCTGATTGATGAGATGCAGCAACCGCGAAACTTTGCCTTCGCGATAGGTCATCGTCCCCTGCGTGGCGCCGGTAAAGCGCCCGTCTTGTATTTCAACACCAATCGCCAGCGTTTCATCAACACCGAGGAAACGGGCAATCGGCCTTACCAGATGTTCGCCGGACGCGGAAATAATCACCGTCCGGTCGCCCTGAGCGCGATGAGCGGCCAGACACTCGCGCGCCTGCGTATAAATACGCGGGGCAATCACATCCTGAATGTAATTTGCGACCATTGCCGCAACGTCACTTTCACGGCGATCAATCAGCGGCACCAGAGTACAACGCATGTACTCCTGCATATCCATCTTGCCGATCGCGTATTGCTGCATCAGTGCGGCATCTTGTTGCAGGAAAGCCTGCTCATCAGCCACCCAGCCTTTTGCCACCATGTAGGCTGACCACAAGCTGGAACAGTCGCCGCTAATCAGGGTTTCATCGAGATCAAACAGCGCCAGTTTCATGCAACTTCCCGTAACGTAACAAGATCTAACTGTAGACCAATATCGCTGCCATCGGCGCGAAGTGAGGCCACAGAACGGTTTAAGACATCCACAGAAAGCTCGACGCCGTGCGCTAAAACGCGATACCGCACGACATTGCCCAGCAGGCTGTGGCTGAGAATTTTAGCCGGAATGCCCTGTTCAGCCGCGCAAATCGTCACGGACTCCGGACGAATGGCAACACGGCCAGTGTACGTCTCGCCTGTCAGCGCCAGCGCCTGTTCGGCACTCAGCAAATTATAGCTGCCAATAAAACCGGCGGCGAAAGCATCGACCGGCTCAGTATACAGGGTTTCGGCATCGGCATTTTGGACGATTTGTCCTTTGTTCATCAGCACAATCCGGTCTGACATAGTCAGGGCTTCTTCCTGATCGTGCGTCACGAAAATGGCGGTGAGGTTCATTTCGCGCTGGATCCGGCGGATTTGTTCGCGCAAATGCTTGCGGATACGGGCATCCAGCGCCGACAACGGTTCATCGAGCAATAGCAAACGCGGCTGTGTCACCAGCGAACGCGCCAGCGCCACACGCTGACACTGACCGCCTGAAAGCTGATGCGGATAACGTTTGGCGTAATCGTTCATTTCCACCAGTTCGAGCACTTCGCCCACGCGGCGATGCACTTCGGAAGCGGGTATCTTCTGCATTTTCAGGCCGAACGCGACGTTGGCTTCCACCGTCATATTAGGAAAAAGCGCATAGCTCTGAAAAACCATGCCGATACCGCGCTGTTGCGGTGGCAGGGGCACGATGTCCTGCCCCTGAATCAGAATTTTGCCACTGTCGACGGATGTCAGACCGGCCAGACAGCGCAGCAGCGTAGACTTCCCGCAGCCGCTTGGCCCCAGCAGCGTCACAAATTCCCCCTCTTTTGCGGAGAAATCGATGTTGTTGAAAATCTGAGTCGGACCGTAAGACTTGTTAAGTTGAGTGACCTGCAAATACGACATAATCAGCTCTTTCCTTTGTTCAGCATGTTTGCCACCCAGGTGAAAATCAGGACGACCATGAAATAGGAGATAACCAGTGCGCTGGTGAAATGGCCGCTGCCATTGCGCATGTTATAGAGATAAACCTGAACCGTTTCGTAACGGCTGCCCGCCAGCAGGTTGGCGAAAACGAATTCCCCAATCAGGAAGGAAAACGACAGCAATACGGCGATGGTTCCGCCCTTGCGTAAATTCGGTAACACCACCAGCAACGCGGCTTTCCAGGTGCTTGCGCCCAGCAGATGCGCGGCGTCCATCAGGTCACGCAGGTTTATCGCCTGCATGTTGTTGGAGATGGCGCGGTAGATAAACGGCAGCGCTATCGTGAAGTAACAGCCGATCAGGATCCACGGCGTGCCGGTCAGCGCGAGAGGCCCGCCAGAATAGAGCTGCATCAGGCCAACAGATGAGACGACCGGCGGCACGGCAAACGGCAGCAGGATGAGAATATTCATCAGCGCATCGAGCTTAGGGAAATAGTAAGCAATCACAAACATAAGCGGCAGGATCAGCACCAGCGACAGGAAAAGCGTGCCGAAACAGACCAGCAGCGAGTGCCAGAGCGCAATCAGGAAGCGCGGATCGCTCCACAACTCCACCAGCCATTTGAGCGTGAAACCGCTCGGCAAAATCGTGGCTCCCCATTCCAGCACCAGCGCATAAACCAGCGTCGCCAGCAGCGGCAGCATCAAAACAATCAACAAAATCCAGATCACCACACGGTGGTAAATCGCTTCAGATCGCGACATCTCACGTTCCTTTTTCAGCAATCAGCTACGCTGACTGAGATAACTTTTGCGCAATAACCACTGATGAATCAGCGTGATAAACGCCATCAGTACCACCAGCAACATCGCCAGTGCGCTCCCCATATTCGGGTCGAGGGAAATATCACCCGACACCAGCGCGGCGATACGAACCGGCACCACGTTGAAGTTACCGGTGGTCAGCGCGTACACCGTGGCGTAAGCGCCGAGGGCATTGGCCAGCAAAATAACGAAAGTGCCCAGCAGCGCCGGGAACAGAACCGGGATACCGATATGCCGCCAGTAACTCCAGCGCCCCGCGCCCAGCAATGCAGCCGATTCGCGCCAGTCTTCACGCAACGCATCAAAAGCCGGATACATCAGCAAAACGCCAAGCGGGATCTGGAAATAGGTGTAGAGCACAATCAGTCCGTCTTTCGAATACAGGTCGAAATGTTCCATCAGGCCATATTTACGCAGCAATAACGTCAGGCATCCGTTCAGGCCGAGCAGGATGACGAAGGCAAACGCCAGCGGCACGCCTGCAAAATTGCTGGTCATGTTAGTAAAGGACATGACGAAATCATGAAGCTTTGTCGGACCTAGCTGGCGAAGTGAGTAACTGCCCACTAACGCAATAATCAAACCGTACAAACTCGACCAGATTGAGATATCCAGCGAGAAGCGCATGGCCTGTAAATAAAACGGAGAGGTCAGAATGTCGGTGTAATTACCCAGCCCCCAGGCTTCATAGGTTTCGCTGTAAAAACTGCTCACCGCAATCCAGGCCAGCGGCGCCAGCTGGAAAGCGATGAAAAACACCAGAAACGGCAAAATAAACAGCGCCGCAATCCACTTACCTTTCATCGGGGATCCTTTAAAAGTGAGGGAGTTCAGGCCAGTAATGCCGCGCAGTGTGGCTTATCGTGGGCAATATTGAGGATCTGACAAACCGTGCCGCACAGCTCAGTTTGCAGGGGTTCGGCGTCTTTCAGGCTGAACGCACTACCGAAGACAAATAGCGGCACCTGACGCTCCTCCGGCAAAATCCCGCCGTGACTGCGGTCATCGTTCATTCCGTGGTCAGCGGTAACAATCACCTGATAACCTGCTTCCAGCCAGTCGCCCAAATAGTGCGAAAGAATGCCATCCGCTGTGCGCGCTTTGTTGCGGTATTGCGGCGTCGAAAGCCCGAATTTGTGGCCCGCATCATCAATGTTCATCGGGTGGATAAGCAGGAAATCCGGGTCGTGGCGACGGCGCAGACTTTCCGCATCGTCGAATAAATGCGAATCAGGATAAGCATCATCGTAATAAAAATGGCCGTGCTGAATAGCCAGGGATTCATCGCTGGTATGGCGGTCGCGCGGCGGATCAAACGGCGTGCGGTTATACAGCTCGCTGACCCAGTGATAGGCCGCGGCAGCCGTCGTCAGACCGGCGTCGCGGGCATAATGAAAAATACTGCGTTGAGTCGATAAACGGTCAACGTAGTTATGAACGATGCCGCTTTCTACCGGCGTGATGCCGGTGAGAATGCATTCGTAAAGCGGCCGGGACAGCGAAGGCAGTTCGCATTCCAGTTGATACAAACGCCCGCGCCCTGCGGCACATTGCGCCTGTAAATATCCCATTGCGTCTTGGGCGACCTGATAATTGAGGCCGTCGAGTACTACCAGAATGCTCTTCATTACACTTTTGCCTTTCTTGCAGGTGTTGTAATTAATCAATGCTTTCGCTGCCCGGTTTTTCTATTTTTTAGTTCAGGAAATTATTGCTGCATGTTGATCATGACGTTTTCCTGCCACAGGCGAGGCAGCGTTTTAGCGCTCTTATCCCATGCCGCCGGATCCGCAATCGGGTGAGCATTTTTGTATTCACTGGATGGCAGCAGTTTGGCTTTCACGTCGTCTGGCAGCGTGATGTGATCAGCACGGATAGGACGGGCATAGCCACGCGCCAGGTTGATCTGACCGGCATCGGAGAAGATGTATTCACGCGCCAGTTTGGCGGCGTTCGGGTGTTTGCCGAATTTGTTGATAATGGTGGTGTAACCCGAGGTGATAGAACCGTCAGAAGGGATAACCACGTCGAAGCGGGTTTTGTCGATTTTGTCACGATAGTTCAGACCGTTGAAGTCCCAGACCACGCCAACCTGCACTTCACCTTTTTCCAGAGAAGCGATAACCGGGTTAGTCAGGCTCAGACGCCCTGCTTTCGCCAGCTTCCCGAAGTATTCCAAACCCGGTTTCAGGTTCTGCTCATTACCGCCCATGGCGTATGTTGCGGCCAGAACACCGTTTGCTGCCTGCGCAGCGGTGCTGACATCACCGATGGTGACTTTGTATTTGCCCTTCAGCAAATCAGCCCAGCTATGTGGCGCATCTTTGACCTGAGACTTATCAATAATGAACGCGATGGTTCCGGTGTAAGCGAGTGCCCACATCCCGTCTTTGTCTTTGGCCCAGTCTGGCACCTGATCCCAGGTGGTCGGTTTATAAGGCTGTGTGACGCCTTTTTGAACCGCCACAGGGCCGAATGCAGCACCCACATCACCAATATCCGCACTGGCATTGTCTTTTTCAGCGAGGAATTTCGCGATTTCCTGCGCAGAACTCATATCGGTATCACTGTGTTTCAGGCCGTATTTGGTGCTCAAATCATTCCAGGTATCTTTCCAGTTAGCCCAGTCATCAGGCATACCGACGCTGTTTACCGTGCCTTCGGCTTGTGCCGCTTTCAGGAGTTCAGCAGGAGGTTCAGCGGCAAAAGCCGATGATGCGGAGAGGACAAGCGCGCTGGTTAACACAGAAGCGAACAACTGTTTCATAACGGATGCTCCAGATGATAGTGTGTGTGAAATGCTGGTCTAGTCCAGCAAGAACCAAGCCAATCTAACGATCAATTGTGATAATTATATGTCAGCGTGAAAAAGCAGCAGTTTTAAGCTTATCGCTGTTAACAAGCGCACATAATTTATGCAATGCGGAGTCGGATTGGTGCAAAAACGCACTGAAATGAGGCTTGCTGACCGATGAATGAATCGCAGACCACCCTTTCCGTTATCTGCAAGGCATTGAGCGAAAGTATTGCGGCCGGGGCATTTTCTGCCGAGGGAAGGCTGCCTTCTGAGCGCGCGTTGAGTGAACAGTTTTCCACGACCCGCATTACGCTGCGTGAAGCGTTAGGCCATCTGGAAGCGCAGGGGCTGATTTATCGTGAAGTGCGCCGGGGCTGGTTTGTTTCGCCACCGCGCATTATTTATAACCCGTTGCAGCGCAGCCATTTTCACGCAATGGCAAAAGATCAGGGGCGCAGCGCTCAGACGGAGGTCATCGACGCCAGACACTGCATCGCCAGCGATACTGTTTGCCAGAAATTATTGCTGCCCTCCGCCAGTAATGTGATCTGCATCCGCCGGTTACGCTATATCGATAAACGTCCGGTACTTTATGTCGAGCATTACCTCAACCCGTTGTATTTCAGTGACATTCTTGATGCAGATTTAACGTCTTCCCTGACCGATCTGTATGCATCGCGTTACGATATTCATTACGGGCGCGTACGGTTTGATATGGTGCCGACGCTGCTGACAAAAGAAGCGTCGCACGCGCTGAAAGTCGCCTCCGGCAGCCCGGCGTTATTTATCACGCGCACCAACCGGGACCAAAACGACCGGGTCATCGACTGCGATTTGGAATACTGGCGTTATGACGCGCTGCATATTGATGTGGAAGTGAATTGAAATAAATCCCGGCCACCTGATGAAGTCAGTGGTCGGGATTGATGAGAGCCGCCAGCGCAGAGTCAGCTGAAAGCATGACGGGGAAATTAGTCGGCGTCGTAACCTAAGTTAGGCGCCAGCCAGCGCTCGACTTCGGCGACGGGCATATTCTTACGAGTTGCGTAATCCTCGACCTGATCACGCTGGATTTGTGCGACGGCGAAATATTTGCTGTCGGGATGGCTGAAATACCAGCCCGAGACAGCCGCGCCCGGCCACATTGCAAAGGATTCGGTCAGTTGCATACCGGTGTTAGCCTCAACATCCAGCAGTTTCCAGATTTGCCCTTTTTCAGTGTGTTCAGGACACGCCGGATAACCCGGTGCCGGGCGGATCCCCTGATAATTTTCACGAATAAGTTCTTCGTTGCTCAGGTTCTCGTTGGCGGCAAAACCCCAGTAAACCTTACGCACTTTTTCATGCAGGTATTCTGCAAAGGCTTCTGCCAGACGGTCTGCCAGCGCTTTGATCATGATTTTGTTGTAATCGTCGTGCTGCCTGTCGTACGCCTCGGCCAGCGCGTCCTCCTCCAGCCCGCCAGTCACGGCAAATGCGCCCATGTAATCTTTTTTGCCGCTGGATTTCGGCGCAACAAAATCGGCCAGGCAATAGTTTGCGAAGTCCGTTTTTTCAGTTTGCTGACGCAAATGGTGGCTGACCACCAGCACTTCTTCACGACGTTCGTCGCTGTAAATTTCGATATCGTCGCCTTTGCGGTTCGCCGGGAATAAGCCGACTACGCCGCGCGGATTCAGTAATTTTTCAGCGGAAAGCTTATCGAGCAGATCGTTAGCATCCTTGAACAGGCGTTTGGCTTCTTCGCCAACGACTTCATCTTCCAGAATTCGCGGGTATTTGCCTGCCAGCGACCAGGTCATGAAGAATGGCGTCCAGTCGATGTAATTACGCAGCGTTTCGATGCTGGCTTCCACTTTCTGGATACCCAGACGATGCACGACCGGCGGCGTATAATTTTCCCAGTCAATCGTCGTGGCGTTGTCGCGCGCCACTTCAAGGCTGACCGGTGGTGTCCGGGGCTTTTTACGGCCATGCTGGATCCGCACAGTTTCGTATTCTTTGCGGGTTCGCCCGATAAAAGCGTCACGCTGTTCAGCGGATAACAGAGCCGAAACTACGCCGACAGAACGCGAGGCGTTTTGTACGTAACACGTCGCGCCGCTGTAGTTCTGCTCGATTTTAACCGCGGTATGCGCCTTAGATGTAGTGGCACCACCGATAAGCAGCGGCATCGTAAACCCGCGGCGCTCCATCTCTTTTGCCACGTTGACCATTTCGTCCAGCGACGGCGTGATGAGGCCGGAAAGGCCGATGATATCGACGTTTTCTTCGATGGCCGTTTTCAATATTTTGTCGGTCGGCACCATAACCCCGAGATCGATAATCTCGTAGTTATTACATTGCAGCACCACACCCACGATATTTTTGCCGATGTCATGAACATCACCTTTCACCGTCGCGAGCAGGATTTTGCCGTTTGTCTGGCCTTTCTCCTTGCTGGCTTCGATGTAAGGTTCGAGATAAGCCACCGCCTGCTTCATTACACGCGCGGATTTCACCACTTGCGGCAGGAACATTTTGCCGGCACCGAAAAGGTCCCCGACGACGTTCATACCATCCATCAGCGGCCCTTCAATCACTTCAATCGGGCGCGCGGCCTGCTGGCGGCACTCTTCGGTGTCCAGCTCGATGAATTCGGTAATGCCTTTGATCAGGGAATATTCGAGGCGTTTTTTAACATCCCAGCCACGCCATTCGGCCTGCTGTTTGTTGGCTTCGCCGTCGTCTTTGCTTCCACGGTATTTTTCCGCCAGCTCCAGCAGGCGTTCTGTGCCGTCTTCACGGCGGTTCAGAATCACATCTTCAACGGCATCGCGCAGTTCAGCCGGTAAGTCATCGTAAATAGCCAGCTGACCGGCATTAACAATGCCCATATCCATGCCGTTGCGGATCGCGTGATACAGGAATACGGCGTGGATGGCTTCGCGCACCGGCTCATTGCCGCGGAAGGAGAAGGAAACGTTGGAAACGCCGCCCGAGATCATCGCATGCGGCAATTCTGCTTTGATATCTGCACAGGCCTCGATGAAGTCGACGGCGTAGTTATTGTGCTCATCAATCCCCGTGGCGACCGCGAAGATATTCGGGTCAAAGATAATATCTTCCGGCGGGAAGCCGACTTTTTCTGTCAGTAGTTTATAGGCGCGGCGGCAGATTTCGATTTTACGGGCACGAGTATCTGCCTGTCCGGTTTCATCAAAAGCCATCACCACCACGGCCGCGCCGTAGCGCCGCACAATCCGGGCATGGTGAAGGAAAGCTTCTTCCCCTTCTTTCATCGAGATGGAGTTAACAATGCCTTTGCCCTGGATGCATTTCAGGCCTTTTTCGATGACATCCCACTTGGAGGAGTCAATCATGATCGGCACGCGGGCAATATCCGGTTCACCGGCAATCAGATTCAGGAAGCGCACCATCGCCGCTTCAGCGTCGAGCATCCCTTCATCCATGTTGATGTCGATAATCTGCGCGCCGCTTTCCACCTGCTGACGTGCCACTGCCAGCGCTTCGGCATATTTTTCTTCTTTAATCAGGCGTTTGAAACGCGCAGAACCGGTGACGTTGGTGCGCTCACCCACGTTCACAAAGAGGGTTTGTGCATCGATAGTCAGCGGCTCCAGCCCCGCCAGACGGCAGGCAACGGGAATAACCGGCAGCTGACGCGGGGGCACACCTTCAACCGCTTTCACCATCGCTGCAATGTGCGCCGGCGTGGTACCACAGCAGCCGCCGACGATATTGAGGAAGCCCGAGCGCGCCCATTCGCCGATGTGCTCCGCCATTTCTTTGGCTTCAAGATCGTACTCACCAAAGGCGTTCGGTAAGCCCGCATTCGGGTGCGCGGTGACATAACATTCAGCAATACGCGATAATTCGGCGACATACTGGCGTAATTCGTCCGGCCCCAGTGCGCAGTTCAGGCCGAATGTGAGCGGCTTAACGTGACGCAGCGAGTTATAAAACGCTTCGGTTGTCTGGCCTGACAACGTACGGCCAGAGGCGTCGGTGATCGTGCCGGAAACCATTACCGGTAGTACGATACCCAGCGCTTCAAATTCGGTTTCCACCGCAAACGTCGCGGCTTTGGCGTTGAGTGTGTCGAAAACGGTTTCGATCATGATCAGATCGGCACCGCCCTTAATCAGCGCCCGAGTGGATTCGCGGTACGCTTCGACCAGTTGGTCGAAAGAGACATTACGGAAAGCAGGATCGTTAACATCCGGAGAGATCGAAGCCGTGCGGTTGGTCGGGCCTAAAACACCGGCCACATAACGCGGTTTATCCGGCGTGCGTGCGGTCCATTCATCGGCGCAGATCCGCGCCAGACGAGCCGCTTCATAGTTAATTTCCGCGGAAAGCGACTCCATGTGGTAGTCAGCCATCGCGATGGTCGTGGAGTTAAAGGTGTTGGTTTCGAGAATATCTGCGCCAGCGGCAAGATAACCGTTATGGATCTCGATGATCACTTCGGGGTTGCTCAGGACCAGAAGATCGTTATTACCTTTAAGATCGCTTTCCCAGTCAGCAAAGCGCTCGCCGCGATAATCTTCTTCTTCAAGACGGTAGCTCTGGATCATGGTTCCCATGCCGCCGTCCAGCACCAAAATGCGCTGTGCCATTTGCTTATGTAGCGCTTCAACCCGATTAGTCACTTTCACCTCATCACCCACCACGCACACCCGGCAAATTGTTCATTCATACGCCGGAAATTATGGTCAACATCCTAGCATACCTTCAGAAGGCAAAAGGCCGCGGTGACATGAGACTTTTTCAATTCAGGAAGGCATCCCGCAAATGCTGTGCAACACATCGGATGAGCGCAAAGGCAGGTTGCGATCCATACTGTAAAAACGAAAACCAATTCCAAAAATGACTTTTCTTCGCCAGCGTTTGGCGCATCTTACAAGGAACAGGCTTATGGCAACGTCCGCATTGACTCCGGCCAAGCGTGCTAAGAAAACAAAAGCCGCTGCGACAACAGGCAGCGCCGCCACCGGACAGGTTCAGTCCCTCACGCGTGGCCTTAAGTTGCTGGAATATATCGCTGAAGCTCAGGGCAGTGTTGCGCTGACGGATCTGGCTCAGCAGGCAGGTTTACCGAATTCCACCACTCACCGTTTGCTGACCACGATGCAGCAACAGGGGTTTGTCCGGCAGGTCGGCGATTTGGGTCTGTGGACCATCGGCTCGCATGCGTTCGTGGTCGGCAGCAGTTTTCTGCAAAGCCGTAATTTGCTCGCGATGGTGCACCCGATGCTGCGTCGTCTGATGGAAGAATCGGGTGAAACCGTCAATCTGGCCGTACTGGATCACAGTGATTATCAGGCGATCATCATCGATCAGGTGCAGTGCAATGCGCTGATGCGGATGTCGGCGCCGATTGGCGGAAAACTGCCGATGCACGCTTCCGGCGCGGGTAAGGCATTTCTTTCCACCCTGCCGGAAGAGCGCCTGGCGAAGCTTCTGCACAAAATTGGTTTGCACAGCTACACACCGCTGACCAAGACGTCTCCGGCAAACCTGAAACAGGAGCTGGCCGATACGCGTAAACGCGGTTATGCCTTTGATGATGAAGAACATGCGCTAGGCCTGCGTTGCGTGGCGACCTGCATTTACGATGAGCATAACGATGCTTACGCCGCGATTTCCATTTCAGGCCCGGTTTCACGGATAACAGACGATCGCGTGACAGAACTGGGCGCGCTGGTGATCCATGCAGCAAAAGAAATTACGCAGGCTTATGGCGGCGGGAAACATTAATTGAGGAGCAGCTCCCGCACGGATGGCGGGAGCATAAGACTTAACGGCGGCTGAAACGCTGGCTGCGGCGATATGCGAAGACGTCCTCGACGTGCCCTTCGCGGATCCGTGTTTGCAAACCGCGCCAGTAAGCGGCAGAAAACAGGTCATTGTGTGCCGCTTCAAAGAACTGCCGGACACGCTTGTCGCTGCACAGGAAATGGCGAAATTCTTCAGGAAAAACATCCCCCGGTGCAATGCTGTACCAGGGCTCGCTGGCCAGTTCATCCTCAGGGTAACGCGCAGCAGGAATATCGCGGAAATTCACTTCCGTCATGTAACAGATTTCGTCGTAATCATAAAATACGACACGACCATGACGGGTTACGCCAAAGTTTTTAAACAACATATCGCCGGGAAAGATATTCGCTGCTGCAAGTTGTTTAATCGCGTTACCGTATTCTTCAATAACGTCATGCAGTTGCTGATCATCCGCCTGTTCCAGATATAAATTCAGCGGCGTCATACGCCGTTCGATATACAAATGCTTCAGGGCAATACTGTCGCCCAGATCTTCAATCTTCGCCGGGACTTCACGCTGTAGCTCTGCCATTAACTCCGGGCTTATATTTTTCTTAGCCAGAACAAAATGCTCAAACTCCTGGGTATCGGCCATCCGCCCTACGCGGTCGTGCTCTTTGACCAGCTGGTAGCAGGCCATAACCTGCGCTTCGGTCACCTCCTTTTGCGGGGCGAAACGGTCTTTAATGACTTTGAAAACGCGGTCACTTCCCGGCAAGGTAAAGACCAGCATGACCATACCTTTGACGCCCGGCGCAATAATAAAAGACTCGTCGGTTTGTGCCATAAAGTGTAAATGCTCACGATAACATTCGGTTTTCGCATGCTTCTGGCAGCCAATCGCGCTGTAAAGTTCAGCCGTCGTTTTGGCCGGTAATATCTCCCGTAACCATTCCACCAGCGCGCCCGGTTGCGGGGCGTAAACCATAAAATAGGAACGCGCGAAGCCGAAAACGATGCTGGCGTCATTCCCCTCAGTCAGACACGCATCTACAAACAATTCGCGCTGATGGCTCTGATGTACCGGTAATAACAGCGGGAAAACCTGCTGACCCAGCCTGATTTTTCCAATAATCCACGCCGCCTTATTGCGGTAGAAAACTTCAGTGGCGATCTCAATTACCGCCTCTGATATCGCATCACCGGGAAATCTCTGCTGCAACGCTGTACTGATGTAATCAATATCACGAGGCGCATTCTCCCATGCTAAGCGCATCGGCAGATCGTGGAGAACCCGGCTCAATGTGGCGACCAGATTTCCTTTCACAGAATATTGCCGGGCGAGTGGCCGGGCGCAGTTCTGTGGCCGGTGGACTGGCTGTTCGCTAAAAATAAAAAGTTTATCTGCAGTGAGTTCACGGTGTTTGAAAATCCGGCAATAGACTGAATTAAAGAAACTTTCGGCGATTTCTGCCCGGGGATAGTCAGGCAATAATCCGGCGTAACAGTTTTTTATGCGGACCAGAAATGCAGCATCGTAAAAGTGCTGACCCGTGATGCATTTGAGCTGAGAGACAACCAATCCGACATGGTGGTCGTAAAGATGAATTCGCTGTTTCATGGCCGCCTGCACCGCCGGCCAGTTGGCACGTTCGAAACGTTGCTGAGCTTCTGAAGTCACCTCCAGAAACCGGCCATACTGTGCATCGAACCCTTGCAAAATAGTCTGAGCAATCAACAGCTCGATGCGCATAATGTTGGCTCCGGCAGAGGAAAAACCCGGCTTGCGCCGGGTCAGATCAGTGGGATGTCGGGGAGAATTGCTGTTCTTCGGTCGAACCGGTTAACGCGGTTACCGATGAGCGCCCGCCCTGAATGATGTTCGTCACTTTGTCGAAATACCCGGTGCCCACTTCCTGCTGATGTGAAGCAAAAGTGTATCCGCGGCCAATCGCCGCAAATTCAGGTTCCTGCACTTTTTCGACGTAATGTTTCATCCCCTCGCCCTGCGCATACGCATGAGCAAGATCGAACATGTTGAACCACATACTGTGGATGCCCGCCAGCGTGATGAACTGGTACTGATAGCCCATCGCCGCCAGCTGATCCTGGAAGCTGGCAATCGTTTTATCATCCAGATTCTTCTTCCAGTTAAACGACGGTGAGCAGTTATAGGCCAGCAATTTGCCCGGGAATTTCGCGTGAATCGCCTCAGCAAAACGCTGTGCAAGTTTCAAATCCGGCGTCGATGTTTCGCACCAGACAACGTCAGCATACGGCGCGTAAGCCAGCCCGCGGCTGATCGCCTGTTCAATGCCGGCGTGTGTGCGGTAAAAACCTTCATGCGTTCTCTCGCCGGTAATGAACTGGCTATCATAAGGATCGCAATCGGATGTCAGCAAATCAGCGGCGTCGGCGTCGGTACGGGCCACCAGCAATGTCGGCACGCCAAGTACATCAGCAGCCAGACGGGCAGACACCAGCTTTTGAACTGCCTCCTGAGTGGGTACCAGCACCTTGCCTCCCATGTGTCCGCATTTTTTCACCGCAGCAAGCTGGTCCTCGAAATGCACCGCTGCCGCACCGGCTTCAATCATTGATTTCATCAGTTCAAACGCATTCAGCACGCCGCCAAAACCAGCCTCTGCGTCGGCAACTATCGGCAGGAAATAATCGGTATAGCCTTGCTGACCCGGTTCAATATTATTTGCCCATTGAATCTGATCTGCACGGCGGAAGGTATTGTTAATACGGGCCACCACTTCCGGTACAGAATTCACCGGATATAACGACTGATCGGGATACATACTGGATGCGGTATTCGCATCGGCGGCAACCTGCCAGCCAGACAAATAAATCGCCTCAATCCCGGCTTTTGCCTGCTGCAAGGCCTGCCCGCCGGTGAGCGCCCCCAGGCAATTCACATATCCCTTACGGGACGCGCCGTGCAGTAAATTCCACAGACGGGCAGCGCCGTGCTGAGCCAGAGTACATTCCGGGTTCACCGAGCCGCGCAGGCTGATGACTTCGGCGGCCGTATAAGGGCGGGTAATCCCCTTCCAGCGTGGCTGATTCCAGGTTTCTTCAAGCTGCTGAATTTGCTGAGTACGAGTTGTTTTCATGGCAAATACTCCGGTCTTTTTATGTGTAGGGTAAGAAGAATCAGGCCAGCAGCTGATAGCCCGGCAGGGTCAGGAAGTCGATTAACTCATCCTGCGTGGTAATTTTTTCCATTAATGTGGCGGCCTGTGTGAAGCGCCCGGCGCTGAAACGCTGTTCACCTAACTCCTGTTGGATCACCAGCATTTCTTCATTCAGCATGCGGCGGAACAAAGGCTTGGTGACCAGCTGACCGTCGCTGAGCGTTTTACCGTGATGGATCCATTGCCAGATTGAGGTTCGGGAAATCTCGGCGGTAGCGGCATCTTCCATCAGCCCGTAAATAGGTACGCAGCCATTACCGGAGATCCACGCTTCGATGTACTGCACGGCGACGCGGATATTGGCGCGCATACCCTCTTCAGTACGTTCGCCGGAACAAGGCTCCAGCAGTTGTGCCGCCGTAATATCGGCATCGTCTTCGCGTAATACGTCCAGCTGATTGGAGCGGGAACCGAGTGCTTTATCGAAGACTTCCAGTACGGTATCAGCCAGCCCCGGATGTGCTATCCAGGTGCCGTCATGCCCGTTGGTCGCTTCCAGCTCTTTGTCCGTTCTTACCTTGTTCAGCACCCATTCGTTGCGTTTAACATCTTTGCTCGGGATAAATGCCGCCATTCCCCCCATCGCAAATGCGCCGCGGCGGTGGCAGGTTTTGATGAGAAGCCGTGAATACGCGTTGAGGAATGGCTGCGTCATGGTAACTGACTGGCGATCGGGCAAAACGCGGTCAGCATGATTCTTCAACGTTTTGATATAGCTGAAGATGTAATCCCAGCGGCCACAATTCAGCCCGACGATATGGTCGCGCAGGTGGTAAAGAATTTCGTCCATCTGGAATACGGCAGGCAGAGTTTCAATCAGAACGGTGGCTTTGATGGTGCCACGGGATAATCCGGCGTAGTCCTCCGCAAAGCTGAAGACCTGACTCCACCAGTCCGCTTCCTGATAAGACTGCATTTTTGGCAGATAGAAATAAGGGCCGCTGCCTTTTGCCAGTAACGCGCGATGGTTATGGAAGAAATACATAGCAAAATCAAACAATGAACCGGGAACGGCTTCCCCCTGCCAGGTCACATGTTTTTCGGGCAAGTGCAGGCCACGGACGCGGCAGATCAACACGGCTGGATCAGGTTTGAGCTGGTAAATTTTGCCTGAGTCATTGGTGTAACTTATCGTACCGTTAACCGCATCACGTAAGTTGATCTGCCCTTCGATGACTTTTTGCCAGTCAGGAGCCAGGGAATCTTCAAAATCCGCCATAAAGACTTTCACATTGGCATTAAGCGCATTAATAACCATTTTGCGTTCTACGGGTCCGGTGATTTCTACGCGGCGATCTCTTAAATCTTCCGGAATACCCCGAATCGTCCACTGTGATTTTTTTATGGAATCAGTTTCCGAAATGAAATTAGGTAAAGTACCGTCATCAATTTTTCTCTGCACTGCGACACGTTCTGTCAGTAAGCGGTTACGCAGCGGGGTAAAGC
Source organism: Rahnella sp. PD12R (assembly GCF_019200965.1). Classification (NCBI taxonomy): domain Bacteria; kingdom Pseudomonadati; phylum Pseudomonadota; class Gammaproteobacteria; order Enterobacterales; family Yersiniaceae; genus Rahnella; species Rahnella sp. PD12R. Next base: position 93,769 of record NZ_JAHTMS010000004.1, on the reverse strand, counting down.
GCACGACCAGCTCAGACAAGAAATCCACTGCTTCTTCAGTCAGAATATGTGTTTCGTTTTCACCAAAACGGCGTGTAAAACCAAGCTGACTGCGCGTAATTTGCTCTGACATCGCTAACTCTCCTGATTTTTCGACTTAAATCTGCCAGACCGCCTCACTAAGCAGATGCTGATACGGTAGAAAATAAACCAGCGATACCGGGAAAGACCCTGTGGGGATTTATCGATGGTCATTTATTGCCCGATAGATTTAAGCGTAATCAGGATTTACATAAAATCAAAAACGATTTCCATTTTATTTTTATTTAATGAATTAATATCTATTAATCAGTGAGATAGAAACGTAAAAAAATATCAGAAAACAAGAACCCATTTCGATTTTTTTGGGATTGAGGATTGGGTAGTCAGTTGCGAGGAAGACGTTAGAGGCAAACAGAAGCAGACGATCGCGTAGGGATCGTCTGCAAATCATGAAGGGAATTATTCCAGGGTTGGGTTCATCTGGCGCAGATCGAATGGCGTGATCTGATAAACATAGTAGTTAAGCCAGTTGGTAAACAGCAGATGCCCGTGACTACGCCAGGTCGCTTTAGGCGATAGCTCTGCATTATCTTGCGGGAAGTAATTATAAGGCATTTCAGGCGATAAACCGGCTGCGACATCACGTAGATATTCTCCGGCCAGCGTACCGGCATCATATTCCGGATGACCGGTAACGAAGGCCATACGCTTATCTTTCGTTGCGAACAAATAGGCACCAGCCTCGTCAGATTCAGCGAAAATATTAAGATCGGTATGCTGACGCAGGATGTCCGCAGGAAAATCAGCGTAGCGCGAATGAGGAGCCAGGAATGTTTCATCAAATCCACGGGTCAGCAAAGCCAGCGGCTGTGATGTCTGGTGAGGATAAACGCCTGAAAGCTTGGTTTCGCGCGTCATCTTCGGCAAATCATAAAGCACATTCAACGCAGCCTGCACCGCCCAACACACGAACAATGTCGACGTGACATGTTCTTTCGCCCAGTGGATAACGCGCTCTATCTCTGGCCAGTAGGCAACATCACAGAAATCCACTAAGCCCAAAGGAGCGCCGGTGACAATCAGGCCATCATAGTTGTCATGCTGGATGTCTTCGAAATCACAGTAAAAGTTATTCAGGTGTTCAGCCGGGGTGTTTTTAGATTCACGGCTATCAATGCGCAAAAGCTGCACATCAATCTGTAAAGGGGAGTTAGAAAGCAGCCGTAAAAACTGATTTTCGGTCTCAATTTTTTTTGGCATCAGGTTGAGTACCAGCACTTTCAAAGGACGAATTTCCTGAGTTTTTGCACGTGATGAAGTCATCACAAACACATTCTCATTGCGCAGGAAATTTACGGCTGGTAACTCATCTGGAACCCGGATCGGCATAGCTACTTCCTCACTACATCCATTTATACGTTTAGACTTCTAGATAGCCGAAGATAGCGGTTTTTATCTAAGATGTCGAGTCTGCAAACGGTAAGTGAAAATGTTTCAGCTTCGGTTATTAAATTAGACGATCTGGTTATATAACAGAGAAAACGCAAAGCAATGAGTGATAAAAAGGGCAAGAACAGGGGGTGTGGCTGAGAATCTCCCCAAATTCTCCATAGCAAAAAGCCCTGTACGTCAGTACAGGGCTTTCCACTTGTTTGATGCCTGGCAGTTCCCTACTCTCGCATGGGGAGACCCCACACTACCATCGGCGCTACGGCGTTTCACTTCTGAGTTCGGCATGGGGTCAGGTGGGACCACCGCGCTACTGCCGCCAGGCAAATTCTGTTTCATTCATAACGCTCACCCTACCTCAGGCTTGCACTACGAACCAATCTCGGAACAATCAGCTGAAAAATCTACGTTTATCACAGAGCCAATACAAAACACCTTTGGTGTTGTAAGGTTAAGCCTCTCGGGTCATTAGTACTGGTTAGCTCAATGCATCGCTGCACTTACACACCCAGCCTATCAACGTCTTAGTCTTAAACGTCCCTTCAGGTGGCTTAAAGCCACAGGGAAGACTCATCTCGAGGCAAGTTTCGCGCTTAGATGCTTTCAGCGCTTATCTTTTCCGCATTTAGCTACCGGGCAATGCCATTGGCATGACAACCCGAACACCAGTGATGCGTCCACTCCGGTCCTCTCGTACTAGGAGCAGCCCCTCTCAATCTTCCAACGCCCACGGCAGATAGGGACCGAACTGTCTCACGACGTTCTAAACCCAGCTCGCGTACCACTTTAAACGGCGAACAGCCGTACCCTTGGGACCTACTTCAGCCCCAGGATGTGATGAGCCGACATCGAGGTGCCAAACACCGCCGTCGATATGAACTCTTGGGCGGTATCAGCCTGTTATCCCCGGAGTACCTTTTATCCGTTGAGCGATGGCCCTTCCATTCAGAACCACCGGATCACTATGACCTACTTTCGTACCTGCTCGAGCCGTCACTCTCGCAGTCAAGCTAGCTTATGCCATTGCACTAACCTCACGATGTCCGACCGTGATTAGCTAACCTTCGTGCTCCTCCGTTACTCTTTAGGAGGAGACCGCCCCAGTCAAACTACCCACCAGACACTGTCCTCACCCCGGATCACGGGGCCGAGTTAGAACATCAAACATTAAAGGGTGGTATTTCAAGGTTGGCTCCACGCAGACTGGCGTCCACGCTTCAAAGCCTCCCACCTATCCTACACATCAAGGCTCAATGTTCAGTGTCAAGCTATAGTAAAGGTTCACGGGGTCTTTCCGTCTTGCCGCGGGTACACTGCATCTTCACAGCGAGTTCAATTTCACTGAGTCTCGGGTGGAGACAGCCTGGCCATCATTACGCCATTCGTGCAGGTCGGAACTTACCCGACAAGGAATTTCGCTACCTTAGGACCGTTATAGTTACGGCCGCCGTTTACCGGGGCTTCGATCAAGAGCTTCTCCTTGCGGATAACCCCATCAATTAACCTTCCGGCACCGGGCAGGCGTCACACCGTATACGTCCACTTTCGTGTTTGCACAGTGCTGTGTTTTTATTAAACAGTTGCAGCCAGCTGGTATCTTCGACTGGCTTCAGCTCCGGGAGCAAGTCCCTTCACCTACGCGCCAGCGTGCCTTCTCCCGAAGTTACGGCACCATTTTGCCTAGTTCCTTCACCCGAGTTCTCTCAAGCGCCTGAGTATTCTCTACCTGACCACCTGTGTCGGTTTGGGGTACGATTTCGTGTTACCTGGAGCTTAGAGGCTTTTCCTGGAAGCATGGCATCAACTACTTCACCACCGTAGTGGCTCGTTATCACGCCTCAGGGTTAAAGTAATCCGGATTTACCAGGACTACACCCCTACACGCTTGAACCGGGACAACCGTCGCCCGGCTAGCCTAGCCTTCTCCGTCCCCCCTTCGCAGTAACACCAAGTGCTGGAATATTAACCAGCTTCCCATCGACTACGCTTTTCAGCCTCGCCTTAGGGGTCGACTCACCCTGCCCCGATTAACGTTGGACAGGAACCCTTGGTCTTCCGGCGTGCGGGTTTTTCACCCGCATTATCGTTACTTATGTCAGCATTCGCACTTCTGATACCTCCAGCAGCCCTCACAGACCACCTTCGACGGCTTACAGAACGCTCCCCTACCCAACAACGCATAAGCGTCGCTGCCGCAGCTTCGGTGCATGGTTTAGCCCCGTTACATCTTCCGCGCAGGCCGACTCGACCAGTGAGCTATTACGCTTTCTTTAAATGATGGCTGCTTCTAAGCCAACATCCTGGCTGTCTATGCCTTCCCACATCGTTTCCCACTTAACCATGACTTTGGGACCTTAGCTGGCGGTCTGGGTTGTTTCCCTCTTCACGACGGACGTTAGCACCCGCCGTGTGTCTCCCGTGATAACATTCTTCGGTATTCGTAGTTTGCATCGAGTTGGTAAGCCGGGATGGCCCCCTAGTCGAAACAGTGCTCTACCCCCGAAGATGAGTTCACGAGGCGCTACCTAAATAGCTTTCGGGGAGAACCAGCTATCTCCCGGTTTGATTGGCCTTTCACCCCCAGCCACAAGTCATCCGCTAATTTTTCAACATTAGTCGGTTCGGTCCTCCAGTTAGTGTTACCCAACCTTCAACCTGCCCATGGCTAGATCACCGGGTTTCGGGTCTATACCTTGCAACTTGACGCCCAGTTAAGACTCGGTTTCCCTACGGCTCCCCTATACGGTTAACCTTGCTACAAAATATAAGTCGCTGACCCATTATACAAAAGGTACGCAGTCACCCCACAAAGGAGGCTCCCACTGCTTGTACGTACACGGTTTCAGGTTCTATTTCACTCCCCTCGCCGGGGTTCTTTTCGCCTTTCCCTCACGGTACTGGTTCACTATCGGTCAGTCAGGAGTATTTAGCCTTGGAGGATGGTCCCCCCATATTCAGACAGGATGTCACGTGTCCCGCCCTACTCATCGAACTCACAAYSTRTGCATTTTTGTGTACGGGACTATCACCCTATACTGTGCGACTTTCCAGACGCTTCCACTAACACACAMMCTGATTCAGGTTCTGGGCTCTTCCCCGTTCGCTCGCCGCTACTGGGGGAATCTCGGTTGATTTCTTTTCCTCGGGGTACTTAGATGTTTCAGTTCCCCCGGTTCGCCTCATTACACTATGTATTCATGTAATGATAATGTGTCGAAACACACTGGGTTTCCCCATTCGGGTATCGTCGGGTATAACGGTTCATATCACCTTACCGACGCTTTTCGCAGATTAGCACGCCCTTCATCGCCTCTGACTGCCTAGGCATCCACCGTGTACGCTTAGTCGCTTAACCTCACAACCCGAAGGTGTCTTAAAGACATCATCGCGCTGCGATTATTTGAGAGACTCTGTTACAGACTAATCATCACTCARTACTTCTACGGAGAGTGATGTTCAGCTGTAAACTTTCAATTTTTCAGCTTGTTCCAGATTGTTAAAGAGCAATATCTTAAACACGACTCGTTAAAGTCATCTTTAAGATATTCGTTGATAATGTCTTTCACACATTATCGGAGTGGCGTCCCCAAGGGGATTCGAACCCCTGTTACAGCCGTGAAAGGGCAGTGTCCTAGGCCTCTAGACGATGGGGACACGAAAAATCCGCACCAGACCGCATAACGGTGTGGCACTTTTCGCATCAGCGTAAGGTTGCCCTTACCGCATCAACAGGTGCTCTTGCTCATTAATTTCATCAGACAATCTGTGTGGACACTGCACAATGCGTATCTTGAGGTAAGGAGGTGATCCAACCGCAGGTTCCCCTACGGTTACCTTGTTACGACTTCACCCCAGTCATGAATCACAAAGTGGTAAGCGCCCTCCCGAAGGTTAAGCTACCTACTTCTTTTGCAACCCACTCCCATGGTGTGACGGGCGGTGTGTACAAGGCCCGGGAACGTATTCACCGTAGCATTCTGATCTACGATTACTAGCGATTCCGACTTCATGGAGTCGAGTTGCAGACTCCAATCCGGACTACGACATACTTTATGAGGTCCGCTTGCTCTCGCGAGTTCGCTTCTCTTTGTATATGCCATTGTAGCACGTGTGTAGCCCTACTCGTAAGGGCCATGATGACTTGACGTCATCCCCACCTTCCTCCGGTTTATCACCGGCAGTCTCCTTTGAGTTCCCGACATTACTCGCTGGCAACAAAGGATAAGGGTTGCGCTCGTTGCGGGACTTAACCCAACATTTCACAACACGAGCTGACGACAGCCATGCAGCACCTGTCTCAGAGTTCCCGAAGGCACTAAGCTATCTCTAGCGAATTCTCTGGATGTCAAGAGTAGGTAAGGTTCTTCGCGTTGCATCGAATTAAACCACATGCTCCACCGCTTGTGCGGGCCCCCGTCAATTCATTTGAGTTTTAACCTTGCGGCCGTACTCCCCAGGCGGTCGACTTAACGCGTTAGCTCCGGAAGCCACGCCTCAAGGGCACAACCTCCAAGTCGACATCGTTTACAGCGTGGACTACCAGGGTATCTAATCCTGTTTGCTCCCCACGCTTTCGCACCTGAGCGTCAGTCTTTGTCCAGGGGGCCGCCTTCGCCACCGGTATTCCTCCAGATCTCTACGCATTTCACCGCTACACCTGGAATTCTACCCCCCTCTACAAGACTCTAGCTTGCCAGTTTCAAATGCAGTTCCCAAGTTAAGCTCGGGGATTTCACATCTGACTTAACAAACCGCCTGCGTGCGCTTTACGCCCAGTAATTCCGATTAACGCTTGCACCCTCCGTATTACCGCGGCTGCTGGCACGGAGTTAGCCGGTGCTTCTTCTGCGAGTAACGTCAATGCAATGTGCTATTAACACACTACCCTTCCTCCTCGCTGAAAGTGCTTTACAACCCTAAGGCCTTCTTCACACACGCGGCATGGCTGCATCAGGCTTGCGCCCATTGTGCAATATTCCCCACTGCTGCCTCCCGTAGGAGTCTGGACCGTGTCTCAGTTCCAGTGTGGCTGGTCATCCTCTCAGACCAGCTAGGGATCGTCGCCTAGGTGAGCCATTACCTCACCTACTAGCTAATCCCATCTGGGCACATCCGATGGCGTGAGGCCCGAAGGTCCCCCACTTTGGTCTTGCGACRTCATGCGGTATTAGCTACCGTTTCCAGTAGTTATCCCCCTCCATCAGGCAGTTTCCCAGACATTACTCACCCGTCCGCCGCTCGTCACCCAGAGAGCAAGCTCTCCTGTGCTACCGCTCGACTTGCATGTGTTAGGCCTGCCGCCAGCGTTCAATCTGAGCCATGATCAAACTCTTCAATTAAAAGTTCGATTTGCTTAAACAAGTTAAGCGGTGCTCAAAGTTTACTTTCGTAATAATTCAACTAAATGAATTACTGCTTGGTCACTCTAAGACTTGATATTTTTTGCCACCGAGGTGGCTGATATCGTCTTGTGAGTGCCCACACAGATTGTCTGATAAATTGTTAAAGAGCAGTGAGTTACGCGCTTTCGCTTGCTAACTCGAGGTGGCGTATATTACGCTTTCCTCATTCAGTGTCAACCGTTTATTTTATCCGGTTGCCGCTGTTTTTAATCTTTCCGACCCGGTSACTTCGTGATGTTGTTCACGTTGTTCCCTGTCGATGGAGCGGCATTATAGGGAGTTCTCAGCAGGCCGCAACCCCTAATTTCAATTATTTTATCAACCGTTCAGAAAAACATCGAATGCGTTAATTACGCTCAATGAATGAATAAAAAACGGGCTCCAAATCGCTTTAGAGCCCGTAATTGGCTTTTAACCTACTGATTACTGTCTAGCGACAATGTGATCATCTTCTACATCAACAGTAATTGGCTTACCTGGAATCAGCTTACCTGACAAGATTTGCTGCGCCAGCGGGTTTTCAATCTCCTGCTGGATGGCACGTTTCAACGGACGCGCACCATAAACAGGGTCAAACCCGGTATTGCCAAGCAGTTCAAGCGCGGCATCAGTCAGCGTTGCTGAATAGCCGTGTTCTTCCAGACGTTTATACAAACGCTCCAGCTGAATCTTCGCGATATTCTTGATATGCGCATGACCCAGTGGATGGAACACAACTACTTCATCTATACGGTTGATGAATTCCGGACGGAAGCTGTGTGTCACCACTTCCATGACGGATTCTTTCATCTGCGCATAGCTGGCTTCGCCAAAATGCTGCTGGATAATGTCGGAACCCAGGTTAGACGTCATGATTACTACCGTATTACGGAAGTCGACCGTTCTGCCCTGCCCGTCGGTCAGACGACCATCGTCCAACACCTGTAATAAGATGTTGAAGACATCCGGGTGCGCCTTTTCCACTTCATCTAATAAGATGACGGAATAAGGACGGCGACGAACAGCTTCCGTCAGGTAGCCACCTTCTTCATAACCGACATATCCCGGAGGCGCACCGACAAGACGTGAAACTGAGTGTTTCTCCATAAACTCTGACATATCGATACGGACCATCGCGTCATCACTGTTAAACAGGAATGTCGCCAACGCCTTACACAGTTCCGTTTTACCGACACCGGTCGGCCCGAGGAACAGGAATGACCCGATCGGACGGTTTGGATCTGACAACCCGGCACGGCTACGACGGATAGCATTCGATACCGCTTCCACCGCTTCGTTCTGACCGATCACCCGGTTATGCAGCTCTTCTTCCATCCGCAGCAGTTTTTCACGTTCACTTTCCAGCATGCGTGCCACCGGAATCCCGGTCCAGCGCGCCAGTACGTCGGCGATTTCCACATCTGTTACACGGTTGCGCAGCAGCTTCATGGTTTTGCCTTCGGCCTGGGTCGCCGCAGCCAGCTGTTTTTCCAGCTCAGGAATTTTCCCGTACTGCAATTCTGACATCCGGCCCAGGTCACCAACACGTCGAGCCTGCTCAAGCGTAATTTTGGCCTGCTCAAGTTCGGCTTTAATATTCTGCGTACCAGTCAGTGACGCTTTTTCAGCTTTCCATTCTTCTTCAAGCTCAGAATATTCACGTTCTTTCTGGCTCAGTTCGGTTTCCAGCATTTCAAGGCGTTTAACACTGGCATCGTCAGACTCTTTCTTCAGCGCCTGCTGTTCCAGTTTAAGCTGGATGATACGGCGGTCGAGACGATCCAGAGACTCAGGTTTAGAGTCCATCTGCATACGAATACTGGACGCCGCTTCATCTATCAGGTCAATTGCTTTATCCGGCAACTGACGATCCGAGATGTAGCGGTGCGACAAAGTTGCCGCCGCAACGATCGCCGGATCGGTAATTTGCACATGGTGATGCAGCTCGTAGCGTTCTTTCAGCCCACGCAAAATCGCAATGGTGTCTTCGACTGAAGGTTCGGCCACAAACACTTTCTGGAAACGACGCTCTAACGCCGCATCCTTTTCAATGAACTGGCGATACTCATTTAACGTCGTGGCACCTACACAGTGAAGTTCACCACGCGCCAGCGCTGGTTTCAGCATGTTACCGGCATCCATCGCACCGTCCGCTTTACCTGCACCGACCATTGTGTGCAATTCATCGATGAACAGAATGACGTTCCCTTCCTGTTTTGCCAGATCGCTCAACAGGCCTTTCAGACGTTCTTCAAATTCACCGCGATATTTCGCCCCGGCGACTAACGCGCCCATATCCAGGGACAACACGCGTTTGTTTTTCAGCCCTTCCGGGACTTCACCATTAATGATGCGCTGTGCCAGGCCTTCCGCAATGGCGGTTTTACCGACACCAGGCTCACCAATCAGCACCGGGTTATTCTTGGTACGGCGTTGCAATACCTGAATAGTCCGGCGAATTTCTTCATCACGACCGATGACCGGGTCCAGTTTGCCCTGTTCGGCACGCTCGGTCAGATCGATAGTGAATTTCTTCAATGCCTGACGTTGGTCTTCGGCATTCTGATCATCCACTTTCTCACCTCCACGCATTTGATCGATAGCCGCAGTAATCTTCTCGGCCGTTGCGCCGCAGGCTTTCAACATATCAGTCAAAGAGCCACGGTCTTTCATGACGGCCAGAACGAAGAGTTCTGAGGAAATAAAGGTATCAGCGCGTTGCTGCGCCAATTTGTCACAAAGATTTAAAACACGTACCAGTTCGTGGGATGGTTGAACATCACCACCGGTACCTTCAACTTGCGGCAGACGCCCCAAAGCCTGATCAACATCCGTGCGCAGTTTCTGGGTATCAACCCCGGCTGCTGTTAATAAAGGACGCACGGTTCCGCCTTCCTGAGTGAGCAAAGCACTCATGAGATGGACGGGTTCGATAAATTGATTGTCGCGCCCGAGCGCGAGAGACTGAGCATCCGCGAGGGCAAGCTGGAATTTGCTGGTAAGACGATCCAGACGCATAACACCTCCAATACTGAACAAAATTGCTACTGGAGATTAGATGAGGTCAACCCTCACGTTTTCAAGGTTATCTTGGCAGTATATTCGGAGGACAGCTGCTATGCGCGATGGATCGTCTTGATTCGACAGGTTATATCAGCCAAATTAAACTTGCCAGCCGCCCGGTAATTCCGTCGCGCCGGTAAGAGTAAAATTGGGTACTATCTGACACGGTACAATACTCGCCACCATAAATAGCCGTGACGCCCGCAGCCTGTAGCCGTAGCCGGGCAAGCAGGAAAATATCCGCCATGAATTTCTCACCCGCAGGCACAAATGCGGCCGATGATGCGGAGTCAAAAGCCATAAAGGCTTCACGTACTTCGCCCCCGACTTCAAACTGCGACGGCCCGATAGCTGGCCCTAGCCACGCCATTATCTTGTCAGGAGATGATGCAAAACGGGATACCGTATTTTCCAGCACACCTGCGTACAATCCACGCCAGCCCGCATGCGCAGCTGCTACTTCATCACCGGCATGATTACAGAAAAGGACCGGCAGGCAGTCAGCTGTCATTGCGGCGCACACTACGCCCGGTTCACAGGTATAAGCCGCATCGGCAACTAAAGCAGGAAGTGAAGGCGTTTGATGCGTCAGGTTAACAACATCGGTGCCATGAACCTGCTCCAGCCAATGTGGCGCAGACGGCAATCCACCGAGTTCGACCAGACGCTGACGATTCGCCGCGACATGTTCAGGGTGATCTCCGACATGTCCGCCGAGATTGAGCGAGCCGTAAGGAGGCAAACTGATGCCTCCCTGGCGGGTTGTTGCACATGACCGCACCGATGCCGGTTGCGGCCATTGAGGCTGGATAAGCGTACTCATTACCAGTTCATCTGATCCTTGAACTCTTCAGTATCGGCTTTCAGCGCATTAATCAGATCGACCATATCCTGAGGAAGCGGTGCATGCCATTCCATCTGGATACCGGTGACCGGATGATAAAGACGCAGCATAGTCGCGTGAAGAGCCTGACGATCGAATCCGCGCAGCATATTAATGAACGACTCGGAGGCACCTTTTGGCAGGCGCGGACGACCACCATAAAGCTGATCGCCTAACAAAGGATGGTTGATGTGAGCCATATGTACGCGGATCTGGTGCGTACGTCCGGACTCCAGGCGCAGACGCAGACGCGTATGAGCACGGAAATGCTCCATGATGCGATAGTGCGTAGTGGCCGGTTTGCCTGTCGGATGGACTGCCATGTGCGTACGCTTGGTGGAATGGCGCGCAATCGGCTCATTCACTGTGCCGCCTGCCGTCATTGTACCAATCGCGACGGCTTCATATTCGCGGGTGATTTCGCGAGCCTGAAGTGCCGTCACCAGATGCGTTTGTGCCGGAACCGACTTCGCGACCACCATCAGACCGGTCGTATCTTTATCGAGACGGTGAACGATGCCACAGCGCGGAACGTCGATGATTGCAGGGTAATAATGAAGCAATGCATTGAGCACTGTTCCATCGGGATTCCCTGCACCCGGATGAACAACTAAATCGCGGGGTTTATTGATGACTAAAATATCAGTATCTTCATACACGATATCTAAAGCGATATCTTGTGGCAGCCAACGCGCTTCTTCTTCAATTTGCGCATCGATTGCGATAGCCTCGCCACCCAACACTTTTTCTTTTGGTTTGGTCACTTTTTTGCCATTGACCGTGACCCTGTCTTCAAGGATCCAATCTTTTATGCGAGATCTTGAATAATCAGGGAACAATTCGGCCAAAGCCTGATCTAACCGTTGACCGAGTTGAGATTCGGCCACCGTTGCGGTGAGTTGTACTTGTTGTGCCATATGCAGCTTCTTGGTTAACGTTGGGTTTTCACGGCGATGCCGTTTAAAATAATGTGCTATTGTAGCTGGTCTTTGTCGGGAGCTTAACGGACAGTCTCCCAGAATAACACCTGAGGATAATCAAAACGTCATGACGCGTGTGAAATATCTGGTGGCAGCAGCCACGTTGAGCCTGGCGCTGGTCGGTTGCTCCAGTTCCAAAGAAACGGTTCCCGATAATCCGCCTAACGTCCTTTATGCGACTGCCCAGCAAAAGCTGCAGGACGGTAACTTTAAAGGCGCGATTGCGCAATTAGAAGCGCTGGATAACCGCTATCCGTTTGGGCCTTACTCGCAGCAAGTTCAGTTAGATCTGATTTATGCCTATTACAAGTCTGCTGACTTGCCAATGGCTCAGGCTTCTATTGATCGCTTTATGCGCCTGAACCCAACCCATCCCAATATCGACTACGTCATGTACATGCGTGGTTTGACGGATATGGCGTTGGATGACAGTGCACTGCAAGGATTTTTCGGTGTTGATCGTTCAGACCGCGATCCACAGCATGCACGTGCAGCATTCCGTGATTTCAGCCAGCTGATCCACTCGTATCCAAACAGCCAGTACGCCACTGATGCGACGAAACGTTTGGTATTCCTGAAAGATCGTTTAGCGAAATACGAGCTGTCAGTGGTGCAATACTACACTAAACGTGGCGCTTACGTCGCTGTCGTTAACCGAGTAGAGCAAATGCTGAAAGATTATCCGGATACGAAAGCAACGCGCGACGCGCTGCCGTTGATGGAAAATGCCTACCGCGAACTGCAGCTGAACAACCAGGCTGACAAAGTCGCGAAAATTATTGCCGCCAATAGCGCAGCGTAATTTTACATGTCCGTACACAAACGGTAGCCCAGGCTGCCGTTTTTTTTGGCTCTTTTTTGAGGAAGTGAAAACAGAAAGGATAAAAAATGCGCGGCAAAATGCAGGGGAAAACTGAAACAATAGCGTACTGATCCCATCAATCATGCCTGCTCCGGCAGCAAGTCTCAAGACCTTTCCAGCCAGAAATTACCCTGGGTCACAGAATCTTCAAAGTTGACAAAAAGTGACAAAAAACCGTGGATTTGAGCACGCATTTCACAAAAAAGGCTGGTATGTTGGATTCATCGGAGACGGAAAAAGAGAGGTAAGTCATATGACAGTTAACATTACCAGTAAACAAATGGACATCACTCCCGCGATTCGTGAACACATCGAAGGACGTCTGAAAAAACTGGATAAATGGCAAACTCAGCTCATTAACCCGCACGTAATCCTGTCGAAAGGACCTCAGGGATTTGTCGCCGATGCGACCATCAGTACACCGAATGGCACACTGGTTGCCAGTGCCACGCATGATGATATGTATGCTGCCCTTAACGACATGACCACAAAACTTGAGCGTCAGCTCAACAAAGCGCAGCATAAGGGTGAAGCCCGCCGTGCAGAGTCCGGCGTCAAAGAACTCAATCTGGAACCGGTGCAGGAAGAAGAGGAATAACCGGGTTATCCGAAAGGCAGTTCACAACGCGCTCTCAGGAGCGCGTTTTTTGTGCCTGAAAGAAATCCTTATTGACATAGGGAAAACCCAGCGGTTACTTTAAGACTCAGTTCAACTCTATGGAAACAACACCTACATGAATACCCGTCTGTTTTTCTTCGCATTCTTTTTTACCTTCCCCTGATTGGGAGGCGTTTCGTCGCGAAAGAATGAATGCGAAGACGAACAACAAAGCCTCCTGAAAAGGGGGCTTTTTTTATACCTGCGTTTCACACAATTTTGCTGAAAGAAAGAACATCAAAAAGGGTAATAACATGACAGAGAATTCATTACTGGCACTGCGCGAGCGCATCAGTGCATTAGATCTGAAACTGCTGGCCCTGCTGGCAGAACGACGTTCGATGGCGATTGAAGTCGCGCAATCCAAGATGCACTCTCACCGCCCTATTCGCGATAAAGAGCGCGAGATAGAACTGATTAATGCACTGATTCAGGAAGGAAAAAAACAGGGGCTGGACGGACATTACATCACCCGCGTTTATCAGCTTATTATCGAAGATTCCGTTCTGACACAGCAGGCACTTCTTCAGCAGCATCTGAACAAAACCAGTTCCGACTCCGCACGTATCGCGTTTCTTGGCCCGAAAGGCTCCTATTCTCACCTCGCCGCCCGTCAGTTTGCTGCCCGTCATTTCGATCAGTTCATCGAATGCGGCTGCCAGAAATTCCAGGATATCTTCTCGCAGGTAGAAACCGGTCAGGCAGATTACGCAGTGTTGCCTATCGAAAACACCAGTTCCGGCTCAATCAATGACGTTTACGATTTGCTGCAACACACCAGCTTGTCGATTGTCGGCGAACTGACTAACCCTATCGATCACTGCGTTCTGGTCGCGACCGATACGGACCTTTCGCAGATCCAGACGGTTTACAGCCATCCGCAGCCGTTCCAGCAATGCAGCCAGTTCATCAACCGCTTCCCGCACTGGAAAATTGAATATTGCGAAAGCACCGCCGCTGCGATGGAAAAAGTGGCCGCCGCAAATTCCCCGCACGTTGCCGCACTCGGCAGCGAAGCCGGTGGCGCGCTGTATAAACTGCAAGTGCTTGAACACAATCTGGCGAATCAGAAGGAAAACATCACCCGCTTCATTATTCTGGCACGCAAAGCAATTGAAGTGACCGATCAGGTTCCTGCCAAAACCACGCTGATCATGGCGACTGGCCAGCAGGCAGGTGCGCTGGTGAATGCGCTGCTGGTTCTGCGCGATCAGGGCATCATCATGACGAAACTGGAATCTCGCCCGATTAACGGCAATCCGTGGGAAGAGATGTTTTATATCGACGTGCAGGCCAACCTGCGTTCGGAAGAGATGAAAAAAGCGCTGAAGGATCTGGCCCCGATCACACGTTCCCTGAAAGTGCTCGGTTGTTATCCCAGCGAAAACGTCGTGTCTGTCGATCTCTGACCGGTTATTTGAGCCAAAATAAAAGGGCGCTGCATCATGATGCGGCGCCCTTCTTTTTAACGGAATCAGCCGTTACTTACGGTTGTCGTTCGCCTGTCGCAATAACGCACCGCTTTCCTTCAGGAAGCGTGGCGCATAATCGCCGAACCAGTGCTCAACCTTTCTGAATTTGCTGATAAATGCGTCTTTATCACCGCTTTCCAGCAGCGCCAGCGCATCACCAAATCGCTGATAGTAACGCTTGATCAGTGCCAGATTACTTTCGGAGGACATAATAATGTCTGCATAAAGCTGAGGATCCTGTGCAAACAGTCGCCCGACCATCGCCAGCTCGAGGCGGTAAATCGGCGAAGACAGCGCCAGCAATTGCTCAATCTGAACATTCTCTTCCGACAGATGTAAGCCGTACGCGAATGTCGCGAAGTGGCGCAACGCCTGAATAAAGGCCATGTTCTGATCATGTTCAACCGCACTGATTTTATGCAACCGCGCGCCCCACACCTGCAACTGCTCCAGTAACCACTGGTATGCCTGCGGTTCGCGGCCATCGCAATACACCACAACCTGTTTTGCCAGGCTGCTGACATCCGGACCAAACATCGGATGCAGGCCAAGCACCGGGCCTTCGTGTACTGCCAGCATCGCCTGAAGCGGACGGTTTTTTACCGACGCCAGATCCACCAGAATGCAGTCATCAGGCAGTTTTGGCAGACGGGCAATCACCTCTTCGGTCAGATGAATTGGCACGCTGACAATCACCATTCCGGCATCCGCCAGTAATGTTTCCGCCTGTGGCCAGTCTTCCTGCTCCAGAACCTTGACCTGATAACCGGACAACTCCAGCAGACGGGTGAACAAACGCCCCATCTGCCCGTTTCCGCCGATAATCACTACCGGACGCAGCGCCGGATGCAACGTTTTGAAGCCTTTATCGTTTTCGCTTGAGTAGGACTCACGCATTACGCGGCGCAATACATCTTCAATCAGATCCGGCGGAACCCCGAGGTTCTGCGCTTCCTGACGGCGGGAGGCCAGCATTGCAGCTTCACGTTCAGGCACATAAATCGGCAAACCATAACGGCTTTTGACTTCACCGACTTCTGCCACCAGCGCCAGACGCCGTGATAAGAGATCTAACAACGCTTTATCGACGTCGTCGATCTGATCGCGCAACGCGTTAAGTTCTGCCACCATAAAAACTTACTCTCCTGCGATTCGTGCCGCCAGTGCGTCACCCAGTTCCTGATGCATGGTGCGTAACAGGTTTTCCGTGGTTTCCCAGTTGATACAGGCATCGGTTACCGACACACCGTATTTCATTTCTGAACGCGGTTGTTCAGAAGACTGGCTACCTTCGTTCAGATGGCTTTCCAGCATCAGGCCCGTAATAGAGCGGTTGCCGGCCTTAATCTGATCAATCACGGACTGAGCCACAACGGGCTGGCGACGATAGTCTTTGTTTGAGTTACCGTGACTGCAATCTATCATCAAGGAAGGATGGAGTCCCGCGTCGCTCATCTGTTTTTCACACGCCTGAACATCCTGCGCGCTGTAGTTTGGCGTTTTGCCGCCGCGTAAAATCACGTGGCCGTCCGGGTTACCCTGGGTCTGCAACAGACAAACCTGCCCGGCCTGATTGATACCAACAAAACGATGCGCCATTTCCGCTGCACGCATAGCATTGATTGCCGTGCCCAGGCTGCCGTCGGTACCGTTTTTGAAGCCTACAGGCATGGACAGACCTGACGCCATTTCGCGGTGAGTCTGAGATTCTGTCGTACGCGCACCGATTGCCGACCAGCTGAACAAATCGCCTAAGTACTGCGGGCTGTTTGGATCCAGCGCTTCGGTAGCCAGCGGTAATCCCATGCCAACCAGCTGCAACAGTAAATCACGCGCAATGTGCAAACCGGCTTCAACATCAAACGTGCCGTCCATGTGCGGGTCGTTGATCAAACCTTTCCAGCCTACTGTCGTGCGGGGCTTTTCGAAGTAAACACGCATCACGATGTACAGACGATCGCTCAGTTCCGCTGCCAGCGTTTTCAGGTGACGCGCGTAATCGAGCGCGGCGTCAACGTCATGAATGGAACAAGGACCACACACCACCAGCAGACGAGGATCACGACCATGCACAATATCAGCGATGGTTTTACGTGCTTCGGAAATGCTGGTTTCGTCACTGACGCTTAAAGGAAAGCGATTTTTCAATTCTTCCGGGGTGATCAGGATTTGTTCGGCAGTGATATGAACATTATTCAGGGCGTCTTTTTGCATGATGGTGTTCCGCTTATCAGGAAAATGGGCTGCCATTGAGGCATCTGCGGACAACATTAACACAGCGCGTAAACTTATCAAGCCTTAGTTGTAAACTTAAAATTACCATTACCAGCCATTAAACCGAAATACGGAAAGTTATGTTTACATAAAATCTTTAAGGGTTGAGCCTGCTGTACCGTGTAAATTACACACAGTGTGAAGGGATAAGGAAAAGTCAGATTGGGGAGTCAGAAAGATATGGGGAATTTTACGGGATTTCCCTCAGCATCCGGGGCGGTTGCTGAGGGTGAAGAATTACAGATTGCGATCCAGCGTAATAAAGACCTGGCCTAACGCCGTGACTTCTTCCACGCCACATTCGAAATGGCTGTCCTGCCGCGTTACTTTGATGCGATTTCCCGGGATACGCGCCACGTCATAGACATCCACATCACCATCGATATTCAAAAGCCAGCGCCCGTTGCCCGGAATTGTGCTGCCTAAATCGATGATCCAGGAGTGATTGCCTTTAACAATGTAAGCCGGTTCAGCCAGAGAACCGTCCAGTAAAGAAGGATCGGCTACCCATACGCCTTCCTCTTCCAGCGCACCACCTCGCAATCTCAACTTTTTAAGCTGAAGCACACTTGCAGAAGCGGATGATCCTGCGGAAGGCGCATCCTGCATATTCCCTTTGCCCGTTGCAAGCCAGCGCAGTGAAACACCGGTATCCAGCGCACAGGCGACAACCACATCACCGGGAAAATAATCTCTTCTTACCCAGGTACTTATCGTTCCAGAGGATAACCCATACAGATCACCAAGTTCTTTCTGCATGCTAAAGCCGTAAGCCTGAAGCATACGCGTCAGAACGGCTTTCCCACCTTCGAGTTCATCTAATTGCATCTGGCGAAAACCCCTGGGCCTGTAAATATCATCTTGACAACTCGCAAATGCAAGCTTAGATTGATTATGTAATGTACCAATAGAAAGCCATGATACCAAATTTACGGCGCAGTGGAGAATCCGCAATGCGTTCCTGAAGCAACAGGCGGCAAAGAGAGGAGGATCTCCTGCTCACGGAATGGGGTCATTGAGGAGGGGTTATGTTTTTAGGCACAGAGCAGCAGCGGCTGACAGGCTTGCGCCAGATCGCGCATTTAAAGGAAACCTATTTTTCTGACAGTAAAAATAAGCTGGAAACAATTTTTGATCAGGCTTCGGACAAATTGAAAACCACATTGTGTTTCCATGCCGGACTTAAGCGCCGTCATACCTTATTAACGTATTCAGAATTAAAACCCGAGGAGCAATTAAAAATTGCTCAGGCCATATTATCCCTGCGCCATTTTACCGCGCGATATACAGGAGAATTTTGCTGATGGCTGACTGGATGGATGAATCCCAGGAATATCAGTTAACTGTTTTACAGGAACAAATCGCCCGCGCAACCCGCACGACGCGCGCCCCGTCTGCAGACTTCTGTGAGGATTGCGAGTGTGTCATTCCGGAAAAGCGCAGAAAGATTATTCCGGGCGTTCAGCGTTGTATTGAGTGTCAGGAGATTAATGAGCTCAGGAAAAAGAATTACCGCCCTGTATAAGTCACTTTTCTTTTTCAGTTTTTAATAAGTTCATTCTGGAAATATTCCTTTTCCGGGAAGGCATGTTGCTGCCTTTTTTCTGCAAAACCGTTTGGGGAAATAGTTTATGAAAATTAATCTGCCGGAGATAACGTCATCTTCTGCGTTCGCTCCCCTGGCCGGAAAAAATGAGGCCGGTCCGTGGTGGTGGAATGCGCCGCGCCCGGCAATAAGCAGCCCGTTGGAAAAACCGCTGAGCCGTGATTTTTGTCAGCGCCAGCAGGCGGCACTTTCTCAGATTGCCGCCCTTCCGCGCTGCCTGCGTGCACCCCTGCATCAGCGGTATCAGTTTTTACTGGAGACAAAGGGCGTGCGTCCGGCATTTCATTTCCTGATGACCGTGTTTGTACAACGATTATGGCCGCGAATTCAGCGGGTCAGCGCGCGTCACAGGCTTTACCGCCAGTATTCGGAAAAACTGCTGACGGAAGAGGAAACCTTCAACCGCCTGCCCGATCTTAATGATGATGCGCTGAAGCGGCTGGCAAACACTCTGGCCATTCATATGCAGGATGCTTACGAACATCATTGCGAACGCTGGCTGGAACAGATGCCTGAACAGGACGTTTTACTGCAAGACAGCACGCAGCGTGAGATTTTCGGGCATCTGTCGGCGATGGCGCGTTCCGTTCGCGTTCAGCCACTGTACTGGAATGCATGGCAAAAAGGCCGGATGACCGCGCAGGCGGCGGTCGCCAGCATTTCCCGGCTGGTCAGCGGTGAATGGTGGGAAAGGCAACTGCGTTCACAGCAACGTCTGTGGCGCGAAGCGCTGATGATCGCCTGCGGTTATGTAAACCGGTCTGCTTCGCCTTATGCCAGCAAAAATGCCATCCGTGACGTGGTTTCCCGCCGCCTCTCCACGCTCAATTACCTGAAGCAGTGTGAGCTGGAAAACGTCGAATCCGGTGACAGACTGAGCCTGCTGGATACCGTTTTAGCCAGCGTTTCGAACCCTAAACTGCGGCGTATGGAATTGATGACGCTGATTGCCGGCGTCGAAGATGTTGCCTGTCAGCAGCAGGACCGGGGCCTGTTCATCACCCTGACGACACCGTCAAAATACCATCCGATGAAAACTTACAGCCCGTATTCAGCCCCGACGTTCAATCCCAAATGGAATCAGCACGCTTTTACACCTAAAAATGCGCAGAGATACCTGGTCGCCATCTGGGCAAAAATCCGCACCACGTTTAAAGATAAAGGCCTGAAAGTGTACGGTGTTCGCGTAGTTGAGCCCCATCACGACGGAACACCACACTGGCATATGATGTTGTTCACGCCGCCTGAACAGCAGCAAAAAGTGATCGACGTGATGCGGCGTTACGCGCTTGAAGAAGATCCCGACGAACCCGGCGCAGCGGAATCCCGCTTTCATTGCAAACCGCTCAACTGCGGAGGCGCTGCCGGGTACATCGCCAAATATGTCGCTAAAAATATCGATGGCTACGCGCTCGAAGGCGAAACCGATCATGATTCTGGCCGGTTGCTGACCGACGTCGCCACCGCTGTCACCGCCTGGGCATCGACCTGGCGGATCCCGCAGTTTCACGCCATTGGCATCCCTTCTGTCGGTGCCTGGCGCGAGTGCCGACGCATCAGAAACCAGAGCCTCGCCAGCCGGTTTGACGAACGCGTTGAAGAAGTTCGCAGCTCGGCGGATCAGGGAAGCTTTTCCCGTTACATTCAGGCGCAGGGCGGCATTCATATCCGGCGAAAAGATCAGACCGTGCGCGTTGCCCGCAAGATCAGTGAACAGCTCAACGCCTACGATGAACCGCGACAAAAAGTCATCGGCATTTATGCGCCGCATATCGGCGAGTCGCAGATATTCCTGACGCATACCGAACAATGGCGCATTGTCCGTTTGCGCCAGCCACGCCCTGAAATCCCGCCTTTTGCTCACCTTGGAGTTCTGTCAATAACTGTGGATCGGTTTCCCTGCCAGGATTGCTGAAATCCATACAAAAACCGCGCCAATAAAAATTTCCGCATTAATTCAATGAATTATATTTTTTAAAATGCTCTGAGTGTTGACGTATTAGATCAATTAAAGAATACTGTATATAAACACAGTATCTGGCGAGGGGGAGAAAATGGAAAACCTGACTAAACAACAGCTAACGTTGTCCAGGATACAATTGATCGCAGACATTTCGCAGACAGCGCAATGCAATCCAAAAGAATTTCTTGTCGTGATGTCACTGATTTCTGAACTGGCTGGCCAGGCTCTGACCGGTGAGGATCAGGACGCGCTCTGTTACCACGGGAGCGCAGACGAAGCACACTGAAAACCTGATCTGCGGGCGGTATTTTCCTGTTGTGGCGCTTACTCCTCCGGCTTCTGTTCGGGCTAAGCGCCCCGCCATTTCTCCCCCTTCAATTCCCTGTTGTGCCACACGTTTAACAACCCTCTCAGATTGCTGCCTCCGGCCATATTCCGCAGACTGATTTCACCTCCTGACGATTTCACTCACTTGCGGAGAAAACCGATGAAACTCTATGCAGAACAGGGCGATACCCTCGATTCCATGTGCTGGCGTTATTACGGCCGCACCGCGGTTGTCGTGGAAAAAGTGTACGCCGCCAATAAAGGCATTGCGGACTTAGGCCCGTTATTGCCACACGGCACCGCCGTTGAAATGCCTGATATCCCTGAACAACCGGTTCAGGAAGCGATCAAGTTATGGGACTGAATACTGAACGCATCAGCTCGGCCTGCGCCTATTTCATTGCCACGTCGCTGACCTGGCTGGCGGGCCTGACATCGCAGGATGTGGCCTTTTTAGTCGGATCCGGCGTGGGCGTCGGGACTTTTCTCGTCAACTGGTATTACCGGCGTAAAAGCTTCCAGCTTCTGGCGCGCAGCAACCTGAATCCGAACACCTATGAAGACCTCAACTCTTAAGCGGTGCAGCGCCGCCGCGGTTCTGGCGCTGATGGCGGCGCTGCCCGGTTATCACGCCTTACAGGTTTCAGATGAAGGGCTTCGGCTGATTACTGACTTTGAAGGCTGCCAGCTGCAACCCTATCAGTGTAGCGCGGGCGTCTGGACCAGCGGCATTGGCCATACGACAGGCGTGATCCCCGGAAAAGCGATCACCGAGCATCAGGCGGCTGAAAACCTGTTGCAGGATATCCAGCAAACCGAGCGCGCCGTCAAAAAGTGCATGCCCGCCGATATGCCGCAGCCAGTCTTTGATGCCGTGGTGTCATTTAGTTTTAACGTCGGTACCGGCGCGGCTTGCAAATCCACGCTGGCGTATTTCATCAACAAACAACAATGGCGGCAGGCCTGCGGACAACTTCCTCGCTGGGTTTATGTGAAAGGCCAGCGCAGCAGCGGGCTGGAACGCCGGAGAAACGCCGAATTCAGCGTTTGCATGAAGGGAATTGAATGAAAGCAATGCTGGCACTTCTGGCAGGAATGGCGCTGTTAATCGTCATCCTGCTGCTTTCCAACCGTTCACTACAGCACGACCTCAACAATGCCGTTCAGCAGCACGCCGCGCTGACCGCGAAATTACACCAGCGGGATCAACTGATTACAGAGCTGAATCAGCAAATGCAGCAACGCGCGGAAGCCGAACTGGCGTTACGTCAGGACCTGAGCACCGCCGCGCAGGTGATGCAGTCCCGGGAACAGGAACGGCAAAGGAGCCTTCATGACAATCCGCAATCGCGCCGGTGGGCTGACGCTGAGCTGCCTGCTGATGTTAGCCGGCTGCACGACCGGCCAGCCTTCAGCTCCGTCAGCGATTATTTACATTGGCTGTCCGGCGGTCAGTTCCTGCCCGGTTCCGTCCAGCCATCCGCGCACTAACGCGGCACTGAGCGCCGATATTCTCCAGCTGGAATCCGCCCTGCTGAGCTGCGGCCTGCAGATTGAGACCATCAAAAAGTGTCAGGAGGCACAACATGCAAAAACCACTACAGCTAAAACAACGGCTGATTGATCAAATCTCCTTTTTTCAATCCGCTCCTGAAAAGCTGGTGATGGCCACCGGCGCGGGAAATGTCGTCGCCACCTCGGCCTCTTCACTTTCTTTCGAATATCGCTATCCGCTGACGTTAAGCGTCAGCAGCGACAACGCGCCCGATGAAAGTCTGACTGACCAGATGGTGGTCGCCATCCTCGACTGGCTCCGGGTCAATCAGCCTGAGATTCTGGGCAACGCGACGCACCGGCTGACCGATTTTGCTTTTGTGCAGCCGGGCGCAGCACTGTCATTCACGCTGCAACTGACCGAGCGGGTTCAGGTCGCCGACGAAAATGGCGTACGGACGATCACTCACCTGCCGGAACCGCCGCTGCCGGAGAACGTCGCGCTGCCGCGCCAGGTTTATCTCAACGGAGCACTGATCAGCAGCTGGACCGAATAAACCGATAACAACTGTTGTGCCATCGGCTGACAGACGGCCATCAGTTGTCGCTCAACCCTGTGAAACGGCATCCTTTATCCCATGAATACAAACTTTCAACTCAACGACATCATGCGTCTGATTGGCAATCTGGTACGCATCGGAACGGTGTCAGAACTGGATTTACCCAACGCCCGCTGCCGCGTTACGACCGGAAGCAACGTGACGGCGTGGTTGCCGTGGATGACACACCGCGCTGGCCGCACCCGCAGCTGGTGGGCGCCCTCTCCGGGCGAACAGGTTTTACTGCTGTCGATGGGCGGCGAGCTCAATACCGCTTTCGTCTTACCGGCCGTGTTTTCCAATGCTTCACCAGCACCGTCAGCTTCGGCGGATGCCCTGCATCTGGCATTTCCGGACGGCGCGATTTTTGAGTACGAACCGGCGAACGGCGCCCTGAAAGTCAGCGGCATTAAAACGGCGGTGATCGACGCGTCGGAGCAGGTTGATGTCACCGCGCCGGAAATCCGCTGCACCGCTAGCACGCGCATCACGCTGGATACGCCGGAAGTTGTCTGCACCCGCAAACTGACCACCGGCTCTCTTGAAGTTAAACAAGGCGGCACGCTGACCGGCAATTTAACCCACAGCGGCGGAAGCCTGACGTCCAACGGCATCGTGGTACATACCCATCGCCACAGCGGCGTACAGACTGGCGGCGGTCAAACCGGAGGCCCGCAATGAGTAATCCAAAGTACCTGGGAATGAACAAAAACAGCGGCACGGCGATTGAAGATTTCGATCATATCCGCCAGTCCGTCAGCGATATTTTGAACACACCGGCCGGTTCCAGAGTGATGCGCCGGAACTACGGTTCGCTGCTTTCATCGTTCATCGATCAGCCGCAAAACGACGCACTGCGCCTGCAAATGATGGCGATCTGCTACACCGCTTTGTTGCACTGGGAACCGCGTATTTCACTCTCGGCCATTACTTTTGACACCGGTTACACCGGCAAAATGGTCGTGGAACTGACCGGAAACCGTAGCGATACGGCAACCGATTTCTCTCTCAATATTCCTGTGAGCTGACACTATGGCAACGATCGATTTGAGCCAGTTACCGGCCCCCGATGTGGTCGAAAAACTGGATTATGAAAGCCTGTTTGAAGAACGTAAAACCACGCTGATTTCGCTGTATCCCGCCGATCAGCAGGAAGCCATCAGCCGTACGCTGACGCTGGAATCCGAGCCGCTGGTCAAACTCCTACAGGAGAATGCCTATCGCGAACTGATCCTGCGCCAGCGGGTAAACGAAGCCGCCCGCGCGGTGATGGTAGCTTATGCCACGGGCAGCGATCTGGATCAGCTGGCGGCGAACAACGGTGTCCAGAGGCTGGTTCTGACCCCGGCAGATAATACGGCGCTACCGCCGACACCCGCAGTAATGGAAAGCGATGCCGATTTTCGCAGCCGCATTCCGCAAGCATTTGAAGGAATGAGCGTCGCAGGCCCGTCCGGATCTTACGAGTTTCACGGGCTTTCCGCTGACGGCCGCGTCGCCGACATTTCTGTCATCAGTCCGTCTCCGGCCAATGTGACGATTTCCGTTTTGTCGCGGGAGGCGGATGGGATTGCCCCTGAGGACTTGCTGGCGAAAGTCCGTATTGCGCTCAACGACGAAAATGTGCGGCCGATTGCGGACCGTGTTCTGGTGCAGTCTGCCAGCGTCGTCCCTTATGAAATTGACGCAACACTGTTCCTCTACCCCGGCCCTGAATCAGAACCGATTACCCTGGCAGCGGAAGAAAAACTGAAAGCCTATATCAGCGATCAGCACCGTTTAGGCCGGGATATCCGCTTATCCGCCATTTATGCGGCCTTACACGTTGAAGGCGTTCAGCGCGTCGAACTCGCCCAGCCGCCTGCTGATATCGTGCTCGATAAAACCCAGGCGTCCTATTGCAACCACTATTCCATCACGGTCGGAGGCTCCGATGAGTGACAGGTTACTTCCCAGCGGATCTTCGCCGCTGGAACTGGCCGCCGCACAAGCCTGTGCTGAACTCGCGCAGATCAGCGTTCCCCTGAAAACGTTGTGGAACCCGCAGACCTGCCCGACCAAATTTCTGCCTTATCTTGCCTGGGCGCTTTCCGTTGACAGTTGGGACAGCGAATGGCCAGCGGCGACCAAACGCAGCGTCATCCAGTCGGCGTGGTTCATCCATCAACACAAAGGCACGATCAGCGCGATAAAGCGCGTTGTCGAGCCGCTCGGCTACGTCATTAATGTCAGCGAATGGTGGCAGACCGGTGATCCACCGGGCACGTTTAAGCTCGATATCGGCGTCCTCGAATCCGGCATTGATGAAGCGATGTATGAAGAAATGGAGCGGTTGATTGATGACGCCAAACCCGCCAGCCGCCATCTGATTGGGCTGACAATTACACAAGATGTTCCCGGCACGATTTACCTGGGATCAGCCGCCTGTGACGCAGAAATACTCACCGTTTACCCGAACTGATAAGGAATTTTATGAGCAAATTTAAATCAGTCGTCACCGCTCTCGGACAGGCGCGGATTGCGTCAGCCATCGAGAGCGGAAAAGACGTCAATATTACCCAGCTTGCTGTGGGCGACGGCAATGGCAACGCAACGACGCCTTCCGCAAGCCAGACGGCACTGGTGCACGAAACGTATCGTCTGCCACTTAACTCCATCAAGACCGACAACAAAAATGCTAACTGGATCATCGCCGAAGCGATTATTCCCGCCAGCGTCGGCGGCTTCTGGATGCGCGAGATGGGCCTGTTCTCATCCGAAGGAGAGCTGATCGCGGTCAGCAATATGGCGGACAGCTATAAACCGACACTCGAGGAAGGCTCCGGTCGCACCCAGACATTGCGCATGGTGATAACGGTCACCGACACCGATGCGGTAACCCTGACGATCGACGATACACTGGTCATCGCCACCGAAGAATACGTCAATAACCTGCTGGCCGAACACGAAGCATCACGTCGACACCCGGACGGAACGCTGACGGATAAAGGTTTCGTTCAGCTCAGCAGTGCGGTCGACAGCGCCAGTGAAGTTCTGGCAGCAACACCGAAAGCGGTGAAAACGTCCTATGACCTGGCGAAATCTGCAAATGATAATGCCAACGGCCGCCTCCCCTCAGGCGGGACTGCTGTTGCAGCGACTAAGCTGGCGACAGCAAGAAAAATTGCGGGAGTGGCGTTTGATGGTACGGCGGATATCGGAATCACAGCCGCTAATGTCGGGGCTGTGCAACAGGGTGGCGGTCAGGACATGACGTCAAACAAAATTATGCTCGGCTGGAATGGTGGCAAGCTAATTGCGCAGGTGGATAACACCCCAATGGGCGCGCTTTACAGTGAGACAAACAAACCCACCGCCAAAGACACCGGAGCAGTACCCATAGCGGGCGGTGATGTCGGGTATTTGAATAACGCGTCTCATTACGGCATTAAGGCCGGCATATGGGAGGGGGTGGGAAGCTTTGCCAACCAATACAAACAACCCTTCGCCCCCTTCCTCGTCCCTTACGGGTATATCGCCCCACAAAACGCAAGCTCATATGCGCCGATTATTAAAGGCGTGATTCAAACCGCCACCTATGGTTACGGCACAGCAATTAGCTTCGGCGCTTACACTACAGGTGAGCCGCACTTTGCCAAGGGTGCCGTAAATATTGTTAGTGACAGCGGTGCATCGTTAACATGGTTTTTTGATTCGATTGATGGCACGTTCGGAAGTCCTGGTGGTATATCAGCCAATGGAAATATTTATTCATCACTGGGAATTTACGAACAAGGGCAGCGTGTTTACAGCCCTAATAATCCTCAGCCCAACATTGTTCAGGATATGCGTTTCGCAGCCTCTGCGGAGTACCAAGAACGTTCTAACAATGAGCGCATTGATGGTGGCGTTATGACATCTTTCAAGGATGCGGGGAGTTCAAACTATTGGATCCGAATTCGTCAGCTTCAAAAATTAATCAATAATAACTGGTATACGGTGGGCTACTCATGAAAGCTAAAGTTTATGGCACGTTCTCGAAGCGAGAAAATCTCACCGAGGCGGAAACAGAGCTATCAACTTCTCACGGCGTTTCATTTATTTGTGATAAGCAGGGTAATGATTGGTACGATCTGCAAAAAGATTTCAAAAGCAACACGTTAAAAGTCGTTTTTGATCTTGATGGAATAATCACCACTGCAAGTTATGACGTTTCCACACTTTGGCCCATGTCTGCCAGCGTGGCGGAGGTTGACGCCGTTCCTGACACCTTCGATGTATCGTCTCTCGCTGGCCGCTGGGTATTTAAGAACGGTGAAATTTCTGAGCGAATTTACACTCCAGCCGAACTGATAACTCAGGCGAACGCCATCCTCTTTGGCTTAATGGCAGATGCGATGTTAAAAATTGCTCCCTTGCAAGACGCCTTAGATATTGGCGATGCAACTGAAGAGGAACTTACTCTTCTCAAAGCCTGGAAAACTTACCGGGTGCAGCTCAACCGGCTTGATTTATCCACCGCCCCCGACATCACCTGGCCCGAAATACCGGCCTGACCTCAGCCCCTTCGGGGGCTTTTTTATTTTTTTGGTTCAAACAAATACCCCGCTCTGTTGTGCCACTCCTCCCACGCCTGCCATCGAATGCGCTTTCTTTTGTGAACCGGCATCCTTGCTTCACCACCCACAACAGAGAGAGTCGACCTGATGGCTGATTATCATCACGGCGTACGCGTCGTCGAAATCAACGACGGCACCCGCGTTATTTCCACCGTTTCAACAGCAATTATCGGCATGGTGTGTACCGCAGAAGATGCGGATGCCACTGTATTTCCCCTCAACACGCCGGTTCTGATCACCGACGTTTTGGCCGCCAGCGGTAAAGCGGGCACTTCCGGTACGCTGCGTGCAGCACTGCTGGCGATTGCCGATCAATGTAAACCGGTCACCGTCGTGGTTCGCGTCGCGACAGGTGAAAACGAAGCAGAAACAACCACCAATATTATCGGCGGTTCCGATGCCAACGGCCGCTACACCGGCATGAAAGCGCTGCTTTCCGCACAGGCAGAACTCGGCGTGAAGCCGCGTATTTTGGGCGTTCCGGGGCTGGATAATCAGGCCGTTGCCACGGCACTGGCAGGCGTTTGCCAGCAGCTGCGCGCTTTCGGCTATGTCGGCGTGTATGGCGCAAAAACTATTTCCGATGCCATCAAGTATCGCGACAACTTCAGCCAGCGCGAGCTGATGCTGATCTGGCCTGATTTCGTAAACTGGAATACTGCCACCAGCCAGTCTGACGTTGCTTATGCCACCGCCAGAGCCCTGGGCCTGCGCGCCAAAATTGACCAGGAAACCGGCTGGCACAAAACGTTATCCAACGTGGGCGTCAACGGTGTTACCGGCCTTTCTGCCAGCGTCTTCTGGGATTTGCAGGCTAGCGGCACTGATGCCGATCTGCTGAACGAAGCCTGCGTCACCACTCTGGTGCGCAAAGACGGCTTCCGTTTCTGGGGCAACCGTACCTGTAGCGATGACACCCTGTTCCTGTTCGAAAACTACACCCGCACTGCGCAGGTTCTGGCCGATACCATGGCCGAAGCGCACATGTGGGCAGTCGATAAACCGATGACCCCGACGCTGGTCCGCGACATGATCGATGGCATCAAAGCCAAAATGCGGGAAATGAAATCAGCGGGTTACATCATCGACGGCGACTGCTGGTACGACGAAACGGCAAACACCGCTGAAACCCTGAAAGCCGGCAAATTGTATATCGATTACGACTACACCCCGGTTCCTCCACTGGAAGATCTGACCCTGCGCCAGCGCATCACCGACTCTTATCTGGTGAATTTCGCCGCGTCCGTAAACAGCTAAGGAGACAATAACTCATGGCACTTCCTAAGAAATTGAAATACCTGAACCTGTTCAACGACGGGAACAGCTATCTGGGCCTGGTCTCTTCCCTGACCCTGCCGAAACTGACCCGCAAGCTGGAGAATTATCGCGGCGGCGGCATGAGCGGTTCGGTCGCCGTGGACTTCGGTCTGGACGACGACGCGCTGACGCTGGAATGGTCTATCGGCGGACTGGATGAACTGGTTTTACAGCAATGGGGCAGCACGTCGGATATCCCGCTGCGCTTTGCCGGTTCCCTGCAACGTGACGACACCGGCGACGTTTCGGCGGTTGAAGTGATGATGCGTGGCCGCCACAAAGAGTTTGATTTCGGCGAATACAAACAGGGCGAAGACACTGAAACCAAAGTCACCACGCAGTGTACTTACTTCAAGCTGACCATCGACGGCAAAGAGCTGATTGAGATCGACACCGTCAATATGGTGGAAATCGTCAATGGCGTTGACCGTCTGGCGGAACACCGCACCGCGCTCGGCCTGTAATTCCCTTCCCTGCGCCGGCAGAACCTTGCCGGCTTCCTCTCCTTCAACAGGAAAACTCATGAGCCAGACTGAAAACAACACCGTCATTTTGGATGTTCCGCTAAAACGCGGTGAAACCGAAATCACCGAAATCAAGGTCACTAAACCGAACGCGGGCAGCCTGCGCGGCATCGGCCTTGCGGCACTGGCCAATGCGGATGTTGACGCGTTAATCACTATTTTGCCGCGCATCACGATGCCCAATCTGACCAAAGAAGAGTGCGCGCGCCTTGAATTGCCGGACCTGATTGCGCTGGCAGGCAAGGTGATTGGTTTTTTATCACCGAAACCGGAGGCGTAAAAATCGCGCCCCGTCTCACCGTCGATGACCTGATGGCAGACATCGCGGTGATCTTCCACTGGCCGCCGTCCGAAATGGGCGGCATGTCGCTGACGGAGCTCCTGAACTGGCGGCATAAGGCTTTGCAACGCAGCGGAGTAAAAACTGATGAGTAATCTCGAACAATTACCCACGACGCTGGGAAAAATGAACGACGAGCTGGCGTCGCTGCGCAAGGCGACGGCCAATGTCTGGCAGACCTACACGACCGTGCCCGACAAGAATTTATTCACCACGATGTCGCAAGATATCACTGGTGCTTCTTTATCGCTCCGCGAGTCGGTTTTCGCACCGGATAAAGCCACGGAAAAACAGGCCTATCGCGGCGTAAAAACAGCTGCAAAAGAACAGTTAAGGGAGCAACGCCGACAGCAACGACCAATGTTGATCGAACAAAAAGGGCTGGAAATCGGGCAGCAATACAAGAAGCGTGAACAGCAAACCGGGCAGCTCAAAAACGCGGCTTCGTCGGCGCTCGCATTTGCACAGCCGAAGCTCGAGCTGGCTAAAAGCGTTCTCAAACCCGGCGCAGATTTTGAGGCCGGGCTTTCTGAAGTGCAGTCTCTCCTCCGGCTGAAAAATGGCGATCCGCGCATTGCTGCGTTGCGCCAGCAGGGGCTTTCCATGGCGGTTTCCGGCCATGCGCCTTCTGAAGTCGTGGCGAAACAAAAAGATCTGGCTGCAAAAGGCATGAATGCCGATCAGGTTCTGGCACAAACGCCTGGCGAACTGAATGGCGCCACGCCTGAGGCAAAAATGGCCGTGACGGTGAAAGGCGACAATCTGGATGGCGACGTCAAAAAGCTGTTCGCAGGCTGGGATACGCTGCGCATCAACCTGTTCGAAGGTCAGAACTCTGCATTGCGCGAGCTGACGCAGACGGCTGCCGGATGGCTAACCACGCTCAATACCTGGATCACTGATAATCCGCAGCTGGTGAGTTCACTTCTCGGGCTGGCATTAGGGGTCACCGGAATTATCGGCGGATTAGGCTCACTGGGTGCGATCATTGCGCCGGTTCTGAGTGGTGTAAATATGCTGATCGCCGGTGCCGGTCTGTTGGGCACCATTTTTACCGGCACGGGCGGCGCGATTGCCGCGGCTTTCGCCGCCATCGGGCTTCCACTTCTGCCCGTCATCGCGCTGATAGCCGGTATTGGCATTGCTGTCGTGAAACTCTGGGAGCCGATCAGTGCCGTTGTTGGCGGCATAATTGAAGGCTTCAGTTCCGTGATGGGGCCGGTCAGTGAAGCGTTTGCACCTTTCAAAAGCGCGCTGGGCTGGATCACCGATTTGTTCGAACCGATAAAATTCAGTCAGGACGAACTGAGCCGCTACACCAATATAGGCAAAGATGTCGGCATTGCCATCGGTGAAGTTTTTGTCACGCTGAACAAGGCGGTTTCCCAGATCGGCGAAATCTTTAGCTGGGCTAAAAAAGGGTGGGATTCCATTTTCGGCGGCGACGAACCGGGCGCAGCCCCGGATATTTCAACGCCACCGGTGGAAAGCATTTCCCCTACGGGCGGCGTTCTGGGCATGTATCAGCCCGCAAAAAACAGCGTGGCGAATAATCTGACCGACAACCGCGCAACTACCGTCAATGTCAGTTTCACCGCTACGCCGGACACCGATCAGAATCAAATTCGCGAGCTTATCGCAAACACCATGAACGAGCGGGAATGGAACGCCACCAACGCCGGATACAGCCAGTTTACTAATGGAGGGTTTTACGGATGATGATGTCACTGGGTTTGTTCGTTTTTAAATTAAACACCCTTCCCTATCAGACGCTTGGCCGGATTGTGAATTACAACTGGCAGGAAAATACCCGTATCGGACAACGTCCGGTGTCCCAGTTTCTGGGGCTGGGGAAGGAGTCGATGAAACTCAGCGGGCTGCTTTTGCCGGAAGTCACCGGTGGAATAAGCTATTTGCAAACTTTAGAAGCCATGGCCGAGTCCGGGCGGGCATGGCCTTTAATCGAAGGCAGCGGAACCATATACGGCATGTTTATCATCGAGAGCATGACACACGATAACACCCAGATTAATTCGAACGGCCAGGCACGGAGCATCAATTTTTCGGTTAATTTAAAACGCGTCGATGAATCCCAGGCGGCCATGTTTGGCGATCTGCTGGCTCAGGCCGAAGGGCTTTTTAACAAGGCCAGTTCATCAGTCAGCAACTTCATTCACGGAGCCTGACTATGATTACCGATTATCAGTTACCGGCTGGCGCGCGCATTGCGCCGGCGTTTACCCTGACAGTAAAAAATAAAGTCCTGGAAGAGAATATCTCCAGCCGCATCATCAGGTTATCGGTGAAGGATAACAGCGGTTTTGAGGCAGATACTCTGGACCTGACTTTCGACGACAGCGATGGCCGATTGCAGATGCCAGCACGGGGAACCGTTTTGCATTTGCATCTGGGGTGGTCGAAGCTGGCGTTATACGACTGCGGCTATTTTATTGTCGACACGGTGAAGTATTCCGGCGCGCCGGACATCATCACTGTAACCGCTCGCAGTGCGGATTTTCGGGGTTCTTTTTCGACCAAACTCAGCCAGTCTTATGACGATTACACGCTGGGGGCAATTGTCCGCATCATTTCCGCACGCAATCAATACCCTCTTCCGGTGATCCCGGCGGATCTTGATAGCATCAAAATTTCGCACATCGATCAGACTAACGAAGCCGACAGCTATTTCCTGACAAGACTGGCGCAAAGCTACGGTGCTGAGGTGACAGTCAAGAACGGCGCAATCATTTTCTATAAAGCCAGCGTCGGACGTACCGCGTCCGGCCAGGCTTTGCCGTGGAGAACCATTGAGCGCAGCGACGGGGATAAATACCTCTTTTCCCTGCCGGATAAACAGGCCTATGACGGCGTGAAGGCGCAATGGCATGACGTCAAAACAGCGACCACCAGCAACGTCGGCCTCAAACGTAAAGCCAGTCAGGATAAAGAAACCGCCGGGGCTAGTTATACGGCTGGCTCAGGGCAAAATATTCTCCAACTGGATAAAATTTACCCTGACAAGGAAACCGCAAAACGGGCTGCAGATTCTGTGTTTAACCAAATCCAGAATGACGCTGCGACCTTCACTATCCGCCTGGCGCTTGGACGTGCAGATCTGAGCGCACAAACGCCGGTTAATGTGAAAGGTTTCAAGGATGTGATTGATGGTACGCGTTGGATTATTGATTCAGCACAGCATGAAATCAATACCAACGGATTTACCACAACATTGAATTTGAAGTTATATATTGCAGATATCACTTACCAATCTTCAATATCATAATTATAACTTGCATTTGCGAGTTAAGGATTTCATAATGACCTCATCGCTTACCTGTCATGCCGGAGGTTTTTATGATGCATTGCCCGCTGTGTGGAAAAGTCGCTCATACCCGTTCTAGCCGCTACCTGAGTGAATCAACCAAGGAACGTTATCATCAGTGCCAGAATATTGAATGCAGCTGCACGTTTGCCACCCACGAATCCGTCGCCCGGGTCATCTCAAAACCCGGCAGCCAGCGCCCTGCTGCGTAGTCAATTTGCCGCCACTGAACACAAAAAAAGGGGTTAGCCGATGGCTAACCCCTTGTTCTCTATTAACTAGTCGATGTCGCGTTAGCGATACCTTAGTTAAGACGCTCTTTGATACGAGCTGACTTACCAGTACGCTCACGCAGGTAGTACAGTTTAGCTTTACGAACGGCACCACGACGTTTAACAGTAATGCTGTCGATTACTGGGGAGTGAGTCTGGAATACACGCTCAACACCTTCGCCGTTAGAAATTTTGCGAACAGTGAATGCAGAGTGCAGACCGCGGTTACGAATAGCGATAACCACGCCCTCGAATGCCTGCAGACGCTTTTTAGAACCTTCAACGACCCATACCTTAATTTCCAGGGAATCACCTGGACGGAATGCAGGTACGTCTTGCTTCATCTGCTCTTGTTCGATTTGTTTAATGATATTGCTCATAATATGTCTCTTACCCTAGGTAAACTGATATATCGGGAGGGCTCAGCGTAACGCTTAAGCGTTCCCTTCATAGTTTTGTTGACTGAGTCGATGTTCCTTTTGGAACTCTCTCAGCAACACCTCTTGCTCGTCAGTCAGAGCTAGGTTTTCCAGAAGTTCAGGTCTTCTAAGCCAGGTTCGACCCAGCGACTGTTTCAGGCGCCAGCGACGTATATCAGCGTGGTTTCCCGACAGTAAAACTGGCGGAACTTCCATGCCTTCCAACACTTCAGGGCGGGTATAGTGGGGGCAATCGAGCAATCCGTCAGCGAAAGAATCTTCTTCTGCTGAAGCCTGACGACCCAGAACGCCCGGTATAAAGCGGGAAACTGAATCAATCAGAGTCATTGCCGGTAACTCTCCACCGCTGAGAACATAATCGCCAATTGACCATTCTTCATCAATTTCGGTTTTGATTACGCGCTCATCAATCCCTTCGTAACGACCACAAACCAGAATAATTTTCTGATGAGCCGCCAGTTCACACACACCGGTTTGATCCAGTTTGCGTCCCTGAGGTGAAAGATAAATCACTTTCACACCTTCGCCTGCCGCTGCTTTTGCTGCATGAATAGCTTCCCGTAAAGGTTGCACCATCATCAGCATGCCGGGACCACCGCCGTAAGGGCGCTCGTCCACGGTACGATGTCGGTCGTATGCGAAGTCGCGAGGACTCCAGCAATTTACGCTCAACAGGCCATTTTTAACTGCCCGGCCAGTTACCCCGTAATCGGTGATTGCGCGGAACATCTCAGGAAACAGGCTAATTATACCAATCCACATAGCCTACCCCTTTCGAATGCTTTATCGCTCAACCCATCGTTGTTTACATCAGTAAACGTTACGGAGGTCAAAAACCAGGATCCCAATCTACTTCAACAGTGCGAGTAGTGAGATCGACTTTCTTGATAACCTGCCCATCGAGGAACGGAATCAACCGCTCCTTGAGTCCGAAGGCATCTTTCAGGTTGGCTTTGACTACCATCACATCGTTAGAACCGGTTTCCATCATATCGATGATTTTGCCCAGTTCGTAACCGGAAGTTGTCACTACCTGGCAACCAAAAAGGTCTTTCCAGTAATAGTCACCGTCTTCCAGTGGAGGTAGCTGCTTTGAATCAACAACAATTTCGCAATTGGTCAGAAGATTCGCTGCATCCCTGTCATCAACGCCTTTGACTTTGATAATCAGGTCCTGAGTGTGGCGTTTCCAGCCTTCCAGCTCGACAACTTGCCACTTACCGGCACGCTGGATAAACCATGGCTGGTATTCGAAGATGCTTTCAGCGTCTTCGGTGGATGAAAACACTCTGAGCCAACCACGAATGCCGTATGTTGAACCCATTTTGCCGAGTACTAACGGCTCAGCGGGTACCACTGGATTGGATTGCTTGCTCATTGCCACCACCGCGACAGATTAAGCTGCTTTCTTAGCGTCTTTGATCAGCGAAGAAACGCGATCAGAAACGGTTGCACCCAGTTCTACCCAATGGGTAATACGATCCAGGTCCAGACGCAGTGCTTCAGCCTGGCCAGAAGCCAATGGGTTGAAGAAACCTACGCGTTCGATGAAACGACCGTCACGAGCGTTGCGGCTGTCGGTCACTACTACTTGATAAAACGGACGCTTTTTTGCGCCGCCACGTGCTAAACGAATTGTTACCATAACATCCTCTTTAGTTAATAAAACAACCAGACCCCATCGGGGAACGGGGTCTGGTTGCAATATAAAAAGCCCGAAAATTTTACTCATTTTGGCGCAAAAAGCAATCTAAAGCGTAAAGAGCCCAGACCGCATTTTGCATGAGCCGCCTATGTGGCTGATATATAGACAGTGATGTCGATTAACGGCCCGGGAAACCTGGTGGCATCATACCCTTCATGCCACGCATCATTTTCGCCATGCCGCCATTCTTCATTTTCTTCATCATGCGCTGCATATCGTCGAACTGCTTGAGTAAGCGGTTAACGTCCTGCACCTGCATGCCGGAACCCAGCGCGATACGGCGCTTGCGGGAACCTTTAATAATTTCTGGTTTAGCGCGTTCTTTCATCGTCATCGAGTTGATGATCGCTTCCATACGCACCAGAACCTTGTCATCCATCTGAGATTTGACGTTGTCAGGCAACTGACCCACGCCCGGCAATTTGCTCATCATGCTCGCCATGCCGCCCATATTACGCATTTGCTTGAGCTGCTCGAGGAAGTCGGTCAGGTCAAAGCCATCGCCTTTCTTAAGCTTGTTGGCCAGTTTCTCAGCCTGTGCGCGGTCAACTTTGCTCTCAATATCTTCGATAAGAGAAAGCACGTCGCCCATGCCCAAAATGCGGGACGCGATACGATCCGGGTGGAACGGCTCCAGCGCATCGGTTTTTTCACCCATACCCAGGAATTTAATCGGTTTGCCGGTGATGTGGCGAATCGACAGTGCAGCACCGCCACGGGCGTCACCGTCGACTTTCGTCAGGATCACACCGGTCAGCGGCAGCGCTTCGTTAAACGCTTTAGCGGTATTCGCCGCATCCTGGCCGGTCATGGCATCGACCACAAACAGCGTTTCTACCGGATTAATCGCGGCATGAACCTGTTTGATTTCGTCCATCATCGCTTCGTCGACGTGTAAACGGCCGGCGGTATCGACAATCAGAACGTCGTAGAATTTCAGTTTCGCCTGTTGCAGGGCGCGGGTGACGATATCCACCGGCTTTTCCTGCGCATCGGATGCGAAGAAATCCACTTCAACTTGCTGCGCCAGGGTTTCCAGCTGTTTGATCGCCGCAGGGCGGTAAACGTCGGCGGAGACCACCAGCACTTTTTTCTTTTTCTTCTCTTTCAGGAATTTCGCCAGTTTACCGACGCTGGTAGTTTTACCAGCACCTTGTAAACCCGCCATCAAAACGACAGCCGGTGGCTGCGCCGCTAAGTTGAGCTCGGCATTAGCCTCGCCCATCGCGGTTTCCAGTTCTTTCTGGACAATTTTGACGAATTCCTGACCCGGCGTCAGACTCTTGTTGACCTCATGGCCAACAGCGCTCTCTTTCACCCGGTTGATGAAGTCGCGAACGACCGGCAGCGCAACGTCCGCTTCCAGTAACGCCATACGCACTTCACGTAATGTCTCTTTGATATTTTCTTCGGTCAGCCGCCCGCGGCCGCTGATATTGCGCAGTGTGCGCGACAATCGATCGCTTAAATTCTCAAACATCGTCTCTTGCTCAACGTAATGACAGGCCGCTTTTGCGACGTAATTGCGGGATTATAACACGAAGCGCGGACGATCTCTGCTTTGGCATCTCAGATAGGTTGGAGCGTGACGCGGGTAACGTTATACTGCGGTTCTCATTCACTTTTCGATGCTACCGAAACGCTATGTCAGTTTTTGCTCTCGTCGCCATGTTGGCCTATCTGCTCAGCCTTGCACTGATCATTCCGAGCATTATCCGGAAGAACAGCGCATACCGGCGGTTAGCCTTGGTTTCTGTTGTCGTGGCACTGGTTTGCCACGCGGTCGCATTGCAGGAACGCATCTTCGACGTCAGCACCGGGCAGAACCTGAGTCTGGTGAACATCGGTTCGGTCGTGAGTTTAATCATCGGCACCGTGATGACCATTGTTGCGTCACGCAACCGTGGCTGGTTTATTTTGCCGATTGTTTACAGTTTCTCGCTGATCAACCTGGCGTTTGTCACTTTCCTTCCGGGCGAATTCATCACGCATCTGGAAGAAAGCAAAGGCTTGCTGGTGCACATCGGCCTGGCACTGTTCTCTTACGCCACGCTGATGATTGCCGCATTGTACGCGCTTCAGCTGGCGTGGCTCGATTATCAGCTGAAGAACAAACGGCTGACGTTCACGGCGGATATGCCTCCGCTGATGACCATCGAGCGTAAATTATTTCACATCACCCAGATTGGCGTCATTTTACTGACGCTGACGCTGTGCACCGGATTACTGTATCTGAACAACCTGTTCAGCCCGGAGAATATCGACAAGGCCGTCTTATCGATACTGGCATGGTTCGTTTATATCGTCCTGCTGTGGGGTCATTATCACGAAGGCTGGCGTGGCCGCCGCGTGGTATGGTTCAGCATGGCAGGCGCCATCTTACTGACACTTGCCTATTTCGGCAGCCGCCTGATCCAGCAAATCATGGTTCACTAATCAAAAGGAATACCCGTTGGAGCACGTCTCGACAACAACCCTGATCATCACATTGATCATCATGGTGGTGGTTTCGGCTTATTTTTCAGCCTCCGAAACCGGTATGATGACACTCAACCGTTACCGGTTACGTCACCTGGCCAAACAGGGTAACCGTGCGGCGCGTCGCGTCGAAAAGCTGTTAAAACGCCCTGACCAGCTGATCAGCCTCGTGCTCATCGGCAACAACCTGGTCAACATTCTTGCTTCCGCTCTGGCAACCATTGTGGGTATCCGCCTGTATGGCGATGCCGGCGTCGCGATTGCGACCGGCGTGCTGACTTTCGTGGTTCTGCTGTTTGCCGAAGTTTTGCCGAAAACCTTCGCAGCGCTCAATCCTGAACGCATTGCTTTTCCGAGCAGCATTTTGTTGCGCCCGCTGCAAAAAATCATGATGCCACTGGTGTGGATCCTGAACAGTCTCTCACGACTGCTGATGCGTATGTTTGGTATCAAAACCACGGCCAGCCTGAGTGATGCCGTGAGCAAAGAAGAGCTGCGTACTATCGTGAATGAATCGCGCTCGCAAATCTCACGCCGCAATCAGGACATGCTGCTTTCCGTTCTGGACCTCGAAAAAGTGTCCGTTGATGACATCATGGTGCCGCGAAATGAAATCGTCGGCATCGACATTAACGACGACTGGAAGTCCATCATCCGCCAGCTCACGCACTCACCGCATGGCCGCATTGTGCTGTACCGCGACTCGCTTGATGATGCGATCGGCATGCTGCGTTTACGCGAAGCGTATCGCCTGATGACCGAGAAGAAAGAATTCACCAAAGAAAACCTGCTGCGCGCTGCGGACGAGATTTACTACATTCCGGAAGGTACGCCGCTGAACATTCAGCTGGTGAAATTCCAGCGCAATAAAAAGAAAGTGGGCATTGTGGTCGATGAATATGGTGATATTCAGGGGCTGGTGACCGTCGAAGATATTCTTGAAGAGATCGTCGGTGATTTCACAACGTCGATGTCGCCTACGCTGGCTGAAGAAGTCACCCCCCAAAGCGACGGCTCTGTACTGATTGAAGGCAGCGCGAACGTCCGTGAGCTGAACAAAGCGTTTAACTGGCATCTGCCTGCCGACGGGCCGCGAACCATCAACGGCATGCTTCTGGAAGTGCTGGAAGATATTCCGACTATCGGCACCAGTTTGCGCATTGAAGATTACGAAGTCGAAATTCTCGATGTGCAGGACAATATGATCAAACAGGTGCAGGTTCGCCCGTTACAGCCCTTGCAAACCAGCGTAAATCAACGCTAATCCGCTGAATAAAAGACATAAAAAAGACGCGAACATCGCGTCTTTTTTTTACCTGCAACACGCTAAAGCTAGATGTGCAGTTCGGACAGTTTTTCTTTTGGCAGAGCCAGATCGTCGTTACGGTTCACAACTACGTCGTGATCGAGAATGTGTTGCGCAATTTCCTGAGCTTCTTTCAGGGAATGCATCTCGTAAGTACCGCACTGATATTCATTCAGCTCAGGGATTTGACGCTGTTCTTTCACTTTCAGAACATCTGCCATCGCCGCTTTCCAGGCATCAGCAACAAATTGCTCTTCCGGCACACCGATCAGGCTCATATAGAAACCCGTACGGCAGCCCATTGGAGAAATATCAATGATCTCCACGCCGTTGCCATTCAGGTGGTTACGCATGAACCCCGCGAACAGGTGCTCCAGCGTATGAATACCACGTTCAGGCATCACTTCAATATTCGGGCGGCAAAAGCGCAGATCGAACACAGTGATGGTATCCCCGTGCGGGGTTTTCATGGTTTTTGCGACGCGAACAGCAGGTGCTGCCATACGGGTATGGTCTACGGTAAAGCTATCCAACAGTGGCATATCGTCACCTCTCCTAAATAAATTAATTTTTTTTACGAACTCAGGAAACCTTTTCCCAGCATGCGGGTCTTAATTAGTGAAAGACGCGCATTTGTTATCATCATCCCTGTAAACAGAGATGTTTATTTGGCCACATTGATTGTGGCCTTTTTCTTTTCTACTCTTCAGCACTGCCTGCGTTCGCAGCCAGATATTCTTCAAAGCTTAGCGTATCACTCGCTTCGAGTTTGCGCTGACGCTGCCATGAACCGTCCTGCTCTGCCATTAATGCACTGGCATCTAAAACTTCCAGCGGTTCACTCACCAGCATCTGACGATACTTTTCTGCCAGTTCCAGCCCAAGACTGCCCACGCCGCCCTGCTGTTTCAGATCTTTAAGGATCCGCGCAGAATACGTCAGTTCAGGATCATCAAACGCAGCAACCAGT
This sequence comes from Rahnella sp. PD12R, assembly GCF_019200965.1. Taxonomy (NCBI): domain Bacteria; kingdom Pseudomonadati; phylum Pseudomonadota; class Gammaproteobacteria; order Enterobacterales; family Yersiniaceae; genus Rahnella; species Rahnella sp. PD12R. Next base: position 53,465 of record NZ_JAHTMS010000004.1, on the reverse strand, counting down.
TCTTTGCAGACGTCCTGATAAAGGTGATCGCCGTTCTGCTCGTCCATAACCTGTGCCACCCGGCTCAAATCAGCAAACAACGCATTCCCGACGCTGACCAGCGGCTTGCGCTCATCGTTGCAACCAATACCAATTGTCTGACCCGGTTTACGTCCTTCGAGGATGACGCGGTTCCAGTTTTTGCGCGTACAAAGCAGCTCATCACTGTTCATTTCCGGTGCGTCCGCTAAGGCACACCATACCAAAAACAGATCGAGGAAACGCGCCTGGGTCGCATCGATGCCCACTGGAGAGAACGGATTGACGTCCAGCGAACGGACTTCAATGTATTCGATCCCGCTGCGCATCAGCGCGTCAGAAGGGGTTTCACCTGATTTGGTGACCCGCTTAGGACGGATTGGCGCATAAAGTTCGTTCTCAATCTGTAACACATTGGTGTTCAGTTGCAGGTATTTACCGTCTTTCTTCACACCCATTTCCGCGTATTCCGCAGAAGGGGTACGAATCGCTTTCTTCACGCCCTGAACGTACGTTTCCAGATCGTTAAACGTGATCCCCAGATTGCTCTGTGATTTGTTGGTATAGCCCAAATCACTCAGACGCAACGAGGTGGCGTACGGCAGATAGCACAATCCGGAATCGGTATATTCAAATGGCAGATCTGTTTCACGCCCTTTCAGGAAAGATTTACAGATCGCAGGTGACGCACCAAACAGATACGGGATCACCCAGCCAAAGCGGTAATAATTGCGGATCAGCTTAAAGTAGCCCGCTGAAATCGCTTCTTTCCCGCTTTCAACATCTGTAACACCCAGACGTTCCTGCCAGAAAGACAGCGGCAGCGAGAAATTATAGTGGATGCCGGAAATCACCTGCATCAGCGCGCCGTAACGATTCTTCAGGCCTTCGCGATACAAGGTTTTGAAACGCCCGACATTAGACGAACCGTACTGCGCCAGCTCGATATCCTGCCCGGATTCAATAAAGCACGGCATGCTGAACGGCCACATGCGTTCATCACCCAATTCACGGGCAACGTGACGGTGAATGTCACGCAGAAACGCCATCAGATGCTCAATATTGTCATCGACGGGAGTAATAAATTCTAATAAGGCTTCTGCAAAATCGGTCGTGATCCAGCGATGCGTCAAAGCCGCACCCAGGGACTCAGGGTGTCCCGTTGTCGCCAGTGAACCATCAGCGTTAACACGAAGCGTTTCACGCTCGATACCGCGACGAATACCTTTTAATGCCTGAGGATGGGCTTCCAACCAGGAAAGCGCCTGAGATACATCCGGGATCAAATTGACCTCCCGCTCGGTGAAACCATTAATTTGCAAGCATACTGAATCTGCATAGATGTGACCATAATTGATAACTGATGCCAATCTAACCGAACCATGAAAGCCCCTGTAACGTCACAACAGCCAAAACGATGTAACGCACTGCTTTTCCAATCAACATGAAAAAGACCACCGGGCCCCATGGCATTCGCAGCCAACCTGCTAACACGCACAACACATCGCCAATCACCGGCAGCCAGCTCAGCAATAACGCCGCCGGTCCAAAACGCTTCAGCCAGTTTTGTGCAACATCAAGTCCACGTTGCGGTTTGAGCTGCGGCACAAAGCGTCCGATGATGACGTTGGTTATGCCACCTAAGGTATTGCCAACAGTTGCAGACAAAACCAGTGCCGCTGGCATTGCGCTGCCAGCTGACAATAAAGCGACTAATAAGACTTCTGAATTTCCGGGCAATAATGTCGCGCTGAGAAAACTGCTGCCAAATAATGAAGCCAGCGCCACAACACTGCTCACAGCGTACGCACGTCCACAAAATCCATATTGGCGCGCCGGGCCGCCTCAATACCGAAATCTGCGTCTTCAAACACAACGCATTTTTCAGGAGGCACGCCGATTAACTCAGCGCAGCGCAAAAAGGTGTCGGGTGCCGGTTTGTGGTTTTGCACATCATTTGCACCCACGATCGCATCAAAACAATCGCGCAGCCCTAAATGACGTAACAACTCATCCGCCATCCAGTGTTCACTGCCTGTCCCTACCGCCATTGGCCGGCGGCCATAATAAGCCTTCACAACATCAATTAATGGCAAAGGACGCACGGTATCAAGCAACATTTCCTGCACGGCAGCAGTCTTTTCTGCGGCAAGAAGATGGGGATCCATTTCGACGTTATTGCTGTCGATAACAAACCGGGCAATATGCCAGGTTGGAGAACCATTCAGAGCGACCATGGATTCGACATCATAATGCATACTGTATTTGGTCAATACCTGATGCCATGCCTTACGGTGCGTAGGTTCGGTATCCAATATGGTGCCATCCATATCAAATATTAGCCCTTCGTATCGATCGTACATCGAATGCTCCATGATCACGAAAAAACAGGAAAACTACTTTATCGCAAAGTCTGGCGAAAGTCGCATTTTGTCCACACCTACAGCACATCCGAACACGTCAGAAAAATCAGGGAAATGAAAAAGAAGAGAGGGAAATCAGAGAGGAAAAGCAGAAAGCAAAAAACCCGCCGGAGCGGGTTTTTCTAAATATGGTGCACCCAGGAAGATTCGAACTTCCGACCGCTCGGTTCGTAGCCGAGTACTCTATCCAGCTGAGCTATGGGTGCATTGGGGTCGTGCTGAGTTTTTTCGGAAAATACTAAGAGGAAGAATGGTGCACCCAGGAAGATTACTCGGCTATCGCCTCGCCCTACGGGCCGTTGCTGAAGCAACGTTATCATCCTTCGTGCTACTGCATGTTAAGTGCGATTTAATTTGATTCTCGTCGCTTCAACATACACAAAATATGGTGCACCCAGGAAGATTCGAACTTCCGACCGCTCGGTTCGTAGCCGAGTACTCTATCCAGCTGAGCTATGGGTGCATTTTGATTCTTACTGCAGATTTACCTGACCATTTTTCCGCACTACATCAGCTTTCGCCTTTGCCCGTCACGCTCATTTGATTGCAAATCAACATACGCTCTGGAAAGTATGGTGCACCCAGGAAGATTCGAACTTCCGACCGCTCGGTTCGTAGCCGAGTACTCTATCCAGCTGAGCTATGGGTGCATTTTAAATGGCGGTGAGGCGGGGATTCGAACCCCGGATGCAGCTTTTGACCGCATACTCCCTTAGCAGGGGAGCGCCTTCAGCCTCTCGGCCACCTCACCATACGCCTCTTGCGAGTGTGCTGACTAACTTTGTTTAAGCTCATCGGCACTGCGTGGCGCACATATTACTTTCTGGCCCTTATAAGTCAAACCCTTTTTTCCTAACAATCACCCGTTTGGACATTTCACGCGCAACCTGAGCAGTTTGAAGGCAATATAGGGGTTCAATGGTCAGAAAAAAGACTTAGTTTTTAAAGAATGACAGGTTTGGAAGAAGTCGCAGAAGAAAAATAAAAACCGGGGAGGCAGTAAATTAAGGGGAGAAAAATCAAAAACGGGCAGAAAGGAAGTTCAGCGCCTCGTCATCGACGAGACGCCTCGTAAATCAGTAACTCGTCTGTTGAGACTTTTCAGCCTGGATACGCTGATAAATCTCTTCACGGTGAACAGAAACCTCTTTCGGCGCATTCACACCAATACGCACCTGATTACCTTTAACACCTAAAACGGTAACAGTAACCTCATCGCCAATCATGAGGGTTTCACCAACTCGGCGAGTTAGAATAAGCATTCTTTGCTCCTTGAATAATTAAAAGAGTCGGGTCTCTCAGTTTCCCGGCCATTATCTATCATAAGCAGGTAAAACGTAAGCCATGACCCCTACGTAAACTGTAAGCGGCCCGCAACTCAAGCCATAGTACTTTAAGTTTAGCCGATATCATCATTGTCGCGACTTTTATCGCGAGGCCCACCCTGCCATTAAGACCGAAAACGCCATATTGCACAACACATTATGGCGCTTCCTGGTTAGCTATTTATTTCTTATTACAGCCGGGATTCAACCCAGGCTTCTACTGTTGCCAGTGCAGCCGGTAATGCCTGAACGTCACTTCCCCCTGCCTGCGCCATATCAGGACGACCACCGCCTTTACCGCCCACCTGCTGGGCGACAGAAGCAATCAGATCCCCTGCTTTGACGCGATCGGTCAGATCTTTCGTGACGCCCGCAATCAGGCTGACTTTATCGTCAGCGATGGTTGCCAGAACAATAATCACTGAACCCAACTGATTTTTCAGGTCATCAACCATCGTACGCAGAATTTTAGGCTCTACATTATCCAGCTGACGAACCAACAGCTTAACGCCTTTCACTTCTTTCGCCTGGCTGGAAAGTGAAGCACTCTCCTGCGCAGCTTGTTGCCCTTTCACCTGCTGAAGTTCTTTTTCCAGCACGCGGGAACGTTCAATCAGAGTACGGATTTTATCAGTAATGCTGTTCACATCACCTTTCACCATGTGCGCAACATCTTGCAGCAAATCACTTTGCTGATGCAGTGCATTAATGGCGTTTTCACCGGTAATCGCTTCGATACGGCGAACACCTGCCGCCGTGCCTGACTCGCTCTGAATACGGAACAGGCCGATATCACCCGTACGGCTGGCGTGAGTACCCCCACACAGCTCGGTGGAAAAATCACCCATAGTCAGCACGCGCACGCTGTCTTCGTATTTTTCACCAAAGAGCGCCATCGCACCTTTTTCTTTCGCTTCATCCAGATCCATGATGGTGGTCTGAATTGGCAGGTTACGACGGATTTGCATATTCACCAGATCTTCGACCTGACGAATCTCTTCCGGTTTCATCGCTTCGAAATGCGAGAAGTCGAAACGCAGATAGTTATCGTTTACCAGCGAGCCTTTCTGAGCCACATGCTTGCCCAGCACCTGACGCAGTGCGGCGTGCAGCAAGTGGGTCGCGGAGTGGTTCAGACGAATACGTTCGCGACGCTCAACGTCAACTTCGGCTTCAACGCTGTCACCAACGCTCAGTTTACCAGCGTTCAGTGAGCCCTGATGACCAATGGCTTTGCCATATTTTTGAGTATCAGAAACCGCGAAAGTGCCGGCAGCCGTTTTCAGAATGCCTTTATCGCCAACCTGTCCGCCAGACTCACCGTAGAATGGTGTGTCATCCAGAACGACGATAGCGTTATCGCCCACCTGAATTTCATTCACTGGCTGACCATTGATGAACAGCGCCACAACGTTTGAATGACGTTGCAGATGCTCATAACCGGAGAACTGCGTAACACCGTCAACACGCACCATGCTGTTGTAGTCCGCGCTGAAACCGCTGGACTCACGCGCACGACGACGCTGAACTTCCATCGCTTTTTCAAAACCGACTTCGTCAACTTTCAGATTACGCTCGCGGCACACGTCCGCAGTCAGATCCAGCGGGAAACCGAAGGTGTCGTACAGACGGAAAGCAATCTCACCGTCCAGCGTATCGCCTTTCAGAGAAGATAATTCGTCGTCCAGCAGCGCCAGACCGCGCTCCAGAGTACGGGCAAACTGCTCTTCTTCAGTTTTCAGCAACTGCTCAACCATGGCTTGCTGTTCTTTCAGCTCAGCCGCCGCCGGGCCCATCACGTCAATTAACGGAGCAACCAGTTTGTAGAAGAAAGTCTCTTTCGCACCCAGCATGTTGCCGTGACGGATTGCACGACGAATGATACGACGCAGCACGTAGCCACGGTTTTCATTCGATGGGATCACGCCGTCTGCAATCAGGAATGCGCAAGAACGGATATGGTCAGCGATAACGCGCAGAGATTTGCTGGTCAGATCGGTCGCGCCAGTCACGTCAGCAACCGCGGCGATCAGTTTCTGGAACAGGTCGATGTCATAGTTTGAGTTCACATGCTGCATAACAGCGGTGATACGCTCAAGCCCCATGCCGGTATCGACGGAAGGTTTAGGCAGTGGCAGCATGGTGCCGTCAGACTGACGGTTGAACTGCATGAACACGATGTTCCAGATTTCGATGTAACGGTCGCCGTCTTCTTCAGCAGAACCCGGAGGGCCGCCCCAGATATGGTCGCCATGATCGTAAAAAATTTCGGTGCAAGGACCGCAAGGACCGGTATCACCCATCTGCCAGAAGTTGTCAGAAGCGTAAGCGCCGCCTTTATTATCGCCAATGCGGATAATACGTTCTTTTGGAACGCCGACTTCCTTTTCCCAGATTTCAAACGCTTCGTCGTCAGTCTCATAGACGGTGACCCAAAGCTTTTCTTTCGGCAGATTAAACCAGTTTTCGCCGGTCAGTAATTCCCAGGCGTAGTTGATTGCGTCGTGCTTGAAGTAATCGCCGAAGCTGAAGTTGCCCAGCATTTCGAAAAAGGTGTGGTGACGGGCGGTATAGCCGACGTTTTCGAGGTCGTTGTGTTTACCACCTGCACGCACACAACGTTGAGATGTGGTGGCACGGCTGTAGTCGCGTTTATCCAGACCGAGGAAAACGTCTTTAAATTGGTTCATCCCGGCATTGGTAAACAACAGTGTCGGATCGTTTGTCGGGACAAGCGAACTGCTTGAAACAACGTTGTGTCCCTTACTATGGAAGAAATCGAGAAACGCTTGACGGATCTCAGCGGTGCTCTTGCTCATAAATATCCCGGAATCATGCTGGAAGAACGGCTCTTGAGCCGGATAACGCTGCATATGGCAGCAATCTGTACAGCTCACGAACGAAAAAGTGCGGATAAGATAAAATTTCTGCGCAGGGAAGTAAAATACCGTATGCGGTCAATCGTCAAAATCGCGATAAATCGACTGTATTTCTTCCTGAAAGAAGCCTCGGTAAAGCAAATAACGCAGAACTTTCGATTTTTCTTTCCAGTCTTTCGGTAAATTTTCTCCAAACTTTCTGTCGGCAATATCCCGCGCCAGAACACACCAGTCAACCTCCGTTTCCTCCAGCGCTGTCGATATGATTTCTTTATCGACACCTTTTTGCAGTAATTCCGAACGAATGCGTTGTGCACCGTAGCCTTTGTTGCTGCGACCGGAAATATAGCGACTTGCAAATTTGGCATCATCAAGCCAGTGATGCTGGTAGCAATAGTCGATAACTGCCTGTACATGTTCCTCCGGGATCTCTTCCGGCACAGGGCGTGGTTCCGGGCGCACTTTTACCGCATTATCTTCATCTAAGGCATTTTCGTCTGGTCGTTTACGTGAAGACCAGCGACTTTGTTTATTCTGGGGTTTTACAAAAGGGACCGGCGGGATAAGCAGTTTACGGCGAAGTTCAGCTTCACCGTGATCACGCTGAGACAGCAGACGCATCGCGCGGCTAAGCAGTGTATTAATTTTCGCCGCATTGGCGTCTTTTTCCTGAGGCGCAAACAGTGTGGATTCACTGTTTTGTTCAACTTCTTCAAGAAGTCGTTTCAGATCGATGACATTTTGATTCGGTGCTTTTTCAGTGGACATCGGAGTCCCTCAGATATGCAAAATGCCAGCCTGAAACCAGGCTGGCATTTTATCGACTGTGACGTCAGACAACCGCGAAATTAAAACTCTTCGCTGGTTTCCATGTTGTCGTCAGCGTCTTCAGCTGTCGTGGCAACGCTCAGTTCGCCGGTGCCGCTCAGCAGCAGGTCACGCAGTTTTTTATCCAGCTCGGCAGCTACTTTCGGGTTTTCTTTCAGGAAGTTGCAGGAGTTTGCTTTACCCTGACCAATCTTCTCACCGTTGTAGCTGTACCATGCGCCGGCTTTCTCGATCATCTTGTGCTTAACGCCAAGGTCGATCAGCTCGCCGTTGATGTTGATGCCTTCGCCGTACATGATCTGAAATTCAGCTTGTTTGAATGGTGCAGCAATTTTGTTCTTCACCACTTTCACGCGCGTTTCGCTACCGACAACGACATCGCCTTCTTTGATAGCGCCGATACGACGGATATCCAGACGAACAGAAGCATAGAATTTCAGTGCGTTACCGCCGGTTGTGGTTTCCGGGTTACCGAACATCACACCGATTTTCATACGGATCTGGTTGATGAAGATCAGCAAGGTGTTGGCGTTTTTCAGGTTACCCGCGAGTTTACGCATTGCCTGGCTCATCATACGTGCCGCGAGGCCCATGTGAGAGTCGCCGATTTCGCCTTCAATTTCAGCTTTCGGTGTCAGAGCCGCGACGGAGTCAACGATGATAACGTCAACCGCACCTGAACGGGTCAGTGCATCACAAATTTCCAGCGCCTGCTCACCGGTATCCGGCTGAGAACACAGCAGGTTATCGATATCTACGCCCAATTTCTTAGCGTAGATAGGATCCAGTGCGTGTTCCGCATCGATGAACGCACAGGTTTTGCCTTCACGTTGTGCAGCAGCGATAACCTGCAAGGTCAGCGTCGTTTTACCGGAAGATTCCGGCCCGTAGATTTCCACGATACGGCCCATTGGCAAACCGCCAGCGCCTAACGCGATATCCAGAGACAAAGAGCCGGTAGAGATCGTTTCCACGTCCATAGAGCGATCTTCACCCAGACGCATGATGGAGCCTTTACCGAATTGCTTTTCAATCTGGCCCAGTGCTGCAGCTAACGCCTTTTGCTTGTTCTCATCAATAGCCATTTTTACTCCTCGTCTGATACAGGGGAACATCCAACCTGCATCACTGAATATAATTTATGTACAGGTAATTGGCAGTAATTATACTGTATGCTCATACAGTATCAAGCCTAATTTTGCAGAAACTCAGATAACGCAGTTTGTAGCGAAAAAACAGCAGCTTGCAAACGCACTGCTTCACGATCGCCAGAAAATTGTTGTTTTACCGTCACGACACGCCCGTCTTTGCCGGCGAAACCAAACCAGACGGTTCCCACGGGTTTTTCTTCAGAACCCCCGTCAGGCCCGGCAATACCGCTGACGGACACCGCAATATCTGCTCCCGCCGCATGTAACACGCCCTGCGCCATTTCATGGACGACCTGCTCGCTTACCGCGCCGTGCTGTTCCAATGTCGCCTCGGAAACGCCCAGCAATTCATGCTTGGATGCGTTGCTGTAGGTGACAAAACCGCGATCAAACCAGGCCGAGCTTCCGGCGATGTCCGTAATAGCCTTGGCAATTAATCCGCCGGTACAAGATTCAGCGCAGGTGATCCACAATCCCTGAGATTTCAGTTCAGTGCCGATTTCTGCACTCAATTCACGTAAACGTTTTTCGTCCATATTCCATCCTGGCGGGTCAGCTGAATTCAACCTGATGTTAGCATTTCTCTTTCGCTGTGTGAGGCCTGTCGGTGCGTTTTGCGCGATGTATTCAGAATTGGAATGAAAGGCAAAAAGAAGGGCCACAACAAGCGGCCCTCCATGATAAAGCAGAAAATCAGGCTCAGCGCGCCGCTTTTACTGCCTCACCCAACTGCCAGACCGCCATCGCATAATGTACGCTGTGGTTGTAACGGGTGATGGTGTAGAAGTTTGGCAGCCCGTACCAGTACTGGTAACTGGTGCCCATATCCAGCCGCAACAGGCTGGCTTCCTGATAACCGCCCAGAGAGCCCAGCGGGCTAAGACCCGCCGCCGTCAGCGTGTAAAGCGGATATTTTGTCTTGAAGCCATTCTCCAGCAATGGTGCCTGTCCGGCCGCTGGCACCGCAATCGGTGCGCCTTTCGTCCATCCGTGCGCCTTGAAGTAGTTGGCTACACTGCCGATAGCATCAATCGGATCCCACAGATTGGCATGGCCATCGCCGCTAAAGTCCACGGCATAATCTTTATAAGAAGATGGCATGAACTGACCGTAACCCATCGCGCCCGCAAACGAACCGCGCAGGCTCAGCGGATCATCCCCTTCACGGCGGGACATCAGCAGGAAGGTTTCCAGCTCGCCGGAGAAATAATCAGCCCGGCGCGGATAGGCAAAGGATAAGGTCGCCAGCGCATCGATAATGCGGGTTTTACCCATTACGCGGCCCCAGCGGGTTTCGACGCCGATAATGCCGACAATGATTTCCGGCGGCACACCGTAAACCTGCTCCGCACGCTGCAATGCATCCTGATACTGATTCCAGAACACAACGCCATTCTGGACGTTATCCGGCGTAATAAATTTGCTGCGATAGCGGTTCCACGCACCGTTTGGCACGGTTGACGGCGGGCCGGACGGCGCCTGCTGATCCATCAGGCGTAAAACAAAGCCCAGACGTTTCGTTTGCGCCAGTACATCATGCAACTGCTGTCGGTCGAATCCGTGTTCGCGAACCATTTTATCGACAAACTGATTCATGGCCGGATCGTAAGCAAAGTCTCCGGTCTGCACTGCGCCAGTGTGTTCGGGCTGCAACAGAAAGCCCCCGCTGGGAACCGAATTGCCGCTGGCATTTCTTCCGTCAGAGAAAGGATTGCGCGGGCCTTCAGGCTGAGCCGGAGGCTTATTACTGCTACAAGCAGAAAGTGTTAAAACCAGGGGAAGAATGACTGCCAGGAGGCGCATCGGATATCCGTAACCATGCAATAAAAGAGGTGGGGATATGGTAGAGCATTATCAGGGCCGAAAAAACTGAAAATCAACGTCTTTACAACGATGCACGAAGATCTTGATCCCCGGCGAATTGCGGGACATTACGCAACTTCAAAACGCTTCGTGGTTTTTTACCTCTACTCACGTTAGGATCCGTTGTAAAGTCGTTGCCCCGGGCGGTACGAGCCAACAGGATGATTTAAAATTGAATGAAATCAAGAATAAAGGTAGTGATATGAGCGGGCTGGATGCTCACACCCCGATGATGCAGCAGTACCTGCGTCTTAAAGCAGAGAACCCGGAAGTTCTGCTGTTTTATCGTATGGGAGACTTCTACGAACTGTTTTATGACGACGCAAAACGTGCGTCTCAGCTGATGGATATTTCCCTGACCAAACGCGGCGCTTCGGCAGGCGAACCGATTCCGATGGCCGGTGTGCCTTATCACGCCGTTGAAGGCTATCTGGCCAAGCTGGTACAACTGGGCGAATCCGTCGCTATCGCTGAACAGATTGGCGATCCGGCGCTGAGCAAAGGGCCGGTTGAGCGCAAAATTGTGCGGATCGTAACGCCCGGCACGGTCAGTGATGAAGCCTTGCTGAGTGAGCGTCATGACAATCTGCTGGCGGCCATCTGGCAGGACGGACGTGGCTTTGGCTATGCGACGCTGGATATCAGCTCCGGTCGTTTTCGTGTCGCCCAGCCAGACGATCTGGAAACCATGGCCGCTGAATTACAGCGTACAAATCCGGCAGAACTTCTGTATCCGGAAAGCTTTGAAGCCATGCCGCTTATCGCCTCCCGCCGCGGCCTGCGCCGTCGTCCGATGTGGGAATTTGAGCTCGAAACCGCAAAGCAACAGCTGAATCTCCAGTTCGGTACCCGTGATCTGAGCGGGTTTGGCGTGGAACAGGCCACTCAGGCTCTGCGCGCCGCCGGTTGCCTGCTGCAATATGTGAAAGATACCCAGCGCACCGCCCTGCCGCATATTCGTGGCGTGACCATGGAGCGCCAGCAAGATGGCATCATTATGGATGCGGCGACGCGCCGTAATCTGGAACTGACACAAAATCTGGCCGGTGGCGTGGAAAATACGCTGGCAGCAGTCCTGGATCAGGCCGTCACGCCGATGGGTAGCCGTATGCTCAAACGCTGGATCCACATGCCAAGCCGCGACATCAAAATGCTGACCCATCGTCAGCAGGCAATCGGAGCATTACAGGATCTGACCGCAGACTTGCAGCCCGTGCTGCGTCAGGTCGGCGATCTCGAACGTATTCTGGCGCGCCTTGCCCTGCGCAGCGCCCGGCCACGCGATCTTGCCCGCATGCGTCATGCATTACAGCAACTGCCGGAAATCCGTGGGATTTTGCAGGACGCTGACGCCGCGCATGTCGCTACGCTGGTGGAACAAACCGGTGAATTTACAGAGCTGGTCGAACTGCTTGAACGTGCGGTTGTTGAAGCCCCGCCGGTTCTGGTGCGTGACGGCGGTGTGATTTCGCCAGGCTATAACGCGGAGCTGGACGAATGGCGCGCACTGGCTGACGGTGCCACAGACTATCTTGACCGCTTAGAAATTCGCGAACGCGAAAAGCTGGGGCTGGAAACACTGAAGGTCGGGTTTAACGGTGTACATGGTTATTACATCGAAGTGAGCCGCCGCCAGAGCCATCTTGTTCCTATTCATTATGTCCGCCGCCAGACGCTCAAAAACGCCGAACGTTACATCATTCCGGAACTGAAAGAGTATGAAGATAAGGTTCTGACGTCCAAAGGCAAAGCCCTGTCGCTGGAGAAAGCGCTGTACGAAGAGTTGTTTGATTTGCTGATGCCGCATCTGTCAGCTTTGCAGCAAAGCGCCAGCGCGCTGGCCGAGCTGGATGTTCTGAGTAATCTGGCAGAACGTGCCTACACGCTCAGTTACATCTGCCCGACGATGAGCGAGAAACCCGGAATCAACATTACCGGTGGCCGCCATCCGGTGGTGGAACAGGTACTGAAAGAACCGTTTATTTCCAACCCGCTGAACATGTCTCCGGTGCGCCGGATGCTGATCATCACCGGCCCCAATATGGGCGGTAAAAGTACCTATATGCGTCAGGCGGCACTGATTGTCCTGATGGCGCATATTGGCAGCTACGTTCCTGCGGAGACCGCTGTTATCGGCCCCGTAGACCGTATATTCACCCGCGTCGGCGCGGCAGATGATCTGGCTTCTGGCCGTTCAACCTTCATGGTGGAAATGACCGAAACCGCGAACATCCTGCATAACGCCACGGAAAATAGCCTGGTGCTGATGGATGAAATCGGCCGCGGCACATCCACTTACGACGGTTTGTCCCTTGCCTGGGCGTGCGCCGAGAATCTGGCCAGCCGCATTAAAGCCATGACGCTGTTCGCGACCCATTATTTCGAGCTGACGACGCTGCCGGAGAAAATGGAAGGTACGGTCAACGTTCACCTTGATGCCATTGAACACGGCGATACCATTGCGTTTATGCACAGCGTGCAGGATGGCGCAGCCAGCAAAAGTTATGGTCTGGCCGTCGCAGCGCTTGCGGGTGTCCCGCGTGATGTCATTAAACGTGCGCGCCAGAAACTGAAAGAGCTGGAAACGTTGTCCAACAGCGCCGCCGCCAGCAAAGTGGATGGCCCACAACTGACGCTGCTGGCAGAAGAAGTGTCGCCTGCGGTAGAAGCGCTGGAATCTCTGGACGCAGATTCTCTCTCGCCACGTCAGGCACTGGAATGGATTTATCGTCTGAAAGACATGGTATAAAACGGCGGCCACTGGCGGCAGAAATGAAAAACGGTGGGGATTAACCCACCGTTTTTTTTGATACCGAACTGTCTTTCCAGTGAACAGTTTTTCTTAACGAAAAGTTATTCGCGGAACAGTGCTTCGATGCTCAGCCCTTGTCCTTGCAGGATTTCACGCAGGCGACGCAGACCTTCTACCTGAATCTGACGAACACGTTCACGTGTCAGGCCAATCTCACGACCTACATCTTCCAGCGTCGCAGCTTCATAACCTAACAGGCCGAAACGACGCGCCAGAACTTCACGCTGTTTTGCATTCAACTCGAATAACCACTTCACGATACTCTGTTTCATATCGTCGTCTTGCGTGGTGTCTTCCGGGCCGTTGTCTTTTTCATCCGCCAGAATATCTAACAGCGCTTTCTCTGAGTCACCGCCCAACGGGGTATCTACAGAGGTAATACGCTCATTCAGGCGCAACATACGGCTGACGTCATGCACCGGTTTGTCGAGTTGCTCAGCAATCTCTTCAGCACTCGGCTCATGGTCCAGTTTATGTGCAAGTTCGCGTGCGGTACGCAGATAAACGTTCAGTTCTTTAACGATGTGAATTGGCAAACGAATGGTACGGGTTTGATTCATGATCGCCCGTTCAATCGTCTGACGGATCCACCATGTTGCATAGGTAGAGAAACGGAAGCCGCGCTCAGGGTCAAATTTTTCAACCGCACGGATCAGACCCAGGTTACCTTCCTCGATCAAATCCAGCAGTGCCAGACCGCGATTACTGTAGCGGCGGGCAATTTTAACCACCAAACGCAGGTTACTTTCAATCATACGGCGGCGGGAAGGAACATCTCCCCGCAACGCGCGTCGTGCAAAATAAACTTCCTCTTCTGCGGTCAGCAGAGGGGAATAACCGATTTCACCGAGATACAGTTGAGTTGCGTCCAGCACTCGTTGGCTTACAGCCTGCGACAACAATTCTTCTTCAGCATCGTTGTCGGCAGTCTCTTCGACTATTGCTTTCTCGTCAAAGGCTTCAGCGCTGTTCTCATCGAAATCTACATCATCATGTAACTCGTTAACTTTCAGCGTATTCTGACTCATAAGCTGCTCCTACCCGTGGTCCCGAGGGCAGAATCGATGCTCTGCCCGGATTTATCGCTGCGGAAGATAACGCAGCGGGTTTACGGATTTCCCCTTGTAACGAATTTCAAAATGCAATCTTACTGAACTGGTTCCGGTGCTACCCATCGTCGCTATTTTTTGTCCCGCCTGCACTTCTTGTTGTTCCCGGACCAGCATTGTATCGTTATGTGCGTAGGCGCTCAGGTAATCATCATTGTGTTTGATGATGATTAGATTACCGTAACCGCGAAGAGCATTACCGGCATAAACAACACGCCCCGAGGCAGTTGCTACGACAGCTTGTCCACGCGAACCAGCGATATCGATCCCCTTATTTCCCCCTTCAGCAGCAGAGAAATTATCGATAATTTTCCCGTCAGTCGGCCATTTCCATGTGGAAACCGGACCGCCATTATTCGTTGAGGTGGCGACGGGAGTGCTGGCTACAGCAACAGGTGTTGTGGTGGTGACTGCACCTGATGTAGGCAACATCTTACCTACATTCTGTTTACCAGAAGATTCAGAATACGTGGTAGTTGGTTGAGATGCAACCACAGAACCTGTGAGCATTCCCCCAGTTGGAACTTTCGGAACACCGCTATTTGTGGCGTCTGTGACGGCCGTCGTACTGCTCGTGCTGGCGGCAGACGAAACGTTATTTATCTGGACTGTCTGACCCACTTCGAGGCTGTACGGAGCAGGGATATTATTGCGCGCAGCAAGGTCCCGGAAGTCATTGCCGGTGATCCACGCGATGTAGAATAAGGTGTCTCCGCGCTTCACCTGATAGGTGCTGCCGCTGTAACTTCCCTTAGGGATTGAGTTATAGCTGCGGTTGTACACAATGTGTCCGCCAGGGCCGACGGCAGGTGCCATTTGCGGAGGGGAATTCAGAGTATTCTGACTGCTGCTGCCGCTGTTTCCGCCGCCATTAACGCTGCTGATCGGCGCGGATGTGTTGGAATTGTTCGAACATCCCGCCATCCAGGCACTGATAAATGTACACACTGCAATGCGGCTTAGTGTTTTTATTGGGCTTCCCGTGCTCATATTTTCCCCCGTTACGGCAATCTCAGAATATCTCTTTATCCGCGCACACCGCGCCAACTGGCGCTTTTCGTGTCATCTGACACTGTACGCGCAGGCGACATGCCCGTTCAGGTTTTCACCCGGAACAGACCGTGCCATAAAAAACTGTAGTGGATGCTATCAACATCGCCAGTACAGCACCATATAACAGTTGTATTTAAATTTTAAGGGGTTAGTCCTGCGCGCGTCAGGGTTCAGGCCAGTTCGCCTTTCACCAGCGGCACAAAACGGACAGCTTCGACGGTCTCCGCAACGAAATCGTCACCACGCCGGGTCACGCGCTGGAGAGTCTGGCTTTCTTCGCCGACGGGCAACACCATCACGCCGCCCTCGTCGAGCTGTTGCAGTAAATCTTGAGGTATTTCAGGCGGTGCAGCGGTAACAATTATGGCATCAAAGGGGCCACGTGAAGGCCAGCCCTGCCATCCATCGCCGTGACGCGTGGAGACGTTATGCAAATCGAGCTGCTTGAGACGCCTTTTGGCCTGCCACTGCAACCCTTTGATACGCTCAACCGAGTACACATGTTCAACCAGATGCGCCAGAATGGCCGTCTGGTAGCCCGATCCGGTGCCGATCTCCAGCACGCGGGATGTCGGCGTCAGGCGCAGTAATTCCGTCATTCTCGCCACGGTATAAGGCTGAGAAATGGTCTGGCCTGAGCCAATCGGCAACGCGGTATTTTCATAAGCTTTATGCTGAAACGCCTCATCCACAAAGCGCTCACGCGGTACGGACTCGATGGCATGCAGCAGTTTTTCATCATGAATGCCCTGCAGCCGGAGTTGCTCCAGCAGGTTATACATCGGCTTATTCACCATTCGCGCTCACCCCGGCCTTTTCCAACCATGAGACCACGACATCCTGCGCCACGTAGGCGGTCAAATCCACCTGCAATGGCGTCACGGAAACATAACCTTGCGCGACCGCCGCAAAATCGGTGTCAGGTGCGACGTCAAACTTATCGCCCGGCGGACCAATCCAGTACAAGTCTTGCCCGCGCGGGTCCTGCTGACAAAATACCTGCTCAGCAGGATGGCGGCTACCGCAACGCGTCACCTTAATCCCTTTGATTTCGGAAAGTGGCAGGTCCGGAACGTTAATATTCAGAATTTTGCCAGTACGAAGAGGTTCGCGCGCCAGCGCCCTGAGCAGCCGGCAGGTAATAATCGCTGCGGTGTCATAATGCTGATGGCCGTCGAGTGAAACCGCCAGCGCAGGAAATCCCAGATGACGCCCTTCCATGGCCGCCGCGACGGTGCCGGAATAAATCACATCGTCGCCCAGATTCGGGCCTGCATTGATGCCGGAAACGACAATATCCGGCTTCGGGCGCATCAGCGAATTGACGCCGAGATACACACAATCCGTCGGCGTGCCGTTGATGACCGCGGTATCGCCGTTCGGATAGGACTGAATACGTAACGGACCGTCGAGCGTCAGCGCGTTTGAGGCGCCGCTGCGGTTACGGTCAGGGGCGACCAGCTTTACATCCGCGAATTCACGTAGCGCGCAGGCCAGTGCCTGAATGCCGGGAGCCAGTACGCCGTCGTCGTTACTCAGTAATATCCGCATTCATTTCATCCAGATGCATCAGTTCACGCACTACGCTGGTGGCGTAACTGCCCGCCGGTAGCCAGAATTTAAGTTCCAGAGTGACGTCATCCCAGCGCTGCCATTTCATCTGCAAAGGCTGGAGCATAATGGCGCGACGCGCAGGTTCTACACGCTCGCGTTTGAGCAGTGAAAGCAAATCTTCCTGCCCGGCCAGACAAGCCAGCTCAAAGGCTTCGGCCTCTTCTGCCGTGCCTAACGCTCCGTCTCCCGGCAAGGGCGCAGTCACCAGCAGTTCGCCGCTTTCGACACGCGGTTGCAGCGATTCAAACTCTTCCGCTTTCGCCACAAACCAGCTGCCGCGGCCACTGAGTTGTAACGCATCGCCCAGTATTGCCTGACGGACGGTGCCTTCTGCCAGGCGCTGGCTGGCGACAATGTTAAACATCGCACTGCGGCTGGCGGATAAATAGAAACTGCGTTTGGCGCGCTCTTTAGGGCGTGCTTCATTGGTGGCCCAGCGTTTTGCCTGCACCAGATTATTGCCGCCGCGGCCAAAACGCTGCGTGCCGAAGTAGTTCGGTACGCCCTGCTCAACAATTTTCGCCAGACGTGCTTCGACATTATCGATATCACTTATCTGTCGCAAAACCAGCGTAAATTCATTGCCTTTCAGGGTGCCGATACGCATTTTCTTGCGATGGCGCGAGGCGCGGATCACTTCGCACCCTTCGAGATTGAACTGGCTCAAATCAGGATCTGCCTTGCCGGGCAGATGCAGGCAAAACCACTGTTCTGTTACCGCGTGCCGGTCTTTAAGCCCGGCGTAGCTGACATCGCGCGGATGCACTTTGGCAAAACGCGCCAGCTGCTCGGCAACAAACTGCGTGTTGCAGCCATTTTTACGGATCCGCACTAAGAGATGTTCACCTTCGCCATCCGGTTCAAACCCCAAATCCTCTTCGACGATAAAGTCTTCCGGATTGGCTTTCAGCAGGCCGGTAGCAGTGGGTTCACCCAGCAACCAGGTGAGACGCGACATATCTATCATGCGGTAATCTTCCACAACATCATTCCTTAATCAGCAGTGCAACGGCTTCGCAGGCAATACCTTCGCCACGGCCGGTGAAGCCCAGTTGTTCAGTTGTGGTCGCCTTAACGTTGACGTCGTCCATATGGCACTGCAAATCTTCGGCCAGGAATACGCGCATTTGCGGGATGTGCGGTGCCATTTTCGGTGCCTGAGCGATGATCGTGATATCGAGATTGCCCAGTTTGTAGCCTTTTGCACGAATGCGACGATAGGCTTCGCGCAGCAGTTCACGGCTGTCCGCGCCTTTGTAGGCCGGGTCGGTGTCAGGGAAAAGCTTGCCGATATCACCCAGCGCCGCCGCGCCAAGCAGTGCGTCAGTGGCTGCATGGAGCGCAACGTCGCCGTCGGAGTGCGCCAGTAACCCCTGCGGATAAGGAATACGCACACCACCGATCACCAGCGGGCCTTCGCCGCCAAACTTATGTACATCAAAACCGTGACCGATACGCATTATGCGTTCTCCTCCTGATACAAGCGGGTTAAGTAGAATTCAGCCAGCGCCAGATCTTCTGGTCTGGTGACTTTAATATTATCGGCCCGCGCCGGGATCAGCATAGGATGAAAACCACAATATTCCATTGCGGAAGCTTCATCAGTGACCACAGCGCCTTCATTCAGTGCGCGGCGCAGGCAGGTTTTCAATAATTCGAGAGGGAAGAATTGCGGCGTGAGCGCATGCCAGAGTTCCTGACGATCTACCGTATGGGCGATCGCATGCGCGCCGGGCTCACCGCGTTTCATGGTGTCACGAACCGGCGCGGCGAGGATCCCGCCAATTTTGCTGATCGCAGAAATAGCCAGAAGGTTTGTCAGATCATCGGGATGCAGACAAGGACGCGCAGCGTCATGCACCAGCACCCAGCCATGATCGCCCGCGGCCTCAAGGCCTGCCATCACAGATTCGGCGCGCTCATTTCCACCGGTAACCAGCTGGATCCGGGGATCACTGGCGACGGGCAACTGCCGGAACTGCGTGTCATGCGGGCTCAGCGCCACAATAACTTTGGTGACGTTGCTGCTGTGCAACAAGGCGCGAATCGAGTGTTCTATCAGCGTCTTACCGCCGATAGTCAGATATTGCTTGGGACATTCTGCCTGCATACGGCTGCCGATTCCGGCAGCAGGTAACACGGCAATGACCTCTGGAAGGGAAACTGCAGTATGGCTCATGGCTATTGATTCGGGTTGCTTTGCGATACGGTGCTGCCCGGCGCACGTTTGTTGTCAGGCACCAGGCGATAGAAAGTCTCACCGGGCTTGATCATGCTCAGTTCGTTGCGTGCGCGTTCTTCGATCGCTTCCTGACCGCCGTTCAAATCGTCGATTTCTGCGAAAAGTTGATCATTACGTGATTTCAGTTTGCCGTTATTAACTTGTTGCACCTGAACGTCATCGTTTACACGAACGTAATCGTGAATACCATTCTTGCCCAGCCACAGTGAATACTGAAGCCAGCCAAGTAAAATCAGTAAAAGCAGTGTTAGTTTGCCCATCCCCGCCCCCTAAAAAAGCCGGACAATCATCCCACAACTTTCCTTCTGACTCCACTGTGGCAGGGTAAATGCCTGCGAGAATCAGACTTACGCACTCAATTATGGGTGAGAATGACACAATGGGTTACATCGTGAAGGAGAATTGCAGGGAAAACCGCCGGAAAAACGCAGGGCCGCCGGACGACATCCCTGAAGAAAAGGAACCGGAAAAGAGTCAGCCTGACTCACCAGCCCGATAGAAATGAGAAGACCGTCCAGAACATGCTGATCACGCAGATTGCGCTGGTCACCGACGTTTTAAACCAGCTGCCGCGAAAGAACATGCTGAGCGCAATGCCAATCAGAACGGATACAGGCATGAGCGCCAGAAAGAAAGGCCAAGTGTAGAGCAGGAAAAACAGGGTGTTGGATCCGTAGACCAGGAAAGGGATCGCAAAGGCCAGCCAGTAAAAGACGAAGCCAATGAATCCGCCCTGCATAGAGTAGGACGGCTCGTCGTTGTCTGCACTGTCTGTGACCTGCGCCAGCCTCTGATAGCGGGTGTTTTCGACCCGGATCCGGCTGACAAGTCTGCTGAGTAAAGCCTGCATAGATGATCCCTGTATTCAGTGTAAACCGGCACGCTCTCTGGCGTTTGGCCGGCAAACATTCAGGGATTGATAATAGCGCGCTGACGCATCACATCTAATAATTGGGGAACCAAATGTGTTACCAATTGTTCACCCTTAAGATGCACATCCGGCACTTCCGGCGGCTGATATTCAGAGTCAATTCCGGTGAAATTCTTCAGTTCACCCGCGCGCGCTTTCTTGTATAAACCTTTAGGATCACGCGCCTCGCAAATCGCCAGCGGTGTATCAACGAACACTTCAATAAACTGCCCTTCCCCGAGCAAATTACGCACCATGTCCCGCTCAGCGCGATGAGGAGAAATGAAGGCGGTCAGCACGACCAGACCGGCATCCACCATCAGTTTTGCCACTTCACCGACGCGGCGGATGTTTTCGCGACGGTCGTCATCCGTAAACCCTAAATCACGGCAAAGCCCGTGGCGGACGTTGTCGCCATCAAGCAGATACGTGCTGATGCCCTGCGCATGCAGCGCCTGCTCCAGCGCGCCCGCTACCGTGGATTTCCCCGAGCCCGAAAGCCCGGTGAACCACAGAACTGCGCCGCGATGACCATGCTGTTTCTCGCGATCCGCGCGCGTCACCGCGTGCGGATGCCAGACAACATTGTCGTCTTTTAAGAAAGAGCCGTTTTGCAACGTCATCTTATTTTCCACCCAGCAAATCGCGCGCGCCCCAGTGCGGGAAGTGGCGGCGAACCAGGCTGTTCAGTTCCAGCTCAAACGCGCTGTATTTATCCGCTTCCTGATAAACTTCTTCCAGCGCTTCGCGAACCAGACCAGCGCCCACGGTCACGTTCGTCAGGCGATCGATAAAGATCATCCCGCCGGTCACCGCGTTACTCTGGTAATTATCCAGCACCAGCGGTTCGTCAAAGGTCAGTTCGACCAGGCCGATACCGTTGAGCGGGAGGTTTTCCACCACACGCTGAGTCAGTGAGTTGATCTCGACCTGATACTCGATGTTTTCCACGCGCGCACGGGCTTTCTTGCCACCGACTTTGATGTCATAGCTTTGGCCGACGCTCAGCGGTTGCTCCGCCATCCACACCACGTCCACTTTCGCATTCTGCACCGGTTTAACGGTTTCATCCGCGTCCACCAGCGTATCGCCGCGGCTGATATCACGTTCGTCGGCCAGCACCAGCGTGATCGCTTCGCCTGCCCAGGCTTCCTGCAAATCACCGTCAAAGGTCACGATGCGTGCCACGGTAGATTCCACACCAGACGGCAGAACTTTCACTTTCTGGCCGACGCGGACAGAACCGGACGCCAGCGTTCCGGCATAACCGCGGAAATCGAGGTTTGGACGGTTCACATACTGCACCGGGAAACGCATCGGTTGCTGTTCGCGAATGTTAATAATGTTGACCGTTTCCAGCACGTCGAGCAGCGTTGGTCCGGTATACCAGCCCATTTTCTCGCTTGGCGTCGCCACGTTATCGCCTTCCAGCGCGGAAAGCGGAACAAATTTGATGTCCAGATCGGTCGGCAGTTGCTGTGCGAAATCCAGATAATCCTGTTTAAATTGCTCGTACACAGACTCGCTGAAATCGACCAGATCCATTTTATTCACAGCCACAACCAGATGGCGGATCCCCAGCAGAGTGGCGATAAAGCTGTGGCGACGGGTTTGATCCAGCACGCCTTTACGGGCATCGATCAGCAGGATCGCCAGATCGCAGGTCGATGCGCCGGTCGCCATATTACGGGTGTACTGTTCGTGTCCCGGCGTATCCGCGATGATGAACTTACGCTTTTCAGTGGAAAAATAACGATAAGCCACATCGATGGTAATACCCTGTTCGCGTTCCGCTTGCAGGCCATCAACCAGTAAAGCCAGATCCAGTTTTTCGCCCTGCGTGCCGTGACGTTTGCTGTCATTGTGCAGCGAGGACAGCTGGTCTTCGTAAATCTGGCGGGTGTCGTGCAGAAGACGCCCGATCAGCGTACTTTTGCCGTCATCGACGCTGCCACAGGTCAGGAAGCGCAGCAGGCTTTTGTGTTGCTGAGCGTGCAGGTAAGCTTCGACGCCGCCCTGCTCCGCGATTTGTTGTGCAATTGCATTATTCATTAGCTGCGGCTCCTCAGAAGTACCCTTGACGCTTTTTCAGTTCCATCGAACCGGCCTGATCGCGGTCGATCGCCCGCCCCTGACGCTCACTGGTCGTGGAAACCAGCATCTCTTCGATGATTTCCGGCAGCGTTTGCGCTTCGGATTCCACGGCGCCGGTCAGCGGCCAGCAACCCAGCGTACGGAAGCGCACCATTTTCTTCTCGATCACTTCGCCCGGCTGGAGATCAATACGATCGTCATCCACCATCAGCAGCATACCGTCGCGCTCGAGAACCGGACGCGGCGCGGCCAGATAGAGCGGAACGATTTCAATATTTTCCAGATAGATGTACTGCCAGATATCCAGCTCGGTCCAGTTGGAGAGCGGGAACACGCGGATGCTTTCGCCTTTGTTAATCTGGCCGTTGTAGTTGTGCCACAACTCAGGACGCTGGTTTTTCGGATCCCAGCGGTGGAAACGATCACGGAACGAGTAAATGCGTTCTTTTGCACGGGATTTTTCTTCGTCACGGCGTGCGCCGCCGAAAGCTGCGTCAAAACCGTATTTGTTCAGCGCCTGTTTCAGCCCTTCGGTTTTCATGATGTCAGTGTGTTTGGCACTGCCGTGAACGAACGGGTTGATACCCATCGCCACGCCTTCCGGGTTTTTATGTACCAGCAGCTCGAAACCGTAGTTTTTCGCTGTGCGGTCACGGAACTCGTACATTTCGCGGAATTTCCAGCCGGTGTCCACATGCAACAGCGGGAACGGCAGCGTGCCCGGGAAGAAGGCTTTGCGAGCCAGATGCAGCATCACCGAGGAGTCTTTCCCGATGGAATACATCATCACCGGGTTGGCGAATTCAGCAGCCACTTCACGGATGATATGGATACTCTCCGCCTCCAGTTGCCGCAAATGAGTCAGTCGTTTTTCGTCCATAACAGATCCTTTAAGCCAAATTCACAACCGACGGACGTTGAGTCCCGTCAGTCTCAGGATGATGCCCAAACCACGCCAGTTGCTGATGAAGTGCCACCACTTCACCAATCACCAGCAGCGCCGGTGCAGGCGCCTGTTGAGCCAGATGTTCAAGATTATCGAGCGTGCCGGTCAGCACCTGCTGATCGGCTCGCGTTCCCCGTCCGATGACCGCGACAGGAGTCGTTGCTGCACGTCCATGAGCGATCAGCTGCTGGCTGATTTCAGCCGCTTTGAGCGTCCCCATGTAAATCGCCAGCGTTTGTTTTCCTTTGGCGAGCGTCTCCCACTGCACGCCGTTATCATCAGAGCGGCAATGCCCTGTCACGAACATCACGCTCTGCGCATAATCACGGTGCGTCAGCGGGATGCCGGCATACGCCGTTGCGCCAGCGGCAGCGGTGACACCCGGAACGACCTGGAAAGGAATTCCGGCCGCTTTCACTGCCTGTAGTTCTTCACCGCCACGTCCGAAGATGAACGGGTCGCCGCCTTTCAGGCGCACAACTTTTTTCCCCTGCTGCGCCAGTTCGACCAGCAGACGGTTGGTTTCTTCCTGCGACACCGAGTGGCTACCCGCCCGTTTGCCGACACAAATTCGGTCCGCGTCACGGCGGACTAAATCCAGCACGTCACCGCTGACCAGATAGTCATACAACACCACATCAGCCTGCTGCATAACCTGCAAACCGCGTAAGGTGAGCAATCCTGCATCACCCGGCCCGGCGCCGACCAGCGTGACATTGCCGTTTTGCGCGATGTCTTCCGCACTTTCTAACTGTTCTTGCAACGCTTGCTCCGCCTGTGCGAGTTTCCCCGCAGAAGCCAGGCTGGCAAAGCGCCCGGAAAACGCCTGCTCCCAGAAGCGGCGGCGTGCGCGCAGGGAACTGAACTGCGCTTTGACTTTTCCGCGCCAGCGACCGGCGATATCCGCCATTTGCCCCAGGCTGTTCGGCAGCAATGTTTCGAGTTTTTCACGCAACATTCTTGCCAGCACCGGCGCTTTACCCCCGGAGGACACCGCAACCACAATCGGCGAGCGGTCAACTATCGAAGGAAAGATAAAGGAACACTTAGGCTGATCGTCAACGACGTTCGCCAGAAGATGACGCTGAGTGGCCTGTTCAAACACTTCCGCATTCAGCGCGGCGTCATCAGTGGCGGCAATCACCAGAAACACATCGTCGAGCTGCTCTGGCAGAAATGCCTGCGCCAGCCAGCTGACTTCATTGGCATGTTCACGTTGTTCCAGCTCGGGGGAAAGTGCCTGTGCAACTATCCGAACTTGTGCGCCCGCCCGCAGGAGAAGATCTATTTTGCGGGCAGCGACTTCGCCACCACCAACAACCAGCACCGGGCGTTGTTTGAGGTCGGCAAATATTGGTAGATAGTCCACAAAGGCCTTTATTGATTGTCAGGATTAATCATCAAACTATACGTGCAGGCAATAATTGATCTGAAATGACGAAAAGGAATGATTAGTTACTAAATGGAATATAGCGCGCCGTCAGGGGGCTGCTTTTTTTATACTCCTGTCAGTCTGAATATTTTTCATGACCTCTTCCGGCTATTCCGGGCACAAAAAGAGCGGTTTGAGATAACGGGAAATTGTCTATTGGCGCGGACAATCGCATACTATATCGCCTGCAAATATATCGCCCACAAAGACCGCCACACGCGGCCTGTCAGGTGTAGTGCCCTTTCCGGTCATTTTGACCCGCAAACAAGGATTTTTGGCTATGTTCTCTTTTTTACGCATGAAGCGGACGCTGCTCGCCATCGGGCTGAGCGGCGTCTTAATGGGTCATGCGGTGGCTGCCTCGTCGCCACTTCCGGCGATGGGTGAAATCGCCAGTCAGCAAATTCGTCATATCGCGACCTATTTTCCGGGACGCATGGCAGGCAGCCCTGCTGAACTTATCGCGGCAGATTACCTGAATCAGCAATTCAATAAATTAGGTTATAAAAGCGATCTGCGCGGATTCGATACCCGCTATCTGTACACCAGCAACGACGGCAAAAAGAACTGGCAGAATATTCACGCCACGTCCGTTATTGCCGCCCGCACCGGCGACGTGCCGCAACAGATTATTGTGATGGCGCATTTTGATACTTATGTGCCGCAAAGCGACAGCGATACCAACCATAATCTCGGCGGCCTGACCTTGCAGGGCGTGGATGATAACGCCTCAGGCGTCGGTGTGATGCTTGAACTGGCCGAACGCATGCAGGCCATTCCCACGCATTACAGCCTGCGATTTGTGGCGCTGAGTGCCGAAGAAACCGGTGCGAAAGGGGCAGAAGATTTTGTGAAGCGCATGAGCGCCGAAGAGAAGAAAAACACACTGCTGGTGATCAACCTGAATTCACTGATTACCGGCGACAGGCTGTATTTCAACAGCGGCGTGAATACGTCGGCGGCGGTGGCAAAACTAACCCGCGTCCGCGCCATGAAGATTGCGCACAGTCTGGGGATCCCGGCGGAAAGCCATGATAATACGCATTGCTGCGACGGCATCGGCGCGCTGGATGAAGCGCGATTACCGCTGCTGAACGTGACCGCCACGAATTATGCATTAGGCAAGAAAGATGGCGAGCAACAACGCGCCGTCAGCAGCCACTTCCCCCTGGGCACAACACGCTATCAGAGCCAGTTCGATAACCTGCAATATCTTGATACCGCGCTGCCGGGCCGCATTGAAAAACGTTCGCGGGATACCGTGAAAGTGTTATTCCCGCTGCTCAGGGATCTGGCGAAACCGGCGAAACACGCCTGATTTAAATAAGAGTCGTAGAGACGCTAATAACAGGAATCCCCTAAATAATTCGGGTTGCAGGAAGGCGGCAAGTAAACGCATCCCCGGGAGCATAGATAACTATGTGACCGGGGTAAGTGCACGCAGCCAACGCATCTGCAACCCGAAGTATGACGGGGATTTTATTCGTGCAGGCCGCACTCTCTTTTCAGTCCAAAAAAGCGAGTGTCTTCTTCCTTCATCCCTTCTTCCCACTTTTTCGTGGTGTGGGTATCGCCGACGGAAAGATAGCCCTGGTCCCACAGCGGATGGTAGCTGAGGCCATGTTCTTTCAGGTACTGGAAGACCTGACGGTTATCCCAGTCAATGATCGGCAGGATTTTAAACACACCACGCTGAACCGCCAGCACCGGCAGATGCGCACGGCTGCCGGACTGTTCGCGCCGCAGACCGGCGAACCAGGTCTGCACGCCGAGCGTTTGAATCGCACGATTCATCGGCTCAACTTTATTGATGTGATTGTACTTCTCAATGCCTTCAACGCCCTGCTCCCACAGTTTGCCGTAACGCGCTTCCTGCCAGGCAGGCGATTGCTCCGCACGGAAGATCTGCAAGTTCAGACCGAGCTGTTCGGTTAACGAATCAATGAACTGATAGGTTTCCGGGAACAGATAACCGGTATCCGTGAGGATCACCGGAATGTCCGGTTTCTGCTGCGTCACCAGATGCAGGCTCACTGCGGCCTGGATACCAAAGCTGGAAGACAACGCAAATTCACCGGGCATATTCTCCAGCGCCCACTGCACACGCTCTTGGGCAGACAGCTTTTCAAGGCTGACGTTAATTTCCGCCAGCGCCATGGCCTGTCCGGACTTCGGCATGTCGTTCAGTTCGGCCAGAGTCAGATTCAATGAACTCATGGTGCCTCCTGTCAGTCGTAACGGTTAATCGTAGAAATCACGGGCCGGATCAAGCACCGGCCGGATGATCCCCGCGCGGATCACGTAATCACCAAAACCTTCCCCGGTTTCGCGCTCTTTTGCCCAGCGCCCTACCAGTTCGTCGATGATCGTCAGGATCTCTGCGTCTGAAATATTTTCGCGGTACATCCGCGGAATGCGCGTCCCGGCGCGGTTACCGCCGAGGTGCAGGTTGTAACGGTTAAGGGCTTTGCCCACCAGACCGATTTCCGCCAGCAGCGCGCGGCCACAGCCGTTCGGGCAGCCGGTCACACGCAGAACGATGTGTTCATCACCCACGCCATGACCGTGCATAATGCCTTCCACTTTGGTCACAAACTCCGGGAGGAAACGTTCGGCTTCCGCCATCGCCAGCGGACACGTCGGGTAAGACACGCAGGCCATTGAGTTTTTACGCTGCTCGGTCACACCGTCGTCGATCAGGCCGTGATTACGCGCCAGCGTTTCGATCGCGTCTTTGTCTTTTTCGGCGACACCGGCCACGATCAGGTTCTGGTTAGCAGTTAGCCTGAAATCGCCTTTGTGGATCTTAGCAATTTCTGCCAGACCGGTTTTCAGCGGCTTGCCCGGATAATCCAGAATACGGCCATTTTCGATAAACAGGGTAAGGTGCCACTGTTTGTCGATGCCTTTCACCCAGCCGATACGATCGCCGCGGCCGGTGAATTCGTAAGGGCGGACTTCAGCGAACTGAATTCCCGCGCGCTTTTCCACTTCGGCTTTAAATACCGGCACGCCAACGCGTTCCAGCGTGTATTTCGTTTTGGCGTTTTTACGGTTGGTACGGTTACCCCAGTCCCGCTGCGTGGTCACCACGGCTTCGGCCACGGCCAGCGTTTTCTCCAGCGGGATAAAGCCCAGCTCGCTGGCGGTACGGGCGTAAGTCGCTTTATCGCCGTGTGCGATAGAAAGACCGCCGCCGACCAGTACGTTAAAACCGATCAGTTTGCCGTTATCTGCAATCGCCACGAAGTTCAGATCGTTCGCATGAAGATCAACATCGTTCTGCGGCGGGATCACCACGGTGGTTTTGAATTTACGTGGCAGATAAGTTGCGCCCAGAATCGGCTCTTCGTCGGTGGTTTCGACTTTTTCCTGATCCAGCCAGACTTCGGCGTAAGCACGGGTGCGCGGCAGCAGATGTTCGGAGAGCTTTTTCGCCCATTCATAGGCTTCGCGATGCAGCTCAGATTCCACCGGATTCGACGTACAAAGTACGTTACGGTTAACGTC
Organism: Rahnella sp. PD12R; assembly: GCF_019200965.1. Lineage (NCBI taxonomy): Bacteria > Pseudomonadati > Pseudomonadota > Gammaproteobacteria > Enterobacterales > Yersiniaceae > Rahnella > Rahnella sp. PD12R. The sequence continues at coordinate 25,256 of NZ_JAHTMS010000004.1, read as the reverse complement.
GTTGGCGGTCGCCAGCGCATCCAGACCGAGTTTATTCAGCAACTGATGCACCGGTTTTACGTTCGGTTTCAGAATGCCGTGGAACTGGAATGTCTGACGGTTAGTAATACGGATGCTGCCGTAGAGCGTGCTGTCTTCGGCAAATTTGTCGATGCCAAGCCATTGCGCAGGCGTCATCACTCCACCCGGCAGACGGCAACGCAGCATCATGGCGTGACGCGGCTCCAGCTTTTGCTCAGCACGTTCAGCACGAATATCGCGGTCGTCCTGCTGGTACATGCCGTGAAAACGGATCAACAGGAAATTGTCACCGTTGAAACCGCCGGTCAGGCCGTCTTTTAAATCATCGGCAATGGTTCCGCGCAGGAAATCACTTTCCTTTTTCAGGCGTTCGGCGTCGGCCAGAGGCGCATCGACAATCAGCGGACCGGGGCCGGGATTGAGTTCACTCCACAACTTTTTGCTCATAAGTTTTTACTCATCGCTCTAATTTTTATAAACGCCAGATCAGTAGACGTCACGCTGATAGCGGCGATCCAGACGCAACTCGCTGAGATATTCGTCGGCGGTTTCCAGATCCATCACGCCATATTCGGCAATGATCTCCAGCAGCGCCTGCTCTACGTCTTTCGCCATACGGTTGGCGTCGCCGCAAACATAGACGTGCGCGCCTTCCTGCAACCATTGCCAGACTTCAGCGCCGCTCTCGCGCAGCTTGTCCTGTACGTAAACTTTTTCCGCCTGGTCACGCGACCACGCCAGACTGATGTTGGTCAGCAGGCCGTCTTTCACGTAGCGCTGCCATTCCACCTGATAAAGGAAATCGTCGGTGAAGTGCGGATTGCCGAAGAACAGCCAGTTTTTGCCGCTGGCTCCGTCGTTATCACGCTGCTGGATGAACGCGCGGAACGGCGCAATCCCGGTGCCCGGCCCGATCATAATGACCGGCGTTTCAGGATTAGCCGGCAGACGGAAGTTGTCGTTATGCTCAATGAAGACTTTCACTTCGCCGTCTTCTTCCAGACGGTCGGCCAGATAACCTGACGCGCCACCGGAACGCGGGCGGCCATCAATGTCATAACGCACAACGCCGACGGTGATATGCACTTCGGATTCGGTTTCGGCCTGCGACGAGGCAATCGAATACAGGCGCGGCGTCAGCGGACGCAGTAAATCCACCAGCTGCTGAGCGTCGAGTTCAGTCGGTGCGCGGCGCACCATGTCAACGAACGGCACGGTTTGCGCGTATTGCAAAAGCGCAGGTTTGTCGGCCAGCAACCCGGTCAGATGTTCGTCGCGGCAAAGCGCGGCGTATTTCTCAATGATTGGCGTGGTGTTTTGCGTCAGCTCGATATGATGCTGAAGGGCTTCAGACAGCGGCAATGATTTGCCATTGATGTCGACCGTCTCATCGCCTTTCAGCCACAGCAGTTCCACGACTTCCTGCACCAGTTGCGGATCGTTTTCAAACCAGATCCCCAGCGCATCGCCCGGCTGGTAACGCAGACCAGAATCACCGAGCTCGATTTCCAGATGACGCACATCTTTATCTGAATCGCGGCCGGTGATTTTCTGGTTCACCGCCAGCGTCGCCGTCAGCGGTGCTTCTTTCGTATACGGGCTGCTGTCGACCTGATTCACACTGCCCGCCAGCGTTGGCGCGGCTTGCGCGGAAGTGTCAGCTGGCACGCGCTGTTTCAGCACTTCAACAATGCGCTTGCGCCATTCGGCGGCAACCTCTTTATATTCAACGTCTGCATCCACACGGTCTGTCAGACGCTCCGCGCCCAGTTCGCCCAGACGCGTATCGAAGTCTTTACCCGCCTGGCAGAAGAATTCATAAGAGGTATCGCCAAGCGCGAACACCGCAAAGGCCGTGTCCGTGAATTTCGGGGCTTTTTTGGATTGCAGGAATTTATGCAACGCGACGGCTTCTTCCGCCTGCTCGCCTTCGCCCTGCGTCGACGCCACAATCAGCAGCAGTTTTTCCTGCGCGATTTGCTTGAATTTGTAATCACCGGCATTCACCAGATTCACATTCAGTTTTGCGGCAATCAGGTCATCACGTAACTGTTCGGCCACGCGGCGGGCATTGCCGGTTTGCGAGGCAGAAATCAGGGTAATGGATGCGGCTGCCTGCACTGGTGCCGGCGTGGTGACAGTGCCCGATTGCTGGTTAACCATCCCCCAGAAATAACCTGAAAGCCAGGCCATCTGAGTCGGTGAATAATCACTCGTTGCCGATTGAAGTCGTGCCAGTTGCTCGGGGGTCAGCGGGAGCAGTGAAATTGGAGGAGCCTGAGTCGTCATCGCAGTACGAATTCCCTTATGCATAAGCCAGTCATCAATCCGGCCTTCAGCGGCTTTCAGGGGATACCTTCGCGCGGAAAAGACCTTCAGAAAGTGTAAGGTTAACGAGCCGGATAATAACAATTAAAGAAGTGATGGAAATAATAAATAACCAAAATGACTAAGAGGATTTAGCGGTAAGTTCTATCTGAAATAGTGGTAAAGGGCGTTTTTTATCGTACTGAAATCGCTATAAAATTTCCCACACAGTTCGCGGGCATTTTCAAAGTGACGGAAAGTAAAAGAAAAACCCCGCCGGAGCGGGGTGATGAAATTTTTTCAGGACACGGCTTTTACGCTCAAGTCTCAGAGATGGAAGGCGTTATGCTGCTCGAACCACGCAAACTGACCGGCGGCAAAGACCGACATTTTACTGCCACTGTGGCCAATGTCAGACAGGTCCATAAAGTGCCAGTTGAAAGGCGTGTTGTTCTGTTCGGCACGCTGCTGGGATGTGGTGAAATAGCTTTCTGCACGTTCCAGCCGGTTAGTCCCCTGCGCCATCGCCTGTTTGGATTTACGCAGCAGATGATTTTCCGGATCGTCATCTTCAGCGCCCACGGCAATCAGCACCGGTTTCGCAAAATAATCATTGAGCTGTTGCTGGTTTACCGCCACCGGCGCTTCACGCAAACCATACGGCCAGCGCTGATCGGTGTCCGGCAATGTCCACCAGCCTGCCGCCGCGCAGACGGCAGCTTTGACATTCGGCTCAGGCAATAACGTCAGCATGCGGTGAACAAACTGGCAGCCTGCGCTGTTCCCGAACAGATAGTATTGCTTCTGGCCGGTCACGCCCTGCTTTTGCAACGTCGTAAACAGATTATCGACCATGCTGAACGTCCACTGAGATTTTGGCAGACGGCGGTGCGTTTTGCTGTCCACCAGATTTCCGAGGTTATACCCCGCCGCACCCGGGAATTCCTGTTCGCTGAAATGCGGCACGATGACGCGCAAATGGTACTGATCCGCGACGGTTATCCAGTCATTACGGTAGGTTGCCGCGTTGCGGTCAACGCCGGTCATGACCATCACTACCGGCGTATTTTCATCAGCCCCTGCTGGCTGGTAGGTGAAGACTTCCAGCATCTTTTTACTCTGAGCCAGAGGAACATGCATGACCCCGGCACCCGGCGGGAATATCAGCGGAGCTTTGGGCATTGCCGTTTTGGCGACCGGTGGCACTTTTGCCGCAGGCTGAACGGTTTTAGCCGCGGCGGGCGCGACTTCCTGTGCGGGAGCCGTGGTTTCTGCCTGCACGCTGGCAGAGAACAACAGCGCCAGAACAGCGCAACGAAGCACAGTAATCATTCACTATCTCAACAGGTTAGTTTCTACCGGCTCACTGTAAGCCAGCAATGTGGGCGGAGTAAAGAGAGTAAAAGTCAGGATTTGGTGAAGAAAAGCGCAGTTAAGTCATGGCACGTAAGCCGGTATTCCGGTACTATGCCGCGTTTTTTCGAGCAACGAGACAGCCTCATGACCACCACATTATTTAAAGATTTTCAGTTCGAAGCCGCACACCATTTACCGCATGTCCCTACCGGGCACAAATGCGGCCGGTTGCATGGCCACTCTTTTACCGTTCGTATAGAAATCACCGGTGAAGTGGATCCGCACACAGGCTGGGTAATGGATTTCGCCGATCTGAAAGCAGCATTCAACCCGACGCTGGACCGCCTCGATCATTATAATCTGAATGATATTCCGGGCCTGGAAAACCCAACCAGCGAAGTGCTGGCGGAATGGATCTGGAATGAGATGAAGCCGAAGCTGCCTCTGCTTTCCGCCGTGCGCGTGAAAGAAACTTGCACAGCGGGTTGCGTCTATAAAGGCTGAACTATCCCATCCGATCCCCAAAATCATTCGTGTTGCATCAAGGCGGCAAACGAATGATCCCCGGGAGCTTACATCAGTAAGTGACCGGGGTGAATAAGAGCAGCCAACGCAGAGGCAGCGCGAAGGATGCAGGGGATCAGGCGATGTTGAGATATTTATGGGTCTGCATCGACAGCCGCCAGTTCTTTGCAATGCAGGTCGCAATGCAAAGTTTGGTGGCTTCTTCTTTTTGGCTGATAGGCTGCAACGCGATAATGCGTGATTTGCTGTCGGTCAGCGTTTCCAGCAACGCTTCCAGTGCGTCGATATCACGCTGACGCGCCACCGGATGTTTCACTTCATCAGCACGTTTCAGCGCCTGCGGCAGAATGTCGTATCCACCACGCATATTCACTTTAGGTGAAACGGTGACCCAGGTATTCACTGAACAACGCACTTCATGCGTGCCGCTGGTTTCAATCTGACAACTGAAGCCGTTTTTCTCGAGCAAAGAGGTCAGCTCGGTCAGGTCATAAATACACGGCTCACCGCCGGTAATCACCACGTGACGGGCGGTGTAACCCTGTTGTGCGATGACGTCCAGCAACTGTTCTGACGTCGCGTTACCCCAGGCATCACTCTCTTCGGTTTTGACCAGAATGCGCTGCATATCGACTTCCCGATCGGCAATTTTATCCCAGGTGTGTTTGGTGTCGCACCAGCTGCAACCCACCGGGCAGCCTTGCAGGCGCACAAAAATCGCCGGCACGCCGGTAAAATAACCTTCCCCTTGCAGGGTTTCGAACATCTCATTAATCGGGTACTGCATCGTTTTCTCAGTCATCTCTAAAAAATCAGCGCGCATTATCACAGATAAGACGGGTGAGGCCAAACTTGTGCTGTAAATGAGTATGGCAGATTTGCCCGTCGCCATTTTTCGGGCATAAAAAAACCCGCCGGAGCGGGTTTTTAAGAAAGCGTTACGGGGCAGTAATTACTGACCTTTAACTTCTTTCAGACCGTTGAACGGAGCAGGAGTACCCTGTGCCGCCAGCGCTTCTTCGATACGGATCAGCTGGTTGTATTTAGCAACACGGTCAGAACGGCTCATAGAACCGGTTTTGATCTGGCCAGCAGCAGTACCGACCGCCAGGTCAGCGATGGTTGCATCTTCAGTTTCGCCTGAACGGTGAGAGATAACGGCAGTGTAGCCAGCATCTTTAGCCATTTTGATCGCAGCCAGAGTTTCGGTCAGTGAACCGATCTGGTTGAATTTGATCAGGATGGAGTTAACGATGCCTTTGTCGATACCTTCTTTCAGGATCTTGGTGTTGGTTACGAACAGATCGTCACCCACCAGCTGGATTTTGTCGCCCAGAACTTTAGTCTGGTAAGCGAAGCCAGCCCAGTCAGATTCGTCCAGACCGTCTTCGATAGAAACGATTGGGTACTGCTTGGTCAGGTCTTCCAGGAAGTGAGTGAACTCTTCAGAAGTGAAAGCTTTGTTGCCTTCGCCAGCCAGAACGTATTTACCGTCTTTGTAGAATTCAGATGCTGCACAGTCCATCGCCAGGGTGATGTCTTTACCCAGCTCGTAGCCTGCTGCTTTCACTGCTTCTGCGATAACAGCCAGAGCTTCTGCGTTAGAACCCAGGTTTGGCGCGTAGCCACCTTCGTCACCAACAGCAGTACCCATGCCTTTAGATTTCAGAACTTTAGCCAGGGTGTGGAAAACTTCAGAACCCATACGGATGGCTTCTTTCAGAGTTTTCGCGCCAACAGGCTGAATCATGAACTCTTGAATATCAACGTTGTTATCCGCGTGTTCGCCGCCGTTGATGATGTTCATCATAGGCAGTGGCATAGAGTATTTGCCTGGGGTGCCGTTCAGTTCTGCGATGTGAGCGTACAGTGGCAGACCTTTAGAAGCAGCAGCCGCTTTAGCAGCAGCCAGGGAAACAGCCAGAATCGCGTTAGCACCGAAGTTAGATTTGTTTTCGGTACCGTCCAGGTCGATCATGATTTTATCGATGTTAGCCTGGTCTTTCGCGTCTTTGCCCAATACAGCCTGAGCAATTGGACCGTTAACAGCAGCAACGGCTTTCAGAACGCCTTTGCCCAGGAAACGGGATTTGTCACCGTCACGCAGTTCCAGCGCTTCGCGGGAACCGGTAGAAGCACCTGATGGCGCAGCAGCCAGACCAACAAAACCACCTTCCAGATGAACTTCAGCTTCTACAGTCGGGTTACCACGTGAATCGATGATTTCGCGACCGATGACTTTAACGATTTTGGACATTAGGATTTCCTCAGTACAAGTTAACTAAAGCTTCAGACAAACGACGCATCTGCGACACGTCGTTTCCCCTGTATTTTATTTTACCTGACGCTTCTGATACTCACCGGCAGCCTTCACGAAGCCTGCAAACAACGGATGACCATCACGCGGCGTAGACGTAAATTCTGGATGGAACTGGCAAGCAACAAACCACGGATGGTTTGGCAGCTCGATAATTTCCACCAGTTGCTTATCGCCAGAGCGACCGGCTACGCGTAAACCTGCGGCTTCGATTTGTTTCAGCAGCATATTGTTCACTTCGTAACGGTGACGATGGCGTTCAACTATTGTCGGCTCGCCGTACATCTCGCGAACCAGGCTACCCTCGTTCAGGTGACATTGCTGACCACCTACACGCATGGTTCCGCCTAAATCACTGTCTTCGGAACGTACTTCGACGTTACCTTCTTCATCGCGCCATTCAGTGATGAGGGCGACTACCGGGAACTTACAGTCTGGCACAAATTCCGTTGAGTTGGCGTTATCCATACCCGCAACGTTACGGGCAAACTCAATCAACGCAACCTGCATACCCAGACAAATACCCAGATAAGGAATGTTGTTTTCACGCGCATAACGGGCTGTCGCGACTTTCCCTTCCACACCGCGGTAACCGAAGCCACCCGGGATAAGGATTGCGTCCAGGCCTTTCAGCACTTCGACGCCACGGGTTTCGACATCCTGTGAATCGATAAGTTTAATGTTCACGGTCAGGCGATTTTTCAGGCCACCGTGTTTGAGCGCTTCAATCACAGACTTATAGGCGTCTGGCAGCTCAATGTACTTACCGACCATACCAATGGTGACTTCACCGCCCGGATTAGCTTCTTCGTAAACAACCTGTTCCCACTCGGACAGATTGGCTTCCGGCGCGTTGATGCTGAAACGTTTACAAATATAGTCGTCCAGCCCCTGAGATTTCAATAGGGCCGGGATTTTATAAATGGAATCAACATCTTTAAGTGAGATAACCGCTTTTTCCGGCACGTTACAGAACAGCGCAATTTTTGCACGTTCGTTAGCAGGAACAGCGCGGTCAGAACGACAGATCAGCACGTCTGGCTGGATACCGATAGACAGCAGTTCTTTAACAGAATGCTGAGTCGGTTTTGTTTTCACTTCACCGGCAGCGGCCATGTACGGCACCAGCGTCAGGTGCATGTACAGCGTATGTTCACGGCCCACTTCAACCGCCATCTGACGAATCGCTTCCAGGAATGGCAGGGATTCGATATCACCGACAGTACCGCCAATTTCAACCAGCACGACATCATGGCCTTCGCCGCCTTCAATGATGCGTTCTTTGATGTTGTTGGTGATGTGCGGGATAACCTGAATGGTCGCGCCGAGATAATCGCCGCGGCGCTCTTTGCGCAGCACGTCAGAATAGATACGGCCAGTGGTGAAGTTATTACGGCGGGTCATCTTGGTGCGGATGAAACGCTCATAGTGACCCAGATCGAGATCGGTTTCAGCGCCATCTTCGGTAACGAAGACTTCGCCGTGTTGAGTTGGGCTCATCGTACCCGGATCCACGTTGATATACGGGTCCAGTTTCATGATGGTCACGTTGAGGCCACGGGCTTCGAGAATAGCCGCCAGAGAGGCTGCGGCAATGCCTTTACCCAGAGAGGATACGACCCCGCCGGTCACAAAAATATAATTAGTTGTCATGCTGAACCTGAGAGGTTAGGTTTAAAGATGATGGAATAACCAAGACGGGAAAACAGTATACCGGAACCTTGTGTGCGCCACAAATAATCGTTTTGCTGTCCATCATCGTTTCCTTGCCGTCAGTTCAGAAGGGTTTTGCCTTTCGGCCCTTTCCTCTCAGTCTTTCAAAAACAAACAGTTAGCTGATAAAACGTGCATTACTGTTCGCATAACTCACTAAAACATCTTAGATTTCAATTTGTTGGACTTTAATGCTCACAGATCAGCGTTTTAGCCCCTGAATGACACTGAGCTTAACCGTTTCAGCATCTTAAGATCTTGTCGCCGATCAAAGTCGCATTCGCCGATCTCAGCCTTCCTGCTTTTTCACCTGCTGCCAGGCAGCTTCCATCTGTTCGAGCGTGGCGTCTTCCATATTTAACCCTTGGCTGCGAATAATCTCCTCAACCTGCCGGAAGCGGCGCTCAAACTTGCGGTTTGCGGCCTGCAATGCATCTTCCGCTTTATGGCCGAGATGACGTGAAAGATTAACGGTCGCGAACAGCAGATCGCCAATTTCCTCACCGAGTTTTTCTTCATCGATGACCGCCTGACGCGCTTCGAACATGACTTCGTCAATTTCTTCATAGACTTTGTCGAGCACCGGTCCGAGCGTCGTCCAGTCAAAACCGACATTCGAACAGCGTTTCTGAATTTTATGCGCCTTCATCAGCGCGGGCAGCGCAGAAGGAATATCATCGAGCGCGGAATGCAGCGATTTATCCGCACGCTCAAGCGCTTTGCGCGCTTCCCACTTCACCAGCACGTCTTTGCTGCTCGCGCATTCCGACCACGCCGCTTCATCACCAAAAATTTGCGGATGGCGGCGCTCCAGTTTGTCGGCAATTGCATTGCAGATATCGTCGAATTCAAACAACCCCTGCTCGCTGCCCATCTGGGCATAAAAGACCACCTGAAACAGCAGGTCACCCAGTTCGTCACGCACATCGGCGTAATCTTTACGGGCAATCGCGTCCAGCACTTCGTAGGTTTCTTCCAGCGTATACGGCGCGATGGTCTCAAAAGTCTGCTCTTTGTCCCACGGGCAACCGGCTTGCGGGTCGCGCAGAGTTTTCATGATGGTGAGCAAACGTTGCAAAGGAGTTTCAGTCATAGCGCCTGTCCGTTTTTTAAAATTTTTTCTGGCGGAATAAAAATAGAAAAGGCCCGACTGGCGGGCCTTCAGATAACAATAATCAACTGCCGTGCAGTCGCTTCGCTTCAATAACGTCCGGAAGCTGATTCAGTTTGGCAATTACGCGCCCCAGAACCTGAGGGTTGTAGATCTCGATATCCATATCGATGGTGGCCAGCTGCTGTTTGGTATCACTGCGGCTGGCAACGCCCAGTACGTTCACTTTTTCGTTGGCCAGGATGGTCGTGATATCACGCAGCAGCCCGCTCCGGTCGTTCGCGACGACACGCACCACCAGCGAATAGCCGCTGGAATAGCTTTCGCCCCACACGGCGTCCACCACACGTTCCGGCGCATTCGAGCGCAAATCTTCCAGCTGATCACAATCAGCGCGGTGGATGGAAATCCCGCGCCCCTGCGTGATGTAGCCGACGATTTCATCGCCCGGAATTGGCTGGCAACAACGCGCAATGTGGTGCATCAGATTGCCCACGCCTTCGACCACGACGCGGCCATTGTCTTTGCTGCGCGCTGGCGGCGGTGTGGTTTTCTGCGTCAGCTGGCGCAGCGCTTCTTTATCCAGTTCTTCCGCGCTCGGCTTTTTCAGCTGCGATTGCAGGAAGTTAACCATCTGGTTGATGCGGATATCGCCGTTACCGATCGCGGCCAGAACCTCGTCGAGCGAGTTCACGTTGTAGCGCGGCAGCAGCAGTTTCTCGGCATCTTTGATGCTGATATCCAGCCGGTCCAGTTCATCGTCGAGGATCTGCTTACCGGCAATGATGTTCTTGTCGCGATCCTGCTTACGGAACCAGTTCTGGATTTTAGAACGCCCGCGGCTGGTAGTGACATAACCAAGGCTCGGGTTCAGCCAGTCGCGGCTTGGGTTCGCATGCTTCTGGGTGATGATTTCAATCTGATCCCCCATCTGCAACTGATAGGTGAACGGCACGATGCGCCCGCCAATTTTGGCACCGATACAACGGTGACCGACATCGCTGTGGATGTGGTAAGCAAAATCGAGCGGCGTTGAGCCCATCGGCAGGTCGATAACGTCGCCTTTTGGCGTAAACACGTAAACGCGATCGTCGAAGACCTGGCTGCGGACTTCGTCGAGCATTTCGCCCGAATCGGCCATCTCTTCCTGCCACGCGATCAGTTTACGCAGCCATGCAATACGGCCTTCGTAACCCCCGCTGCGGCCACCGACCACGGCGGTACCTTCTTTGTATTTCCAGTGCGCGGCGACGCCCAGTTCGGCGTCTTCGTGCATCTGGCGGGTACGGATCTGCACTTCCAGGGTTTTACCGCGCGGGCCCAAAACCACGGTATGAATCGACTGATAACCGTTTGGTTTCGGGTTGGCCACGTAGTCGTCAAACTCGTCCGGCAGATGGCGGAAATGCGTGTGCACAATCCCTAATGCGGCGTAACAATCCTGTAAGCGTTCCACCACGATACGCACGGCGCGCACGTCGAAAAGCTCGTCAAAGGACAGGGATTTTTTCTGCATCTTGCGCCAGATGCTGTAGATATGTTTCGGACGGCCATAGACATCAACTTTGATGCCTTCTTCCAGCATGGCGTTTTTCACCGTCGACACGAAATCGTCGATGTACTGCTCGCGGTCGATACGGCGCTCATGCAGCAGTTTGGCAATGCGTTTGTATTCGTCGGGGTGCAGATAGCGGAAGCAGAAATCTTCCAGTTCCCATTTGAGCTGGCCGATACCCAGGCGGTTCGCCAGTGGCGCATAGATATTGGTACATTCTTTTGCGGCCAGAACGCGCTCTTCTTCCGGCGCGTCTTTGACTTCACGCAGATGCGCGATACGTTCGGCGAGCTTGAGCACCACGCAGCGGAAATCTTCCACCATCGCCAGCAACATGCGGCGGACGTTATCCACCTGCTCGGAACCCATCGAATCGTTTTGTGTGGCTTTCAGCTGGCGGATGGCGTCCATATCACGGACACCGTGAACCAGATCCGTGATGCCTTTGCCGAATTGCTGCGTGAGGGTTTCTTCGTCGATGATGCCGTCATCGACCAGCGGGAACAGCAGCGCGGCGCGCATACTGTCGTTATCCATGCTGAGGGTCGAGAGGATTTCAACCATTTCCAGACCGCGCCACAGCAGAAGCGACGCGTCAGGATGGCCCTGCGTTTGTTGTTCGCAGTAGCGCCAGGTTTCGGCTAAACGCTCACATGATTGCTGGCTGGACAGCCCTAAACTGTTGATCCAGTCGTCGAGCGCAAACTCGCCAGCCGTATTCAGATGTGCACTTCTTACCGCAACCATACCCTCTCCCTACGTTTCTGATACAACGCCTGTATCAGACGGGTTGATAAACAGAGCCATCGATTCAAGGTGCCCGGTGTGCGGGAACATATCCAGCATACGAACCTGAGCTAAGCGATAACCCGCCTCCAACAAAATTTTACTGTCCCGGGCCAAAGTCGTGGGATTACAGGACACATACACCACGCGCCTCGGGGCAAGCTTAATAATATGCATCATTACGCCAGCAGCGCCGCCCCGGGCCGGATCCAGCAGGACTTTCGTGAAGCCTTGCGCCGCCCAGGGTTGTTTACTGACATCGTCTTCCAGATTTTCGTGGAAGAACGACACATTATCTAATCCATTATTCCGGGCATTATCTTGCCCATTCGCCACCAGTGTAGCAACACCTTCGACGCCGACAACCTGCTTAGCTCTTTTTGCCAGCGGCAGGGTGAAATTTCCCATCCCGCAAAACAAATCCAGCACGCGATCTTCGGGTGTCAGCGCCAGCCATTCCAGCGCCTGCGCCACCATTTGCTGATTTACGGCGTCATTAACCTGAATAAAGTCGCGCGGGCCGAATTTCAGATTCAGGCCATCGATGTGGTAATACGGCGTCTCGCCGCACAATAGTTCCAGCGATTCGCTGTCCGCCGCCAGAAAAAGGGTTAACTGATGTCGGGCACCGAAAGCCATCAGGCGCGCGCGATCGGCTTCGCTGAGCGGATCCAGATGACGCAGCACCATCACCGCGCCGTTATCGGCCAGCACCAGTTCCAGATGCCCTAAACGTTTTACCGCCGACAACGATGCCAGGCATTCCTGCACCGGCACCAGCAGCGTTTCCAGTTCCGGCCGAAGCACCGGGCAACGCGTAATAGCAACCAGATCGTTCGACCCTTCCTGACGGAACCCCATCACCAGCGGGCCGTTTGCAGAACCCGGTTTACGGCCAGGTTTAACGCCTGCGATTTGTAATCCCAGACGCGCACGACGGCGGTAGCCATATTGCGGCCCGGCAATCACCGGCTGTTCCTGCGCCTGCACGCCGGTTTCGCGGGAGATCAGGCGCAACAGTGACGCCGCTTTACTGCGCTGTTGCAGCGCCTCGCTGGCGTGCTGCTGCTGACACCCTCCGCACGTCGAATAATGCGGGCACTGCGGTTTTACGCGCTCTTCACTGGTATTCAGCAAACGTTTCAGACGCCCTTTGGCGTACTTGCTTTTATCTTCTGTTAAAGTGACTTCCGCCTGTTCGTCAGGCAGTAAACCACTGACAAATACGGCTTTGCCGTTGTGACGCGCAACCCCCTGCCCGAAAGCATCAAGGTCGGTGGCAGTCACAGTTATCGTTTGCCGGGTCGTCACGCGGCGGTTCGGAGAGTAGAATTGAGCCATTATTGTCGATTGCACGCTGGTTTATTAAGCTTACTTTAGGTAATTCTCCCACATTGGAACCTCATGACCAAATATAGCCTTCGCGCACGGATGATGATCTTGATTCTGGCACCGACGTTAATGATCGGTTTGCTGCTCAGCACCTTCTTTGTGGTGCACCGCTACAACGAGTTGCAGAACCAGCTGACAGACGCCGGAGCCAGCATTATCGAACCTCTGGCGGTCGCGAGCGAATACGGTATGACGTTCCGCGAACGCGAACCGGTGAAGCGCCTGATCAGCCGCCTGCACCGCAATCATTCAGATATTGTCCGCAGCATCAGCGTTTTCGACGGCGACAACAAACTGTTCGCCACCTCCAACTCGCTGCGCGAAGGCAGCCCGTTGCAGGTGAAAAGTGTCGACGATATTCCGCGCAGTCTGACCAAAGTTCGCGCCGGCGATATGTTAATCCTGCGCACGCCGATTCAGGCCGAAAACCACACGGAAACGGATGATGAAGCGTTCAGGATGTCGCAGGAACACATGCTGGGCTATATCGCCATTGAGCTGGATTTACGTTCCGTACGCCTTGCGCAATATCAGGAAGCGTTCGTTTCCACCATGCTGCTGTTGCTGTGTCTCGGGATCGCCACCCTGTTTGCTTACCGTCTGATGCGCGACGTCACCGGCCCCATCCGCAATATGGTCAATACGGTTGACCGGATCCGCCGTGGCCAGCTCGACAGCCGCGTGGAAGGCAATATGCCGGGCGAGCTGAGCATGCTGAAAAACGGCATCAACTCGATGGCGATGTCGCTGACGGCGTATCACGAAGAAGTGCAGCAGAACATCGATCAGGCCACGTCTGATTTGCGTGAAACGCTTGAGCAGATGGAAATCCAGAACGTCGAGCTGGATCTCGCGAAAAAACGTGCGCAGGAAGCCGCGCGTATTAAATCTGAATTCCTGGCCAATATGTCCCACGAGCTTCGTACGCCGCTGAACGGCGTGATTGGCTTCACCCGTCAGACGCTGAAAACGCCGCTCTCGCCAACGCAGGCGGATTACCTGCAAACCATCGAGCGTTCCGCGAACCACCTGCTGACCATCATTAATGATGTTCTGGACTTCTCGAAGCTGGAAGCCGGCAAGCTGGTGCTCGAACATATTCCCTTCGCCCTGCGTGAAATGCTCGACGAAGTGGTGATTCTGCTCGCCCACACCGCGCATGATAAGGGGCTGGAGCTGACGCTGAACGTCCACAACAACGTGCCGGAAAACGTTCTCGGCGACCCGATGCGAATGCAGCAAGTGGTCACTAACCTGCTGGGAAATGCGATTAAATTCACTGAAAGCGGCAACATTGATATCAATGTGGAATTGCGCTCGCAGAATAATTTGCAGGTGGAACTGGAAGTGCAGATCCACGATACCGGCATCGGGATTTCCGAGCGCCAGCAGTCGCAGCTTTTCCAGGCCTTCCGTCAGGCAGACGCCAGCATTTCACGCCGTCACGGCGGCACCGGTCTGGGGCTGGTCATCACCCAACGTCTGGTCAAAGAAATGGGCGGCGACATCAGCTTCTACAGCCAGATCAACCGCGGTTCGACGTTCTGGTTCCACGTCACGCTGGAACTCAATGAAAACCGCCACGTGACGCCGGTTTCCATGAGCGGCCTTGAAGGCAAACGTCTGGCGTACGTCGAAGCCAACCCGGCGGCGGCGAAAGCCACGATGGAAATTCTGCAAGCCACACCGCTTGATATCACTCACCGCACCACGCTGGCGGCGCTGCCGGATGCGTATTACGACATGATGCTGTGCAGCATTCCGGTCAAACCGGATCAGACGCTCTCCGATTACGACGGCAAACTGAAAAAAGTGCTGAGCATGACGCGCCACCTTCTGCTGGCGTTGCCGAGCCAGTTCCAGGTCGATGCCGAAGAACTGAAACGACGCGGCGTGCAGGCTTGCCTGATTAAACCGATGTCCAGCATCCGTCTGCTGCCTTTGTTGCTTAAAGAACAACAGACCTCGGTCAGGGTGATCAACAACGAAGAAGGCCGGACCTCGCGCCTGCCGCTGACCGCGATGGCTGTCGACGATAACCCGGCGAACCTCAAACTGATTGGCGCGTTGCTCGAAGAACTGGTGGAAACCACCGTGCTGTGCCACAGCGGTGAGGAAGCGATTGAAGTCGCGCGCCATACGGATCTGGATATTATTCTGATGGATATTCAGATGCCGGATATCGACGGTATCCGCGCCAGCGAAATCATTCACCAGATGGCGCGGCACGCTAATACGCCGGTCGTTGCGGTCACCGCGCACTCGCTGAGCGGCGAACGCGAGCAGTTGCTGAAACTTGGCATGGATGATTATCTGGCGAAACCCATCGACGAAAGCATGCTGAAAAATGTGCTTTCGCGTCATCATTCTCATCAAACGCAGCTGAATTCGCCGTTACAAACCGAAGAAAAACTCGCGCCAATCAGCACGCTCGACTGGCAGCTGGCGCTGAGCCAGTCCGCCAATAAAGTCGCGCTGGCCCAGGATTTACTGCAAATGCTGGTGGAATTCCTGCCGCAGGTGGCCGAGAGGGTGGAAGCCGTTACGCGTAACGAGCCGGATAACGACATTCTTGCGCTTATCCATAAACTGCACGGCAGTTGCAGCTACAGCGGCGTGCCGCGCCTGAAACAGCTGTGTTTCTACATCGAACAACAACTGCGTCAGGGCGTGAGCGTCGATGCGCTGGAGCCGGAATGGTTCGAGCTGCTCGACGAAATCGAAAATGTGAAACAGGCTGCGGTGGCATATTTGCCGAGGTAAAACCGCAAAAGAAAACGCCCGGTCATGCCGGGCGTTTTGGTTTCCGCAATCAGCGCATCAGAACCAGGTTTTCACCGCGCCGGTGACATCCCATTGTTCATTGACCAGCAATAACTGACGCCATTTGTCGAACGTGAGGCACGGATGGCAGATATCAAACACCAGCATATCGCCGACTTTCAGATCCGCATTTTCCGGAATCGACATAAACGCATGCTGATCCATCATCGCGTAAACCTTCCAGTCGTCAGGTGCAGGCACCACCGTGGTGTAACCGGCCTGCGTGGCACTGCGCGGACGGAAATGCCCGGCGGCCTTCGGATAACCGGCGTCATAACCTGCATCGCGCTTACCTAAGGCGATAATCGCCCTGCCCGGTTCCGGCAAAGACTGCACCGCCGCCCAGACCTGCAACGCGGGCTGTAAACTGCTGTTCATTTCACGCGCCACCGGATTGCTGGTTTGCATACGTTCCAGCGCCGCCTGATACGCGCCTACGTCGTGGGTGACGTAACAACCCGAACGCAAAATGATATCCAGCGTATAACGCTTTTGCGCATCCAGATGCGGATCTTCCCGCGTGAGTTCTTCCGCCACTACGTCAAACCAGGCCGAACCGGCACCGGTCAGAATCACCGTCGGTTCAGCGAATTCCCCGGCCTGCGCCAGCACTTCGGTGCGTGCCAGAACATGACGCAGAAAAGTGCGGATCACCGCTTCGTCGTTGCTGACTCCTTCATAAAGTTCGACGCCCACCAGCGCCAGCGATTGCGGCCAGCGCTTCACGGCGGCAAGTACATCGGCTTCCTGCTGATCTGTGCGGATCCCGGTGCGGCCGCCAGCAATCCCGTATTCAAACATGATCCGCAATCTGAGCTGCTGCCCCGCAAAATAGTGCCCGAGCGCGTCCACATTTTCGGCAGAATCCACAATGCAGGTGAAATCAAAATCAGGATCTTCGCGCAGCAGTCCGGCGATCATCGCCATATTACCTTTGCCGACCAGCTGATTCGCCATAATCACTTTGCGGACGCCGTGCTGAAATGCCGCGTTGACCTGCGGCGCGGTTGCCAGCGTGATGCCCCACGCGCCGTATTCCATTTGCAGCTGATACAGCTCGGGGCTCATGGTCGTTTTGCCGTGCGGCGCCAGTTTCAGGCGGTAGCGCTGGATAAATTCATGCATCCAGGAAAGATTGTGTTCGATTCTTTCTTCAAGCAGAACGGCGACCGGCAGGCTGACGTCTTCACGCAGAATATTCCAGCCCTGCGCACGGATATCGCCCGTCAGCGCACCGGCTTTCAGCGTTCCTAATCCTTTGGTTTGAGTTTCTACCGGCTGCGTCGAAAAATCAGTCTCTGACATGCGTGTTTTCTCATTGGCGAATGTCTCTAAAACCTAACGTAAAATCGCCGCAAATAAAATACAAAAACCGGCGCAGGCCAGGCCTGAACACCGGTTTTTTATACTGACTGTTTCAGCTCAGAGTTTTTGCGATAACTTAATGGTGGCGGCAATATTGCGTGCCGACTTGCGCAGATTGTCTGCGGCATTTTTCAGGGCCTCTTCCAGCGTACACACGCTGTAAAGCACGCTGAAAACGGCGTCCAGTCCGTGGCTGTAAACAACATCCACATCTTTGGTCAGGCTGCCTGCGATACCAATGACAGGTTTGTTATAACGCTTGGCGACCCGCGCGACGCCAATCGGCACTTTACCGTTGATGCTCTGACTGTCGATACGCCCTTCGCCGGTGATAACCAGCGTGGCGTCTTTCACCAGCGCATCAAGACCCAGCGCGTCCGTGACAATCTCAATGCCCTGACGAAGTTCAGCATGGCAGAATCCGAACAACGCCGCGCCCATTCCGCCCGCCGCGCCGGCCCCCGGAACATGTTCAACGTCAATGCCCAGATCCTGTTTGATCACCCGCGCATAATGATGCAGATAGCCATCGAGCTGTTCGATCATTTCCGGCGTCGCGCCTTTTTGCGGCCCGAAGATCGCAGAGGCGCCGTCTTTTCCGGTCAGCGGATTGGTGACGTCACAGGCCACTTCGAAGCGGCATTTTTTAATTCTGGGATCCAGTTCGCTGATATCGATATGGTGCAGTTTTTCTAGCTCGCCACCACCCTGACCAATTTGCTTGCCGTCTTTGGTCAGCAGTTTTGCGCCCAGCGCCTGCATCATGCCTGCCCCGCCATCATTGGTGGCGCTGCCGCCGATGCCAATAATGCAATGCTTCACGCCATGATCGAGCGCGGAATGGATCAGCTCGCCCGTGCCGAAAGAGGTGGTTTTCAGGGGATTACGCTGCGCGGCAGGCACACTTTCCAGCCCGCTGGCGGCCGCCATCTCAATGAAAGCGATTTTTTCATCCCCGGATAGCCCGAAGAAGGCTTCAAGCGGCGTGCCCAGCGGCCCGGTGACAGTCACCTTAACGACGCGGCCCCCGGTCGCCGCCACCATCGCTTCGACGGTGCCTTCGCCGCCATCAGCAACCGGCAGTTTGACGTACTCCGCCTCGGGGAAAATCTCACGGAAACCACTCTCGATGGCTTTTGCCACATCCAAAGCAGACAAACTTTCTTTGTATGAATCCGGTGCGATCACTATTTTCATAAAGTCATTACCTTCATAAACTGCACGCGCCGATGTGGAAAAGCGTCCTGTCAGTTTTGCATCCTGCCTGAAGGGAAACGCGGCCTGTTTGACGATTTTCGGCCACGTTGCCACCGCAGACTAACGGGTAACTTCAACCTTCGCTAAGGTTTCATAATAGCGTGCAATGGCGCTATGGTCAGATTGCCCGTGACCATCCGCTTTCAGTGCCTGCATCATTTCCATGACCAGCGAGGTCAGAGGCAACTGCGCGCCGACGCCATGAGAAGTGTCCAGCGCATTGGCTAAATCTTTGATATGCAAATCGATGCGGAACCCCGGTTTGAAGTTGCGATCCATCACCATCGGCGCTTTTGCTTCCAGAACTGTACTTCCCGCCAGACCGCCGCGAATCGCCTGGAAAACTAAATCAGGATCCACGCCCGCTTTGGTCGCCAGAACCAGCGCTTCGGACATTGCCGCAATGTTCAGCGCCACAATGACCTGATTCGCCAGTTTGGTGACGTTGCCTGCGCCGATATCACCGGTATGCACCACGGAACCGGCCATGGATTTCATGATTTCATAACATTTGTCGAAGACCGCTTTATCACCGCCGACCATGACAGACATAGTGCCGTCGATGGCTTTCGGTTCGCCGCCGGATACCGGCGCATCGAGCATCGCGATTTCTTTCGCGGCCAGCGCCTGGCTGATTTCACGGCTGGCCAGCGGTGCGATAGAACTCATGTCGATGAAAATCGTGCCCGGACGCGCGCCCTCAATCAGGCCATTTTCACCCAGCGCCACTTCTCTGACCTGCGGTGAATTCGGCAGCATGGTGATGATGACGTCAGAGAGCGCTGCGACGGCTTTCGGTGTTTCCGCGGACGTTGCGCCCAGTTTCACCACTTCGCCGACCGCGTCCTGATTACGGTCCATCACGACAACCTCATAACCTGCTTTCAGCAGGTTTTTGCTCATAGGCTTGCCCATGATGCCTAAACCAATAAAGCCAATTTTCATTCGGGTATCCTCTTTATATTGATGTGATGAGACCGGTTCACTTGGTGAAGCGATCGCACAGCGCCTGCGTACCAGCGCGGAAAACGCCTAAATCACTGCCGACGGCAACAAAGGTTGCGCCCCAGTCCAGATAGCGACGTGCGTCCGCTTCGACCGGTGCCAGAATGCCGCTGGCCTTGCCGTATGCTTTTGCACGTTCAAAAATGTGACGGATTGCCGCCTGAACTTCCGGGTGCCCGGCATTACCGAGATGTCCCATGGCCGCTGCCAGATCGCTCGGGCCGACAAAGATGCCGTCGATGCCGTCGACGGCCGCAATCGCATCAAGGTTGTCGACGCCTTGCTGACTTTCGATCTGCACCATCACCGCGATGTTGTCGTTAATACTGGTGAAATAATCCGGCACGGTGCCGAACATATTGCTGCGGTGAGAAACCGAAACGCCGCGGATCCCCGCTGGCGGATAACGGGTAGAGGCCACGGCGCGTTCAGCCTGTTCCTGCGTTTCAACGAACGGGATCAGGAAGTTGTAGAAACCGATATCCAGCAGGCGTTTGATGACGACCGGATCATTAAATTGCGGGCGCACAACCGGCGCACTGCGGCTGCCTTTCAGCGCCATCAGCTGCGGAACAAACGTCGTGACATCATTCGGCGCGTGTTCGCCATCAAGCAGCAGCCAGTCGAAACCCGCCACACCGAGCACTTCTGTGGAGATCGGGTTGCACAGTGCTGACCAGCAGCCAATCAGGGTTTTCCCTTGCAATAAGTCCTGGCGGAACCGGTTTGGAATCATTTGATTACTCATCTCTAACCTCGTTATGGAGCGGGAGCCGGAGTGCCCGGAAAACCCGCCATCGCAATTTACTGTTTTCGAGTTTCAGACGTTTAGGTTCAGCCGCATCGGGCCGGAGCTGAACTCTCATGTTGTACATCACACTATTTATGCAGAATTCTTCGCAGGAAAAAATTCAGTTTTGGAATACTGTTTTATTTTTATACTTTCTATTATTCCCTGCGAAAAAAACTTATATCGCACCCGCATTTCGTGCATTTATCCTTGCGTAAAATTAACTCCCAAGGTGTTCCAAAATGCTTCCGGAGAGCCAATACAGTATAAAAAACAGGGCTCAAAATAACACTGTGCAATCGCACAAGAATGAACGATGTTATTGTGACTATTCTTTTGCATCCACACATCAGCGTGGGAGGAGAATCACAGATTGTGAAAACCTGATATCCCTGCAAAACAAAGGGTGATGTTCATCACATTTAATCTGTCACCTGCCCCACAGAATGACGCTCTGCGGGCAAAAAGCTAGTCAGTTGCACAATGAGCTTCCGCCATCAGTCCTTTATAATGAACTCCCTCTTCCGTACGGACAGCAAGAGTGTCAGCGTAACGTTCAGAGAATTACCTGAAGCCTTCTTTCGGGATATTTAATAAAGCGGAGACAGTTATGTCACGTAATAAAGATAAAGAACATGCTACCGAAGCGCTTTTTATAAAGGTTCACGAAAGCGATAACGTCGCTATTATTGTTAATGACAATGGTTTAAAGGCCGGCACCCGATTTTCTAACGGTCTGGAATTAATTGAGCATATCCCGCAAGGCCACAAAGTGGCTTTAACCCCTATTGCGAAAGGCGGCGATATAATTCGTTATGGTGAAGTCATTGGATATGCCGTTCGGGATATTGCGCAAGGCGGCTGGATTGATGAATCCCTGGTAGAGCTGCCGGTTGCGCCGGAACTCAACAGCCTCCCGCTGGCGACACGCGTCCCGCAACCGTTGCCGCCGCTGGAAGGTTACACCTTTGAAGGTTATCGCAATGCCGACGGCAGCGTCGGCACGAAGAACCTTCTGGGGATCACCACCAGCGTTCACTGCGTGGCGGGCGTGGTGGATTACGTGGTGAAAATCATCGAGCGTGATTTATTGCCCAAATTCCCCAATGTTGACGGCGTTGTCGCGCTCAATCACCTTTACGGCTGCGGCGTGGCAATCAACGCGCCTGCGGCCATTGTGCCGATCCGCACTATCCACAATCTGGCGCTGAACCCGAATTTTGGTGGGGAAGTGATGGTGGTCGGGCTGGGTTGCGAAAAATTGCAGCCGGAACGGCTGCTGGAAGGTACGCCGGACGTGCAGGCGATTTCGCTCGATGACACCCACATCGTGCGTTTGCAGGATGAACAGCACGTCGGCTTCCAGTCGATGGTGGACGATATTCTCACCGTCGCGCAGTTCCATCTGGAACGCCTGAACCGCCGCCAGCGCGAAACCTGCCCGGCATCAGATCTGGTCGTCGGCACACAATGTGGCGGCAGCGACGCGTTCTCCGGCGTCACGGCGAATCCGGCAGTCGGTTTTGCATCTGACCTGCTGGTGCGCTGCGGTGCAACCGTGATGTTCTCCGAAGTCACCGAAGTCCGCGACGCCATTCATCTGCTGACACCGCGCGCGGCTGACGGGGATGTCGGTAAACGCCTGCTGGAAGAAATGGCCTGGTACGATAATTACCTGTCGATGGGCCAGACCGATCGCAGCGCCAACCCGTCGCCGGGCAACAAAAAAGGCGGTCTGGCGAACGTGGTCGAAAAAGCGCTCGGCTCGATTGCCAAATCCGGCACCAGCGCTATCTCGGAAGTTCTGTCACCCGGACAGCGTCCGACGAAAAAAGGCCTGATCTACGCCGCCACACCTGCCAGCGATTTTGTTTGCGGGACGCAGCAAGTGGCGTCAGGTATTACCGTGCAGGTGTTCACCACCGGTCGCGGTACGCCCTACGGCCTGCTGGCGGTTCCGGTCATTAAGATGGCAACGCGCACCACGCTGGCAAACCGCTGGCATGACCTGATGGACATCAACGCAGGCACGATTGCCACCGGTGATGCCACCATCGAAGACGTCGGCTGGGAGTTGTTCCGCTTTATTCTGGATATCGCCAGCGGCCATAAGAAAACCTGGTCAGACACCTGGGGTATCCACAATGCCCTCGCCGTATTCAACCCGGCACCGGTAACCTGAGTTTTAGGGTTTCGGGAAGATTTTACCCATCAGTTTTCTGGTGGGTAAAATTTTATTGCCTTTCAAAACATCAATTCTTATTAAGTGTTTATCCCTTTGTGATCTTCCTCTCGGTTACTTCTGCCAGACAAGTTTACCTTTGCCTGAATTTTAATAATCAATTGATTTAATTGTATTTATTTCAATTATGAGTATTTAAAAACTCTATCATTCTATCAATGATTCCATCAGTTAAAGGACTAACATCATGCCGGTCAATGGCACTCGTTTTACCTTCACTGCGGGCAGTACGCCTGAGAATACCTTCGCCGTAGTGAACTTTGAACTCTCCCAGTCTTATTCAGAGCTTTTCACCCTGCGCCTCACACTTGCCAGCACCGATCCGGCTATCGGGTTCGAAAAGGTGCTGGACGAGAAAGCAACGCTCACCATCTGGCAGGGCGAAGAAATAAAACGACGGGTACGCGGGATCGTTGTGTTTTGCGAGCAAGGCGATACCGGTAAACATCAGACACTTTATCGAATGATTCTTCGCCCGGAGTTCTGGCGCAGTTCGCATCGCCGTAACTGCCGGAGTTTTCAAAATGAAGATATCGCGAACATAATCCGGCCGTTGCTCGAAGAAATGGGCATCCACAAGCACGACACTCTTTTCGGATCAGTACATGGTCGTCGCGAATTTTGCGTTCAGTTTATGGAGAGTGATTTCGATTTCATTTCCCGCCTGGTCGCAGAAGAAGGCATATTTTTTTACGAAGAAGAATCTCTGGAGTCCGGCACTCAGAAACTCACCTTTGCGGATAACTGTAGCGTACTGAGTAGTCAGGGAAGCCTGCCGTACAACCCAAATGCGGCCTCCGAGGCTGAAACTTATTGCATCAACAATTTCCGACGCAGTGCGCAGATCAGGCCTTCTCAGGTCACTACTCAGGATTACACCTTTACCGCCCCCAATTGGGCGGCCCGTTATCAGGAGCAACCTTCAGCGCTTAAGTATCAGCGGGGTATGTATGAGATTTTTGATTACCCGGGACGTTTCAAGGATGAGCAGCACGGTGAAGACTTTTCCCGTTATCAGATTGAAGGCTGGCGTAACAATGCTGATGTGGTCGTTGGCAGCAGCAACACCCCACAATTACAACCCGGGGTTTGCTTCTCCCTGACCGATCATCCCCGCGAAGATCTGAATGCAAAATGGCAGGTCGTTAGCACCGAAATGCGAGGCAATCAGCCGCAGGCTCTTATTGGCAGCGAAGGCCAGGGAACCAGCCTGAGTAATACATTTGAAGTGATCCCCGCCTCGACAGCATGGCGGCCCGCCCCTCTTCCAAAACCAAGCATCGATGGCCCTCAGATTGCCATCGTCACCGGCCCGCCAGGAGAAGAAATTTTTTGTGACGAGCATGGCCGCGTTAGGGTGAAATTTGCCTGGGATCGCTATAACAAAGCTGATGATGGCAGCTCATGCTGGATACGTGTTTCACAAGCATGGGCAGGTACTGGATTTGGCAATATCGCCATCCCCCGTATCGGGCAGGAGGTGATTGTTGACTTCCTCAACGGCGATCCCGATCAGCCAATCATCACCGGCCGCACCTACCATGCCAGCAACCGTTCACCGGGTAGCTTACCTGGAACAAAAACGCAGATGGCGATCCGCTCCCAGACCTATAAGGGCAGTGGCTACAATGAGCTGATGTTTGAGGATGCCACAGGTAACGAATTGTTGTCGATGCACGCACAGAAGGACATGAAAACCAAAGTGCTGAACAACCGTAAAACTGATGTGGTGGCAAACCATACAGAAAACGTCGGCGGCAATCAGATGGTGACTATTACGAAAAACCAGATCCAAAATATCGGAGCAAATCAGGTTGAAACCATCACAGCTAATCAGATTGTGAAGATTGATAAAAACCAGTCCGAAACCATTAAATTCTTTAAAACAGAAAACGTAGGGCTTATCAGTGCCTTAACGGTTGGCATGGCCTATCAGGTCAGCGTGACTGGCGTCATGAACACCACGGTAGGGGTCACACAAACCTCTCAAATCGGCGTCGCTAAAACATTGCTGGTAGGTTCGAATTACAGCGTCACTGCTGGAAAGAAAATGACAGTGAATGTGGGCAAAAGGAAAACCGAAAACGTGGGCAGCGTCTCACTTTATTCCGCCGGTGATCATCTTGAGCTGGGCTGCGGGGCTGCAAAAATCGTACTGACCAAAGAGGGGAAAGTATTTATCTCTGGTCTGGAAATTAATCTTCAGGGCACAAAGTTTGTCAACGCGGATTCTCTGCTGATAAACCTCAACTGCGGTGCATCAGCACCTGCGCCGACACCCCCGGCTGACACAGATACCGACAGTGACACTAATCAAAAAGACTCACTTCCTCCATTAGCTATGGATTTTTAACCCCCAAAAGGATTTTACCCATGCCCGGATTTCCCGCTGCACGTCAGCATGATATGACCGCCATTGGCGGCCCGGTTGTGCAGGGCTCGCTGGGCGTAATGATTGGTGCGCCTACCGGCGTGGCATGTTCCGTCTGCCCCGGCGGCGTGCTGGTCGGCAACCCCGTAAACCCCTCGCTCGGCGCCAAAGTTCAGTCAGGCGAGACCGATATCGCGCTGCCCGCTTCTTTGCCTTTTGTACTTTCGCGTTCTTACAGCAGCTATAAAACGGATACGCCCGCGCCGGTCGGGATGTTCGGCCCCGGCTGGTCGGCGGCAGCGGATATCCGCCTGCAAATC
>NZ_JAHTMS010000003.1:0-499947 GCF_019200965.1 Rahnella sp. PD12R | reverse complement strand
ACGCGAGACGCGGTTCGAGGCACACCTCGTAGCGGCTTTCATCTTTCGAGGTTGAGAGGCGCTTAAAGCCGGTGACCACGCCCTGAATGACGCGCTGCGGCTCGTACACGGAGACGCCGAAGGCCTGCGCCACCGGTGCCTGCAGGGTCAGCGATGCGTCCTGCATCAGCAGGATTTTCGGGTCGATGGATTTGTCGCTGCTGGTGAACTGGATGGCGTAGCTGAAGGGCGTACTCAGGCCTTCCGTGCCGGTAAAACTCAGGACATCCATATCTGACGCGCTGCCGCGTACCGCGAGTTTATGGTGGCTGTGGTCGAAAAACAGTGATGCCGCTACGCTCATTTCCCTTCTCCGTCAAATTCCAGCGTAATCCCTTCCTCTTCATCCCAGCCCAGCGCCAGTGAAGTGGTGCGCTGTTGCCCGCTCATGCGGCTCAGCAGTTGCTGGCTGAGTACCGGCAAAATTTGCTGGTTGAGCAGGCTATCGATGTTGCGCGCGCCGGTGTCCGGCAGCAGGCAGGCGGCGACCAGCGTGTCGTAGAGGCTTTCTTCGATGGTGGTTTGCAGGCCGTAATGTTTGCTCAGGCGTTTGGCGACCTGCGCCAGTTTCATCTCAACGATGGTGCGCAGCGCGGTGGCGGCCAGCGGACGGTAAATCAGTGTCTGAAAACGTGCCAGCAGCGCGGGCTGGAAGTGGTCGCGCAGGATAGGGCGCAGCATTTCCAGCAAATCGCTGTCTGTCGATTCAGGTTGTTCCTCCAGCAGTTGCATGATGTGGTCGCTGCCGAGGTTGGCGGTCATCAGGATGACGGTATTACGGAAGTCGATTTCGCGCCCTTCGCCATCGCGCATAAAGCCGCGGTCGAAGACCTGATAGAACAGGTTGATGACGTCACGGTGCGCTTTCTCGACTTCATCGAGCAGGACGACGCTGTACGGACGTTTGCGCACGGCTTCGGTCAGAATCCCGCCCTGGCCATAACCAACGTAGCCCGGAGGAGAACCTTTCAGCTGGGAAACGGTGTGCGCTTCCTGATATTCGCTGAGGTTAATAGTAATCAGGGATTTCTCGCCGCCGAACAGACAGTCGGCGAGTGACAGCGCGGTCTCGGTTTTACCCACGCCGCTCGGCCCGACCAGCAGAAATACGCCCAGCGGACCGTTCTCTGACGTCAGGCCAGTTTTGGCGGCGCGCAGGCGCTGCGCCATATCCACGAGCGCGTGATCCTGTCCGACGACGCGCTGCCCCAGATGATTTTCAAGCTGCAGCAAATCCGTCTGTTCGTCTTTCAGCAGGCTGGACAACGGCACGCCGGTCCAGTCGGCAATCACGGTGGCGACGGTGCGCATATCAACATCCAGACTCAGCAGCGGCGCGTTGCCCTGCAAATGGCTGAGCTGATCCTGCAGGCTTGCGATTTCTTGCTGACGGCTGATGTCCTGACGGGTCTCCAGCAGTTGCTGCGTCAGGGCTTTCTCCGCGTGATACTGCGTGTCCAGCGTGGTGAGCTGTTCGTTCAGACGATCGGTCTCATGTTCAATTTTTTCAAGGCGATCGCCGTGCGTTTTGTTGCCCAGCGCAATATCTTCCAGCAGTGCCTGTTCTTCCATTTCCAGCGCGGTGATTTGCGCTTTCAGACGGGTTAAATCTTCCGGCAACGTATCGAGGCTCATACGGACGCGGGCGCTGGCGGTGTCCAGCAAATCTACGGCTTTGTCCGGCAGCTGACGGCCAGTGATATAGCGGCGCGACAGGCTGACGGCGGCTTTTACCGCTTCATCGGTAATGTGTACGCCGTGATGTTCGGCGTAACGCGATTTCAGGCCGCGCAGCATCAGGCTTGCCATCTTGTCGTCCGGCTCGTCGACTTTGACAATCTGGAAGCGGCGCTCGAGGGCGGCATCGCGTTCAAAATACTGTTTGTACTCAGACCAGGTGGTGGCGGCGATGGTACGCAGTTCGCCGCGGGCAAGGGCGGGTTTGAGGAGGTTGGCGGCGTCCGCGCCACCGGCCTGATTGCCTGCACCGATGATGGTATGCGCTTCGTCGATGAACAGAATAACGGGCGTCGGAGATTGCTGGACGGCGTCGATGACGTTTTTCAGGCGTTGTTCGAATTCGCCTTTAACGCCCGCACCGGCCTGTAGCAGACCCAAATCCAGCGTGCGCAGGCTGACCGTTTTCAGGCTGTCCGGCACGTTGCCCTCCGCAATGCGCAGCGCAAGGCCTTCCACCAGCGCGGTTTTCCCCACGCCAGGTTCGCCCACGAGGATCGGGTTATTTTTACGGCGGCGGGAGAGGATATCGACCATCTGGCGGATTTCGTTATCGCGGCCAAATACCGGATCAATTTGCCCGGCTTTCGCTTTCGCGGTGACGTCCAGCGTGAACTTATCCAGTGCGGCTTGCAGGGCTTCGCTCAGGCAGTGGCTGGAGAGGTTATCCGCTTTCGGCGTGGCAGAGGGTTCATTCAGGGAGGACACCGGCATGTTCAGGCTTTCTTGTTGCTGGAGTTCTGAACGCTCTTCTGACACCGCATCCAGCATCGGTTTGAGGCGGCGAAGATGTTCTTCACTCAGGCTGAACAGCGGCCACAGGCCTTCGCAGCGCAGCAGTTTAGGTTTTGTCAGCAGGGCTTCGAGAAGATTCACGCTGCGGATAGTCTGATTGTCGTCCTGCAAAGAGGCGGCCAGCCAGGCAGATTTCATCAGCGTCTGTAAGTCGTCGGACAGTTGCGGGCGGGTGCGCACGGAACGCGGCAGGGCATCAAGATGGGCCAGCAGGCTTTGCCAGAGCGCGTCCATGTCCCATTCATAACGGCGTGCCAGCACGGTGATGTCGCCTTCGCCTTGTTCGAGCAGTTTCAGCAGCCAGTGTTCAGGCGTGATTTCCGCATGTGCTCGGGTCTGGCACAGGGTCGCGGCAGCTTCCAGCGCTTTCGCGCAATACGGGTTCAAACGACGAAGTAAAACGGCTGACTGGTGTTCCATGCTCAATTCCTTTTTTGGGTATGCTACCGCCCTTAGCCTTTCCTTTGCAGGAACCCAGGCCCATAAGGTCGATGTCCGAATTATTTGGTGTTTACGAAACCGTCCGGGAAGCAGGGCAGTTTTGGAAACAACAAAAACAGCAGACGGCGAACCGTCTGCTGTAGGGGATTACGCGGTGGTACGTTCGTTCCACGAATCGGAATGAATGATGTTGCCGTCTTTGTAAGTCCAGGTGATTTTTTCGTAACGCAGCTCAATCGCTTCGAGGTGATTGTGTTTCTCTTTAGCCGGGTCTTTGATGTCGTGCATTTTTGGCGCGACTTTCACCAGTTTGACGTTCTCAAGCTTGGTGTTGAAATACTCAACTTCCTGGCCAGCGTCGTTGATGCGGTACCATTTGAACTCAGCAGATTTCAGGGTCTGACCGGTGGTCACTGCTTTGTACAAATACGGGCTGGATGAGTCGATTTCTTTGGTAAACAGGAACGGGGTGTGAATACGAGTACCCGTCAGTTTGCCGGTGTTGTTATCGGTCGGGATGTACAGGTTGTGTTCCTGCGCAACCACTTCGATGCTGCCTTCGCGATCTTTTACGTCTACGGAGCCTTTAATGTCCGCGCCGCCGTCGTCTTTCAGCCACAGATAAACAGGAATTGCCATGGGTAGTTCTCCATTTCTAGGTTAAGCATCCATCAATCATTTGATGAATCGGGGGGTGCTGTTGCCTTGCAGGCATCTGCCTGCGGCACCAGACTGATTTCGACACGACGGTTAGCTGCACGGCCTTCCGGGGTGTCATTTGTTGCAATCGGGCGTGTTGCGCCGTAGCCCTGAACCGCAAAGCAGGTCGGGGAAACATCACTGGTGGACAGCATCCAGTCGCGCAATGATTCCGCACGCTTCTGGGATAAAACCTGATTGGCCTTCGCGTCTCCGGTAATGTCGGTGTGTCCGGCGACGACGATCAGCCAGCCCGGCTTGGCTTTGATGTCGACCAGCGCGTTCACCAGCATTTTGAGGGAACCCGGTTTGAGGTTGGATTTGCCGGTGTCAAACAGTGACAGGGCATCGAGACGCACAGTTTTCGGTGTGTCTTTCTCAACGGGCGGCGGTGGCGGCGGCGGGGGAACGTAGCTTTTAATCGCTGCCAGCAGTGGCAGACGCAGGCGTTCTCCCTGATACAGCCCAAGACCGAGACGCAGCGGCTCGCCGTTGCGGAACCAGTCATCAAGCTGAGCTGCATCCTGACGCAGAACGTCAACGCCATTTGCTTTGGGTACGTAATCGTCCATTGCGATGTCGTAGTAATGGCGGATATCGAAGGCCACACGATGCAGAAGCTGGCGGTTGTGCCAGGCGCTGCAGCACAAAGCAACCACGGCGGCCAGTGTCAGTAACGTCACACCGTGACGCAGTGCCCGGCGACGTGAAGACACGCCATTCCCGGTGGGTAAATCCACCAGAACAAAATCAGGGAACGGCAGGGTGGCGCCGTCAGCATCCGCCACCGGATGCCAGCCGCTGGCGTGCGTCAGCGCGGTATGTGCGGACAGCCAGTGTTGCCACAGTGATGCAAGTTTCAGAGAACTCAGCCCAGGCACCTGAAGCAGGATCACCTGCTGCGGGGAGACGCAGGCAACGTCATCGTTACGGGCCTGCAGCGCGGGCAAGACCTGCGCCGCCAGCCAGTCATTGAGCTGACTGAATAACAGCGTCTGTTTTATCCGCGCAGGTTGCCAGGCATTGCCTTCCATCCGCTGCCAGTTGGCCAGCGTTTCAGGTTGGGTGACCGCGGGCCAAAGTGTGACTGCCTGATTATGCTGTTGTGACAGCCAGAGCGGGCTGTCCGTCAGGCTGGTTGCGACAGTACTGGCTAACAACAACGGGACGGCGCGGCGCGTGTCCCGGCGCAGTTGCACCAGTTGCCAGCGCAGTTCATACAAGATCGTGGCCAGCGCTTTCTCATCCGCATGTGCCTGCGGATCTACCGACACCATCACTGCCAGTTGCTTTGCCCACTCTGGCCGCTGCCACAGCAGTTGCCGCGTAAACTGACGAAGCGTGCTGATATCATCAACCCGCAGCCAGCAACCCTGCGCTGTCTGCTGTACGGTACCGGTACCAAACAGTGCCGGCAGTGCGTTACCGCATACCAGCACTACCGGCAGGCGGTATTTTTCGGTCGGTAGCCCGTCGGACAACAAGTTGGTGAGTTCAGTAGCAGGCTGACGTCCAGCACGCCACATTCCGGTCACACACACGATGATAACCATTCCGGTTGCCAGCCAGCGGATTACGGGTGAGAAAGGCAGGAATACCAGACACAGTATTCCCGCCAGAATGCCGGACCACAGCCATAAACTGCGTTGCCACCTCGGACTCATTGCGCCGCTCCCGGTAGCAGGGTAGACAACAGGCCGGAGAGCCAGTGATCAAGTCCCCACCACAACAGGGCTACCACGCAGGCGGCAAGACCCAGGCGCACCGGCCAGTAGCGCAACCAGACGCTCAGGCGGCTGCGTGATGCCCCGACAGCCAGCACCGGGCGCGACGGCGTGAAACTGAACGGCGGCACACGGGCCGAAAGTTCATCGACCAGTTGTTCGCGTTCAGTGACTTCAGCCGTTTTGTACCCGCCGAGGAACCCGAGCATGAGCACCCGGTGAAAACAGGTCAGTACGGCAGTGTCCTGCGCAGGCTCGCGCAGGACGGTACGCATTTGTTCATACAGCTGATTTCCCGCATCCAGTGTATTGAAAAAGTGCGCCTGCAGCGGGGTGTTACACCACACGTAATAGGTATCGTCTTGCACGCTGCGGCCCTTGACGGTTTCATCGAGGATGGCGCACTGGGCGTACTTTATGTACTGACAACTTTGCTCGCTGACGTCGGCGTCGTGTAACGCCTGCTGAACGCGTTCAATATCGGCCACGCAGCGCTGCCAGAAAATCCGGCCTTCGCCTTCTGCGCTGATCATGCCCTGACGCAGGCTGATGACCTGAAGCCAGGTGTCAGCAAGCAACGCGTCGATATCGACCGTCGGGGTTTCTCTTTTCATGGATGGGCTCATGCGCGCAGTACCGCAAACAGTTCAAGCTGGATGTCGCCCAGTGTGCCCGGTACGTAGAATACGCAGGCACCTGCGTCCATCATTTGCTTAGCTGCAGGGTGGTTGAGATCGAGGGAGAAATACTGGTTTTCCAGACGCAGAGGAATTGCAGCGGGCACATGGCTCAGCGGCTGTAGCGGAATGCCGCTTAATGCGACGTTCACCACGTTACCAACGTCATCTGGTGCACCGACTTTACACAGTTGCGGGAACTGGATTTGCAACTGAGCAGAAGAAAGGGTAGAGCGCACCGACAGGTAAAAATCCACTTCTTCGCGCAAACGCGAATCGTGCAGATCACCGCGCCACTGATTCACACGCGGTTCGTGAACCAGTTCAATCGCGACAACGCGTGAAGGCAGGCTGGCTTCCAGCAGAATATTGAGCAAGGCAAACAGTGGCGGGAAGACGGCCGTCAGGCGATCATGCTGATACACCGGAATAGCAGTGACATCATGTTCAAGCGAGAAGGTCAGCAAGTTACCCGCCAGACGGGCCAGTTCCTGATACAGACGCTCGGGATGCACCTGCGGATAACGTTGAAAATTGCTCAACACCGGCTCCGCGCCGTTAAGCGCGTTCAGCAGCCAGAACAGTGAAACGTCTGCGACGGCAAAATCGGCCATACGGGCGTTACTTTCGCGGCGCATGCCCATCAGACGAACCAGACGCGCGCGCAACTGCACCATCAGCAGTTCCAGTTGCTCACTGCACCAGTGGCTGGCTTGCAGGCTAAGCAGCGGAGGAATAAACCGCATATCCTGCGTCCAGTGTCCCTGGGCGTCACGCACTAATCGGGCCACCGGGCAGACCTGATAATCCCCATTTTCCTGTGTGTCCAGGCGAAACGTAAGTTCATGCGTCATGACGGCGACCTGTTTCTTGTCATCGCCGTAGTGATTTTGCACATCACGCCATGCCTGACGGTAACGTACCGGACGTTCGGCGCGTTCATCAGGTTGCAGGCAGTTGCCGCCGTTAGCGTAAACCTGCGGCATGGCCAGCATGACAACAGCCTCAGAGATTTCCGCAGGCAAATTCGCCGCGAGCGTTAATGTCGGCGGCAGTAAATCGGCACAATCAGTGTCAGTTAACGTCCCGTCTTGAAAACGTACGCACAGACGTTCCGCCTTCAGGCGGCCTTGTGTGAGTGCATTCTGCTCAAATGTGGCATGGAGTACCCCCCACGGATGGAGGGTGCCCATTTGCGCTATGCATTCGTTGGTCCAGGCCTCGAGAGAGGCCTGTTGTTGAAACTGCTGCGGCGAAACCAGCACGCCGCGTGTCCACAGGGGACGTTCAATTTTCATTACCACTCCGGCCTTTTACGCTTTCGCCTTCGGCATCTGAGAAACCAATGACAGGTTGACGTCCATACCTTCCACCTGGAAGTGCGGTACGGCGTACAGTTTCACGCGGAAGAAGCCCGGGTTATCTTCGATATCTTCTACGGTCACTTTAGCGTCGCGCAGCGGGTGAGAGGCCTGCAGGTCGTCGCCCGGATCGGTCATTTCAGTCACCAGCGAGCGCACCCAGGTGTTGAGCTCAAGCTCAAGCAAACGGCGGTCTTTGGTGGTGCCGATGTTTTCACGCTGAATCAGTTTCAGGTAATGCGCGATGCGTGACAGCAGGAAGATGTACGGCAGACGCGCGTTGATACGGCTGTTCGCAGTAGCATCAGCCGTGTCATACAGAGCCGGTTTCTGCGCGGAGTTCGCGGAGAAGAAGCAGGAGTAATCACGGTTTTTGTAGTAAGACAGCGGGATGAAGCCGAGATTGGCGAATTCAAATTCGCGGGTTTCCGGGATCATGACTTCAGACGGGATTTTCACCTGATTGCCGGTGCCCAGATCATACAGGTGGATTGGCAGATCAGTGACTGCACCGCCAGCCTGCGGGCCGCGGATCTGTACACACCAGCCGTTTTTGATGAAGCTTTTCACCATGTTTGCTGCAAACGCGAAAGACGCATTGGTCCACAGGTATTTCTCGTGGTCCGGGCCTTTCACTTCTTCAACGTAGTTAAAGCTGCGAACTGGCACGGTGTCCGGCCCGTATGGCAGACGACCCAGCACGCGCGGCATGGTCAGACCGATATAGCGGGAGTCATCGGAGTCACGGAAAGATTTCCATTTGATGTATTCAGCACGGTCAAAGTAGTTGCCGATATCTTTGATGGCGGCCACTTCTTCCATGGAATCTTTCAGGAAGAATTTAGGGCCGACAGCACCGACAAACGGCATATGTGCCGCAGCAGACACTTTGGAGATATTACGCAGCAGCGCGACGTCTTGCGGGCTGGCGTCAAACTCGTAGTTGGAGATCACAGAACCGATGGGTTCGCCGCCCGGTGTGTCATATTCCTGGATGTAGGTATGACGGTAGAGGCCACTTTGAATGATCTCAGGGCAATCTTCGAAGTCCTGACGCAGGTCGTCTTTAGAAACGTCCAGCAGTTCAATTTTTACGTTCTGACGGAAATCAGTACGGTCTACCAGGAATTTCAGCCCACGCCAGCCGGATTCCATACGCTGGAATTCAGGGTGGTGCATGACTTCGTCCAGCTGGCGGCTGATTTGCTCGTCGAGCATTGCGATGTGGCCGTCCAGCAAGGTTTTGTCCAGACGTTCAACTTTTTGACCGGACTGTTTCAGGCGTTCCAGGAAGACCTGAACCGCCGCCGTAACACGCTCATCGGTGGTGACATCAGACATCGCCTGGTCATCCTGAAAAGCATTCACGTCTCCCAATGCGGAGACCGGAGTCAGGTTAATTTTTTCAAACAATGACGCATAAACACTTCCTGCGTCGGCACGTTCCAGCACAGTTGTGCGGCTTTCTTGACTGTTTTCAGTAGCAGACATCAGCATAGTCTCGGGTTGATCCGTTCAGGAAGGGTTAAGAGTTCTGGGGAGCCAGAGCAGCCAGTTCAGCGCGCAGGTCATCGCTCAAATTGTCATCTTTCAGGATGGTTTCGAGTTCTTTGCGGAAAGTGGCGTTGTCTAATAAGTTGGATTTGAGGTCACGTAATAAATTACGCATAGCGAGCATCGCGCGCAGTTGTGGGATCTGGCGTGCAACCTGTTCAGGCTCGAAATCTTTCATCTCTTTGAAGTTGAGACTGACGCTCTCTTCGCTGCGATCGCCAGCCAGAGTGTTTTCCACGGTCAGGTTGAGCGACGGGCTGAAGTCGGCCAGAACGCTGTTAAAGTTATTTTTGTTGATGTTAACTTTTTCACGCTCTGACAATGGACGGGTCTCTTTACCATTGCTGTAGTCGCCCATTACCATTAATTTTAAAGGTAATTCGACTTTCTTCTGGGCACCGCCAGTATGTAAATCAAGTTTAATATTGACGCGAGCCTTGGGTATTTCTTCCTGAAAGCTATTAGACATGCCTATCCCTTACTGTGGAGTGATAAACGCTGCCAATGAATCCATAAATAAATGAAAGGTTGGCAACCCTGCCAAAAAAACATCCTTTTTATGCACGTCGGTGTGCAACTAAAATCAGGGTCACAAGCGAGACAAAATATTTTTGGGAACATTTTGCAGTGTGTTTTTGAATTTATCTGGAAAGAAAATTTCAGATAAGTACCTGTTGACGGCATTTTAGAAACATTAGGTGTTTTAAGGAAAACTAAATATGTAAATAAATGTTACTGATTATGGTGTGGCCAAATCCAGATCATTTTATTGATATATAGGAATTTTCTTCATATAACCCCGCAGGCCGCATGGGGTAAGGGTTTCGGGCTTCAGTAGATTTCTTTACAAGTAGGAGGTCGTAAGAAATTTCTTAGTAATTGACTGTCTGTTCTCAAAAAATATATAACAACTCGCAATGAATTTGTATTTAGTGCAGGGTAAGAAAAGAGAGAGAATATAAGATTTTTCCTCTAATTCTCCTAAGAATATTCGCGCGGTGAATCATTCATGCTGTCAGGATTTATTGTTCGTTGGTGTGATTATATTTATTTCCTCTGATTTAGCGATTTCTGATCGTCAGGAAAATTCCCTGTTAATGATCATTTAAAAGAGGTTGATCGCAAATTTCTTAATTCAGGCGTGAAAGATCATTTAAAAATAGGGAAAACGCCTTGTTCTGATTAGTCAGATTTAGTCTGTCGACTACTCCCTTGCCCCTCTAGCAGACACCGATCATCCTGCCGTAAATTTCAGATAGGGCGATGAGAATGTTAAACATCTGGTGCAAATTGCCGATAAACAGACTCCAGCCCCATTTTGAGAATGTATCGATGTCGCTTAAAAAGTCTTCTTTTCTTGTTTTAGTTGTTCTTTTTGCTCTCTTTTTTACCAGTATGATTTCAAACGTCTGGTTGCTGACGCAGAGCAACCAGTCTCTGGATGACGTGAATAAAGAAATCCGCGTGGTGCTTTCCATCATTGACCCGATCAACCACAGCCGTACCTCGCGTGTTCGCGTAATGGAATATATGAAGGAGATTGAAAACAACGGCGGCCAGCCGTCTGCTACTTCTCTGGATGGCGTCAGTGAAGTGATGGGAAAAGCGGACGCCGCATTTCAGGCATATATTAATGCGCCAAAATTACCGGGCGAAAATGCACTGGCGGAGGCTTACCGCACGGCTTATCAGAACTATCGTCAGAACGGGATCGAACCGTTGATTGATGCGGCGAAAGTGGGCGATCAGGCGCAGTTCAAAGCGCGGATCCCGGCGGTAGTTCAGCTTGATCATCAGTACGAAGTGGTGCTCGATAAAGTGCTGGCGCTGCATGAGCAGTACGCCAGAAATCTCAACAGCGACGCGCAGGGCAATTTTAAGTTTGGTATCGGGCTGACGATTGCGTTTGGTTTGCTGTTCCTGATCATCATTATTGGCGTGTTGTTATTACTCAAGCGCTTCGTTCTGACTCCGCTGCTGAGCTCGCGCGATCATTGCCGCAAAATTGCAGAAGGTTATCTCGATACGCCGGTACCGTTTAAAAACAGTTCCCGCAGTGAAATTGAAGAACTGATGCAGTCGATGGAACATATGCGCCAGTCCCTGACCCAAATTATCGGGCAGGTACGTGACACCAGCCATACTGTCGCGCACGCGTCGCAGGAAATTTCCGCAGGCAATATCGATCTGGCCTCGCGTACAGAACAACAGGCCGCGGCGCTGACACAAACTGCCGCCAGCATGGAAGAGTTGGGCGCGACGGTTAAGCAAAATACCGAAAACGTCAGCCGGGCCAGCGGTCTGACGCGCGAAGCAGTAAAAA
Organism: Rahnella sp. PD12R; assembly: GCF_019200965.1. Taxonomy (NCBI): domain Bacteria; kingdom Pseudomonadati; phylum Pseudomonadota; class Gammaproteobacteria; order Enterobacterales; family Yersiniaceae; genus Rahnella; species Rahnella sp. PD12R. The sequence continues at coordinate 488,597 of NZ_JAHTMS010000003.1, read as the reverse complement.
ATGCCCGCGCGGGTGAGAAGGTGGCGCAGGATGTGATCGGAACTATGGGGCGCATTAACAGCAGCTCCAAAAAGATCGAAGACATCACGGGCGTCATCAACAGCATCGCTTTCCAGACCAATATTCTGGCGCTGAATGCTGCGGTTGAAGCTGCACGCGCCGGCGAACAAGGTCGCGGATTTGCAGTGGTCGCCAGCGAAGTGCGCAGTCTTGCGCAGCGAAGCGCGGTGGCGGCAAAGGAAATCGAAAGTCTGATTTCTGAATCGGTTGCCAATATAAAGGAAGGGTCGGATCAGGTGTCCCGTACCGGAGAATCTATTTCGGCAATCATTTCGTCGGTTACGCAGGTCGATGTTCTGATGGAACATATTTCGACGGCGTCCGATGAACAAAGCCGTGGGATCAGTCAAATTGAGCAGGCCGTGACAGAAATTGACGGCGTGACCCAGCAGAATGCGGCGCTGGTGCAGGAATCGGCGGCAGCGGCGGCTTCTCTGGAAGAGCAGGTGCTTCATCTGACCCGGTCGGTGTCTGCGTTCAGGCTGGCGAACGCCTGAGCCCGGCAGCGGACAGATAGGAAATTGTGATAAATCAGGCCGGACAGGGAAAACCTTGTCCGGCTTTTTTATTGATACGGAAACGGTTTCACAATGAATAACACTTTGATATAACAGATGAATTGTCTTTTATATTAACGAGCAAACTCCATGACTTTACTGGCCTCACCTTTACTCAGTCTGCGTCACTTTCATCATGATGACCTCGGCGCTTTCACCCGTTATCGCCAGGATCCGGCTGTTGCCCGCTATCAGAGTTGGGAATATTTCACCCGTCCGCAGGCGGAATTGTTGTTTGAACAGATGAATGAAATTCCTTTTGGTACGCCAGATAACTGGTTTCAGATTGCGATCGAACACGCTGAATTCGGCATGGTGGGTGATTTCGGGCTGCACTTTGTCGATGACTATCAGGTGGAACTGGGCATAACGCTTGACCCGAAATGGCAGGGAAAAGGGATCGCGAAGAGCGCATTAAATCTGTTGCTGACGTATCTTTTTGACCATCTCAAAAAGCATCGTGTGTACGCCGTTACCGATATCCGTAATCACGGCAGTTTCCGGTTATTCGAGTCAGCAGGATTTCGGCGGGAAGGAAGTTTCCTGGAAAACTGCTTTCTGAAAGGGGAATGGTGCAGTGAATATTTGTATGCTTTGCTGGTGTCAGAGTGGGAGGTCAGAAACATAGTCAGGAAATAACCCAGCACCAAATTCGGCGAAATCTCCGGATCGGGTGCTGAACATGATCGAATTCCTACAAACTATCTGAACACACCGACGGCTTCCACCAGCCGGTCGGCCTGTCGTTTCAGGCCGGTGGAGGCGTGCGCGCCTTCCTGAACCTGAAGTGAATTCTGATGTGTGATCCGGTCGAGTTCCTCGATGGCTTTGGCGATATCCAGTAATCCCAGATTTTGTTCGCTTGTCGCGTTACGAATTTGCCCGATCAGTGACGAGACATTTCGCACCTGATAAACAATTTCCGCCATCGTCTTACCGGCCTGATCAACCTGCTTTGATCCCGACACAACGGTCTCGACGCTGGTGTCGATCAGTCTTTTGATTTCGCTGGCGGCGCTTGCACTTCGTTGTGCCAGGCTGCGAACTTCACCGGCCACCACCGCAAATCCTTTTCCCTGTTCTCCGGCGCGGGCCGCTTCGACTGCCGCATTCAGTGCCAGAATATTTGTCTGGAATGCGATGCCGTCAATGACATTGGTGATGGTCGCAATCTGTTGCGAACTGTCGGTGATTTCCTGCATTGTGCCGACGACTCCCTGCATGGCGTTACTGCCTTTTTCCGCTGCGGCGCTGGCGGTCAGCGAAAGTTTATCGGCTTCGGCGGCCGTTTGCGTATTGCTTTCAACGGTCGCACTCATTTCATTCATCGCGGCGGCAGTCTCACCAACATTCGCGGCGGTCTGTTCAGTCCGCTGACTCAGCGCTTCGTTTCCGTTTGCCAGAGATTCACTGGCGGTGCGGACTTTGTGTGCCTGATCGTTAACGTCGTCCACCATCCACCGGCAGATCAATCCGAGCTGGCCAACCGAGCGTAGCGTCATCCCGATTTCATCGACGCGTTCCATCGGCGTGATCGTATGACTCGCACCGCTGGCAACCCGCAATGTCTGATGACAAAGTTGTTCGACCGGGCGCGTGATTTGCCATTCAAGCCAGAAGCCTAAAAGCAAAATGAAAAATGTGCTGAGCGCATATGCAGAATACAACTGAGCTGACGGCAACGCGGTGAGTGTGGAAATTGCCAGAGAGTTAAGCAGGAATAAAAGGAAGAGCCCGCTGCGGATCCGTCCGCGAACCGAAAGCGTTTTTAAAATTGAAAACGGGCGGGTGATGCCGGTGCGGATCAGCAGACCCCGGAACAACCGGCGGTTGTTCAGCTCGCCACGATTCATTTTGTCATAGAGCGCCTGAGTGTCAGAAATTTCGGTCGCCGTGGGTTTGGTCCGGACAGAAAGATAGCCTTTGGTTTTTCCGCCACGAATAATCGGCACCACGTTTGCCCGAACCCAATAATGGTCGCCGTTTCTGCGGCGATTTTTTACCAGCGCCGTCCAGGGAAAACCTTGCTGCAATGTGGCCCACATATCTTTGAAAGCGGACGGCGGCATGTCGGGATGCCGGACTATATTGTGGGGCTGACCGATAATATCTTCACTGGCAAAACCGCTGACTTCAATAAAAGCATCATTGGCATAGGTAATATGGCTGTCGGCGTCAGTCGTTGACATCAATGTAGCGTCGTCCGGGTACTGATATTCCCGCTGTGATACAGGTTGATTATTGCGCATAGTGACATTTCCATGGCCAGACTGCGATTTGGAGGAGATAAAAGAGGTTTAACTCTTTAGATGTCGGCATAACCAAAATTTTCTTTAGGGCTGAAAGCACGTTATTGAAATTAATGTATTCAGGTGGCAAAACGGGAGATATTTTCGCCAATTTATAAGCTACAACGATGTGTTCAGTTGAAAATATGCGCTATATCATTATGTGTGCTGTTTTTATGACCAATCTTTCAGGCGCCAATCTCCGTCATAACTCCTTCATTTTTCTTTATTCATTCTTCCTGTGACTCCAGACTTAATAGGTCTGGAGTCACAAACTTTTTGCCTCTGTTTCGCGGGCTTGCTATAACTGCGCACTGTGATTTTTCTGATGGATTTCAGCGGGCGGGCAATGTGGTTTCAGTAACAGAAGTCGAAGCGGATTTTGCCGCCGAAAATGTAGGCCGCCACGTTCTGGCCTATCTTCAGCAGGTCAAAATGACACCGCTGGCGGAACTGGACGATTTTGACGAAGAGGGCAATGCGACGGTCCGGCAGGTGATCAATATCTGGATCCGGCTTTCGCTGATGCTGACCCGACGTCGTCCGGAAATTGCTGTATCTTCTTTGATGAAACATGTGCTGCCGGTGATCGGGGATGTACCGCTGAACAAAATTACGCGCCTGCGCCTGAACCGGTTGTTTAATATTTTGCTGGCCGAAGGGAAAATTTCGGAAGCCAAACGGGTTTTTGCACTGTGTAAGCAATTTTTTGGTTGGGCAGAAACGCAGGGTTATCTGGCACATTCGCCGCTGAGTTCTATGAAACGCCGTGACGTCGGTGGCCGCAACACGCCGCCGCGTGAAAGAGCGCTGACCGATGCCGAAATCTGGGTGTTCTGGCATGGTCTTGATTTATGGGATATTTCAGAACAAAGTCGCTGGGCATTACGACTGTGTTTGCTGACCGCAAGACGGCCGGACGAAGTGATCCGTGCGCGGAAAGACGAATTTAATTTGCGAATTGGCGTCTGGCGACAGGGCACCCGAAACAAATCAGCCCGCGATCACAGTCTGCCTCTGACGCCGCTGGCGATTATTTGCATCAATGCTTTATTCGATGCCAGCCCGAAAGACAGTGTCTGGCTGGTTCCTTCCCCGAAAGACGCACAGAAACCGTTATCCAGAGGCGCAATTACGCAGGTGATCCGCCGGATGTTGCGCGCCGGGCGTGGCCTGGGCATCGATGCTTTTACGACCCGCGACTTACGCAGGACGGCACGCTCCAAATTATCGTCCCTCAATGTTCCCAACGATGTTGCCCGCAAAATTATGAATCACTCGCTGGAAGGCATCGACAGGGTTTATGACACTCACGACTATTTACCGCAGATGAAACAAGCGCTCGAAGCATTTTCTGACAATATAAAGGGCATTATTGACGCCCCGGATTACTTCGATTTACGCCACAAATATGAAGGCGAGTTTCTGGAACTTCCGGAAATTTCGCTGCTTTATATGGAAAGATAACGTCATTTAAATGAATTTCAGGCTTGTTCATCTTCATCTGTAAAAATACCGGGCAGCGATCCAAACCTCTGCTGGCACGGTTTGCAAAGTTGAACTGCTACACTTGGATATTGTTCGTCGTTGCCAGAAGATAAAGGAAATTATGATGCATTCACCACAATCAAACATGGCCGGTTTACCCGACCCGACCCGGACAATCCTGCTGAGTACCGGAACCGCGGAACAAAAGCGTCAGGAAATTCGCGCGTACTTTATTCAGACATGGGAACTCTATGAAAGCCTGTTTGATTGCCTGACCGACGAACGTGCATATTTCACTAAGGCGATTTCACTGCGCCATCCGCTCATTTTTTACTTCGGCCATACTGCGACTTTTTACATCAATAAACTTATGGCGGCGGGGCTGATCCCGCAGCGTATTGATTCCCATATCGAGGCGATGCTGGCGATCGGCGTTGACGAAATGAGCTGGGACGATCTCGACGATCAGAATTATAACTGGCCTAATGTCACCAATTTACGGGCATATCGCGATAAGGTTCGCGAAGAAGTTCTCGGCATTATTGATGCGATGCCGCTAACGCTCCCCGTTGGCTGGGACAGCCCGGCGTGGGTAATTCTGATGGGCATCGAGCATGAACGTATTCATCTGGAAACATCCAGCGTGCTGATCCGTCAGTTGCCGGTGGGCTGGGTCACCCCGCAGCCGCACTGGCCAGCATGCAACATTGCCCGCCATGACCGTCAGACCGTACCAGAAAACGAAACTCTGGCAGTTAAAGGTGACGTTGTCACGCTCGGTAAGCAGGACGACACTTACGGCTGGGATAATGAATACGGTTCAGTAACACAGAAAATTCAGGCATTTAGCGCCAGCAAAATGCTGGTCAGCAACGCAGAATATTTTGCTTTTGTAGAAAGCGGCGGTTATCAGGACGCAAAATGGTGGGATGAAGAAGGCGCCGGGTGGCGGGACTTTGCTCAGGCCGAAATACCGACTTTTTGGGTCGGATCGGCAAGCGAACCGGAGCAACTGAAGCTGCGGTTAATGACCGAAGAAGTGGAGATGCCGTGGGACTGGCCGGTTGAAGTGAATCAGCTGGAAGCGGCAGCATTTTGCCGGTGGAAGGCGGTACAAACGGGCGAATCTGTGCAGTTACCGACGGAAGCTGAATGGATGATTTTGCGAAATCAGGTAGAAGGGGACCAGCCTGATTGGGAAACTGCGCCGGGTAATATCAATCTCGCCTGGTGGGCGTCGTCATGCCCGGTCGATCACTTTGCGCAGGGGCATTTCTTCGACATTGTGGGGAATGTGTGGCAATGGGCGTCCACGCCGATCAGCGGCTTTGAAGGTTTCCGCGTGCATCCGCTTTATGATGATTTTTCCACGCCAACGTTTGACGGCAAACATTCGATGATTAAAGGTGGAAGCTGGATTTCTACCGGTAATGAAGCGCTGAAATCCTCGCGTTATGCGTTTCGTCGTCACTTTTTCCAGCACGCCGGTTTCCGGTATGTGATATCCGGTCATCAGGAAACACAGACGGTGAATCCTTACGAAACGGATGGTCTGATCGCGCAGTATCTGGATTTCCAGTACGGGCCGCGTCATTTCAATGTACCCAACTATGCTGAACAACTGGTTGATATTGCGGTTAAAAATGTCGATTTACGCAGAAGGGCGCTGGACATAGGTTGTGCGACCGGACGCGCAAGTTTCGAGCTGGCACGATATTTTGATTCTGTTGTCGGGATGGATTATTCGGCCCGATTTATTGATGTTGCTTTAGCGCTGGCTCGCGGCGAAGCCTGTCGTTATGTTATTCCGGAAGAGGGTGAGCTGGTCGATTATTGTCAGGCCTCATTGTCAGAAGTGAATATCGGTGCAGAGCAAACCGGCCGCGTGAGTTTTGTACAGGGCGATGCCTGTAACCTGAAGCCGCAGGGCGAACTGTATGATCTGGTTCTGGCCGCGAATTTACTGGACCGTTTGCGCGAACCGGCACGTTTTCTGAAAGATATCGCGCCAATGATCCGCAGTGGCGGGGTGCTGATGTTGTCCTCGCCGTATACCTGGCTGGAAGAATTCACGCCGAAGCAAAACTGGCTCGGCGGTTTCCGCGAGAACGGAGAAGCGGTGACAACGCATCAGGCTTTGCGTCGTTTGCTGGCCAGCGACTTTGAGGAGATTCAGGTTCCGCAGGATATTCCGTTTGTTATCCGCGAAACAGCCCGCAAATTTCAGCACACGGTTGCAGAACTTACGCTGTGGCGTAAGCGATAAAACGTAGGCAGATTTCTGTCAAAAATATCAAACGGTCACGAAAAGTGGCCGTTTTTTATGCGGGCCACCATTCCTGATTGAATGAGGGTAATTGTTGTAGTCAAAGTTATCGCTGAATTTCGTTGTTCGAAAATATAAGAATGTTGTAACTAAAATCCTGTATGACGGTAAAAGACAAAAGACCTGTGTTCAATCATTCCTGATTTAGTGACACACTGCCGTTATTGCGACTTTAGGACATATGTCTTCTGATGAAATTGATTCTGCCTGGTTTGTTGTTAATGCTTATCGCCGGTACTGTTTCCGCCGCATCTGTTTCAGGATTGACCGAAGCACAATGTGTTGCCTTGAAAAACACGCGTATTCCGGCTTCCAGGATTGGACTTCCGACGCGTGGAGCCGTGATAACGACCGTCGCGATCGCCGGTCAGCCCGTGGAAACCCATTGCAAGCTCGAAGGGCAAATCAAACCGGTTGACGTTAATGCGCCAGATATACAGTTCCAGCTTTATCTGCCCCTCGTCTGGAATGGCAAGGCGCTGCAACTCGGCGGCGGGGGATTCGATGGTGCCATAAAAGGGGCGGATACCGCTCGGCTCGCGCCCGCATCCGTACCCGGCGCCCTGAAACAAGGATATGCCACCTTTGGCAGCAATTCCGGCCATCAGGGTGGGGTATCCGATGCGTCATTTACGCTGAATGAGGAAGCCTGGAAGAATTTCGCAGGTGCGCAGATTAAGAAAACGCACGACGTGGCAGTTGCACTAATTGAACAGGCTTATGGCCGAAAACCGTCGCGTCTCTATTTTCAGGGCAACTCTCAGGGCGGGCATGAGGCGCTGGCCGCCATTCAGCGGTATCCGCTCGATTACGACGGTGCTATTGCGATCCATCCGGTTTATAACGTTGTCGAGCTGCATATGGCAGGCATTCGTATCGGACAGACTGTTTACAATACGCCGGGAGCCTGGATTTCACCGGCGAAGGCCGCGCTGATATCCAATACCGTTTTTGGTGCCTGTGACAAGCTGGACGGGCTGACCGACGGCGTGGTCGCCAATGTGAACGCGTGCAGGGCGGCCTTCAAACCGAAGAGGTTACGTTGTCACGATGGCAAGGATGACGGCGATCTTTGCCTCTCTGATGCACAATTATCTTTGGTGGAAATGCTGAGTAAACCGGTGCCTTTGGGCGTGAGTTTACCCACTGGCGATCACTTTGCACCCTGGCCGATTTTGCTGGGTGCGGATGCCCCTGCACTGGTCAGCGTATTCGGTTCCGGCGCTGATAAGCCGAAACCTGCTGCATCGAACATCATCATTTCCTTCCCTTATATGATGGGCGATCAGGCTGTGCGGTATGAAGTGATGCGTTCGCCGGATTATGATTCCCTGCAATTTAATCCCACGGAACATGCGGCACGGCTGAAAGAACTGGCGTCAGAGGTTGATGATGACAATGCAGATATCAGCGCTTTTGTTCAACACGGTGGAAAATTACTGCTGATGCACGGCACGGCAGACATGGCGGTGCCGCCGGGAAATACGCTGGCTTATTACGAAAAGCTCAAAGCGCGGTTTGGAGAGAAAGAATTGCATCAGTTTGCGCGATTCTATCTTGCGCCCGGATTTACGCACAGCAGCGGCCCTTTCCGCGTGAGCTGGGATTCTCTCGGCACGCTGGATAAGTGGGTAGATCACGGCATCGATCCCGGTCAGCAGGTCATGACTGATACCAACAAAGCCACCGCCGGTCGTGAAATGCCGCTGTGCGAGTACCCGCAGTTTCCCAAATATAAAGGGCAGGGAGACACAAAATCAGCCTCGAGTTTCGTGTGTAGGACTGACTGATTCCGCCCGCTACTGGATGAATATCCGCCGTTTGGCGGGTACTCATTTCTGATCAAATGCAAGTTAATTTACCTATATATAATCACAGGTGAATGAACGTTCTCAAAAAACTTGAACATCCGTCCAAGTCTTGGCATTATCCTGTGCTGTCTCTTCACCTTCGGATTTTTCAAGTGGCCTATCTCTGTAAAGAAGCGCGCAAGACAACCATTCTTGAAGCCGCCGCACGGGTTGCGCGCTATGAAGGATTGGCTGCCACCACGGTGCGCCGTGTTGCTCAGGAAGCGGGCGCGGCCACCGGTCAGGTTCATCATCATTTTTCCAGCGCAGGAGAACTTCGCGCGCAAGCCTATACGCAGGTGATGAAGATCCTGAAAGAACAGTTGCTGGAAAGAAGCCAGCAGATGACCGCCCGCGAACGGCTCAACCTGCTGCTGATTGATCCGCAAGATGATCAGTCGCTGATGGCCATTCCGCTCTGGCATGAGGCCATGTTGCTGACTGAACAGGAGCCGCTGATGAAAGCGGCATTTGCCTTGTCGGTAGCCGACTGGCACGAACTGGTATCTGATGCGATTGAATTCGGTCGCGAGAAAGGGGAATTCTCCAAAGGCGAATCTCCGGAGCATATATCCTGGCGGCTAATAGGTCTGAGCAGCAGTATGGATGCCATGTCGCGCCTCGATACGCTCGGGTTAACCAGTCAGTGTGCGGAATACAATTTACACCGCGCTATCCAGAACGAGTTGTACGTCAGCGAAGCTGGCTGTAAGGAAACCTCTGATGTTTAAAACTTATTTGCTGCTCGGCCTGGCGATTGTTGCCGAGGTTATTGCGACCAGCAGCCTGAAAAGTTCTGAAGGATTCACCCGTTTGTGGCCAAGCGTTGTCACACTGCTGGGTTACACGATTGCCATCTTTTTATTGTCTCTGACCCTGAAAACGCTGCCGACCGGCATTGCTTACGCGATCTGGTCCGGCGTCGGTATTGTCCTGGTCTCCGCCATTGGCTGGTTTGGTTATGGGCAAAAGTTGGACACCCCGGCAATGATTGGCCTCGGGCTTATCATCGCGGGCGTGATTGTCGTGAACGTGTTTTCAAAATCTGTCGCGCACTAACTATGGCGACTTTATCGCAGCACAGGGAGTTCATTTTGCAGAGCGAACAAAAACCTGATTTCCATGATGACTTGATCAAAGAGCTACTCTACTGGATCGAAGTCAACTTAAGTGATCGTCTGACCATGGAAAAGGCCTCGAAGAAAACCGGCTATTCTCCCTGGTATCTTCAGCGTTTGTTTAAAAGTAAAACAGGTTTTGCGCTGGGCAAATACATTCGTGACCGTCGTCTGACGATGGCCGCGATTGCTTTGCGGCTCACCAATATGCCGATCCTCGATATTTCGCTGTATTACTCTTACGATTCTCAGCAGACGTTCACCCGTTCGTTCAAAAAGAACTTTGCTGAAACGCCGGGAATGTACCGCCGGAATGCGTCGTGGACCATGAGTGGCATCACTGCACCGCTGACCGTGGATGAATTCCCGCAGCCGGAATATGAAATTGTAGAATTGCCGCAAATGGCATTCGAGGGCCAGACTTCAACGCATTCATATCCGATTGAAGCGCTGTTTAACGCCAAGAATCACGTACATCGTGCCGAACTGTTGCGCTATCTGGAAACGCCGGAATCATTACACGCGCCGGTCTGGGGCTTATCCGATTGTCGCCCTGATACGAATGATGAAGTCGCCAATGCATTACAGATGGATTATACAGTCGCGCATGAAGTGAAGATCAGCGACAACCATGACATTCTGGTGCCCGCCAGCCGTTATCTGAAAATCCGTTATCCTTATGATCTCAGCCGTCTGAATGACTTCATTCTGTATTTGTATTCAGTATTTCTGCCAACGCTCGGTCTGGAATTCATCATGCAGCCGGATCTGGAAAAATACTCCCGGGAATCTGCGCTGAACGGTGTGACCTGCGAATATTACATTCCGCTGGCCCGGCACTGATTTCCACACCTGCAAATACACAAAAGCCTCCCGAATGAGAGGCTTGCAGGAAAAAACATATCTTTAATTAAAGACCATACCACCGTCAATCAGTAACGCCTGACCGGTCATATAATCGGAGTCCGGGCCAGCAAGGTAGGAGACGCAAGCGGCAACATCTTCTGGCTCTGAAAGACGTTTCAGGGTGATGTTTTTCGCAAACTCCTTCGTGCCGTAGCCCACAGGCTGACCTGCGGCCGCAGAAACCTGGCGGTCAATCTCTTCCCACATCGGCGTTTTCACGATGCCCGGGCAATAGGCGTTAACGGTAATCCCCAGTGAAGCCAGATCGCGTGCTGCGGTTTGTGTCAGCCCGCGCACGGCAAATTTGCTGGAACTGTAGATAGCCAATTCAGGGTTACCGACATGGCCCGCCTGAGAAGAAGCATTAATAATTTTGCCGCCATGTCTCAGGGATTTGAACGCTTTCACCGCCGCCTGGATCCCCCAGATAACGCCTTTCACATTGATGTTATAGACTTTATCGACGATTTCCGGCGTGATGTCTTCGATCAGCGTTGTCGGTGCGATCCCGGCATTATTCACGATGACGTCAAAACCGCCGAGCTGTTTTGTTGCTGCCTCAACGGCGGCAAAAACCTGTTCGCGGTTTGAAACATCAGCCAGCTGAGCAATTGCTTTACCGCCCGCATGATTAATTTCTTCGGCAACTTTCTTCGCTGTTTCCTCGTTGTAATCCACAACCGCAACAGCAAATCCATCCTTCGCCAGACGAAGCGCAATTGCACGGCCAATCCCCTGGCCGCCACCTGTTACTAAAGCCACTTTTCCATTTTTAGACATACCACTATCCTCTATGTATTCGGTTTCTTTTCAGGTGCTGCGCGCAAGGCACGGCCAGACCAGCCCGGTACCTTTGCGTGAGCTCCGTACTGGTTTACGCCTCTGACTCTGCATGTGCAAATGTTAGCCACGGTAATTAACTGTACTCACCCTACTAGTCAGTAAGCGTCAGAATATCAGGCGGAGTCGGGTAGAATGCATGAACCGAACGCAATAAAGGATGTTGGAATGACAGAGTCAAACCGTGCCGCTTTCCGAGAACGCCTGACCGTGTTGGCGCAATCGCTACAGTTAGCACCCCAGGTAGCCGAGAATCAGGTTTTGGATCGCATGGCGCTGAGTTTTCGCAAATTGCTGAACTTTCTCGCTGAAGATAACAATCTGACGCAGAGCGTTTTTCTGTTACCCCCGGAAGGGCCGGAAACTCAGGCGATGCTCACCGCCGCCATTTCCAAAAATCTGGCGTTCAGCCAGCAGGACAAACTGTTTCGTAATGATATTCCGGCTGAACTTCTGGCGCAGTGTTTCACCGGCATGCTGGTACAGCTCGCACATCAGGCCGCCAGCCCGGCACAGCGGCACCAAAACAGCCTCGCTTGTGCAAAACTGTTCTGTGAAGGTGTCTGGCTGAGGGAATAGGGAAGAGATTCTGCTTTATTCTATTAATGAGAAAGCAAAGCATAAATCGTTGGTTCAAATCACAGTGCAGAAACGGTTAACTGAAGTCATTCCAGCGGCAGACGATGTCTGCCTGTTTCTTTAAACAGACGCAATGATCAACCGGAGGCCTGTATGTCAACGACTGCACAAACTACTGAGCAACGCTCGTTATGGCAGCGCATCACTCATCGTAAGGTGAAGGATCAGACTGAAGAAAAGGCGCAGGACACATCGCGTCTGCTGGAGAGTTTTCTGGCGACAGGATGCCTTTACGGCATTGACGTGGGGAACACAGACCCGGCGTGGTTTCGCCGCTCCTGACCGTTATATTCGCTTGTTGCGCTTCAGTTACTGGAACGAACTGTGCAACGGGCAAACCTTCTCCTGATAGTGCAAAGCTGTACCCTGAATAGTTGGTGTTACCGTTGCGCTGTGTGGACAGCATAGCTGTAGCATCAGGTATGAAGGTTGTTGTGGAAAGTCTCTCTGACCTCGTCGTAGAAATTTTAGTTCTCTCTCATTTGTTGAGCCCATAACTTTCGCCGGTTATGGGTTTTTTTATGCAAAAAAAGCCCCGCAATCAGGCGGGGCAACAATAAAGCCGTTGACAGGGATCACGGCAAGTTAATGCGAATAGTTAAAACCAAGGAAGGGTAAATTGAATTGCAGTGATGATTCTGCAAGTCGGGAATTAATTTACCACAAAGTAATTCCTTATTTGAAATATATTATTTATATGGTTTAGCTTTAAGTATTCACAGAACATATAATTAAACGCCTTTGAAATATTTAGCAATAAATAATAAAGCCAAATTCAATAATTCCCCTACAAAACAAGGGAACTATATAGGTAGTATTAGTGCGAGCACCAACTCATTAATAAAGTACATATAATAAATTCAAGTATTCAATTAAATGATAAAGGAATGACGTCATGAAATTAAAAGCACTGGCTCTTATTATTCCAGCATTACTGGTGGCAGGCGCAGCGCATTCAGCTGAGATTTATAACAAAAATGGCAATAAACTTGACCTGTACGGTAAAGTCGATGCACGCCATCAATTCTCTGATAATGCTGGCGACGATGGTGACGAAACTTACGTCCGTGTTGGCTTTAAAGGCGAAACTCAGATTTCTGACCAACTGACCGGTTACGGCCAGTGGGAATATAACGTTCAGGCGAACAACACTGAAAATAACGGCACTTCAGGTAACGCAACCCGTCTGGGTTTTGCAGGTCTGAAATTCGGTGACTATGGTTCATTCGATTATGGCCGTAACTACGGCGTAGTGTACGACGTAGAAGCCTGGACCGATATGCTGCCAGTGTTCGGTGGCGACTCATATACCTACACCGATAACTTCATGGTTGGCCGCGCAAACGGTGTTGCAACATATCGTAATAACAACTTCTTCGGCGCAGTTAACGGTCTGAGTTTTGCAGTGCAATATCAGGGCGCTAATGATGGTGATAACAACAACGAAGGCGTGGATGGTTACCATGCATTGGGCGAAGGCACCAACAATGGTCGTGATGTTCGCCACCAGAATGGTGACGGTTATGGTTTATCCACGACTTATGATTTCGGCATGGGTATCAGCGCAGGTGCAGCTTATGCTTCTTCTGACCGTACTAACGATCAGACAGCTGATCAACGTGGTGATAAAGCTGACGTCTGGACGATTGGCGCGAAATATGATGCTAACAGCGTTTATCTGGCCACCATGTATTCCGAAACACGTAATATGACGCAATATGGTGACATTGGCGACATTGCAAATAAAACTCAGAACTTTGAAGTAACCGCACAATATCAGTTTGACTTTGGCCTGCGTCCGGAAGTTTCTTACCTGCAATCTAAAGGGAAGGATCTAAATAACGGTTATGGTGGCAAAGACAACGATAAAGATCTGGTTAAATACGTTTCTGTTGGCTCTTACTACTACTTCAACAAAAATATGTCTGCGTATGTTGATTACAAAATCAACCTGCTGGACAACGATGATGACTTCTATACAAACCAGGGCATCTCTACCGATGACGTTGTTGGTGTAGGCATGGTCTACCAGTTCTAATTATTTAGCGTAAACCTGAATATTAAGAGCAATCAAAACCCATCTTCGGATGGGTTTTTTACATTTAAATCTAAATTAATATTTATTATTCCAACCACTGCGCAACACCACCGTGGCGTGAACAAGTTCCCCGGTGATGTGTGCTGAAACTATAAGTTCCATCACGACATTGCGCAGAAGCCCCTTCGGGGATGTTGCCGGATTTACTGTGTGCTGGTTTATGGACGCTTTGCCCGTCGGAATTAATATAATCGCCTTGTTCTATAAGTTCGCTATCCTGAGAGTTATTTTGTTTTGCCAGGGCGGGTTGAAAAAGCAGAAAGCCAGTGATTATTAAACAAGCGAATAATCGCATGATGTTGCTATCATCCGGTGATAAAAAGGTGTGCGCAAAGCGTACTCTCCGTTTACAGCGTTGCAATCCTGATATTTAACCATTAATGACGTGCTTAACTGAGGTGCTTCAACCTTTTTCAAGCCATATTCCTGCCTGGGTAAAATTTTGGTTAAGATTCGTTTAAAAAGCCGACAAATCCTTGCCTGATCCTCCTGAAAAATCTCTCAAGCGCTTGAATTTAAAGAGGTGAAAACCGTAAATAACCGGGGTCGATTATTAAGCGATTTGTGCCCTACATGATTGAAATCTATTGATAAATCGCATGTACAACCGACGGAGTATTTGGTATATTATTGACCAGATCACGTACAGGGCTATTTCTCTGTGATACGGTGTTTTACCTAAGACTTGGTTTCTCAGGACAATGACATGTTAGATTATCGCTTTCCGACAGCTATGCAGATGGTGTTTTGTATCGCTCAGTCCCAAAAGGCTGGTCAGCGCTGCACCAGTGCGATTTTAGCAACGGGTCTGGAAGCCAACTCCAGTTTTATCCGCAAACTGATGGTGCCGCTGACTCAGCACGGCATTATTGTCTCCACTCTCGGTCGTACCGGCTCTATTAATCTCGGGCGCCCGGCGGAAGAAATCTCTCTGCGCGATATTTACTGTGCGGTCATTGAAGATAAGCGCCTCTGGGCTGCCCGGCCTGATGTTCCGGCCCGCTGTGTGGTCAGCGCCAATGCCTGTACATATTTCAAAAACATCGTCAACGAAGCCGAAGAAGCGTCGCTTCAGGTCTTAGCCCGTCATACCGTTGCGGATGCGCTGGCGGAGTTCGAACGCGGCGGTAAGTACAAATGCACCAAAGATCTGGCAGCAGAATACGCAGAGAATGTTTCCTGCTCTAAGTAAACCGCAGAGAGAATTTATACCCGTAGCGTGAATTTCAAATATAAAAAAGCCGGGAGATTTCCCGGCTTTTTGCTGTCTGGATTTTGTGCAGTGATATCAGACCGTCTGCGTTTCCAGCACCACTTTCTTACGTGTAACAAGCTTGCGCAGTGCGACGTAAAACACTGGCGTCAGGAACAGCCCGAACAGCGTCACACCTAACATGCCGGAGAACACGGTAATACCGGTCACGCCGCGCACTTCCGCACCGGCACCGTGGCCGAGTATCAGTGGTATGGTCCCCGCAATGAACGCAATCGACGTCATCACGATAGGGCGCAGACGCAGGCGGCACGCTTCGAGCGCGGACTCGATAATCCCTTTGCCCTGAATTTCCAGTTCGCGGGCGAACTCCACAATCAGGATGGCGTTCTTACAGGCCAGCCCCATCAGAACCACCAGCCCGACCTGTACGAAGACGTTGTTATCGCCGCCGGTCAGCCAGACGCCAAACAGCGCGGAAAGCATCGTCATTGGCACAATCAGGATCACCGCAAGCGGCAGCGTCCAGCTTTCGTACAATGCGGCGAGCACCAGGAACGCCAGCAGTACAGACATCGGGAAGACGATCAGCGCCGCATTGCCCTGTGTAGATTGCTGGTAACTCAGATCCGTCCATTCGATATTCATGCCGTTTGGCAGCAGATTTTTCGACATCGCGGTCAGCTCGGTCATTGCCTGCGCCGAAGAAAGAATCCGCGGGTCAGCATCGCCAATCAGATCAGCCGCCGGATAACCGTTATAACGGATCACCGGGTCAGGCCCGTAGGTGGTAGTGATATTGAGCATGCTGCCAATCGGCACCATCTCACCTTTGTCGTTACGGGTACGCAAATTGCCGATATCTTCCACGCTGTCACGGAACTGGCCATCGGCCTGCGCCATCACTTTCCAGGTACGTCCAAAACGGTTGAAGTCATTGATGTACGACGAACCGAGATAAACCTGTAGCGTACTGAATAACTCATCCAGTGAAACGCCCTGAGCCTTGGCTTTATCGCGGTCGATATGCGCATCAAGCTGCGGCACGTTGGCCTGATAAGAGGAAATCGGGTAGCCCATTCCCGGCGTTTGCATGATGGCACCGGACATCGTATTGATCGCCGTTTGCAACGCACCGTAACCCAGCCCCGCGCGATCCTGCACGTAAAGCGAATAACCTGAACCCTGACCTAAGCCGAGGATCGGCGGCGGCATAATTGAGAAGGCAAACCCCTCCTGAATCTGCGAGATTTTTGCGTTGATTTCCGCGTTAATCTGCGCCGCCGTACGGGTACGTTCGCTCAGCGGTTTCAGGGCGAAAAATACCGTCCCGGTGTTTGGCGTATTGGTAAATTGCAGCGCATTCAGGCCGGGGAAGGCCACTGCGTCAATCACGCCGTCCGTACTCAGGCCCATAGCGCTGATTTTGCGGATCACCGCATCAGTGCGCGAGAGTGAAGAACCTTCCGGCATTTTCACACCGGCAATCAGGTACAGTTTGTCCTGCGTCGGAATAAACCCACCGGGCACCGCTTTAAACATAAATGCGGCGGCGCAAAGCAGCAGAACGTAAACACCAAATACCGCGCCGCGGCGACCCAGCGTTTTTGATACCGCATTCTGATACTTATGCGAACTGGCGTTGAAGAAGCGGTTGAACGGCCGGAAGAGCCAGCCAAATAACCGGTCAATCAGCCGCGAGGGCATATCCTTCGGCGCGCCGTGCGCTTTCAGCAATAACGCCGCCAGAGCAGGGGAAAGCGTCAGTGAGTTGATGGCTGAGATCACGGTAGAAATCGCAATCGTCACCGCAAACTGCTTGTAGAACTGGCCGGTCACGCCGGAAAGGAAAGCCATCGGCACGAACACCGCACACAGCACCAGCGCAATCGCCACAATCGGCCCGGAAACTTCCCGCATAGCCTGATGCGCGGCCTCGCGTGGCGCTAAACCTTCCTCAATATTACGTTCGACGTTTTCCACCACCACGATGGCATCGTCGACCACGATCCCTATCGCCAGAACCAGCCCGAACAAACTGAGCGTGTTAAGCGAGAAACCGAGCAGATACAAAATGCTGAATGTCCCGATCACGGAAATCGGTACGGCCAGCAACGGAATGATCGACGCACGCCAGGTTTGCAGGAACAGAATCACTACCAGCACGACCAGCACCACTGCTTCCAGCAGCGTATGAACCACAGCGCTGATGGAATCACGGACAAACACGGTCGGGTCATACGGCGCGCGCCAGGTCATACCTTCCGGGAAACGCGTCGACAGCTCGGCCATTTTTGCACGCACGGCGTCGGACAAATCAATCGCATTCGCGCCCGGCGACTGGAAGATACCAATCCCGACCGCATCCTTATTATTGAGCTGCGAGCGCAGGGCGTAACTGCCGGAACCCATTTCGATACGTGCGACGTCACGAAGACGGACGATTTCGCCATTGTCACCACTTTTCAGGATGATTTTGCCGAATTCGTCTTCATCTTTCAGACGGCCCTGCGCGTTGATAGACAGCAAATAATCGCTGTCTTTCGGCATCGGTTCTGCGCCCAGCTGACCGGCAGAAACCTGCACGTTTTGCTCCTGCATCGCTTTCACGACGTCAGATGCCGTCAGACCCCGCGCCGCAACTTTATTCGGATCGAGCCACACGCGCATGGCATATTCGCCCGCACCGAAAATCTGAATCTGACCGACACCCGGCAGGCGCGCCAGCTCATCTTTCACCTTCAGCGTGGCGTAGTTACTCAGATACAACGAGTCATATTTACCGTTCGGCGACACCAGATGCACCACCAGCGTTAACGTCGGTGACTGTTTCTGCGTGGTCACGCCCTGACGGCGCACATCTTCCGGCAAACGCGCTTCGGCCTGCGCCACGCGGTTCTGCACCTGAACCTGTGCCTGATCCGGATCGGTACCCGGACGGAAGGTCACGGTCGTCACCAGCACGCCGTCGGAACCGGCAACTGATTTCATGTACACCATGTTTTCAACGCCGTTGATGGCTTCTTCCAGCGGCGTCGCCACGGTTTCAGCAATCACTTTCGGGTTAGCGCCCGGATATTCAGCGCGAACCTGCACACTCGGCGGCACCACATTCGGGTATTCGCTGACCGGCAACAGGGGAATGGCAATCGCCCCGGTGACCAGAATTAAAATCGACAAAACAGCCGCAAATATTGGCCGGTCGATGAAAAAGCGGGAAAAGTCCATGAGTCAGGATTCTCTTTTATTGAACTGCGGCGGGAGTAGGCGTCACGCTGTTGGCCGCCATAGCGACGGTTTTCGCGTTTACCGGCATTCCCGGCATAAAGACTTTTTGCACGCCGTCGATAATCACGCGGTCACCGGCTTCAAGGCCTTTCTGAATGATGCGAAGGCCCCCGGACATCCGCCCGAGTTCCACATCACGACGCTGCGCTTTGCCGTCTTTATCCACCACGTAGACAAACTTGCGATCCTGATCGGTCAGCACGGCTTTATCGTCCACCAGCATGGCGTTGAACTGCGCGCTGCCCGGCAGTTGCACGCGGGCAAACAGTCCCGGCGTAAACGTGCGGTCGCGGTTATCAAGCAGGGCGCGCATACGGATAGTGCCGGTGCCAGAATTGAGCTGGTTATCGGTGAAATCGACCACGCCCTGATGGGGATAGCCATTTTCGCCAACCAGACCAACATGAACCGGCAGGCGGTTTTGCGGGTTATCGCTGCGCTGGCCGTCACGCGCCATCGCCTGGTAACGGAGGAACGTGCCTTCATCAACGTCAAAATAGACATACACGGTATCAAGGGAAACCAGCGTCGTCAGTACGCTCGCGGTATCACCGGCTGTCACCAGATTACCGGTGGTGATCATGGCGCGGCTGGCGCGTCCGTCAATCGGCGAGGTTACGCGGGTAAAATCAAGATTGAGCTGCGCCATGTCCAGTTGCGCCTGCGCGGCCAGAACGTCTGACTGCGCCTGCGACGCGGCAGAACGGCGTTGCTCAGCGATTTCTTTGGAAACTGCCTGCGTACCGATCAGCGCTTCGGTGCGTGCGGATTCGCTTCGGGCCAGACCGGCCTGATTGCGGGCGCGGACCAGTTCGGCCTGCGCCTGTTCCTGCGCCGCGCGATAAGTCCGGTCATCAATGGTGAATAACACCTGACCTTTTTTGACTTCCTGTCCTTCCTGATAATTCACTTTGTCGATGTAACCCGACACGCGCGGACGGAGCTGAACGCTCTGAACCGCTTCGACGCGGCCATTAAAGGCATCCCACTCGCTGATTTGCCTGATTAAAACATCGGCCGCGCTGACCTGCGGAGCAGGCGGAGCGGCGTTTTGCGCCACGCTGTTATCGCACCCGGCAAGCAGGGCAACAACCAGCGCAATCCCGGAAAGACGCAACGTCAAAGGCATGCCGCCGGAGCGGCCGCGTGCATTAACCTGTGATTTTTGCAGGTTCATCATTATTTTTATTTCCAGTGAAGTAAGTGCTGCCAGGCAATACACCGGCCTGTCCTCCGGGTAACGTCCTTTGCCTGATCTGACTTTTTTGGGGCTTGTGCCGTTCATCAGCACAATTATGTATCAATGTCTGATACAGTTAGTTCGAGGGGATTGTAGGGACGCCGCTACTAAAGTGCAAGAAATACTGTTACACTTTCTGTGCTATTTTACAGAACGTTTACTTCGGGGAAGTGGACTATCCCGTAACGATAAATTAAATGCAATAGTAAAACTTGCATTTAAGTCAAAACTGCGTCACTTTATAAAAAGACGAGCTGCCCCGGGGGGGCGCCGAACAATAAAAAAGCCGGAGAGAAAGTCCATGAGAACCGAGGATTTCATTCACGACCTGATCGACTGGATCGATCACAACCTGGAAGAGCGTCTGGATATTAAAACCGTCGCCAAGCGGGCAGGGTATTCACGCTGGTATCTGCAACGGATGTTCAAAGAACACACCGGTTTGCCGATGGGTGAGTACATTCGTGAGAAAAAACTGAAGAAGTCTGCCGATATGCTGGCCAGCAGTGGCGAACCTATCGTCAGCGTGGCGATTTCGCTGGGCTTTGATTCGCAGCAGTCGTTTACCCGCAGTTTCAAACGCCAGTTCGGACAAACGCCGGGCGACTGGCGCCGTGGCCTGAGCCTGGCAACGGAATGTCAGGGCTGCCTGCACTGAGTTTCCTCTCCGCTTTCTCTTCTCTCTGAGACGGCGTGTACCACTGGCCCGGCTTTCGTCGGGCAGTGAATTTTCTTCCCCATCTTTTATTCCAATCCCTTTAAAACCCCACGCAGACCGATCCGGTACGCTTTCTGCTGCGCATTTTTCACTGTTTCCTTCACCCGTTTTAGGCATCTGCCTGCCTTCTCCTGTGCCTGCAATAGTCAGGACGTGATCAACCCAACAAAAAACAACATCAAAGTTCACATAAATTGAAATGATGTTTCAATTTGTTGAGTTGTGCGAATTTTGTCGCTAAACTCGCTCCATTACTTCGGCGCCGGGCCGTGCCCGACATCATTCAAGACGTCCGACGGAATCGCGTATTCGCCTCCGTTTTATGAAAAAAGGAAACATCATGATTCTGGATAATTTCTCTTTGCAGGGAAAAGTGGCTGTTGTCACCGGCTGTGACACCGGATTGGGTCAGGGTATGGCCGTAGGTCTGGCAGAAGCGGGCTGTGACATCGTGGGGATCAACATTGTTGAACCGACGGAAACCATCGAACGCGTGGGCGCAACCGGCCGTCGCTTCCTGAGCCTGACCGCCGATCTGAGCGATACCAAAGTGATCCCGGCGCTGCTCGAACGTGCCGTCGCGGAAATGGGGCATCTGGATATTCTGGTCAACAACGCCGGGATTATCCGTCGTGAAGACGCCATCGAGTTCAGCGAAAAGAACTGGGATGACGTCATGAACCTGAACATCAAATCCGTCTTCTTCATGTCTCAGGCCGTCGCGAAACAGTTCATCGCGCAGGGTGCCGGCGGGAAAATCATTAACATCGCGTCGATGCTTTCCTATCAGGGCGGCATCCGTGTGCCTTCTTATACCGCGTCAAAAAGTGCCGTGATGGGCGTGACCCGTCTGCTGGCGAACGAATGGGCGAAACACAATATCAACGTGAACGCCATCGCGCCGGGGTATATGGCAACCAACAACACCCAGCAACTTCGTGCCGACGAAGCGCGCAGCGAAGAAATTCTGGGCCGCATTCCGGCCGGGCGCTGGGGTTTACCGTCCGACCTGATGGGGCCGGTCGTTTTCCTGTCGTCTCCGGCTTCTGACTATATTAATGGCTACACAATTGCCGTCGATGGCGGCTGGCTGGCGCGTTAATCCCGCCACAATTCAACTTGCGCAGCGGAGAAATCCGCTGCCACAACGAGGAAATCTCATGAAAATTGCATTGATGATGGAAAACAGTCAGGCCGCTAAAAACGCGATCATTTTGAAAGAACTGAACGCCGTGGCGTCTGAAAAAGAGTATCCGGTCTACAACGTCGGCATGTCTGACGAACAGGATCATCACCTCACCTACATCCATCTGGGCATCATGGCCAGCATTTTACTGAATTCCAAAGCCGTCGATTTTGTGGTCGCAGGCTGCGGCACCGGGCAGGGCGCGCTGATGTCCCTGAACATCCATCCGGGCGTGAACTGTGGTTATTGTATCGATCCGGCGGATGCTTTCCTGTTCGCGCAGATCAATAACGGTAACGCGCTGTCCCTGCCATTTGCCAAAGGGTTTGGCTGGGGCGCAGAGCTTAACGTTCGTTTCATATTCGAAAAAGCCTTCACCGGCGTGAAAGGCCAGGGTTATCCGGCAGACCGTAAAGAGCCGCAGGTTCGCAACGCGGGGATCCTGAATCAGGTGAAAGCCGCCGTCGTGAAAGAAAACTATCTCGACACATTGCGCGCCATTGATCCGGAACTGGTGAAAACTGCCGTTACCGGCGAACGTTTCCAGAAATGTTTCTTCGAAAACTGCCAGAACAAAGAGATCGAAAACTTCGTACGTGAAATCCTCGCGTAACTTCAGTTTCTTCCAGGCGATAAAAAACCGGTGCTCAGTGAGTACCGGTTTTTTAATGGGCAAAGATGACGGGTTAAAGGAAATCCTGGCGCTGCGGCGTAAACGTATCAAGCAACACGCCTTTTTCCAGACATACGCACCCGTGCATTATGTACGGTTTTTTATACAGCGTATCGCCTGCTGAAACCTCGTGCGTTTCCTCGCCAATGGTGAATTTAAAACGCCCCGACAGCACATACGTCAGCTGTTCATGCACATGATTATGCATCGGGCCGATAGCCCCCGTTTCAAATGAGACTTCCACCGCCATCATCGTGCCGCCATGCGCCAGAACGCGACGGCCGACACCGTCGCCCAGATCCTGAAGTGGAATATCTTTCTTATAAATAAACATCGTCGTTTAGTCCTTGCGTAATGAACTGAGCAGGCCTGCCGGGATTTCGGCCAGATACAGCGCCGGAAGCCCTTCGTAATCGGTAGTGAACAGCACATGACGATCGTCCGGCGCGAAAGAAGGGTGCGGATGCGTCACCTGACGATCGCCATCGAGCACGCGCCAGGAACTGTTATGTGCCGCAAGCGGTGCGTACCGGCGGGATTCGGCATCAAAAATGTACAGCCACGGATCGTTATCAATTGTATGGCTGGCGGTATCCTGCACATCCACCGGCGTGCCGGATCCGTCGCCCACCAGCAATGATCCGCTTTCATTACTCATCAGATGCGAACAGGCAGGCATCGTCATCAGGGAAATATCTTCCCCGGTTTGCGGATCAAAGCGCCGGATATGGCGGTCGTGCTGGCCTTTCAGGTAGGACACGTACATCAGCGCCGATCCGTCCGGCACCCAGAATTCATGAGTGCAGCTTTCGCCCGGCGCATGTTCTTTAACTTTGCGCACATTGCTGCCATCTTCGTTTACCAGCCACATGCGCGCATCAACCAGATCGTGCGGGCCTTCGTGGCAGAATGCGACAGTATTGTCATCAAACGGACGATAAATCGGGTGGCCAAGCCACTCATTTTTCTCGTGGATCACACGGGATTTTCCGCTGAGCAAATCGACGCCCAGCAGGCGGCAGTGCGGGTTGCTGTGATAAAACGTCTGGAAAATCGTCCAGTCGGTGAGCGGCGTCCAGTCCTTGCGGCTGATTTCGATACCGACCAGACGGGTACATTCACTGTTTGCCACCCACGTTCCGTACCCGACCCATTCTTCAGGTACCTGATACACGGTACGTTCACTGAAATCTTTCAGCGTGACGCATTGCAGGCTGCGCTCATTCTTCACGTAATACAGCGACTGATCGTCGGGTGAAAGAAAACCACCGAACGTGTTATCGCCTGCACCTTCCGTCAGCTGAACCGCTTTTTGCATCTTCAGATCCAGCAGATAATAGTTGCGGTTACCGTCGAATTCGCCGGCGAAAAGCAGCTTATTGCCATCACGCGTAAAACACTTTTGATAGAAATAATTGCGATGACACAGAACGTCGGGAGGCGTTAAACGCGTCACGCGGGCACCGGTCTGAGGATCCTGAACGGTGTGGAAATTGAATTGAATCTGAGAACCTTTAGCCATGATTCACCCCATCAGTAGCATGAAATTAGCCGCTATTCTGGCTTCCCTTTCATTAATTAAAATACAGTTTCATTAATTTGAAAACACATTACCACTTGACGCGATAAAACGGGGGCAGGGGAAAACAAAAGTGTAAAGCTGATCACAAAATGGCCGCCTTTTGCCTCAGCGGAAAACCACTCTATAATGATATGGCTTGCTGAATAATTATTGATACCTGAAATAGTTAAAGGGTACGAACAAAAATATCTCACGCTGACACAGTGGAGTATTTTGGAAAAGGGATGTAAAAGATGAGATTAAGAAAGAAACGCGTTAAACCGATGCAAATCAATGACATTACTATCATTGACGACAAAAAACTGAAGAAAGCCATTACCGCCGCTGCACTGGGCAATGCGATGGAATGGTTTGATTTCGGTGTGTATGGCTTTGTGGCCTTCGCTTTAGGTCAGGTGTTTTTCCCGGGTGCCGATCCCGGCATTCAGATGATTGCAGCACTGGCAACCTTCTCAGTTCCCTTCCTCGTCAGACCTCTGGGCGGTCTGTTCTTCGGCGCACTGGGCGACAAATTTGGCCGCCAGAAAGTGTTATCCGTCACCATTATCATCATGTCCGTCAGTACCTTCTGTATCGGTCTGATACCCGGCTATGCCACCATCGGTATCTGGGCGCCGATCCTGTTATTACTGGCGAAACTGGCGCAAGGCTTCTCCGTAGGCGGTGAATACACCGGTGCGGCGATTTTTGTAGCGGAATATTCCCCGGACAGAAAACGTGGCTTCCTCGGCAGCTGGCTTGATTTCGGTTCCATCGCCGGGTTTATTTTGGGCGCGGGCGTCGTGGTGCTGATTTCCAGCATCGTCGGTGACGCGAACTTCCTCGAGTGGGGCTGGCGTATTCCGTTCTTCATCGCCGCACCGCTGGGTCTGATCGGGATTTACCTTCGCCATGCGCTGGAAGAAACCCCGACATTCCAGCAACACGTGGATAAAATCGACAGCGACTCACGCAAAGATATTGCCGAGCCGCCGAAAGTCTCTTTCCGCGAAATCCTGACCAAACAGTGGAAACCGCTGATTATCTGCGTCGGCATGGTGATCGCCACCAACGTCACCTACTACATGTTGCTGACGTACATGCCAAGTTACCTGTCTCACAGCCTGCATTATTCTGAAGACCACGGCGTGTTGATTATCATCGCCATCATGGTCGGTATGCTGTTTGTGCAGCCGTTTATGGGGATGCTGAGCGACCGTTTCGGGCGCAAACCCTTCGTCATCATTGGCAGCATCGGTCTGTTTATCCTGGCAATTCCGTGCTTCATTCTGATTAACAGTGATGTGATCGGCCTGATTTTCCTCGGGTTACTGATTCTGGCGGTGCTGCTGAACTGCTTCATCGGCGTGATGGCGTCCACCTTACCGGCGATGTTCCCGACGCACATCCGTTACAGCGCGCTGGCCATTGCATTTAACGTCTCCGTGCTGATTGCCGGCCTGACACCAACCATCGTGGCGTGGCTGGTGGAAGCGACCAACAACCTGTACATGCCTGCGTACTATCTGATGGTCATTTCCGTCATTGGCCTGGTGACCGGTATCTTCATGAAAGAAACCGCGAACCGTCCGCTGAAAGGCGCAACGCCAGCCGCGTCTGACCGCGCAGAAGCCCGTGAAATCCTTCAGGAGCATCACGACAATATCGAACATAAAATTGAAGATATTGATGCGCAGATTGCTGAACTCGAAGCAAAAAGGAAGAACCTGATCGCGCAGCACCCTGAAATCAACTGATTCAGCGCTGATGCAAAACACAAGCCGGTCACCTCCTGACCGGCTTTTTTTTGTCCTTTACCTCGCAGTTCTCTATTCCTGCTCCATACTTCATTTCCCGGTCATCTTAATGGAAATCCTGTATGCAGAATCCTACGTTGTTTCAGTTCTTCCACTGGTATTACCCGGATGGCGGCAAATTGTGGCCTGAGGTTGCAGAAAAAGCCGCGTGGCTGGCCGAAATCGGGATCACCGCCGCATGGCTTCCCCCGGCATATAAAGGCGGTTCCGGCGGATACTCAGTGGGTTATGACACTTACGACTTATTCGATTTGGGCGAGTTTGACCAGAAAGGCTCACGCGCCACTAAGTACGGCGACAAAGAGGGATTTCTGGCCGCTGTTCAGGCGCTGAAACACCATCAGCTTGGCGTCATTCTCGATGTGGTGCTCAACCATAAAATGGGCGCAGACGAAAAAGAGCGCGTGCAGGTGAACCGCGTCAATATGGATGACCGTGAAGATATCAGCGACGACATCATCGAAGCCGATGCCTGGACGCGATTCATCTTTGCCGCCCGAAACGGGCAGTACTCCAAGTTTGTCTGGGATTTCCACTGCTTCAGTGGCGTCGATCACATTGAAAACCCGGATGAAAACGGCATTTTCAAAATCATCAACGATTACACGGGTGGCGGCTGGAACGATCAGGTCGACGACGAGTTTGGGAATTACGATTACCTGATGGGCGCCAACGTTGATTTCCGTAATAATGCGGTCAGCGAAGAGCTCAAATACTGGGGCCGCTGGATCATGGAACAAACCGGCTGCACAGGGTTCCGGCTGGATGCGGTCAAGCATATTCCGGCCTGGTTTTATAAGGAATGGATTGACCATATTCAGGCTGAATCCGAACAGCCTATGTATCTGGTGGCAGAATACTGGTCGTTCGACGTGCCCACGCTGCAAAATTACATCCATCAGGTGGAAGGCAAAACCATGCTGTTCGATGCGCCGTTGCAGCTGAACTTCCATCATGCCTCAAAGCAGGGCGCGGATTTCGATCTGACCACCATTTTTGACAACACACTGGTCGCCGCCGACGCGTCACACGCGGTCACGCTGGTCGCCAACCACGACACGCAGCCGCTACAGTCGCTGGAAGCGCCGGTTGAGCCGTGGTTCAAACCGCTGGCTTATGCGTTAATCCTTCTGCGTGAGCAGGGTGTGCCAATTGTGTTTTACCCGGATTTGATTGGCGCAAGTTACGAAGATGAAGGGGATGACGGCAATAATTACACCATCGAACTGCCTGCGATCCCGCAACTGGAAACGCTGATCAAAGCCCGCCAGACATACGCGTGGGGCGTGCAGACCGATTATCTCGATCACCCTAACTGTATTGCATTCAGCCGCAGCGGAACCGAAGAGCATCCGGGCTGCGTGGTGGTGATGTCAAACGGGGAAGGCGGAGAAAAGACCATCGAACTGGGCGACGGTTTCGCGCATAAGAAATGGCGCGATTTACTGGAACACCGCGAAGACATCATCGAAACCGATGAAAATGGCGCGGCGCAGTTCTTCTGTGAAGCAGGCAGCGTCAGCGTCTGGGTTCTGGCGGAGTAAAAATTCAGGCTGGCGGAGAGGCCAGCCTGTTATTTTTCAGCGGATCCCCAAAGCAATCAAAAAGGCATACATCGCCAGCAACAAAACAAATGACACTATGCCCACAATCCCTTCTGATTTTTTCATCAGCTGCCACGGGAACACCACCAGAATAATCATGGTGTTAAGCGGAACCTGAAACCATTTCCAGGTCTTCGGCGCCATCATCCAGAGCACACAGAAACCGACAACGCTCATCACGCCGTAATTGGTTATCAACATTTGAAGATGGCCAGATTCTGGTTTGAAAGCGTCGAAAAAGCCCAACAGCATTTTCACTAAAATCAGAAGGGCGAGCAGCGAAAGTCCGCCTTCCGCAACCTTCAGCCACCAGGGGCGGTAACGCAGAACTCTTTCCAGAAAACTGTAGCCCTGCGTATAAACGCCGATAATCGCGATCAACAGGATCCGGTCACGCCACTTGTCAGGGTCTTCGCGTGTCGCAAGCAATGTCAGTAAAAGCCAGAAACCAGTCAGAAACACCGCGCCCCAGCTCATCGCTGTTCGTGATTCATCGAGCGCTTTCACCAGCTGAGAGTTTATTTTCGGCAACAGTGAAGGGAAATTCATCCTGATATAACTGAGTTCATCATACAGCGGCTTCAGAAAATCAGGCATCCACCTTGCCCACCACGCAAGCGTGGCGCCTTCGACGGTAAGCAACCTCAACCGCTGCCGATCCAGTGCGGATTTCTGATATTTATTTTGTAACTGAGCCAGGTAATACTTCGCGCCCGTATTTTCAATCTGACGATAAAGCGCGGCCAGACGATGCGCGGGTATACCACCCGGCTGATAATGGTCAATATCCCAGCCCATGATCTCTGAAACGCGAATAAGCAGCGCCGAATACAAACCTTCGCGCTCACTCAGCTGCGCGGCCAGTTCCTGACTGAATGCTTCCCGCAGACGCAGATTTTGCAAAAGCTCACCGGATAGCACGGATTTGAGCAGGCTCAGGCCTTCAGTTTCATCTTCTATCAAGAGATCGATGATTGCCGTCACCGGCCTTAACGCCTCTAACTCCTGCTCCAGAACATCATCAATATCCGGCGTGAGCTCTTTTAACGGCTCGATGTGAACCGGCATCCGTAAAGCGAAAGAGGGGGATTCATTCAGAGTTTCCGTGACAACGTCACTCCTTGAGGGGCGCTCCGCGTAACCTTTCGCCTGCTCGAACGCCTCCCTCAGCCGCTGATAGCCCTCCGGATCCTGATCTGGCCGCGTCGTTTTCAGTTTACGGGCGTAAGCGCGCTTGATAACGCTCAGATCGTCGGTAGGTTCGATGTCTAAGACTGACCAGATGTATGGGTTGTTCATGCCACCGCCCAGGTCACTAGCCACGAATAAAGGAATAACATCAAAGCACAAATGACGATGCGCCATATCACGCCAGGTTTTTTTGCCTGCTGCCATGGAAATGTGACAAATGCGGTCAGGCTATTGCTGATAAGGTTGTACCAGCGCCAGTATCGCGGACAAATTGCCCATATGAGGAAAAGTACGAAAGCGGCAAGCATGCCAAAAAGTGCCGGACCACGTCCCGGGTCGTCGTACATGAAATGCAGTTGCCCATACAAGCCGCTGAAGATTTTTGCAAACACGGCAAAGATGAGCAGCGAAAGCAGAGTTTCGAATATCGCCACAACGTTTTGCGAATGTCTGAAATTACGCTGTAGCTCACTTTTGCCCCACGTACAGATAAGTAGAACGGAAATAATAATCGACACATCGCGCAGCGGATGTTCGTCATGGCGAATTCCAATAGCGATCACCATTCCCCAGAACACGATAAAAAAAGCTGTACTCCAGTCCAAAGCTAAACGTAGCCCGGATAACGTTTTGAGCAACTGCGGATTAACCCGCTCCAGCAATACAGGATGGTACGTGCTGATTTCTTCTACGGTCTTACGTAGCAGGCCGACATAACCCGGAATTAACCTCGCCATGAAAGGCAGTTTTTTGCCCTCAACGCTCAGCAACTGAAATCGTTCATGTTCCTGCATGGACTTCTCAGATTCATTTACGAGGGAATCCCAGTATTGTGAAGCCTCTGTGTTTTCAGTCTGCGTGTAAATCGCCCATAACTGGTCCACGGAAATCCCTTCAGGTCTGAAATTTTCGATTTTCCATCCCATCATGGCGGCCACGTTGATCAGCACTGAACGGGTAACACCTTCACGCTTACCCAATTCCTCTGCCAGAAAATGGTTGAACATCTCACGGGCGTGAATATTTTCCAGAGGACCTTCAGACAAACAGGTGTACAGCCTTTCAAAACCGGCGGTGGCATCGGCAAGCAGCAAAGTCACAATTTCATCAACCTGATTGAGGATCTGCTGTTGCGAAACCGGCGCACTGTATTCAGGCTTCGACAACTCTGTAAAAGCACGATCTTGTGCAACATTTAAACTGCGTACATTTGGAATCGTTTTCGCCTGCTCGAACGCCTCCCTCAGCCGCTGATAGCCTTCCGGATCCAGATCTGGCCGCGTTGTTTTCAGTTTACGGGCGTAAGCGCGCTTGATGATGCTCAGATCGTCGGTAGGTTCGATGTCTAAGACTGACCAGATGCTCATCCGTTACTCCCATTCCTTGCGAAGATACGCGATCAGTCCCTCGATTTCCTTGCGGGCTTCAGCAATTTGCCGGGCATCCTGCGTGTCCAGCACGCTTTCGAAACGGTAAAGATGATCGGCGATATATTGACGTTGCTCACCCAGACTTTGTTCGTAAAACGCATTGGCTTCGGCGACCAGCTGACGGTTAACCAGTTGCTCACGCGGGTGCTGTTTGATGTTTTCCAGTTTCATCAGGCTGGCGGAGATTTGTTCCGGCGTGAGCGAGCCGGGGGATTTTTCGATCACCAGTTTTTTCATCTCACCGCTATGATCGATTTTGCATTCCACTTCCAGAATACCGTCGAGCGTATAGGTAAAACGCACGTCGGCGGTGATTTCACCGGCAGGGCGTGGCGGGATATCCAGCGATAATGAACCGAGCAAAATATTGTCGGAAACGCGGCGGCCTTCGCCCTGATAAATCGAAAATTCGAGCATTTTTTGCTGGTCGGTCGTTGTGCGGACGGATTCAACACGGCTGACCGGCACAAAGCTATTGCGTTCGATCAGCGGCATAAAGTGCCCCGTCTCATAGCCTTCGCCTTTACGGCGCGCAATCTCAATACCGAGCGTGAAGGGCATCACGTCAGTCAGCACGATATCGTCAAGTGCCTGATCCTGCATCGCCAGCCCGGCCTGAATACCCGCACCCAGCGCAACCGCTTCATCGGGCTGAAGATCGCAGCGTGGGAAACGGCCAAACAAACGCGCGACAGCCTGACGCACCAGTGGCATCCGCGTCGCGCCGCCCACCAGCACAATATGATCCACCTGATCGGCGGAAAACTTCGCATCACGCAGCGCCTGAATCACCGGCTTTTTCATCCGTTCCAGCGCACTTTCACAGCACTGCGCCAGAATCTCCATCGTGATCGTCCAGCTCAGCGTTTCGCCTTCATGCTGATAACTGACGGACGTACCGTCCTGCGTCGTCAGCTGGCGCTTGGCCCGCTCCGCTAATGTGACGAGCCGGCCGTGTAAACCGGTGTCTTCCTGGTCGAGTTGCGAAAATTGCGCCAGCATCCAGCTGACCAGGCTGCGCGTAAAGTCATCGCCGCCGAGAAACACATCGCCGCTGCTGGCGCGCACTTCTATGACGCCTTCGAACATATCGATGATCGAGACATCAAAAGTGCCGCCGCCCAGATCGAACACCAGAAACTTCTGCTCCTGCTGATTCGCCAGCCCGTAAGCCAGCGATGCGGCGGTCGGTTCGTTCAGCAAGCGCTCAACGTGCAAACCCGCCAGCTCCCCGGCGGTTTTCACGGCTTTACGCTGAATGTCATTGAAATAGGCGGGAACGGTAATGATGGCGCGTTCGACTTTACACCCGCAATGCTGCTCGGCGTCGGCTTTCAGGCTGCGCAACAGCAGGGCGGAAAGCTCTTCTGCACGAAAAGACTGATGTCCGAGCCGGAAATTATGGTCGGTGCCCATGAAGCGTTTAAAACTGGAGAGGGTTAAACCGGGGTGAGTAAACAGGCGGGCATGAGCGGGTGCGCCGACAAGAATGTGCCCGTTATCATCGAGCCCGATAACCGAAGGCGTGAGATTGTGCCCGTAGGCGTTCGGTATCAGAACGGCCTGACCGTCCTGCCAGATGGAAACAGCACTGTTTGACGTGCCTAAATCTATCCCTATCAACATCCGTATTACTCCCGAAAATAAACTGAGAATGGCCGAAAGAAGTGTCTGACGACGAAACGTCTCTATCGGCCAAATTTACAGAATACTTAAGGGAATTAGTAGACTGACTTACGCGATGGTCACTTTCTTATCCAGATACACATCCTGCACCGCATTGATTAACGCCACGCCCTCTTGCATGGATTTCTTGAAAGCTTTACGCCCCAGAATCAGCCCCATGCCGCCCGCGCGTTTGTTAATAACCGCTGTACGCACCGATTCCTGAATGTCGTTTTCGCCTGCCGCACCGCCGGAGTTAATCAAACCGGCACGCCCCATGTAGCAGTTCGCCAGCTGATAACGCACCAGATCGATAGGGTGATCGGTGGTGAGTTTGGAATACACGCGTGCGTCGGTATAACCAAACTTCACGGCGTTGTAGCCGCCGTTATTTTCGGCCATCTTTTGCTTCACGATATCTGCGCCAATGGTGGCCGCAAGGTGGTTCGCCTGACCGGTCAAATCCGCGCTGGAGTGATAATCCACGCCGTCTTTCACAAACGCCGGATTGCGCAGATACGCCCACAACACCGTGACCATGCCCAGTTCATGCGCCCGCTCGAACGCGGCGGAGATCTCCTCAATCTGGCGACGGGATTGTTCCGAACCGAAATAAATGGTTGCGCCGACGGCCTGCGCGCCCAGATCAAACGCCTGATCCACGCTGGCGTACAGCGTCTGATCGTACTGGGTCGGATAACTGAGCGTTTCATTGTGGTTCAGTTTGACCAGGAACGGGATTTTGTGGGCATAGCGGCGGGACACGGAAGCCAGCACGCCGTAAGTTGAGGCCACACAGTTGCAACCGGCTTCCAGTGCCAGTTCGACTATATTCTTCGGGTCAAAATAGAGCGGATTGGCCGCAAATGATGCGCCTGCGGAATGCTCGACGCCCTGATCGACAGGCAGAATCGACAGATAACCGGTTCCCGACAGACGACCGGTGTTATACAAATTTTGCATCGCAGCCAGCACGCGCGGCGAGCGGTTATTATCAATCATGACGCGATCGACAAAATCAGCCCCCGGAAGATTAAGCTGCTCAGCAGTAATGGTGGAACAACGATGTTGCAACAGGGAATCGGCTTCTTTACCTAAAACCTTAGAGATATCAGTCATAACGAACTCCGTCTCGGGCTCTGAACAGGGGTTCAGAGCGATGAATGAACCTGCCTTACAGTAGACAAAGTAGACTAACGTTTTGATTCCGGCCAACTTGCACATTAGATGCTGAGGACTGACGCAAGCCACACATACAAAAAATTAATAAATCGATTTCGTTTTTCTGGCGCGTGCCAAAGAAACGTTTCGCTGAACGCGCTATCGTGTGCACTTCACTGATTGCGGATGTCGGGCATGTACGAGTTCAATTTAGTTTTACTGCTTTTACAGCAGATGTGTGTGTTTCTGGTTATCGCCTGGCTGATGAGTAAAACCCGCCTTTTCATCCCGCTGATGCAGGTCACCGTCCGGTTGCCTCACAAGCTGCTTTGCTACATCACCTTCTCCGTATTCTGCATTATGGGCACCTATTTCGGCCTGCACATTGAAGATTCGATTGCCAATACGCGTGCGATTGGCGCGGTGATGGGCGGCCTGCTGGGCGGTCCGGTAGTCGGCGGACTGGTCGGGCTGACCGGGGGTTTACACCGTTATTCGATGGGCGGTATGACGGCGCTCAGTTGCATGGTTTCCACCATTACCGAAGGGCTGCTCGGCGGTTTGCTGCACAGCATTCTGATCCGCCGCGGACGCACCGATATGCTGTTCAATCCGCTGACCGCAGGCGCAATTACGTTCGTGGCTGAAACGGTGCAGATGCTGATCATCCTGCTGATTGCCCGGCCGTTTCATGACGCACTGCATCTGGTCAGTAATATTGCCGCGCCGATGATGGTGACTAACACGCTGGGCGCCGCGATGTTTATGCGCATCCTGCTGGATAAGCGCGCGATGTTTGAAAAATACACGTCAGCGTTTTCCGCTACCGCGCTGAGGGTGGCGGCTTCGACGGAAGGGATATTGCGGCAGGGGTTCAACGAAGAAAACAGCATGAAAGTGGCGCAGGTTCTGCATCAGGAACTGGATATCAGCGCCGTCGCCATTACCGATTGCGAAAAACTGCTGGCCTTTACCGGCGTGGGCGATGACCACCATTTGCCCGGCAAACCGATATCTTCCGCCTATACCTGGCGGGCGATTGAAATGGACGAAGTGGTGTACGCCGACGGCAATGAACTGCCTTACCGCTGCTCGCTGCACCCGAACTGTAAACTGGGTTCGACACTGGTGATCCCGCTGCGGGGCGAAAATCAGCGGGTGATCGGCACCATCAAATTGTATGAAGCGCGCAACCGGCTGTTCAGTTCGATCAACCGCACGCTGGGCGAAGGCATTGCACAGCTCTTGTCGGCGCAAATTCTGGCGGGAAAATACGAGCAACAGAAAGCGCTGCTCGCACAGTCGGAAATCAAACTGCTGCACGCGCAGGTGAATCCGCATTTCCTGTTTAACGCACTCAATACGCTGATGGCGGTGATCCGCAACGACAGCGATAAAGCCGGGCAACTGGTGCAATATCTCTCAACGTTCTTTCGCAAAAACCTCAAACGTCCTTCAGAAATCGTCACGCTGGCCAACGAAATCGAGCACGTGAATGCCTATCTGCAAATCGAACTGGCGCGCTTTCCCTCGCGGCTTAAGGTCGAACTTCAGGTGCCGGACCCGCTCTCGGCGCAGAATCTGCCTGCATTTACCCTGCAACCCATTGTGGAAAACGCCATAAAACACGGCACCTCTCAGCTGCTCGGCAACGGCGTGATTACTATCCGCGCCCGCCGTGACGGGCAAAACGTCGTGGTTGAGGTCGAGGACAACGCCGGTTTGTATCAGCCGCGCACCGAAAGCAACGGGCTGGGCATGAGTCTGGTGGATAAACGCCTGCGCGCCCGTTTTGGCGATGACTACGGGATCGCCGTCAGCTGCGAACCGGATCTTTTCACCCGCGTCACGTTGCG
Source organism: Rahnella sp. PD12R (assembly GCF_019200965.1). Lineage (NCBI taxonomy): Bacteria > Pseudomonadati > Pseudomonadota > Gammaproteobacteria > Enterobacterales > Yersiniaceae > Rahnella > Rahnella sp. PD12R. Next base: position 453,824 of record NZ_JAHTMS010000003.1, on the reverse strand, counting down.
CCTGCCGATCGAGGAACCCGCATGTTAAGAGTGATGATTGTTGATGATGAACCGCTGGCGCGCGAAAACCTGCGGCTTCTGCTTGAGAACGAAGGCGACATCGAAATTATCGGCGAATGCGCCAACGCCATTGAAGCCATCGGCGCGGTGCATAAACTGCGTCCGGACGTCCTGTTTCTGGACATTCAGATGCCGCGCATCAGCGGGCTGGAAATGGCCGGAATGCTCGATCACCGGCATCGTCCGCACATTGTTTTTCTCACCGCGTTTGACGAATACGCGGTGCAGGCATTCGAAGAATGCGCCTTTGATTACCTGCTGAAACCCATTGAACCGCTGCGTTTACAAAAAACGCTGGCAAGGTTGCGGCAGGAACGTCAGGTGCAGGAAATCTCGCAACTGCCGGAAAGCCAGCAGTCGCTGAAATTCATTCCGTGCAGCGGCCACAGCCGGATCTGGCTGTTACAGATGGAAGAGGTGGCGTTTGTCAGCAGCCGGATGAGCGGGGTTTACGTGACCAGCCAGGACGGCAAGGAAGGGTTTACGGAACTGACGCTGCGCACGCTGGAAAGCCGCACGCCGTTGTTACGTTGTCACCGGCAATATCTGGTGAATATGGATTATCTGAAGGAGATCCGTCTGGAAGATAACAATCAGGCGGAGCTGTTACTGCGCGACGGCCAGATCGTGCCGGTCAGCCGCCGCTATCTCAAATCACTGAAAGAAGCCGTCGGGCTTTAAGTGCCAGGGCTGACGGCAAGGCGGTTCAGGCGGGTTTCAGCCCGTCAAATGCCTGACGAATTTCGGCTTCCGGTAACGCCACGCCGATAAACACCAGCTGGCTGACCGGCGTTTCTTCCGGTTCCCACGGGCGATCCCAGTCGGCACTGTACAGCCGCTGAACGCCCTGAAACAGCAGGCGGCACGGCTGATCTTCAATCCACAACATACCTTTGTAGCGCAGAAGGCTGTCCGCAAAACCGGAAAGCAAACCTTCCATCACGCCGGAGACCGCCTGCAACGCCACCGGATAATCCAGTTCCACCACAATGGAGGAAATCGTGTTTTCCTGCTGCGCCACAATGCGGCGGAAAACCGGCTTTGAAACCACCACGTTTTCTTCCAGCATAAAACCACGCGTGTCGAACAACAGCGCCAGATCGATATCGCCGTTCACCACCGGATACACCGGCGCGCGGGCATTAATACGCTGCAAACGCGCAATCAGCTCGCCGCTCTCACCGGCCACATCGGTTTTCGTCAGTAAAATCCGGTCAGCATAACCAATCTGCGACTGCGCCAGCGGGAACTGATCCAGCTGTTGTTGCGCGTGCACCGCGTCCACCAGCGTGATCACGCCGTCGAGCAGATAGCGTTCACAGATAATTTCATGGGCGAAAAACGCCTGCAAAATCGGCCCCGGATCCGCCATGCCGGTGCATTCAATCACCAGCCGGTCAAACTGCACGTCGCCTTTATCCAGACCGTCGAGCAAATCCAACAACGCGTCTTCCAGTTCGTTCGAACGGCTGCAACAGATGCATCCGTTGGTCAGCGTGGTAATCCGCGTCGCGCGATCGCCAATCAGCTGACTGTCGATCGCCACTTCGCCAAACTCATTTTCAATGACCGCAATTTTGTAATCGTGCTGCTGATGCAGCATCTGGCGCAGCAGGGTGGTTTTGCCTGCGCCGAGAAAACCGGTTAAAACCGTGACCGCAATGGGTGTCATGACGTCATTCCTGTTAACAACAGCGCATCCCGCCTTTGCCGTCGCCGCCGTAGCGGGCCTGCTGGCGTTCGCGGAAAAATTCTTTGTAAGTCATCATCGGTTTGTCCGGATGATTGGTCTGCATGTGCAGCACGTAGGTATCGTAATCGGGGATCCCCACCAGCATGCGCGCCGCCTGACCGAGGTACTTCTTCGCCGCGCCTAAATTATCGAACACAAGCCGCTCCTTTAAGGGTATTGGCCGCCATGCGATAGGCGGGAAAGCCCCGCGGGTGCGGGGCCGTAACACAACATTATCAGTGGCTGGAGAGTTTGATACCTTCCTCCGGCACCGGCACATACGGCGTCTCTTTATCGGTACGCTGGTCGGTTTTACGCGCCTGGAACCACGCCTTGAAGCCGTAGAAAATTATACTGTACACCACAATCAGGAACAGAATACTCAGCCCTGCGTTGGTGTAGTTGTTGATCACAATATGGTTCATGTTGCTGATTTGCTGTTCCGTCAGGTCCGCGCCGCCAGCGGCGATGCGGGCTTTATACTGGCTGGCCATGAAGAAGAAGCCTTCCATCTGCGGATTGGTGCTGAACAGTTTCAGGCCCAGCGCCCAGGTGGTGCAGATCAGCAGCCAGACCGCAGGCAACACGGTGACCCAGATGTATTTTGTGCGTTTCATTTTGATCAGCACGACGGTTGCCAGCACCAGCGCGACGGCGGCCAGCATCTGGTTGGAGATCCCGAACAACGGCCAAAGGCTTTTCACGCCGCCCAGCGGATCGACCACGCCCTGATACAACAGATACCCCCACAGGCCCACGCAACCGGCAGTACCCACAATCCCGGCCACCAGTGAATCGGTTTTCTTCAGGAACGGAATAAAGTTGCCGAGCAAATCCTGCAACATAAAGCGTCCGGAACGCGTCCCGGCGTCCAGCGCGGTCAGGATAAACAGCGCTTCGAACAGGATCCCGAAGTGATACCAGAAGCCCATATCGGCAAACGGCACAATCTTGTTGAAGACGTGCGCGATACCCACCGCCAGCGTCGGTGCACCACCCGCGCGGTTCAGCACGGAAGGTTCGCCGATGTCTTTCGCGGTTTGCAGAATTTGTTCGGGGGTGATCACAAAGCCCCATGAACTCACCGTGGCCGCCGCGTGCGCCGTCACGTCTTTCAGTTGTGCCAGGATCATCGGCGCATTATCGCCGCCCAGCTCATGCAGGTTTGGCATCACAATGCCCAGACCGGCTGGCGGGGTGTTCATCGCAAAATACAAACCCGGTTCGATGATGGAAGCTGCAACCAGCGCCATTACGGCCACGAAGGATTCCATCAGCATTGCGCCATAACCGATAAAGCGCGCGTCAGTCTCACAGGCCAGCAGTTTAGGTGTGGTGCCGGAAGCAATCAGCGCATGGAAACCGGACACCGCGCCACAGGCAATGGTGATAAACAGGAACGGGAAAAGTGCGCCTTTCCACAGCGGACCGGTGCCGTCAATGTACTGCGTAATCGCAGGCATTTTCAGTTCCGGATTCAGGATCACAATCCCGATCGCCAGCCCGACAATCACGCCGATTTTCAGGAACGTCGCCAGATAATCGCGCGGCGCCAGAATCAGCCAGACCGGCAGCAGCGCAGAAATAAACGCATAGCCAATCAGGGTAAAGGTGATGGTGGTGTCTTTAAACGTCAGCGCCGGGCCCCAGTACGGGTCATGGGCAATCACGCCGCCAAACCAGATGGAGGCAATCAGCAAAATCACGCCAATCACTGAGATTTCACCCACTCGACCTGGCCGGATAAAGCGCATGTAAATGCCCATAAACAGCGCGATAGGCACCGTTGAACAGACCGTAAACACGCCCCACGGGCTTTCTGCCAGCGCTTTCACCACAATCAGCGCCAGCACCGCCAGAATGATAATCATGATCAGGAAACAGCCGAACAGGGCGATGGTGCCCGGCACCGGCCCCATTTCCTCTTTGATCATCTCACCGAGCGACGCCCCGTTACGGCGCGAGGAAATAAACAGCACCATGAAATCCTGTACCGCACCGGCCAGCACCACACCCGCCAGCAGCCACAGCACGCCGGGCAGATAGCCCATTTGCGCCGCCAGCACCGGCCCGACCAGCGGGCCTGCGCCCGCAATGGCCGCAAAGTGGTGACCGAACAGCACGTTGCGGTGCGTCGGTACATAGTTCAGCCCGTCGTTATTAAGTACCGCGGGCGTTGAACGCGTCGGGTCGAGCTTCATCACTTTTTGCGCGATGTAGAGGCTGTAATACCGGTAGGCCACCAGATAGACCGAAACCGATGCCACCACAATCCACAACGCACTGATATGTTCACCTCGCCGTAAGGCAACCACTGCCAGACAGCAAGCACCGATGATTCCCAGAATCATCCAGGGTATATGCTTGAATATTGATTTTGTATTCATATGAAACCTGGTTGTCAGAATAGCCAACGAATGCCCCTCACCGATTATGAGAGGAGCTTTTTATATGAGAAGGGCACTATTTTTTTGCCAGACACAGGATGGCGAATTTCACCGCAAAACGGGGGAAAGAGTGGTTAAGCGGTTGTATGGGGAGATAAGCGGTTACTGGAGGCGGTAAGCGGTTTTGATGTCGCGCTAACCCACTGAATTTTGTGATTTAGATCTCACTGCAAACCCGCGTCACAGAGGCGTTTTGCCCCTGTGACGGGTTATTTTCAGGCCGGAACGGCTAATTTTCCGAGCAGACGTTCTAAGTGTTCGCGCTGTTGCGCAGGGATTTCACCGCCCGCGGCGTAACCGGCGTTACGCATGATGCTTTCCTGCAATCCGACCAGCCAGTCGTAAATGTAAAACGCGGTCGAATTGGTCGGCGTCGCGGAGAGTCTGGTCAGCCTGCGGGAGGATTTCCAGCTGGCGACGTTTTTCTGCGGCTTGGCGAAAATCTTATTGCCTTTATTGATGCGGCTTTCCGGGCGTTCAGCTTCGCTGAGTTTTTCATAGCCGAGCCACGCGACAAAGTCACCGAGCACGGTCAGCGCGCGGGAAACCTGCCGGTCGGCGTGATGTTCATGTTCACGCGCACCGGCAGGCAAGGTTCCGCCCAGAGATCTCACCAGCGCCTCGCCCATATTGAGCCGGAAACTGGCGGTGATCAGCTCTTCCATCAGCAGTTCCACCGTCGGTTTCGCCACGCCAAGCAGGGCGATCAGCGGTTCGTTTTCCGGCAAACCGCGCAGATGGTTTATCCAGTAACGCTGAACCTGACGCGCAAACGCCGCACCGTCATCCTGTTTTTCCTGCCACGGCTGCACATCCTGTTGCTCGGCAAACAAATCAATGTCAATGCCGATACCAAAGCTTTCGGCAGCAGTCTGATCCTGCGGGTCGGTTCCGGCGTCCTGCCCGGAAATCTCGTGATAAATCCGGTGCAGCTCATCGCGACCGGGCAGCAGTTTTTCCAGCAATTCGCCGTGAACGCCGGTACGCGTCTGCAAGGCTTTAATCACGGTCTGAACGGTATGCTGCTTTTTCGCCGGGTCAGCCACTTCGCCTTTCTGGAACCAGCGGCCCAGCAGGTTATCCGCCAGCTCGCGGTAAAGTTCGTCACGCAGTTCTTCGAGACGGTTCAGCCGGATTTCCGGGCGAATTTCCGCGACCAGATAATCGGCCATACGTTGCAGGCCGCGTTCGTCCATCGCCAGCAATGCGCCCCAGGCATCGCCCGGATTACCGACGTGACGCTGCACGGCCTCATCGAAATGCACCGATTCAGTCATGCGGCGGTCAAACGGCGTCAGCACCCAGACCAGCCCCGGCTTGCGGCGGCCGCGAACCTGCGTGTTTTCGCCCTGCATTTCTTTGACCCAGTATTCCAGCGTACGGCCAACGGCAACCACGTCTTCACGTTTATCCGCGGCGGTACACACCATCAGCATATTCATTTCGTGGCGGTCGGTATAACGCTCGGGCAGATAGGCCATTTTGGCGCGGAACAGGGCATCTTTTTCGTCGTCCGTGCCGTCTTCTGCCAGAGCGCTCTGCGCCGGTAAATCCAGCAGGTCAGTCTGTTCGAACAGCACTTCGCGCGGCGGCGAAAGCAGCGGAATTTGTACTTCGGACGCCAGCAGCGTCAGTTCAGCCAGTGACAACGTCACCTGTGAACCGGTTTCTTCACCAAACTGCGGGCAGACCGGCACCTGAATATCCCAGGTCGGCGACGGGCTGAAGATCCCGTCCGCAGGCTGCATCGCGTCATCCACCAGAATGCTCAGCGGCGCCAGCAGACTTTGCGCATTGCCGAGATGTTGCAGCGTATGGGCGTAATGACGGTAAGCAGCGGTTAATGCAGGCGTATTGCCCCACAGCAAAGAGAACAGGCGTGCGCGATCGTCAACGTTCAGATATGGCGCAAGCTTCACGGCCACCGGCCAGTAATGCGCATTGAGATGACGGAAACGGCGGGCGTCGAGACGGATCATCGAATCCCATAACCCCATCATCTGCTCGCTGGTAAAGCCTTCCACCGGCTCCGGCTGGCGGTGCATCATCAGCTTATTGAGATGCTCGGTGATCTGCTGCGTATCGGGAACGTGATAGCTGGCGTCCGGCTCGAACGCGCGGGCAATGATACGCGCCAGGTCGGCTTCGCTGAGCAGCAACATGCGCACCGGAAAAGCGCGGTCTCTCACATCCACCTGACGCGTAAAGCGGGTCGCCAGACGGGCGGCGCGGTTGCCCGGATTAATCTGCGTCAGATAATCAAGCGTCACGCCGCCGAGGCGGGTTTCAAGACGGCCATAGTTTCCGGCCGCCAGAGAGCAAATCAGATAGGATTTCCCGGCCTGAGAATGCCCGTAGAAACCCAGCGCAGGTGGCAGTTCGCACGCCAGCGCCAGACGCTGTGCTTTGTCGCGGCAACGTTTGAGTTGCAGACGCAAACGGTCAGCTTCCAGATCCAGACGCGGTGCCTGTTCACGGGTGGCGTCTACCCACTCCAGCGCGTCACCCATTGTCGCGGCAGCGGCCGCGAACTGACGCTGTAATTCGTTGGTGGTCAGCGCCGGTGCCGGTGTTGAAACTGTCATACTTGTTGTCATGAGACGAATACGCTCCCACTGTCGATCCAGTAATGGCTTTCGCCCAGTGTGTTCAGCCTGAGCCGCAGATGATGAGACGGCACTTTGGTGCCGTTATCCAGCACCGCGCTGGCGATGTCGAAAAATTCCGGCGTCGGGTGATCTTCGCCTTTTTTAACGGCCAACTTTACGCGCAGCACGCTGTCGCCAGCCACTTTACGCGCCAGCTCCGGCTCCGCAATCGACAAGGTATACAGCGGGGACGCAGGCCAGCGGTCATTTTCGAGCTGACGGAAACCGAGACAAATCGCGCCACGGATACGGAAACTGGCGGCGCTGTCGAGCTTGTAATCATGCGCATCCAGATCGATATCGCTGTAGCAAACATTGTCGTCGGTCAGAACCTGATTACCGTCGAGCATGCCGAGATAACGCACCGTGGAATAGGGCTGGAAATCACCGGCCTTGAAATAGAAACCCGGCAGCCGTAAATCCAGTGCCAGCAGGCACAGCATCGCACCTACCGCCGCCGTCGATTTCGGGTTATCAATGCGCCCCTGCTTGTTAAACGGATACCAGCCGCTGGTGTGATAACCGTCCAGCGAAAGCATGCGGTTAATCGGTAACGGCTGAAGATGACGGAACAGCGCCTGGATACCGGGGAAGCGCGAAGGGCGGCCGGTCAGCAACAGCACGTCGCAATCGTGCAGCGACACCACTTCACAGAGCGAACGCAGATTCTGCGTGATGCTCATGCGGTTGGATAAAAATTCGTTGTGCAGTTTGCTGAGTTTGAGCACCAGCGGAGCCTGCAAAATATCGAAAACGGCGGAACCGGCAGGCAGCACGCGCTGAATTTCGCTGTGCAGATAATCCAGCACTTTTTGCGTCGGATGTTGCCCCAGCAGTTCGCCAAACGGCGCATCGATTTCCGCGTGTGTGTCCAGCGGATCAAAACGTTCGTAAACTTCCAGCACGGCGTGAGCCAGCGGGATGAAAATTTGCAGCGTACTTTGCTGACGCAGCGTCGCGTGCCCGTCCATACGGCCTTCACTGCCAAACAGGCGCGTCATCAGGCTGTCCGGATTCGCCAGCCCGGCTTTCTTCAGCGCGGCATGCAGCGCAGGTAAAATATAAAGCTGGATCACATCGAGCAGAATATCGTCGCCCGCCACTTTAAACCCCTCGCGGAACAGCAGGCGCGGGGTGATTTTGACGTTATTTCCCATACCGTCGTCGAGCCAGTATTGGGTAATCGCCAGATCGGTGGTGCCGCCGCCAATATCAATCGACGCGATGCGCAGAGTTTTGCCTACCGGTTCATCGTCGGCCAGTTCCCGGTCCGGACGCGCCATGCTGGCAAAGAATTCGCCGGTATGACCGCCGAAGTTCACCTGCGTTTCGTTGTACAGATACACCATCTGGCCGCAGGTGGCTTCGTCCCATTCCATCTGCACATCGGGCACTGGCATGCGGCTTTTGGCTTTATCGGTCTGGTTTTTAAAACCGTCATCCGACGGATGCCAGCCCATAGATTTCCAGACCAGACCAATCGCTTCCTGCATTCTGCGGCGGAAAATTTCGCGCTCAGGTTTCGGCATCGCCGACGGCAGCGTCAGAATAATATTGCGGATCTGGCGGGGCGCGGACGAGCGCAGCATGCGGATGCGCTGCGCCGGACTGTTGATTTGCATCATCGCCTGCGCCAGCAGTTCGGACAGCATCAGCGTCATCACTGAGCTGCGGCTGTAATGAGCAGAAAACACCGGCAGGCGATCTTCCGGCGGCAGGTCAGACAGCGGCTGACCTTCGTCATTGATCAGAAACGTCAGCGGCATTGCCGCCGCCACCGGCTCCTGCACTGCGCCGTGGGCACCCTGGCTGAAACGCCAGCCCGGCGTGTAACTGTCTTCATCCCACAAATAACGTCGCGGGCTGGAAATTCCGGTCGATCCTTCCGTGCCTTCACGCAGCAGCGCCAGACGGCTGGCTTCACGCCCGGCACGCAGAATTGACGGCCAGATAAAGGCATCGTCACGGCCGCTTTCAACGGAAAAGTTCGGTTTACCAAAGCGCGCCTGAGCAAATTCCACACGGCTTTCAAACAGCTCGTTATAGAGAAAATGCGGCTGTGAGAGGTCACGCAGTTGCAGTTCGCTGGTCTGTTTCAGGCCGTCGGTTTCGCCAACATGGTCTTCTACCAGAATGCCGCAGGTGTGCGAGTTACCGACGTCGAGGATAAGATCTACGTTGATCGCCGGTTCCTGAAGCGTCGCGCCGTTGATCTTCAGTTCCGGAATACTCAGCTGGCTGCCGAGCATTTCCAGCAGGTTCAGATAGTGAGCCTGATATTCAAATTCACGCAGCGCCACTTTGATATTGCGCGCCTCACGGTCTTCGCGCAGTGCCGCCTGCTCGGTAAAGACTTCACGCAGCCAGCCGTCTACCCAGGTCTGGTCGAGAAACTCGGGCAACTCTTCGTTGTGCCACGCCAGCGCAAAGTTAATGCCGTTTTTCACGTCGTCCGGCGTCGGAGCCAGCAGCGCCTGTTCTTCATCGCCTTCGGTCACGCGGGTATCAAACGCCACCACCACGCGGTGCGTACTGCCATCGGCTTCCGGCGTATCGAGCGCGCGGATTTGCACACGCGCCCAGTTATCCGGGCCCGCCATAAAGGTGCGCGGAGGATTAAAACGCAGGAACGGCAACGGCAGCCAGACCTGATCGAGCAATTTGAGCGACTGTTCCAGCGGGAAACTGAATTCAGGCCGCACCACTTCCGGTGCGCCGCCGTCCACGCCGGGTAAAAAATGGCGGCCATTTTGCGGGTTGAAATCCAGACGCAGCAGCGGGCCGTTGGCGCTTTTGCGCACGAACTTGGCGGGCAGTGCATCATCCCAAACCGGTTTGAGCGCGAAATCGAGAAACTGAATACCGCTGTCCTGGATCAGGGTGACGGCCTGCTTAAAAATGGTCTGTTTAAAATCTGTAATGGTTGCCAGCATGCTGTTATTTACCTTCGCGCTTCATGGTAATTGGGTAAACCGTGTCACCGTTGTAACGCCCCTGACACACCGCTGCGCCCGTCGCGCCCTGAGTACAGCTGATTTCCGGCATCTGATAACGGGAACCGTCGCTGCATTTCGCCCTGTAGCGGCTGTTGATCACCAGCTTGCCCGACTGCATCAGGCCCGCACCCGTTTCAGCGTGACAGGTCACGCCCGCGCCGTAGGTGATTTTCACCGTTCCCTGACCTTGTTTAATCTGATAACGCAATACCGGCGGTTTGCCGGTTACCGGATCTTTAATATCGACGATGGCCGTCCAGTTACCGTTGAGGAATTTGGTTGAACCGATTTTTACGGCGTCCGCTGGCAGCACCAGCGAATTTTTGCTGACCGGAACCGGTGCAGGCGCTGGCTCAGCAACAACCGGGTTCTTCTCAGCTTCTGCCACCGGTTCAGGCGCAGGAACAACCACAGCAGCCGGAGCCACCGGCAGTGCGGCCGGAGCCGGTTTCGCAACCTCCGGTTCCGGGGCTTTCACTTCCGTTGCGACCGGTGCTGGCGCAATCGCGACCGGTTCAGCCGCCGGTTTTGGTGCTTCGGTTTTGGCGGTTTCAGCTTTCGGTTCAGGCGTTCGCGTATACAACCAGGCGGCAGCAGAACCGGCGAAGACCAGTGCCGCGACCGGTAATGCCCAGATCAGCGGTGATTTTTTACGGCGCGGGGCGGCGACCGGTTCAGGCGTTGCGTTTTCCTGTTCGGCGGCGCGGGCTTCAATAGTTTTGATCACGCGCGGTGCCGGAGGCAGTTCGATGACCGGTTCCTGCACGCGCGGTTTTTCGGCGGCGAGCGACAGCGTCGGCAGCGGTTCTTCGGCTTTCAGCGTATTACGCAAAGCGGCAAACGGGTCGGCGTTATGGGTGTTATCCAGACTGACAAAGCCCCAGAACGTCAGTACCGGCTGGCCGCCCACCAGATAAACGTGGTTCTGATCCGGGAAACGAAACGCCTTTTCCAGCAGGGAGCCGAAAAACTGATTCGCGGATTTTTCAGAGGCTTTCGCCGTTTTGCTGATTTGCGCTACGGCATCCAGACAATTTTCGAGCTGGCGCAGCGCGGAGGCGCGGGCCGCATCGGTGGTCGCTGCCCAAGACACGACTTTGCCTTCGCGCGGGGAATACCAGTCAAGCCGGTCACCGGCTTCATTGAGTTGCGGTATAGCCAGACAATCGGCAATTGCAGGTTGTTTACGCAGACGTAAGGTTTCCCGTAATTGCAGGGCTGACGCGTAAACCGGTTGCCCGTTTTCGCCCAGCGCAAGGATGTCGTTGAGACTGCCACTGCGTAAAAATGATTTTGCCACGCCTGAAAAGCCTTTATTGGTTTTGCGCTGCGGAAGAAAGCAGGCAGAAAAGGTTCATGATGCTGACACTCTAGGGGATTTAAGCGAAATCAAACGGGGGAATAAGCAACAAAAAGGGTGGCTGTTTATGGCGTGGGCATAAGAAGGGAATAACGGCGGGACAAACGCCCGCCATCAAAATCAGGCCTGCAAACCCAGTTGTTCGAGAACGACCGCCAGACGCTGACGCTCATCGCCGCCCAGAGACTGAAGCGGTAACGGCAGGCAGGGCGCGGAAACCATACCCAGTAATTCGGCGGCGGCGGCCACGACGCGGACGCTTCCGTGTTTTCTGAATAACACCCATAACGGCTCAAGCTGCGCCGATAACGCCTGTGCGCTCTCCGCATTCCCACTTTTCGCCGCGCGGGCAATGGCGACCGGAATTTCCGGGAATAAACCGCCAATCACGGAATACCAGACGTCGCCGCCCTGCGTCAGCACGGTTGCTGCCGCCAGATCACCCGCTGCACCCAGTGCGATATGAGCAGGGAGTAAGGCGCGCAATGCATCCAGACGCTGGCGGGTTGCGACCGGATCCGGCGAAAGGTTAGGGATTTTGATGCTGGCAACGTGCGGCAGTTGCGCCACGCGGACATACAGTTCATCGGAAAATTCAAAATGCGTGGTGCCCGGATTATCATAAACGCACATTGGCACCGACAGGTTACGGGACACCGTTTCATACAGCGTAAACACTTCATCTTCGGTGAGTTTCTGGTAAGACACCGGCGCCAGTAATACCGACTTCACGCCCGCCTGCTGGGCATCTTCAGCCAGACGTAACACATCTGACGTCCGCACAGAACCGATACTGACCATCACCGGCACATCACCTGCATTTTCAACCGCCAGACGTGCAACGCGGGCGCGCTCTTCGCGGGTCAGATAGGCGTAACTGCCCGTCGAACCCAGCGCACCAATGGAATCCACGCCAGCACTGACCAGCCGGTCAATCAGCCGGACAAAAGATTTCTCGTCAATGCCGTTTTCCGTGAGCGGCGTAAGAGGAAAAGCGCTTAATCCTGTGAACATCGGTCTCTCCGAAAGAAGTTAAATAGCCCGGTTAATCATAGCGTCATCATTCATTTTTTGCCGGACACCGCGACACCGGCGTCGGGTTTAAGCCGCAGTATATCCAGCCAGCCAATGAGTGTCAGGATCGCAATCACCACGAACGCGACTTTAAAACTCAGGCCGGGAATTGAATCCCAGTGCATCGCGGCGATCAGCTGTTCGCCGAGCCGCGTACCAAGCGCGCCGACAGTAATGCCCAGCCCGACGGAAAGCTGCAAAACCGTGCTGAACAGCGTATTGGCATCGGCCATTTGTCTGGCCGGAACATCGGAAAACGCCAGCGTGCTGATGCCGGTAAACTGCATCGAACGGCTGAGGCCACCGAGAAACAGCAACAACATCACCAGCCAGTCGGGGGTGCCCGGCGTCAGGAACGCACAAAACAGCAGCGAGAAAACGCTCAGTAATCCGTTCACCACCAGCACCGGCCGGAATCCAAACCGGCGGATCAGCGGCGTTGTTGCCGGTTTCATCGCCAGATTCCCGGCAAAAACCGCCAGAACCAGCAGCCCGGCATGGAAAGGATCCATCCCGAAACCCACCTGCAACATCAGCGGCAGCAGGAAAGGCACGGCGCTGATGGTCACACGAAACAGCGAACCGCCGCCCATGCTGATGCGAAACGTCGGGATCGCCAGCGACCCCAGATGCACCATCGGCGCGGGGTCATGTCGCAGATGCCGTAACGCCAGCACCGACAGCACAACGCCCACCACCAGCAGCGCAATGGCGGTGATCCATAAAATGTGGTCCTGACTGATCAGCTCCAGCCCCGTCACCAGCGAAAGCATCGCCATGCCGGTCAGCAGAAAGCCCGGTTTATCGAAGTGCTTCGGCTGGTCAGGTTTTTCCTGCGGGAAAAGCCGCCACGCGAGCATCATCGCAATAATGCCCAGCGGAACGTTGATGTAGAAAATCCAGTGCCAGGAAGCATAGTGAGTGATAAAACCGCCGAGCGGCGGCCCGAGAATTGGCGCGACCAGCGCAGGCCAGGTGAGGGTGGCGATGGCTTTAATCAGCTGCGGTTTCGGCGTGGTTTTCAGCACCGTCAGACGCCCGACCGGCACCATCAGCGCGCCGCCAATCCCCTGAATAATACGCAGAATGATAAATTCACTGACGCTGGTCGCCAGCGCGCAAAACAGGGAAGCCAGCGTGAACACGCCCAGTGCAAAGGTGAACACATTACGCGCCCCGAAACGCTCCGCCGCCCAGCCGCTGGCCGGGATCAGCACCGCCAGCGTCAGCATATACGCGCTCATCCCTGCATTCAGATCTACCGCCGAAACGCCGAACGACAGGGCCATTTGTGGCAGCGCGGTGGCAATCACCGTGCCGTCGATAAACTCCATGAAGAAAGCGGCTGCAACCAATAAAGCAATAACGGAAATTCCCGAGTTAACCGCGGAATCTCCCTGCGGATGTTCTGATGCATCCGATTTACTCTGGCTCATTTATTCTGTCCCGGACACCACAAAGGCGCTGCAAGGCGCAGCGAAAGATAGATGATAAGTATTAAACCTATCACACACCTTTGCGCGGGTTATAGATCTGCGGAGGATCAAAAAGAGCGGTTTTAAACAGGAAGTGCGGCAAAGAAAGCCTGGTCCGTAAGTTTGCAGGCGGAGTGGGAGAGGTCTTGCTGTAAGCAAAGTTCGACATCAGCGGCAAATCCTCGTCGCTGAAGTTCAAGCGCAGAACCGCATTGCCGCAACTCCTGCCGGTCCATCGTCTCATAGACGGCGCAGGCAGCGCGCGCTTCTAAGGATAAACGCCGGTGTTTCAGGCGTGAAATTAAACCACCCGCCGCCGCCAGATCTTCAATCGCCGGGCGAAGGCTGTTGTCAGGCCACTTTTCTCCGGCGGGAACCACCAGAATTCGGGAATACTTTTCGCAGGCGCGGGCTGTTGCTGACAGATTGCGAAAACAGGCCGTATAAATATCCGCCCCCGATTTTATCGCGCTGAACGTCAGCGAAGAACCGTTAGGTGATGGCAGCACCAGCCGGGTACCGGCGGGCATTTCCTGCAAAGAGCAGGGGGAAAGCGTGAAACCCGGCCCCTCAAAACGGCGGTCAAACTGCGCGCACTGCGCATTTTTCTCAGCCGCATAATCCTGAGCACGAGCATCTTTCCACGGATACGGGAAAATAATACCACCGCGCTCCGTAGCAATACTTACGCAGGTCGAAAACGACATCACGTCGATAATAACGACGCAATCCGCCTCAGCCGCCTGAACACCCCATTCCAGCCGGATGTCATAATGGGTTTGTGAGAAATCGTTCATGGGGTGGCCTGTAAGGTAAATTTAACGTGAGAGGTAAAGGTTATTCCGAACAGGGCTGATAATAAAAATCTGAAGCAGTTGTTACAGAACCATCAGGCTGGCCGCACCCATATTTATTTCCTCCTGGTGGGTTATTTCGTCACGATGGTCGTTAACATGATTGTGGAAATAATAAACTTTACTGCCGATGCCCATGCCATACCTTCTGACAAGCGACTTTCTTCGCTATAGATTTCCTACAGCTGGTCTATAGCAACTGGGCACTCGGGATACCTTCAGTATATCTAAGCTCAGTGAACTTACCGAGTGAGCCAAAAACCAACAATAAGCAGTTGCTAATTTACACCTTAAATAAACTATTAATATCATCACCAACCAGAATCCTCACCTTCGTCATCGATAATAAGTATCTGAGTTTGTTTTCTAAACCAGGTGAAAAGAAAAGTCAAATCGGTCTCAATGCTTAATGGATGCGCACTTATTTCAACAAATAAATCCTTTTCTCGTAAAAAAATCCTGACATCATATAACCAATCTTTTGGCTGCCTTTTTATTTCATAACCAGCCAAATGATATTCGATACAATCGTTTGTAACAAATGTTTTTAAGGATACAATTTTCTCCTCTATCAGACTTCTATTTTCTACATACCAGGCATTATCAGAAAAATTTAATTTAAATTCAGCAGACATAACTAACCTTCATAATCCATTATCTTAATAGCTCGAATAGTTGAATTTCTTAGGCTGGGCAATTTCCTAACCTGACCAACCTATGATTTCAACCTATTGACATTATAACATTACCAACCAGATTGTTCTCCATCCTCATCAAGGATTTGTATCTTTGTTTCCTTTCGAATTCTTTCATTATGAATGAAAGGCCTGTGCATTAAGGGGCGATATGTGCCCCCTTTAAATTACTCACCTATCAATATAGACATAAATAACCTCTTGAGTTTGGGCATCAATGTCAACATTTACCCCATCAAATGTACGTGGTGATGCATCCATCCAATTGTCTTTGGTCACCTCTTTAGCATAAAAGCTTATTGTATAAAATTCTTTTCCGTTTCTCTTATGCACAATATCTTCAAATAAAACATTGTAATTTTCTATGTCGCACATTCCTGATAAAACGAAATCACTTCCTTTAGCAGCATGAATTGCCTTGAACAGATATGGCGTGAACCTTTTATCAAGTTTAATTAAATTTAACATTATTCATCAACCTCAACTCTTCAGATAACAACAATTCATTAACTAAAAGTTGTCGAATCATCCCTCACTAAGTGAGTTATATATATCCCTTAACTGAGCGCTATACTTTTTACTATAAGGGATTCTTATTTTTTTTAGATAATCATAGAGGTTAGCTTGATCGTTTTTCAGTAAAAAAAATTCCAATAAATGGATAATTAAGAAATCCTTGTAAATTGGCAAATATTTTACAACAGTACTTTCATCATCATTACCCTCTTGGTTTTCGGCATCTTCTTTGATAATATCCATTTTAACAACTACGTATTTCATGAAAAAAGATAACTCTCCCTTCAATATTTCTTCCAAATCTGAAATCGAAGCTCCTGAAGCCAATATTTTAGCAACATCATGACCGAATAGTAATTTTGGAACCACTTCATCATTGATATCCAAATTTAGTAGCCCTGCCAATTTTTTCAGGGCATCATCATATAAATCTGCACTCACAAACTTTTCTACTTCTATTTCATTCACCATGTATTCACGTCCTCTAATATTCTGATTAGGTCATAGCCTGTATGTCTGTATGGATCAACCGATTCGTGTACCCAAGGTGGCAAAGCATCTAAGTTATCAGGATGATGTACGTTCTCACCTCCCGTCCTTTGAGGGATATTTTTATGGTGTAATTCAATTGGAACGTCCATCTCTGAATGCAAACCAGTTTTTCTATTTCTCACCTCGACTTTCATCTTTGGCGCATTTCCATTAGCCATCAAATCAAGATTTCTCTGCGAGTATTTACCAGGATTAGCTTTTGCTTCATTCTTCCAAAAACTTTTTCTGGAAGTATTCCAGCACGCGAGACCTAAAGGATCCACCCACCCCAAGGCATTCGGGGCATACTGGTATAAATTCAACCCACCCAACAAACCTATCGGATCTTGCTGGGTAAATCGTCCGTTATCGGGGTCATAATAACGGTATAAATTGTAATGTAACCCCGTTTCCCTGTCGAGATATTGACCCTGCATCCTCAGGTTTTGCGGGCCGCCGGTTGTGATTTCCCGCGGGTCGGTTTCGCCTGTGACTTTGCCCCAACAGTCAGGCTCGCCGCGCCAGCATTCCTTTCCCTCACTGTCGGTCATTAGTTCCGGCTGACCGTTGACCTGGTTGTGGAAATAATAAACTTTACTGCCACCGCCCGTGCTGTCGATTCTGGCGAGCGGGGCATAACTGGTCTGATCGCTGTAGGTGTAAACCTGTGTACACTTGCCGCTGAACTCGGCCAGCAGGCGCGGGCCCTCCCATAAAAACCGGGTTTCCGAGGGCTGAAATTTATCCGGCACGAAGGTCACGAGATCCATGCGCTGGTAACGCACACGCTTGCTGATCCGTCTGCCTAGCGGGTCGTAGCTAAAATTCACCACACATTCCGGCCGCGTTTTACTGACTGGCTGATGCAGCACTTCGACCAGCTGATGATCACTGTTATAGCGGTACAACCAGCGCTCGCCGTGGGTGCGTTTTTCAGTCGTTCGGCCGTAAATGTCGTACTGGTAATCACACCTGTCGTGCTGCATAACCCGGTTATGCGGCCACAACCCGATATTCAGGGTCGTATCCAGCGGATTGGATGCAGGGTCGTAGCGGTAATGCTGAGGTGAGGGGGCTGGCCCTTCACGACCGGTCAGGTGGTCCGCCGCGTCATAGGTGTAACGACGGGCACGGAAATGCGTCGTGCTCTGATGAACCTGGGTCAGATTATCCCTCAGGTCGTAATGCCAGCTTTCTTTCGATTGTGCCAGCGCCGCGTGGGGTGTGCGGCCCGTCCACCGTTCGCTAACGCGCCCATGGCGGTCGTGGCGGAAACCGGTTTGAAGCACTCCCTGTGTCCGGCCAGTTTCCCGGTGCAATGCATCACGACTGAACTCGGTAATTGATTGTGAATCCAGCATCACCTGCAAGGCGTGCCCGCTACCATAATAAAGCGTTTTCAGCGTGCGACCGTCCGGCAACTTTATCGCGTTGCGATTACCCAGCGCATCATAGAGGTAGTTAACCTCGCCATTGTGACCACGCTCAGATAACAGTTGGCCAGCGGGATCGTAGGCCAGTGAAAGACGCTCAGGTGCCCGACCATCTTTCGGCGTGAAAAAGGCGTCAGTCATTTGTCCGAGCGGGTCGTACTGATACTGCGTGACACCATCAGGCGTTTGTCGGGCGACTAACTGCCCACGCAGATCTCGTGTGAAATGGTGAGTCAGCGCCTGATTTGTACCTGCGGCAAAGGTTCTGCTGTTGCTACGGTCACAGGTATCATATTCGTAGCGGGTAGCAACACCATCAAGACCGCTTTCTTCAGTCAGCCTGTCGTTTTCACCCCAGCGGAAGCCGTACGCTTCACCGTTTTCATTCATGAAACGGGTCAGCCGCCCGCGCGGATCGTACGAATGGGAAACCGTTCCCCCTAAAGCATCACGACTGAAAAGCAACTGACCGGTCGCGGGGTCATAACCGTATTCCCGCAATGTGCCATCAGCGGCCTTTAATCCGACCAGCCGGCCTTTTTCATCCCAAAGCGCATGTTCCGTCCGTGCCTCTGCCGACGTTACCTGCACTATCCGCCCGGCAGCATCGTATTCATAATGCCGTGTTTCTCCTGCTGCATCGGTCATTGAGACCTGCCGGTAATGCTCATCGTAAGCATACTGCGTGGTATGCCCGGAGCAGTCCTGCGCACGGGTTAACTGGCCGCGTTCGTTCCACGAAAAACGGCTGATACCCCCAAGCGGGTTGATGTAAGCCGTCACCTGACCAAACCCGTCCCGTTCATAGCGACTGATTTGCCCGAGTTCATCCTCTTCAGCGATGACGCCGTGACAGGCGTCATAGTGCAGGCTGTAAACGCCGTCCTGCGGATTGATAAACTGGCGGGGAAGTGCCTGCCGTTCCAGCCACAGGGTATGACTTATGCCACCGAGCGGGTTGGTTTCTTTGACAAGGTTGCCGGATGCATCATAGTCAAACTGCTGTACCGCGCCGTCCGGTGCGACGGTTTGGGTGAGTTGCTGATTTTCATCCCACGCATAACACCACGCGTTGCCCGCTTCATCGATAAAACGCTCTACCAGATATTCTTCATTCCAGTAGTGCTCACGGGTCATACCGTCTGACTCCTGAACACGGGTAACACGCTCATTCAGGTCATAACTTATCGTGCTGCGCCTTCCCGCGCTGGTGGCGTGTGCGATAACCCGCCAGTCATCCTCAAATTGCTGCCAGCGGTAATCGCTTCGCAAGCCTGATGGCAGAACGTGCCACGCCATCAGCCTTTCGGCGGTGTAATCAAACTCGCGAATAACCACGCCAGCGGCGTCAGTGACTTTCGTCAGCTGGCCGGTGAGGCCGTAGCCATAGGTCATGAGTGTGCGGGGGTTTTTGCTGCTGGCGTCCGTGATCTTTGTGACACGTAACGGATCTGAAGCAAGCTGATAATGCAGGCTGATCCTCAGGCTATCTTCCGTGTCTCTCAGCTCAGCGAGCTTTCCCTGCTCATCATAAATGAGCAACAGACCATTGCCGTATTCGTCGCTCAACGACGTCAGCCGCAGCTTGCCGGCTAATTGAGGATCCGGGACATATAACCGCCAGACGCTACCGTCCATATCGGCAACCAGAATCTGCCCCACATCTCCGGCAGCCACCAGCAAACCGGAAGCAGGATAGATTTTTCGTTCACCGGCTGCCAGCGAGGCAAAGCGTAATTCACGCCCGCTTTCATCATGAAAACAGGTCATTTCTCCTTCGAGGGTCAGACTCGTCTCAAAGGGTGTCCGCCATCCCGCACCAAACATTCCCGCCACCGTATTGCGGCTGCTGTAAATGCGTTGCCAGCGAAGAGGGAAACGTGCCGGTAAAACAAAATCCAGATCTTCTTCACCGGCCAGCACTTTAGCGCCGGTAGCCGCATGCACGGGCATAAAAGCCGATTGCACAGAAGCCGCCAGTTTACTGCTCAACATACCTGCGCCCATCATCAGCAGCATGCACGGCAGTCTGCTGAACATTTTAGAGGGTCTCCCCATCGCCAACATGCTCACCGCCATCAACAAATCCAGCCCCGGCACTTTTCCACTGGAGATTGGGCGCACTATGACCGCTGCGCCGCCGATAGTGACGTTGGGCGATACGGCGGTTGAAACGGTGCCGCCGCAGGTTGTGCGATCTTTCCCACGTACGGCAGGTAAATCGTTAATGGAGACGGTAGAAGAGCCTTCCGCAAGATATTGCGGAGGGGCAGGAGGATGTTTATCGCAAAGGACGATATCCTGATTTGAAGGCGCGACCGGCCCCGGAGGCAGCGCAACGGTCGGATTCATCAGCTCCATACCAATGGCCTTAACGCCATTGAGCAGCATGGCGACGTAATCCCTTTCGCCTTCAGGTTCTGGCGTTAATCCGGCCTGTTCGGTGGTGCTGAGCAAACGTCCGGCGGCCCGCGCGGCCGCAATATCATTGGTCAATACATCGGGCGCACCGGTGGTGATAACGCCCGCGGGTGAAGGGGGGAACATCGCGTTCGCCAGTCCCTCACTCTCGCTGATGACCTCATCCATCATCCCCGTGGCCTCAAGAACAAAACCGGCAATCAGCCCGGACCCCACACAGGTGCCCGCAGCGGCCACGGCAGTTGCCGCTATGCCCCCGGCCGCCAACGCCGGAGCCGCTACAATGGCGACCCCCGCAACGATGGCACCCGCGGCAGCAACTGCAATCCCCTGAATTGCAACCGCAGCAATATCGGCCATTACGCTGGTATGAATAATGGCATCACCCAGACGGGCAGCATGTTCATCAGCCATGATGTCTGCTCCCCGGTCAGGATTGAGTCAGACACAATGACTGGCAAAGTTTTTGCCAGTAAAGGTTCTGCTCATCAGTAAAGGGTTGTAATGCGGTGCGGGTAAAAATCAGCATCTCCCGCGGATCAGAACGATAAATCGCCAGCTGACGCTGATGATGGATGTGTGCCCCGCGCCTGAAACTGCAATCGGTCTCCAGTGCGTTGAGCGCAGGTGACATCGGCAGCACGCGGCGCTGACGTGGCTCAGTGTGCAGAAGTTCTACGCTATTGAGCAGAATTGACCATTGATAATCCAGTTCCTCCTCAAAATCCCGTTCTTGCGGTATCAAGCCCCGGCTGACAATCAGTGAAGAATTATCATGGGTATTGCGGAAAATATTCAGGCTGCAATCCAGCCAGTTGTTGCCATCGGGCATCGGGAATGTGCATTCGTCCGTGCGGTAAAGATTCATAATCACTCACTTTCCTTGTTGAAAATTGCATCGATGCTGCTTTGAATTGATTGTTTATAACTTTCTCCCGGTGCGCTGGCCGGGGAACCGGGGGAAGAAGGGTTCAGACCCAGAACACCGCCGAGGGTATTGATTACGCCATTGCCTTCAATAGTGACATTGAGGCTTTTCCCTTTGAGATTGATGGCTCCGCTGGCATGCAACTCAAGCGCGCTTTCACCACACTCCAGCCGGATAAGTTCTCCGGATCCTAAAGTGACAATCTTGACGGCCAGGCTGGTAAACGCGCCTCCCGTCAACTCAGCCACATCACCTTTTACTGCGGATGATTGTCCAACCTTGACCGTCGATCCCTGGAATCCTTCGATAGCGTGAGTTTCATTACCCTTAACAATTTTTGTGCGATCGCCCTCGATGATATTGGTCTCATTACCTTTGATGGTTTTTACCCGATGACGATCGACGGTGAGCGTCTGATCGTTCAGGACTTTGGTCTTCATGTCCTTCTGCGCCTGCATCGACAACAATTGATTGCCCGTCGCATCTTCAAACATCAGCTCGTTGTAGCCGTCGCCTTTGTAGGTTTGCGAGCGGATCGCCATCTGCGTTTTGGTTCCTGGCAGGCCGCCGGGCGCGCGGTTTGTCGCGTGATAAGTGCGGCCGGTGATGATTGGCTGATCAGGATCCCCGTTCAGAAAATCGACGATCACTTCCTGCCCGACGCGGGGGACGGCAATGTTGCCAAAACCTGTACCCGCCCAGGCCTGTGATACGCGGATCCAACATGAGCTGTAGTTATCGGCTTTGTTGTAACGATCCCATGCGAATTTCACACGCACGCGACCATGCTCGTCACAAAAGATCTCTTCGCCCGGAGGTCCGGTGACAATGGCGATCTGCGGGCCGTCAACGCGCGGTTTGGGATGCGGCATTGACCGCCATGTTTGGGCAGAAGGGATAACTTCAAATTCATTAACCAGCGTTGTTCCCTGACCTTCGTTGCCAATCCATGCCTGCGGCTGGTCGCCGCTCAACTCGCTTGAGACCACCTGCCAGTTCACGTTCAGATCTTCACGCGGATGGTTTGTTAACGAAAAACAGAGACCTGGGGATAATACGGGGCTATTACTTCTGCCGGCAACGACGTCAGCGTTGTTACGCCAGCCTTCAATCTGGTACTTGGCGAAATCGGCACCGTGCTGTTCATCTTTGAAACGCCCCGGATAGTCGAAAATCTTGTACAGGTCATGTTGGTTTTTCATCTTTGACGGCTGCTGCTGGTATTGTGCCTGCCAGTTGGGCGCGGTGAAGGTGTAATCCTGTGTGACAACTTCCGAGGGCCGGATGCGTGCGCTGCGCCGGAAATTATTAATGCAGTAAGTGTCGGCCTCAGTGGCCGAATTGGGGTTGTAAGGCAGGGAGCCGATGCCCGTTAATGCGGAACAGTTGTCTGCAAAAGTCAGCTTCTGGTCGTTGGCTTCCAGATACTCCTGTTCATAAAAGAAGATCCCTTCTTCAGCACACAAACGGGAAATATAATCAAAATCAGTTTCCATGAACTGCACGCAAAACTCGCGCGCACTATGGCTGGCACGAAACAGAGTGTCATATTTAACCACTTCCATTTCGCTCAACAGCGGCTGGAAAATGTTGCGGATATCCAGATTCTGAAAACTGCGACAGTTCGTTCTCAGAGAGCTGCGCCAGAAATTAGGCCGGATGGTCATTCGGTAAAGTGTCTGATGTTTACCGGTATCACCTTGCTCGCAAAACGTCACGATGCCGCGTACACGCCGCTTAATCTCAGTGCCTTGCCAGATTGTCAGCGTCGCATTTTCATCGAGAACCTTTTCAAACCCAACGGCCGGGTCGCTGCTTGCCAGCGTAATATTTAGCGTGAAGAGTTCGGAGTAATTTTGCGAAAGATGAAAATTCACGACCGCGAAGGTGTCTTTTGCCGTGCTGCCTGCAGTGAAAGTGAAGCGCGTTCCATTAATCGCCATGCTGTTATTCCTTTATCATCCGTGGTCATTCATTAATCAGAAAGTAATTTTCTAGGCAATATATAATTAAAATAAATACAATAAATTCAATTAGATAAACAAAATCAGGACAGGAAAATTAAACTGACTTTCACAGTTTATCCATGACACGGATCACATAAGCCCTCAGGGACCGAAATGTAAGCCATAAATTTGCCAGCTTTGTTAAGTCGGTATTTTGCAAATGAGAAAGCAAGAAGAAGGAGGGCAGAAGTCACGGGCTTAGCTACACTGATGAGCAAAATTATGAGGAATGGCGGAGACGGGTTCTGCTCTTTGTTTCTTCTGTAATAACACCACCCCATACCCAAAAGGAGAAGTGAATGAAAAGTGGCGATTATTGCCGTTTATTGTTGCTGGCGGCTATCTGGGGCGGGAGCTTTTTGTTTATGCGGGTGGCGTCTCCGGCGTTCGGGGCGATCAATACCGCGTTTTTACGGGTGCTGTTCGGGTTTGTCGGGCTGGTGGTGATTCTGGCGGTGCTGCGCACACCACGGGATTTTCAGGGGAAATTCCGCAGTGCGTTGCTGCTCGGCGTGATCAACTCCGGGCTGCCGTTTCTGATGTATTGCCTGGCCGCGCGCTGGCTGCCCGCCGGGTATTCGGCCATTCTCAATGCCACGACGCCGCTGATGGGTGTGGTGGTGGGCGGGCTGTTTTTCCATGAAAGCGTGACGCTCAAAAAGGCGCTCGGCGTGCTGCTGGGGTTATTGGGCATTACACTGCTGACCGCCACCGGCGCGGCGCAGTCCGTGTCGTCGCTGCTGGCGGGCGTGATCGCCTGTCTGATAGCGACCAGCTGTTATGCGGTGGCCGGATTCCTGACGCGCCGCTGGATTTCCGAGCGAGGCGGGCTGGATCCAAAACTGGTGGCGACCGGCAGTCAGCTGGGCGCGACGCTGTTCCTCCTGCCGTTCTTTTTGTACACCTCCGCAACCGAAGCGCCGGTCAACTGGGCACAGCCGGTGGTCTGGCTGTGCGTGCTGGCGGTCGGTTTCATCTGCACGGCCTGGGCGTATATTTTGTATTTCCGCCTGAACGCCGATATCGGCCCGCTACGCAGCATGACCGTGACGTTTCTCATCCCGCCGTTTGGTATTTTGTGGGGCTATCTGTTGCTCAATGAAACGCTGTCGGAAGGGTTCTTTGCGGGTGGTGTACTGATTTGTCTTGCTGTATGGCTGGTGCTCAGCCCGGGGAAGAAGGTGGCGGAAAAGAAAATCGCCGCGTCTTAAACTGACGAATTCAGACGCGGCGCAGCATTAACCGAGATACTCGATGATGGACAGGCCACCGTTGTAGTCGGTGCTGTAGATGATGCCCTGCGCATCGACAAACACGTCGCAGGACTGAATCACCTGCGGCCTTCCGGGGCGGGTGTCCATCATTTTGGCCGGAGCCGCCGGCACCAGCGCACCGGTCTCTTTCGGCTGATACGGATTGCTGATGTCGTAAGCGCGAACACCGGCATTCTGGTAAGTGGCGAAAATCAGCGTCGAGCTGACAAAGCTGCCCGGCCGGTTCTCATGCAGGTTGTGCGGGCCAAAATGCGCGCCTTTGCTGACATAATCCCGCTCATCCGGCTGCGGGAACGTCGAAATACTCACCGGACTGGACGGTTCGCGCACGTCGAATACCCAGATAAGCTTCTCACCGTCTTCCTGATTATCCAGCACCGCTTCATCAAGCACGATCAGCAAATCCCGGTCCGGCAACGGCAGCGCGGTGTGCGTACCGCCACCAAACGGCGGGCTCCAGTTACGGTGCGAAATCAGCTGCGGCGCGGTCCGGTCTTTGATGTCCAGCAGCGTCAGGCCGCCGTCGCGCCAGCTGGCATACGCCGTGTCGCCGCTGATGATCGCGTGATGCAGCGCGTAACGTTTACCTTCCGGCCAGCCCTGCGTTTCACCGCCCGCGGTGTGCATCCCCGGCAACCACCAGCGTCCCGCCACCTGCGGATGACGCGGGTCAGCCAGATCGATAGTCAGGAAAATATAATCACTGTAACCGTCGATCAGGGCTGAAACGTAAGCCCAGCGCCCGCCGACATACCAGATGCGGTGAACGCCGATGCCTTCCAGCCCGAGAAAGCCGATCTCTTTTGGCTGATCGGGCGTCGAAATATCAAAAATCCGCACACCGGCACTCCAGCCGCGCTGCTGTGTGCCTTTGACCGTCTCGCTGACGGAACGGGTGTAATACACTTTTTCATCGGCAAAACGCACGTCGGCAAACAAATCGCGGGCGTTGATCACCAGCAGTAAATCGTCGTGCGCCTGTAAATGCACATTCCAGGTGCCCGGCGGTGCCGCAACGAAACCGGCATGGCGCGGATTTTTCGGGTCGCGGACATCCACGATAGAAAAACCCTGCGACACCATATGGCCGATATAGGCATAACCACGGTGAACCATGACCTGTACGCCGTCAGGCTTTCCACCCTGATCGCTGTGCCCGATCAGCCGCATGTTGCGGCTGAATTCCGGTTGCGGAAGAGATTGAGTTGTCATGTTCCGGCCTTATTTCTTATTTTTGGCTTCGAGGGTGGCGAACCACGGGGCGATGAAATCATCCGATTTACCCCAGCCCGGAATGACTTTCGCCAGCGACGCGACGTTGACGGCGTCCGGATTGCTGATCAGCAACGCCTGCGGAATGGCAGAAGCTTTGAAATCATAGGTGGCAGGCGTTTTCTCGCCGGCAATTTTATTGGCAACCAGACGCAGGTTAATCGCGCCGATCAGTTTCGGATCGACCGCTGCACTCAGCTTCCACGGGCTGTTTGCTTCACGCATCAGGCCGATATCCTGATTGGAAATATCGATGCTGTAGAGTTTGATTTCCGTGCGGCCATTTTCCTGCAAGGCTTTGTACGCGCCCTGACTGAACGCATCCCACGTCCCCCAGATGGCGTCAATTTTGCCTTTCGGGTACTTCGCCAGAATCGCGCCAATTTTGTTGGCCGTGTCTCCCTGAACGTCCGAAGACACCGCGCCGACGGATTCGAGTTCATGAATTCCCGGCTGGTCTTTCAGCAGCTTTTTATAGGCATCCTGACGACGTTCCATTGGCGGAAAACCGGCGACCCACAGTTTGACGATACTGGCTTTGCCGTTGAAATCCTTCACCAGCTGGCCCACGGACATTTCGGTTAACGACGCATCGTCCTGCCGGGTAACGGTTACGCCGGGAATGTCGCCGTTGACGGCGGTATCAAAAACCGACACCGCGATGCCGCTGGCGGTAATGCGTTTGAGCAATTCGGTGGAATACGGATCGCGTCCCTGAGACAAAATAATGCCGTCGTACTTCTGGCTGATGGCCTGATTGACGAAATCCTGGAATTTGGCGTCATCGCCGTTACTCAGAAATGTGCTGACCTGAAAACCTAACTTGCGGCCTTCCTGGATCGCGCCGGAGACAAATTGCGTGGTGTTATCGTCCGAGCCCAGATTGCGGATCACCGCAATGCGCACCGGCCCTTTATGATCAGCAATGGCTTTCGGTATCGCGGCGGTGTCTGCCGCAAAAGCAGGAAAGACCGACAACAAACTTAATGCCAGCAATGAAGAGGAGAACAGTTTCATTTCAATTACCCTGTGTGTGGTTAATCATCATTCGAACGGGAAGACAATTCATACAGGCCTTTGGGGAGGCTTTTAGAATGCGTTAATGAATTGATTGTCCGAGTTTTGATGACAGGGTAGTGATTGGCAACGAACTAAAAGGCATAAGTTAATGCCAAAGATTATTAGCCATCCGGATGTCCGGGCGTAGGATGTTAACAGCTTCTAATTTAAGGATTTCCCCATGAGCGATACTGATATCCGCGTGGTTACCGGCCCCGCAAACTACTTTTCTTTCCCCGGCGCGATTGAACGTCTGGCGCTGTTTTACACGCCGGAACAACTGGATAACGCGCTGTGGATTTACGGCGAACGCGCACTCGCGGCAGCGCAGGACTATCTGCCCGAAGCCTTCAGCGCATCGCAGGCGAAGCGCGTATTGTTCAGCGCCCATTGCAGCGAAACCGAAGTGCAGCGCATCGCGGCAATTGGCGGGGAAGACCGTCAGGTCGTGATTGGGATCGGCGGGGGCGCGGTGCTGGATACCGCGAAAGTCGTGGCCCGTCGCCTTGGATTACCGGTAGTTGCCATTCCCACTATCGCCGCCACCTGCGCCGCCTGGACGCCGCTTTCCGTGTGGTACAACGATGAAGGGCAGGCGTTGCGCTATGAAATTTTCAATGACGCTAACCATCTGGTGCTGGTCGAACCGCGCATTATTCTCAGGGCGCCGAAGGAATATCTGCTGGCCGGAATCGGCGATACGCTGGCGAAATGGTACGAAGCGGTGGTGCTCAGCCCGCAGCCGGAAATTCTGCCTTTAACGGTGCAGCTTGGCCTGAACACGGCGCTGACGATCCGCGACGTTCTGCTCAACGAAAGTGAAGCGGCGTTGCAGGCGCAGGACGACAATCAGCTGACGCAATCTTTCCTCAACGTACTGGACGCAATCATTGCCGGTGGCGGGCTGGTCGGCGGTCTGGGCGATCGCTATACCCGCATTGCCGCCGCGCACTCAGTGCATAACGGCCTGACGGCGCTGCCGCGAACTGACGCCTTCCTGCACGGCACCAAAGTGGCTTACGGCATTCTGGTGCAGAGCGCACTGCTGAATCAGCCGGAAGTGGTTCAACAACTGAAAGCGCTGTACCGCGTGCTGGATCTGCCGGTCAGTCTGGCGCATTTGCAGGTGGATATTCATGACGAAGCGCAGATCTCACGCCTGATTGAACGCACCTTGCAGGCTGGAGAATCCATTCATCTGTTGCCGGGAAATCCGAATGCAGAACAGCTGCGTCTGGCGTTTGAATTTGTTGAAAACTTTTAACTTATGGAAAACCTTTAATTTATGGATAATAAATAGTGCGGCGGTGTCTTAATATTCCGAAAATAAAAACCCGGCATTTGCCGGGTTTAATTTATAAAGCTGACGATAAAGACTGAAGATAGTCAATATATCCTTTCGCGCTTTTCTCCAGTTCTTCTAGCGAAATTCCATCTTCCGCGCCGTAAGAAGCATAGAAGGGAAGATAATTGGCCTCCACATATCTTGCCGTCATTTCGAAAGGCAAAAGTATTTCTTTTAACGAATGCTGATAACGTCCTTCAGGCGCAAAATCCTCTTCCTTAATACCGGCGCTCACGGCCAGAGAAAACTTCCGGTTTCTGAGCTTGTGCCCGCTGGTGGAGCCGTACGCCCAGCCATAGGTGAAGACTTCATCGAGCCATTGTTTCAGCAGCGGCGGGCTGTTAAACCAGTACAGCGGAAATTGCAGAACCATGCTGTCGTGCTGTTCAATTAACTGCTGTTCTTTATGGACATCGATAATCCCGTCGGGATAAGCCTGATAAAGATTATGGACTGTATATAAATCGGGGTATTGCGTTAATTCCTGCATCCACCGTTTATTGATAACAGATTCATTCAGATTTGGATGAATAACAACAATGAGCGTTTTCA
The DNA here is from genome assembly GCF_019200965.1 of Rahnella sp. PD12R. Taxonomy (NCBI): domain Bacteria; kingdom Pseudomonadati; phylum Pseudomonadota; class Gammaproteobacteria; order Enterobacterales; family Yersiniaceae; genus Rahnella; species Rahnella sp. PD12R. Next base: position 425,146 of record NZ_JAHTMS010000003.1, on the reverse strand, counting down.
AATAATATCTCCCTTTATTCGATGAAATAATTCAGTGTCTGTTTGATGTTTGCATCATAGGGATGCTTTAATTTAAAGTACAATACTGTCATTTATGATAGGTACTATACAAAAGGATAGTGTAATGAATACAGAAACGGTCGATATTTCCTGCGAGCTTCAGGAAGAAACAGGGTTCGCGTATACGCTTTCGCTGGTCAGCGGAAAATATAAAATGATTATCCTTTACTCACTGACCGGGGCTACGCCTGTCGTGCGCTTCAATGAGCTAAAACGCCGTCTGGGGAAAATTTCATTCCGAACCCTAAGCCTCACGCTGAAAGAGCTGGAGAGCGACGGTTTGATCATCAGAAAGGAATATCCGCAAATTCCGCCCAAAGTGGAATACAGCCTTTCTGAAAGAGGTCAGTCGCTGATCCCGGTTTTAGACATGATGTGCGAGTGGGGAAACGTCCACAGCAATGACCCGCTGAACTGACGGATACACAGCGCCAGATTACATAGCCGATGAATGTGCAGAAAAAACGGGGTACTGTGTAAAGAAATCGTAAAGTAAACCGCAGTTAAACAGTCAGCACATATTCCCAAACCTTCGTTCTTCTTTAAATCCACGTTGTAAAGTTGTTTAAAAATCAGGTGATACCGTGATTATTTCAGGCACTGGAAATCAATCATGGAACACTCATCCCTTAACGAAACCGAATCCCTCAGTGGAAATTACTCCGCTGGAAAAAACATTAAAAAAGCCAGTGGATTCACTCTGTTTATGGATCTGCTGAGTGGCGCACGTACTCCGGATGCGTTGTGGAAAAACCGCATGTTCCGCGTGAAATACGCCGTACGAACCTTGCTGCACCCGCTGGATACGTTGAAGGTGCTCGACAAGATGGCCGCAGAGCCGGTCTGGCAGGAAGCGCTAAGCGTGCAGACCAAACTGCCCAATAAAATTCACAAGCCCTATTTGTATCTCGGTTTGCCGTCCGCCGGGCGTGCAGATGCGCTGGTCGATCACTACGAATTTGTTAAAAGCCTCACTAATACGACGCTAAAAAAAGCTTTGCTGAGTGCAGAAGGTTACGCTGTCACGCAATTTGCAGGCAAAGACGGCGAAAGCTTCCGCGTTGTACTGGGTTCCATCGGCAAATCAGAACGTGAAGGCGAAGCCAACATGTTCCTTTACATGAATGAAATCCGTCTCGCAGCGCTGACGTTCAGCGTGGTGCAACGCCCGGAAGGGCCGACGATCGTAGTCGGCGGTTTCCAGGGCGCACACCGTTCAACGCCGCATGAAGTGATTAAACAGGCGACCAAATCCTGCTACGGGCTGTTTCCAAAACGTCTGTTACTGGAAAGCCTGCAACGCATTGCAGAAATGACCGGTGTGAAACGCATTCTGGCCGTCAGCGATACCGGGCACGTTTTCCGCAGCCTCCGTTACCGTCACCGTAAGAAAAATGTGTTTGTCGCCAGCTATAACGAATTCTGGGATTCCATCAGTGCGACGGTGTATTCATCGGCGTTATATGACGTTCCGCTGGAACTGCCACGCAAAACCATGGAAGAGATCCCGAGCAAAAAGCGTTCCGAATACCGTAAACGCTATACCTTGCTCGATGAACTCAGCGAAAGCACAGCGTCACTGCTGAAAGCCTGATATTCCGGGCGATTTATGAATCAGAATTACCCGCTGTAGCAGGCAATAAGGCCAGGGAATGGCCTGTTTTACCCCTTTCATGCACGACCTTTCACCTTAAAGTGAAAAGAAATCCTAAGATTTTTCCCCAGGTTAAGTCATGGTTTTGATTAGTAATAGTCAGCAAACCATTCAACTCCAAACTAATGCAAAATGAACATTCTCTCGAATTGTGATTTTTTAATGGACGGGAATGTTACACGTATCGCAAAATTGCCTGACAAATCACCCGCCGCGCTTTCAAATGTGAACTGATTCACATCTATTCATTCATTCCGCCTATATAAAACGCTATCTCTATAAAAACGAAACAGCGGTTCATATTTCTAAACTCTCTGGCGGAACGACACATGAACACAGAAAAACCAATTTTATTTAAACATCAGCTGGCGTATGGCGGTGGGAATTTACTGGGCAGCGGGGCGCTGGCGATTGCCGGGATCTGGCTGCTTTATTTCTACACCACGTTTTGCGGCCTGACCCTGCTTCAGGCTTCTGCCATCTTTTCGGTTGCCAGCATTATTGACGCCATCAGTAACCCGCTGATGGGTTACCTCTCGGATAACTTTGGTAAAACGCGCCTCGGCAAACGCTTTGGCCGCCGCCGTTTCTTCATCTTGCTCGGCGTACCGCTGATGATGTTCTACCCGCTGCTGTGGGTCGAAGGCTTCGGGTTCTGGTATTACCTGTCCACCTACGTGCTGTTCGAGCTGATTTATACCTCGGTCATGGTGCCGTATGAAACGCTCGCGACCGAAATGACTACCGACTTCTCGGCCCGTTCTAAACTGACCGGTTACAAGGCGATTTTCGGTAAAGTGGCAAACTTCCTGGCGGCTTTCATTCCCGGCCAGTTCATCCTGATTTACGGCAAAGACTCCGCGCAGCCGTTCTTCTTCACGGCACTGACGTACGGGGTGATCCTGTGCGTTGCCATCGGCCTGTTGTATTTGTCATCCTGGGAACGCCCGGTGGAAGAGACCACGCCGGTTGACGAAACCAAAATGAGCCTCGGCAAAACCATGCTGACGCTGGTACGCGATATGAAATCGACGTTCCACCTGCGCGTATTCCGTAAGCATCTGGGCATGTATCTGTGCGGATTTGGGGCAGAATGGCTCTTCGCGTCGGTCTTCACCTACTTCATTATTTTCGTTCTGCAATATGACCCGACCATGGTCGCCGGGCTGAGCAGCCTGAACTCCATTCTGCAACTGTTCTCTACCGCGATTTTCATCGGTATTTGCGTGAAACACGGCTTCAGCAAGCCATACATTCTGGCGCTGGGCATCGTGGTGTTCTCCGTCCTTTGCTACAGCCTGCTGCATTTCCTGCACCTGCCGCAGCAGTACGCGACCGTGGCGATGCTGACCATTACCGTGATTTTCGGTATCGGCACCGGCGGCGTTTACTACATTCCTTGGACGGTTTACACCTTCCTGGCTGATGTGGATGAAGCCTTTACCGGCCGTCGTCGCGAAGGGATCTACGCCGGGGCGATGACCTTCTCCGGCAAGCTGATGCGCTCGGTGATCGTGTTTGTGATGGGTGCGATTCTGAGCTTCTACGGCTTCCAGTCCAAATCGCATACCCAGCCGGAAAGTGCAGTGATGGCGATTGCACTGGTGTTCTGCATCGGGGTCATCGGCCTTGCGCTGATGGCGATGCTGTTCAGTAACCAGATGAAACTGAACCGTAAAACGCATCTGGTGGTGCTCGGCGAAGTGGCGCGTATCAAGGCGGGCGGCGCCATCGGCCATATCAAGCCGGACGCACGCGCGGTCATGGAAGAGCTGATCGGCCATCCGTATGAAGAATGCTGGGGCAACAGCGCGGTATGCCGCAAAATCTTCAACACGCCCGCCGTCAGCGTGGATGTGCCTAAACCGCTGACCGGCACCACGCAACAGCCGTAATTTCAGCATCACACTGTATTTTGAACTCACCGACTGGCCGGGATAACCGGCCAGCGACCCCGTATTTTTTAAGGATGAGAAAAACTATGTGGGAATACAAACTGGCTGTGGTCGCGCTCTCCTTCGGGATTTGCACACACAGCGTAGCCGCCGCATTGCCTGAACCGGAAAATCTGCGCTGGCACAGCATCACTTTTGGTCAGTCCACCGACGTCAATTTCGCCACCAACGTATTGCCGGAAAAAATAGGCATGAACGAAGTGCGTCTGGCAGAGGATAAGCCCGTTCCCGCAACGGGTATTCCGCTGACCACACCGTTTACGCTGGAAAGCCGTGGCGGCAAAGTGGGGAACAGCCACGACGGCCTGACCTATTTCTATACGCGTCTGCCCGCGGAGGCGAATTTCCAGCTGGAAGCCGATATCACGCTCGATCAGTTTGGCCCGGAAAACGGCGCGAAACCGGCCGGTCAGGAAGGCGCGGGATTACTGGTGCGCGACATCCTCGGCGCACCGCGCGAGCCGGTCACCAAACCGGGCATTGAGGAGTTACCGGCTGCCTCAAATATGGTGATGAACAGCGTGATGGCAGTGGGCGATAAGCCGCCGGTCGTGGCGTTGATTGCACGGCAGGGCGTCAGACAGCCGTGGGGAAATACCGGGATCGGCATTGTGCGCGAGGAATACCACCCGCTGACCACGCCCGCACATTTCTCACTGCGGCTGACGCGAACGGACAGCGGTTTTGATGTTGCCTATGCGCCGCAGGGCAGCGACCAGTGGACGGTAAAATCTGCTGAAGGCGCAGACCGGGTCACACAGCTGGATAAAACCGGGTATTACGTCGGCTTCTTCGCATCGCGCAATGCCAAAATCACGGTCAGTCACGCGAAACTGACTCTCAGCGAAGCGCATTCCCTGCCTTCTGCGGCTTACGTGACACCGTCACTGAAACCGCGCATTGAAGTCATGTCTTCGCCGGTCATCGCGCGCCGCGACAGCGTATTTCAGCTGCGCACTAACGGCGACGGCCAGTTGCAGATAGATGAAGGTAATAAGCCGCTGTTACGGCAGAAAACCGTTCAGGGTGGGGAAGTGGTTGCCGTGCCGTTCCACGCCGGGCAGCCTTCCACCACGCTGAAAGTGACGTTCACGCCCGAAAGCGGGAAACCGCTGACGCAGGAATTTGCGGTTCGTATGGCGCTGGTCAGCAATCCTGATGCGCTTTATGTCTCGCCGCAGGGCACGGCTGAAAACGACGGTTCGCAGACGCATCCGCTGGATTTCGCCAGTGCGGTGGATCTGTTGGCGCCCGGCGGCACACTGTGGCTGGCTGACGGTGACTATCCGGCCAGCGTGATCACGGCCACCGCCAGCGGCACTCAGGCAAAACTGAAAACGCTGCGTCCGCTGGGTGAAAATGCGGTGTTTAACGGTTTAAAACTCGAAGCCAGTTTCTGGAATGTGCAGGGCATTACCGTCACGCAGAAAAGTTTTCATATTGCCGGAAGTCACAACCATATTGACCGCGTTAAAGCCCATCATGCCGACGATACCGGCATCTGGGTCGCCTCGCCGGACGGCATTGGCCGGGCGTTGTGGGCCAGCTATAACCTCATCAGCAATTCTGAATCCTGGGGAAATCAGGATCCGGGGCGTAAAAATGCCGATGGTTTTGCGGTCAAAATGCGCGTGGGCGAGGGCAACCGGCTGGTGAACTGCTATTCACATGACAACGTGGATGACGGATTCGACCTGTTCAACAAAATCGAAGACGGCCCGAACGGCAGCGTCACGATCGAAAACAGCTTGTCGGTTCACAACGGCAGTAACGGATTCAAGCTGGGTGGAGAAGGTCTGCCGGTGGCGCACCGCGTGCTGAACAACGTGGCGGTGGAAAACGGTATGGACGGCTTCACCGACAACTTCAACCCCGGCGCGCTTTACGTTGAAGGCAACCGCGCGGTGGACAACAAACGCTTCAACTTCCTGTTCCGTCCGTCGCCGTACACCACTGCGGATAAGCAGGGTGTTTTCAAAGACAATATTTCATTGCGTACCGCGCCGGGAAAATATGACGATTCTGTCAGCGGCAATATCGATGAGAGTAATTATTTTTATCTGAATAACAAAAGCGTGAATACTCTGAATAAAGAAATGATGCCGGGAGAGTTTATTTCTCTCAGGCTGCCGGATCCGGTTACCCGTCTTTCTGACGGCGGATTTAATTACGCTGACTTTTTGAAACGAAAATAAAGCAGCGTGATGAATAACAAGCATTACTTATAAAATAAAAAACTCAATATCTCTGGGACTTAAAAAATGAAAAATAACAGACTGCTGATCTGCGGTCTGCTGCTGGCCAGCGCCAGCAGCCAGGCTGTAACGATCGATCTTCGCCATGAATGGCTCGATGACAGTAAACAACATAAAGACAGGGCGTTAGTTTCACACCGGTTCGCCAATGGTTTTGGCTTTTCACTGGAAGCCAAGTGGAAATCCGGGGGTGACAACCCCAATAAACCCTTTAATAATCTGGTGGATAACGGCACTGAAAGCACCATCAGCTATCAGTATAAAGTGACGCCAGCGTTCTTCCTGCAACCGGGATTCACGCTCGAATCCAGCTCTGACAGCAGCATCTACAAACCGTTTTTAACCGCCGGATATACCTTCGACAGCGGCATTTACTTTAATGCACGCTATCGTTATGAATATACCCGTTATACCAAAGAAAATACCGAAGACCGTAAAACCAATCGCGGTGAAATCTGGCTGGGATATCGTCTTGCCGACTGGCGCTTTGAATATAACTATATTTATAAGCACAGCGACCAGATTTTATATGACAACGATAAATGGGATTATGAGCAGGATCTGAAGGTCGCTTATAATATTAATAAAAACTGGACGCCATATGTTCAGGTCGGTGATGTTTCTGTCAGAAAAACTACCGACGAACGTCAGACGCGTTTCCGTTTAGGGATTCAATATTCGTTCTGATAAATACCGGAATGAATGCCGGAATATGCCGCCGGTCAGTTTGCGCTGACCGGCATTTTTTTGTCTCACTCCGTGCGCCCGTTCAAATTTCCGGTGAGGGAGCATGCGGTTTTGCCATGATTTCGCTAGTGTGGCGCATTCACGTAGATGATGACGTCACTACGAATCAAAAAACTGACTGATGAAACGGAATTTATGACTCTGAAAATCACACCTGCAAAACTGCCTTTAGCCGCCTTGTTGCTCAGTATCCTGGTTTCAACGCCAGCCAGCGCCTCCGATGAAATCGCTTTCTGGAATACGCCTGAATATGGCGGCAACAGTTTCAACCGCCTGCCGCCGGACGACGCGTATTTTTCGGCGCTGCGGGGCTATGGCGCAAGCTGGGTGCGCCTGTCTTACGACAAATGGAAACCCGCGCAGCGTGATTTCCTGCTGGGAGACGCCGACCATTATCAGGGGCTGGTGCCGGAAGATCTGGCCACGTTGAAAGCTGCGCTCAAACGTGCGCACGCCGCCGGGCTGAAAGTAGTGATCACGCCGCTGTCGCTGCCGGGGATGCGCTGGTCGCAGAACAACGGCAACAAATTTGACGGGCGGCTTTGGCAGGATAAAAAATACTGGCAGCAGAGCGCGGATTTCTGGCGTGACCTTGCCCGAGAGCTGAAAGATACGCCCGGCGTCGCGGCCTATAATCTCATCAACGAACCGGCCCCGGAGAAAAATGGCGGGGTGAAGGAACATGCGTCACAGGCCGATATGCAGCGCTGGTATCAGCAGCATCAGGGCACCGCGCGTGATTTACCGGCGTTTTATACCCTGCTGATTCAGGCCATTCGCGAGGTGGACCCGGTTACGCCGGTGATGGTGGACAGCGGCTGGTACGCTGCCGCCGACAGTTTCGGTTACTGGCCGGAGCCGCTCAAAGACCCGCGCGTGCTGTACAGTTTCCATATGTATGAACCCTATGAAGAGACCAGCGGACCCAATCTCAAACGCGACCGGCCTTTTACGTATCCGGGCGATGTTCCTTTCAGCGGAAAGCCTGAAAGATGGGATGCAAAACGCGTGGCGGATTATCTTCAGCAACCTTTCGACTGGGCGAAACAGCAGGGCATTCCTGCCAGCCGCATGGTCGCCGGTGAGTTTGGCTGCGTGAGGATGCTGAACGACTGCCGCCAGTATCTGGATGACGTGCTTTCCGTGCTCGACAAAAATCAGGCGCACTGGGCCTTTTACAGTTTTCGCGAAGACAGTTGGGACGCGATGGATTACGAACTGGGCAAAGGCAAAGTGCCGTGGTCATACTGGCAGGCGATTGAACAAAATAAGCCGGACAATCTGAAACGCCGCGCAACGCCGGAGTTCGAACCGATCAGCCGCAGGCTGGCAGAAAGTCTGCCATCGTCGAAATAATAAGGTTGTTGATGTTCGTTTATATTTCGCCGTAACCTCGCCCAAATATAAACGAACACTTTTAATAGCGGTTTACGGGTTGACAATAATATACAGCATGCGTAAATTGCACGTGCCGGAAGTTGCGGCCTTTCCTCACTTAACATAAGAGACTAATGGACACTGTATCTAGTAGCTTCCCGAATGACGCTGAACCGGCGCTTCGGAATATTAAACATGAAATCGACTGTGATCATTTCATCGTTTGGGTGCGCCTCGCCAGAGCCTGATGCTCTTGTGTTATCTCACCTCAACCTGAGTGTTTACGGTCCCGGGGTGTGTTATGAACTTCAAATCAATCCTTTACCCTGATGTCAAAACCCTGACATCACTTCTGCGTGTCCGTCCGTCCCGAGACAGGGTTCTGGCTGCGCGCGGCAAAGACTCGCATTCAATTTTTTCTTCTAAAATCAGCAACATGAATCTTCGCGTGACCACCTGGCGCGTCAGTCCTGTGACCGGCCAGCTTGAACAGCGTTGCATCATGGCTGACAGCGAAGAACCTCAAAGTCGGTTTTCCCCCGCCTGATTTAGCCCGTGGTTTATCCCGCGCTGGATCTCGTCCTTATTACTGCCTGATCGTTTTCCGGCAGGAATATCGCTGATTTAATTCCGTTGAACTGTTTCGACTGTGTTATTTCAGAGAATAATTCCGCCCGGCGAAACCTGAAGCAGAAATAAAAGACAAACAATAAGGCTTGCTCTGTTTATCTTAAAATAAACAGCGGATAGCCCTGCATAAAATAAATGAAAATACCGATCGTTTCGACGATACGGGCAATATTCTGCCGCCTGAAATAAGGCTTACAGATATTATGCCCCTATTGTTGCGCGACAGGAGCACCACCATGACTGTACAAAACAACACCACACAAGAAAAAAAGAAACAACAGACGCTCTCCATGCGTGCCGCGCAGGAAGCGAAAAACGGCGTCGCGGTGACGCTGATTAACGTTAACGCCACCCGCGATGGCCTGACGGAAGCCAGTGCCGCCACGCGTCTGGAGAAAGAAGGTTACAACGAAGTCGCCCACGACAAGCCGCCTCACGCGCTGATTCAGATGGTGAAGGCCTTTAACAACCCGTTCATCTATGTATTAGCCGTGCTGGCCGTCATCAGCTTCTTCACCGATTTCTGGTTTCCGCTGCGCGCCGGAGAAGAAACCGATCTGACCGGGGTTTACATCATCGGCACGATGGTGGTGCTGAGCGGGCTCGTCCGTTTCTGGCAGGAATATCGCTCAGCGAAATCGGCTGAAGCGCTGAAAGCCATGGTCAGAACCACGGCCACGGTGCTGCGCCGTGACCGCATGGGAAAAGCCGGTTCGCTGCGTGAAATCCCGATGCGCGAACTGGTCGTCGGCGACATCGTGCAGCTTTATGCGGGCGATATGATCCCGGCGGATGTCCGTCTGATTGAATCGCGGGATCTGTTCATCAGCCAGGCCGTGCTGACCGGTGAAGCGTTGCCGGTTGAAAAGTACGACACGCTGGGCGACGTGGCGCAAAAATCGGCCAGCGACGTAAGTGCGGAAAATGAAAACCTGCTGGATATTCCCAACATTTGTTTCATGGGCACCAACGTCGTCAGCGGCACGGCGCAGGCCGTCGTCGTGGCGACCGGGGCAAGAACGTATTTTGGCTCGCTGGCGAAAGCCATTGTCGGCACCCGCGTGCAGACGGCGTTTGATCGCGGCGTGAACAGCGTCAGCGGGTTACTGATCCGCTTCATGCTGGTGATGGTGCCGGTGGTCTTCCTGATCAACGGCATCATGAAAGGCGAATGGTGGGACGCGCTGCTGTTTGCCGTCGCGGTCGCCGTCGGGCTGACGCCGGAAATGCTGCCAATGATCGTCAGCGCCAATCTGGCGAAGGGCGCGATGGCGATGGCAAAACGCAAAGTGGTCGTCAAACGTCTGAACGCCATTCAGAACCTCGGCGCGATGGACATTCTGTGTACCGATAAAACCGGCACGCTGACACAGGACAAAATCATTCTTGAGCACCACATCGACACAAAAGGAGCAAAAGACGAGTCCGTGCTGGCGCTGGCGTGGCTGAACAGTTATCACCAGAGCGGCATCAAAAACCTGATGGATCAGGCGGTTCTGCACTTCTCCGAGAATGGCGTTTCGCAATTCACCCGGCCTCAGGGTTACAGCAAAGTGGATGAAATGCCGTTCGATTTCGTCCGCCGCCGTCTGTCGATTGTGGTGAAAGATGCGAAGGAAAATCATCTGCTGATCTGTAAAGGTGCGGTAGAGGAGATGCTGAGTATTTCCACCCACATGCAGGAAAACGGCGCGGTGGTGGAGCTGACTCCGGCACGCCGTGAGGCACTGCTGGCGCTGGCGAATGACTACAACCAGGAAGGGTTCCGCGTGCTGGTGGTGGCGACCCGCGACATCCGCAAAAGTGAGGCGAAAAAACAGTACGGCACAACCGATGAGCACGACCTGATCCTGCAAGGGTTCCTGACCTTCCTCGATCCGCCGAAAGAATCTGCCGGCCCTGCCATTGCGGCGCTGCGTGATATCGGCGTGGGCGTGAAAGTGCTGACCGGCGATAACGCTGTCGTGACCAGCCGCATCTGTCATCAGGTGGGATTAGCTCCGGGCGAACCGCTGCTCGGGCCGCAGATTGAACGCCTCGATGACGCCACGCTGCGTGAGCTGGTGGAAGAGCGCACGGTGTTTGCAAAACTGACGCCGCTGCAAAAATCGCGGGTGCTGAAAGCGTTGCAGGCCAACGGCCACACGGTCGGATTCCTCGGTGACGGTATCAACGATGCACCGGCATTGCGTGACGCGGACGTCGGGATTTCCGTCGACAGCGGTACGGATATCGCCAAAGAATCTGCCGATATCATTCTGCTGGAAAAAAGCCTGATGGTGCTGGAAGAGGGCGTGCTGAAAGGGCGCGAAACGTTCGGGAATATCATGAAGTACCTGAACATGACCGCCAGCTCCAACTTTGGCAACGTGTTTTCCGTTCTGGTCGCCAGTGCGTTTATCCCGTTCCTGCCGATGCTGGCGATTCAGTTACTGCTGCAAAACCTGATGTATGACATCTCCCAGCTGGCGCTGCCGTGGGACAAAATTGACAAGGAGTTCCTGAAAAAACCGCGTAAATGGGATGCCAAAAACATTGGCCGTTTCATGGTGTGGATTGGTCCGACGTCGTCCATTTTCGACATGACGACGTTTGCCCTGATGTGGTACGTGTTCAGCGCCAACAGTGAACATATGCAGACGCTGTTCCAGTCCGGCTGGTTTGTGGAAGGGCTGCTGTCCCAGACGCTGGTGGTGCATATGCTGCGTACCCAGAAAATCCCGTTCATCCAGAGCACGGCGGCGTGGCCGGTGATGCTGATGACCGGGCTGGTGATGGCGGTCGGTATCTATGTGCCGTTCTCTCCGCTGGGGCCGATCGTCGGGTTACAGGCGCTGCCGTGGCAGTACTTCCCGTGGCTGGCCGGTACGCTGCTGGCGTACTGCTGCGTCGCACAGGGCATGAAAACGTTCTACATCCGTCGTTTTAAACAGTGGTTCTGATGTTCTGATTTCTCATTAAAACCTGACCGGTGCCGCAGCGCTTTGCGGCACCGTTTTAAGACTGAAAATAGCACCACGCTTCACAATGACAACCCTGAAAAAGGGGAGCGATTATGTTTGCAACAACCCAATCTGGCACCACCTTACTGATCAACCTGGCAGGCGCAATTGCCCTGCTGCTGTGGGGTTCCCACATGATTTCCTCCGCGCTGCAACGCGGATTCGGGACACCGTTACGCCACTGGATGGGGCGTCATCTTAAACATCGCGGGATGGCATTGCTGTCCGGCGTGGGCATTACCTGCCTTTTGCAAAGCAGCACCGCCGTCAGCCTGATGGCCACCTCGTTTACCGCCGCCCGAACGCTGAGCCTCGCGCCTGCGCTGGCCGTGATGCTCGGTGCCAACGTCGGTTCGACGCTGGTGGTTCAGCTGATGAGTTTCAACACCGCGATTGCGGTTCCGTTGCTGATGCTGAGCGGATTTATCGTCTTTAAAATGCGCGACCATACCGGCTTTGAAAGCGCCGGTTGCGCGATGATTGGCCTCGGGCTGATGCTGCTGGCGCTGAGCCTGCTGGGCGCAACGCTCGGACACATCGAATCCACGCCGGTGTTCCGCGCCGTGATGTCCGGGTTACAGGGCGATACGCTGATCGCGCTGTCCGTGGCGGTGATCCTCACGTTAGTTTGCCATTCGAGCGTGGCGGTGATTTTACTGATCGCCTCGCTGGCAGCGACGGGCGTCATGACGCCTGTCACCGCCATGGTGCTGGTGCTCGGCGCGAACATCGGTGGCGCGCTGCCGCCGGTGCTGAATGCCGGAAAAGCCGTCGCCCGCCGCCTGCCCGTGGGCAATCTGCTGATCCGCTGCGCCGGTTGCGTGGTGGCACTGGCCTTTATGCCGTTACTGGCGCGTCTTGCTGATAATTTAGCGCTGACCACGCCGCAGCTGGTGGTGTGGTTTCATACCGCGTTCAGCGCCGTGCTGGCGCTGGTATTTATCGGCCTGACGGGGCCAGTCGCCCGCCTGCTTGAGCGGCTTTTCCCGGAAGAGGCGCGTGCCGGTGATCCGGGTATGCCGGTGTATCTTGACGAAACCGGGCTGGATATTGCGTACATCGGTTTATCCAATTCCGTGCGTGAATCCCTGCGCGCAGCCGACATGCTCAACATTATGCTCGACCGCTTGCAGGTACTGTTTCAGAATCCGGAGAAGGGCAGCCGCATGGAAATCCGTCAGCTGGATCAGTCGCTGGATATGCTGAGTGCGGCGATCCGGGCGTATCTGGCCGATCTGGCGCACGACGGGCTGAGCGACGCCGATGCTGACCGCGCGCAGGAAATTTTGATGTTTGTGATTAACGTCGAACATGCGGGTGACATTCTCTCCAGCAGCCTGGCGGAGCTGGCTGCCCGCAGGACGCGGCGCGGCGAGACGTTCAGCGAGTTCGAGCGCAACAATATTGCGCTGCTGCATACGGAAATCCTCACCAGCCAGCGTCTGGCCGTGACCGCATTTCTGGGCGAAGACCACGACGCGGCGCATCAGCTGGTGGCGCGAAAAGAGGTGATTCGCCAGATTGAAGCCACCGCCAGCCGTGAGCATTTTAAAAAGCTGCGCGATGATAAAAATGCGTGGGCGGAATCCGGTGATATTTTCCAGCGTGTTTTACGCGATTACCGCCGTGTACATCATCATATTGCCGCCGTGGCTTATCCGGTTATTGACCGGCGGGGAGATGAATTACGGGCCATAATTGAAAATAACGCAGACGTGTAAATCCCATAATAAAAACAACAGGAAAACTTCATGAGAGTGCTTATTTGTTCAGGCCGGTTTTATACCGGTATCAGTACGCTGACGCGGGTACTGGATTTATATTCGCAATCGCAAAATATCCGCGTACTGATCCACGGGGGACATCAGTCCTCCGGCGGCGCAATCGAGCGCTGGGCGCGGGATGCGGGCGTTCATATCGTGCGCTATCCCGCCAACTGGGCGGCGCACGGTAAATATGCAGAAATCCGCCGGAATATTTTCATGTTAGAGGACAGCCGCCCGGATATTATTCTGGCATTTTCTGGCGGAGAGGATACCGCCGATTGTATCGGGCTGGCGAAAAGCAAAGGAATTAAAGTGATTGAAATTGAACAGTATCTGTAACGACAAAAATGCCGGGAGTTAAGTGCAATTTTTTACGAATATTCGGGAAACCGGTTTCTGGATTATTCTGATAGTCCCGGCAAACACTTTATAAGAGGTTATATTTATTCAATTGTAGAGAGGTTGCGCCGCGCCGTTTTCGTTAACAGTGATAACGATTCAGCGCAACCGGCTACGTATACAGGAGAATAAAATTGACCACAGAACTGAAGGATACCACCACAGAGACGCCCCCGATCCCCGCTCTCAGTGGCGGGAAATATGCTTTCTTTTTTGATGTTGACGGCACGCTCGCCGAAATTTGCGCCGAGCCGGACGCCGTCATCATTCCCGCTTCCGTTCGCGATAATCTGAAAACGCTGGCCGCGGCCACCTCGGGCGCACTGGCGCTGATCTCAGGGCGTCCGGTTGAACAGCTTGACCAGCTTTCCGCGCCGCTCCGGTTACCGGCGGCGGGCGTGCATGGTGCAGAACTGCGCGACGCCGCAGGGAATCTGCACCGCGTGACGTTGCCTGAGGATGTGGCGCATGCGCTGCAAAAGCAGCTCGAGCAGGGCATGGCCGCAATGCCGGGCACGCTGCTCGAAGCCAAAGGTATGGCGTTTGCCCTGCATTACCGTCAGGCACCGGCTTTTCAGCAGCAGGTTCTGCAACTGGCCGAATCTGCAGTCGCCGCGTATCCCGACCTGATGCTTCAGCGCGGAAAATGCGTGGCGGAAATTAAGCCGCGCGGCAACGATAAAGGCTCCGCAATCACGACGTTTATGCATCAGGCGCCGTTCGCGGGGCGTATTCCGGTGTTTGTCGGCGATGACCTGACCGATGAAAAGGGCTTTCAGGTCGTCAATGCCATGAAGGGGATTTCTGTGAAGGTCGGAGAGGGCTCCAGCCATGCGCGCTACCGTCTGGGACGCGTCAGCGATGTGTATCAGTGGCTGGAAGCGTTACAACGTCACTTAACTACCAATAATAAGGAGACAACACTATGAGCCGCCTGGTTGTCGTATCTAACCGTATTGCTATTCCTGACGGGTCGAAATCCGCGGGTGGGCTTGCCGTCGGTATTATGGATGCGCTGAAAAACACGTCCGGGCTGTGGTTTGGCTGGAACGGAGAAATCAGTGAAATCTCCGGCGAAGAGGAAGATGATCTCAGTCTGGTGGAAGAGGACGGCATCACCTACGCCTCGGTTCCGCTCAATCAAAACGATTACGATCTGTATTACTGCCAGTTTTCGAATGCCGTACTCTGGCCAGCGCTTCATTACCGCATCGACCTGGTGGATTTCCAACGTGAAGCCTGGGAAGGCTACTGCCGCGTCAATGATCTGCTGGCGAGAAGATTGCAACCACTGATAAAACCCGACGATATTCTGTGGATCCATGACTACCATTTGCTTCCTTTTGCCGCCGCGCTGCGCAAACTTGGCGTAAAAAACCGCATCGGCTTTTTCCTGCATATTCCATTCCCTACACCCGAAATTTTTAATGCCGTGCCGACGCATAACGAACTACTGGAGATGATGTCGCATTTCGATTTGCTGGGCTTTCAGACCGAAGGCGACCGTCAGGCGTTTCTGGATAATCTCGGCGAGCTGACCACCTTGCAGCCATCCAATACCTGTCTGCATCAGGCGTTCGGCAACACGTTCCAGACCGGGGTTTATCCGATCAGCATTGCGCCGGAGAGCATCCGTAAAATGGCGGAAGGGCCGTTGCCGCCTAAAATGGCCGCCATGGAACGCGAGCTGCGCGAGGCGAAAAACATTATTTCCTGCGAACGTCTGGATTACACCAAGGGGCTGCCGGAGCGTTTTCTGGCGTTCGAGGCACTGCTGGAGAAATTCCCGCAGCATCGCGGCAAAGTGCGGTATTCACAGATTGCGCCAACGTCGCGTGGCGATGTGCAGGCGTATCAGGATTTGCGTCACCAGCTTGAAACTGAAGTCGGACGCATCAACGGGAAATACGGCAGCCTGAACCAGACGCCGCTGTTCTATCTCAATCAGCATTTCCAGCGCAGTTTGTTGATGAAACTGTTCCGCCTGACCGACGTCGGGCTGGTCACGCCATTGCGCGACGGCATGAATCTGGTGGCGAAAGAGTACGTCGCGGCGCAGGATCCTGAAGACCCCGGTGTGCTGGTGTTGTCGCAGTTTGCCGGTGCGGCGAATGAACTGACGGCGGCGCTGATTGTCAACCCGTATGACCGTGACGACGTGGCTGCCGCGCTTGATAAGGCGCTGACGATGTCGCTGGAAGAACGCCGTGAACGCTACAACGACATGATGGATGTCCTGCGTAAAAACGATATTACGCACTGGGGCGAAAGCTATTTGCAGGATTTGCTGGCCATTTCACCCCACGACGTTGCGCATAACGCCGTCGCCTGAGAAAACTTCTCTCAACACAGCCCTGAATAAGGGCTGTGTCATTTTTAACGCAATGCAGAGGCTTGTCGCATATGCAAAACGCTAAATTACAGACGAACGAATTCCCTGAACTGGAACCCATTGAACTGATCCTCGACCGGATGATGGACGCCGAGCCGGAACCGGAAATGATCGAAGGCCTGCCGCCGTCCGATGCCTTAACTCCGGCGGATCGCTACATGGAACTGTTCACCGCCGTACAGTCTTCGCACCTGTTTGAAGACAGCAAAACCTTCCCGGACTGCCCGCCGAAAATGGATCCGCTGGACATTCTGCTGCGCTACCGCCGGATAAAAAATCATCCCGGTTTTAACCTGCAACGCTTTGTTGATGCGCACTTTTCCTTACCGGCCCATCACGGCGATGAATACGTCAGCGATCCGGGCGACTCCCTGAAAGAGCACATCGATAAACTCTGGCCGGTGCTGACGCGCCAGCCGGAAGATCATGTGCCGTGGTCGTCGCTTTTGCCGCTGCCGCAGGCGTATATCGTGCCGGGCGGACGTTTCAGTGAAACCTATTACTGGGATTCCTACTTCACCATGCTGGGGCTGGCGGAAAGCGGCCGCAACGATTTGCTGCGCACCATGGCGGATAATTTCGCCTGGATGATTGAGATGTACGGGCATATTCCCAACGGCAACCGGACGTATTATCTCAGCCGTTCGCAGCCGCCGGTATTTGCCCTGATGGTCGAACTGTTCGAGGAGGACGGCGTGCGCGGTGCGCGACGTTATCTGGATCATCTGCTGAAAGAGTATGAATTCTGGATGGATGGCGCGGAATCGCTGATGCCCAATCAGGCGTACCGTCACGTGGTTTGCCTGCCGGACGGCACGCTGCTGAACCGCTACTGGGACGACAGGGATACGCCACGTGATGAATCGTGGCGCGAAGACGTGGAGACGGCGAAGCATTCCAGCCGCCCGGCTAATGAAGTTTACCGCGATCTGCGCGCCGGTGCGGCCTCCGGCTGGGATTATTCCTCACGCTGGCTGCGCGATCCGGACAGACTGGCGAGTATCCGCACCACACAGTTTATTCCGGTCGATCTGAACGCGTTCCTCTACAAACTGGAAAGTGCAATCTCGAATATCTCCGGCCTGAAAGGCAACGCCGAGACGCAGGCGCTGTTCCGGAAGAAAGCGGAGATCCGCCGCGACGCGATTACCCGCTATCTGTGGGATGACGAAGACGGGTGTTTCCGCGATTACGACTGGCACCGTCAGCGACTGGCGCTGTTTTCTGCCGCCAGCGTGGTGCCGCTGTTTGTCGGGCTTGCGACGCACGGACAGGCCGAAAGGGTCGCCGCCGTGGTGCGCGAACGCCTGCTGACGTCCGGCGGTTTGCTGGCGACGGAGTTTGAAACCGGCGAACAATGGGATAAACCAAACGGCTGGGCACCGCTGCAATGGATGGCGATCCAGGGCTTCAAACTGTACGGCAATGACGCGCTGGGTGACGAAATCGCCCGCAGTTGGCTGCGCACGGTGAATCAGTTTTATCAGAAACATCACAAGCTGATTGAGAAATACCACATCTCCGGCAGCGCCGCGCGCGAAGGGGGCGGCGGTGAATATCCGCTTCAGGACGGTTTCGGCTGGACCAACGGCGTCGTCCGCCGCCTGATCGGGCTGTATGGCGAGAATTACGAGTAAAGGTCTGACGCGCCCTGAATCACCAGCCAGCGCTCAAACTCCTGATGGAGCAGTGTTTTCTGCACGCCGACCGGCGTCAGGGCGTGATACTGGCAGGGCGCGACCGTGATACGCGGGAACAGCGGTACAAGATTTCCGCGGCTGATTTCCGCAGATAACGTACTGACCGGCCCCAGCCCGACGCCAATCCCTTCAAGCATCGCGTGCAGCGAAACATGAAAGTGATCGTAACGCCGGAAACCGCTGACCGGCGCGTTTTGCAACCCGGCAACCGCCAGCCACTGATTCCAGTGCCCCGGCCGCGTCAGGGTTTCAATCCTCGGACAATTCAGCACATCCTCCGGCGTTCGCAGCGCAAAGCGTTTAAGCAGCGCCGGCGAGGCCATCAGACAATGCGTGTCCTGCAAAAACGGAATCGCAGAATATTCTGTCGCGCTGATTTCGCGGCGGATCAGCAAATCATAATGCCCGACGATATGCAGCTGCTCAGTATTGGCAGTGGAGATTTGCAGATTAGCCTGCGGGAAACGGGCGTAGAAATCGTCCAGACGCGGCAGCAGCCACTTCAGGCTTAACGTGGTCGGCACACTGACGTTGAAAACGTTGTTTCGCCCGCCGTTGCCGTAGCGCAGGGCGATATCCGATAACGTATCAAAGGCGCTGCCCAGCTCACGTGCCAGCTCCAGCGCATACGGCGTCGGCACCCGCCGCTGGCCTTCTTTGCTGAATAAATTCACCCCGAACCATTTTTCCACCACCTGAATATGGCGGCTGACTGCGCCGTGCGTAATACACAACTCCTGCGCCGCCGCAGTATAGCTGCCCGCATGGCAGGCAACGAAGAAAGCCCGTAAAGCCGTCAGAGGAGGAAGGGCGTGCATGGCGACTCCTTTATTCACAACGTTTTAATCGCAACATTTTACTCACTGAGGTGTGACTTTTTATCACGGGTTCAGGTTTTTCCTTAACGCTATTATCGCGGCGGTGAATATCCCGAAAAGGAAAATACGACGTGATGATGTATGGAGTCATAATTGTGATTGGCGTTCTGGCGGGCATGATCAGCGGCATTGTCGGCACCGGTTCTTCTATCATGCTGCTTCCCGCGCTGGCTTATACTTTTGGCCCGAAAACAGCGATCCCTGTTATGGCCGTCGCGGCCATTGTGGGGAATATTTCGCGCGTCATCCTCTGGCGCAAAGACATCGACCTGAAAGCATTCTTTTTGTACGCCGTGCCGGGTATTCCAGCGGCCATACTCGGCGCGAACACGCTGTGGGCGCTGCCAGCGACGCTTTCTAATCTTCTAATCGGTCTTTTTTTCCTGCTGCTGATCCCGTTGCGACATTGGGCCAGAAAGAAAACGCTGTCGCTCAGTGACGGACAACTGGCGCTGAGCGGCGCGCTGGTGGGGTTTCTGACCGGCGTGGTGTTTTCGACCGGTCCGCTGACAATCCCGGTTTTTGCCGGTTACGGGCTGGCGAAGGGCGCGTTATTGTCAACGGAAGCGGCGGCGTCGTTTGCCATTTATCTGGCGAAAGCGTCCACTTTTCGTGCCATCGGCGCGATGCCGGGATCGGTTTTACTGAGCGGATTGCTGGTTGGCCTGACGCTGGTTGCGGGGATGATGATCGGCAAAAAGTTCGTGGTCAAAATGTCGGATAAAACTTTCCACCGCTTCGTTGACGGTATGTTAATGCTGGCGGGGCTGTCACTGTTTTGGGATGCCGTGAATCCGTAAATTCACGGTTACAACAGACAGGACAGTTTGCCAGTTTTCAGATAATCGCTACCGCAAAGACTGAACCTAGCTGTCTTTCTTCAGATAAATATCAGGCCGGGTTATCGCCCACGCATAATCTGGCCGGTTTACCGGTTCATAGCCAAACTTTTTATACAACCAGGGCGCGGTGGTGGTGAACAACACCATGCGGCGCACGCGCGCGGAAACCGGATGCGACTGGCAGCATTCCACCAGCCAGCCACCGAGGTTGTTACCCTGATATTCTTCCAGCACATAGACGTCGCACAGGTAAGCAAAGGTGGCGTAATCAGTGATAAAACGGGCGAAACCGATTTGTTTTTCGCCTTCAAACAGACCAAAGTTGAGGCTGTTTTCCACGGAATCGCGCACGGTTTGCTCGTCAATTCCGGCAGCCCACGTTGAGCGGGTCAGGTAACGATGGATCGCCGGAATATCCTGCGCGGCTTTATCCGTGGTGATATGAAATGCGCCCTTTGTCCACTGGTATACGTCGGTTTCTGTCACTGTGTTCTCCGCGAGTTTCGGTTGTTTTAATGGTCACCGTACGAATGTAGCGCAGGCCGGTCGAGATTTCATACAGTCGGGCTGTAAAAAGCTGGCCGAATGATGTATCCTGCACTCATCATTAATATGCTGTATATAATTACAGTATAAGGAGCGAGTCATGGCTGTTGAAACAAAATTTGTTGTCGTCAGAAAAGGTGAAGAGAAAATGACATTTGCCAATAAAAAAGATGCAGACGCTTACGACAAGATGCTCGATATGGCAGATACCTTCACCGAGTGGCTGTCGCAAAGCGGGCTTGAGATCGACGAAGTACTGGCGGAAAACATTGCGCTGCACCTCGCCGAGCAAAAAGATGCCGTTCAGCATATCCTGCGCACCAGTAAAATGCCGGAAGCCGCAGCGGTCGTCGTTCAGGAAACTGCTGAAGAAACCGCAGAGCCTGACAACGCAGAAGTAGTTGAAGCTGAAGCCGAAGAAAAAGCAGCACCCGCACCGAAAAAAGCCCGCGCTGTAAAAGCCGCCTGACTGGTCTTTGTCATAGAGAGCGCCAGAAACAGAAAGGGCACGCACCGGCAATTTCCCGCGTGCCCCTTTATCACTGCATTTCCTCAACGTTTCCTGCCAGAAATCAGCGAATTTCCGCTTCAACAATCGAGACGTAGCAGCCTGTATCAATAATGCGGTTCAGCCTGAGATCAGCACTCGCCAGCAGTGCTTTGATTTCATCTTCGGAACGCGTTTGCCCGCCATCAAAACTTGCCAGCAAAAGCAGATCGACTTCCTTGCCGCCGTGCCAGGCGTTTCCGCGCGGAATGACCGGTTCCATGATGAGCAGCTTCGAACCGGCATGCATGGCATTGCGGCAGGTGCGCAGTATTTTACGCGCCTGTTCTTCCGGCCAGTCCATCGTGATGTATTTCAACATATAAAAATCCGCCGTCGGGCAGGATTCAAAGAAACTGCCGGGATGCAATTCCCAGCGGGAATCATCGCCCAGCTCACTGAGACGGTTTTTAGGTAACACCTGAGGCTGATCGAATAAAATACCGTGCAGTGTCGGATTATGTTGCAACACTTTTAATAATAATCCGCCCATGCCACCGGCAATATCCACGACGGTTGATTTATCAGGGAAATGATAACTCCGGACGATAAAGTTATTTTCAACCGAAGACATGGAAGACATTCCGCGGTCAAAATCATTTATACCGTCATGCACACTTTCCCGCGCCCAATATTCATAGAAATTCATGCCGTAACGATTTTTAAAGGCGGATTCGCCGCGAATATTTTCAATGACATTGCCAAGCGGAAGCCAGAGTGTTTCATGTGTCAGCATTAATACCGCTGCACGCAGGGAACCGGGGACGTCCGAACGTAAAAATTCAGCGGAAGGCGTCAGGGAAAACTCACCGTTTTCATGCTCCTTAAAGATATTCTTAGACGCCACCATCCGCATCACGCGGTAGAGTTGTCGCGGGTTGACGCCCAGTTCGTTACCCAGCACATCGGGCGTTTTCGGGCCTTTAACCAGACAATCGGCAACGCATAACTCCGCCACGGCGCGTAATGACGCCTGAAAAGTATATCCCATTGCCTGCTCTAATAAATGCAAAGCAGCCGAATCACTTTCTGAAATAGCAACAGTTGTGTTAGTCACAATAATTCTCCACGCAAAATTTAAATGCGAATAAATTTGCAAAACTATGTTGCAATTTTATTTGTCCATAGAGATAAATTATTCTCGGAGAAAACAGTAGGACAGAAAAAGAGAAACGACAATGTCAGGATAAATTAAGAAAAGATAAATCCGTAAAGATAACGGGCCGCTGTCATTTAAACGGGACGCGACTTTATTTGATAAAATAAAAATGGCGTTACAAGAACGCCATTTAATTAATTCCCCGTCGCTAATTCGTTAGCCCCGTATTTATTTCGATTCGTAACGAATATATCCCGCCACGCCGCCTTTACCGCCATCTTTCGGATGATTAATCCCGTCGCTGACGCTGACTACCGGGAAGTCAAACGGCGATACGCCTTCGATGCAGGCGACATTAACGCCATAAAATTCAGGATTGGAACGGCGCTGGTGGAAGGTGTAAATCCCGCATACAGAACAGAAATAATGCGCGGCTTCGCCGGTGTTAAACCGGTATTCGGTGAGTTTATCTTTGCCCTTAATGACGTCCACTTCCTGAGCCGGAACGACGACCGCGCCACGCATACGGCAGAACGAACAATTGCAGCGGAGCACGTTGTTATAACCATCGGGCAGTACGGCGCTGAAGACAACCGAACCGCAATGACATTGGGCGGACACTTTATCTGACATGGAAATCTCCTGAGATCGTCCGGCAAATGAGGGGGTTAGCCGGTTCACCGTATTGACTGTTTTCATCGAAGCTGACAGGCGTTCAGTTACGTTAGCCGCTTTTTTATCATTGCTCAACCGCATGACAACACGTCGGGTTGGCGCTATGTTACTGGCAATTTATTTTTGCGGAGCGGGTAATGGACATTATCGGGATCATTCTCTCGGCGGGGAAAGCCTCAGTTAACGTGGCGCTTTACACGCTGATCCCAATCATGGTGGTCATGCTGATCATCATGAAGTACCTGGAAGTTCGTGGCGTTCTCGACGGGATTGTCCGGCTGGTGACACCGGTTTTACGCCCTTTTGGCGTCACGGGCATGGCCGTGTTTGCCCTGATCCAGCTGAATTTTGTGAGTTTCGCCGCACCGCTGGCATCCCTGGCGATGATGGAAAAGAGAGGGACGTCTGACCGCCATCTCGCCGCCACGCTGGCAATGCTTTTCGCCATGGGGCAGGGCAACGTGTTTTATCCGCTTATTCCTTACGGCCTGCACTGGGGTGCGGCGATTATCATTTCTATTGCCGGCGGGCTCGGCGCGGCCAGTGCGACTTACTATCTGTTTGGCCGCCGTCTTTCGGCCACCGCGCTGGAACGCGAGGGCAATCCGCTGGAAGATAAAGCTGGCAAAGGACTGATCGCCATCATTAATGGCGCGGGTTCGGATGCAATCCGTCTGGCGCTGGGTTCCGTGCCGATGCTGATCCTCTCGCTGACCGTGGTCGGTATTTTAAAAGAAGCCGGAGCGATTGAGTTTCTGACCCGTCTGCTCGGGCCGGTGTTGGGGTATTTCAGTATTTCGGACGTGTACGTTCTGCCCGCGCTGACCAAAATGCTGGCAGGCGGCACCGCCTATTACGGCGTGGTGTCTGACCTGATCCATCGCGGGCTGTTTTCCCCGCAGCAGGTCAATGCCTCCAGCGGTTTTCTGATCCAGACGCTCGATTTGCCCGGTATCGGTATTTTTCTGGGGATCGCCAGCCGCTTCGTCCGGTTGTTCCGCTATGCGCTGCCGGGCGCGATCATCGGCATCCTCATTCGCAGCATGATTCACGCATGGGTATTTTGACTGTTCAAGGGAGTTTTTTATGAAAGAGAAGTTTCCGCAAGGCTTTATGTGGGGCGGCGCAACGGCGGCCAATCAGGTCGAAGGCGCGTACGATCAGGACGGTAAAGGGCTGTCGATTGTCGATGCCATTCCCGGCGGTAAAGACCGGTTAAGCATTGTTTCTTCGCCGGAATTTGATTTCACGTTGGATACCGCGAAACACACCTATCCGAACCACAAGGGCATCGATCACTACCATCGTTTTGAGGAAGATATTGCCCTGTTTGCGGAAATGGGTTTCAAATGTTACCGCTTCTCTATCGCCTGGACGCGTATCTATCCGAACGGCATCGAGCAACAGCCGAACGAAGCCGGTCTGGCGCACTATGACAAAGTGATCGACGCCTGTATCGCGCACGGTATCGAGCCGGTCATCACTATTTCCCATTATGAAATGCCGCTGCATCTGGCGACCGAATTCGGTGGCTGGAAAAACCGTGAACTGATCGGCCACTTCGAGCGTTTTGCGCGCACGGTGCTGACGCGCTTTGGTCATAAAGTGAAATACTGGATGACTTTCAACGAGATCAACAGTGCGGCACATTTCCCGATCATGAGCCAGGGGCTGACGGTCAAAACCGGCGCGCTGGAAGCACAGGCCAAATTCCAGGCATGGCATAACCAGTTCGTGGCCAGCAGCCTGGCGGTCAAAATTGCCCACGAAACGAATGCTCAGATTCAGATCGGCTGCATGATCCTGTTCGCCACCAACTACGCATACGACTGCAATCCGGTGAACCAGCTGGAAACCCTGAAAGAGACACAAGCGTTTAACTTCTACTGCGCGGACGTGCAGGCGGGTGGGAAATATCCGTACTACGCCAAACGTTTGTGGGAATCGCAGGGCGTCGTGCTGGACATTCAGCCGGACGATCTGGCGCTGATTAAACAGCACACGGTGGATTACATTGGTTTTAGCTATTACATGTCTTCAACCATCAACAAAACCAATCCCGACGCGGTGTCTGCGCAGGGCAATCTGCTTGGCGGCGCACGTAACCCGTTCCTCGAAGCCAGCGACTGGGGCTGGGAAATCGATCCGGTTGGCCTGCGCATCGCGCTGAACCAGCTTTATGACCGCTACGAAAAGCCGCTGTTTATTGTTGAGAACGGGTTAGGTGCCGTCGATAAGCCGGATGAAAACCACTTTATCGCCGATGATTACCGCATCAACTATCTGCGCCAGCATATCGCTGCAATGGCTGAAGCCATTGAAGACGGCGTGGATCTGATGGGTTACACGCCGTGGGGCTGTATCGATCTGGTGAGTATGTCCACCGGCGAAATGAGCAAACGCTACGGCCTGATTTATGTCGATCTCGATGACAAAATCTCCGGCACCGGCAACCGTTACAAGAAAAAATCTTTCCACTGGTACCAGAAAGTGATCGCCACCAACGGCGCAGATATCAGCTAAAACGGTGATGTGACAAATTACGAAAAAACGGGCGGAGAAATCCGCCTGAATTTTTTTAATAACAAATTTAAGAAGCAACGTTATCCTATCTGTCTGGCGCGCCCTGCCAGCGGGGCAATCACCAGCTGTAGCGCGTTAACTGCCGTCAGCACAATCAAAGGCACCGTCCAGCCGTTGCTGACTTCGTGCAACATGCCAAAAACTAACGGCCCCAGCGCCGCCACGCCATACCCCACGCATTGTGCCATCCCGGAAAGTGCTGCCGCCTGACGATGATCTGTCGCCCGCAGATTAAATAACGACAGGCAAATCACCATGGAAGCGCCAGCGCCAAGACCGGCAATAACCAGCCACAGTAAGGGCAGAGCAGGGAAGACCAGCAGCCCCGCTAATCCGGTGAAAATGGCCAGCGAGGCGATGAAACTGATCCCGCGCTGATCGCGGTATTTTTTCAGCGCCGACATGCAGACCAGATTGGCCACAATCGCCACCGCCTGATAGGCAAATAACATCCAGCCCGCGCTTTCCTGGCTGATGCCGTGTGAACTGGCGTAGGGCGTGAACCAGTCTATCAGGGTGTAAAAAACCATCGACTGAAGCGCCATAAACAATGAAACCTGCCAGCCCAGCATGGATTTCCACGGCGATCTCAACCGGCCAGAAGCCGCCTGCTGATGCGGTAATTCACGCGGTTGCGCATTTTTCAGCAGCGGCAGCCAGGCGACGGTGGCGATAAGGGCGGGGACAATCCAGATGCCGAGCGAAAGTTTCCAGCCAAAGCCGCTGACGTGCTGCAAAGGGGCCGCGATGCCGGAGGCGAGACTGGCAGTAATCGCCATGGTTGAAGCATACAGGCCAATATATTTGGCGGTATGGTGTTTGAAATCGCGCTTTATTAACGGCGGAAGCAGCACGTTTGCCGCAGCAATCCCGGTGCTGAGGATCACGGTTCCGGCCCACAGGCCGCTGGCATACGGCGTCACGCGCACCACAGAACCCAGCGTGATCAGGCAAACCGCGACCCATAAACTTTTCTCCAGCCCGGCTTTGTTTCCCGCCCACGAAGCCAGCGGCGCAACAGCCGCAAACAGGAACAGAGGAATAAAATTGAGCAGCCCGGCGGCTGAAGCACTCAGGCCAAACGTCGCGCAAATATCTGCCAGAACCGGACCGGTGGCGGTGATCGGAGAACGTAAATTGGCTGCTGTGAGCAGGATAAGAAACAGGAAAAAAGCAGAATTAAAAATAAACGAAGGACGCGCCAACGACGTCTGAGGCTGAGTCATAGATACACCGCACATTGAGCAGGATTATCCTGCAGAAAGTGCGTTGGTTGACGTTAACGCTTACGCAAAAGGGCGGGCACCCTGATGTCTGGCGGCGATATTACACAGAGATATCCGGCCTGTAAATATGTTGTGACGCGGAAAATAAACCCACTGCCCCCCGCTAAAACGACTAGTATGAAAGGTATTGCCCGCTGCGGGTGATAAACCCGTTCTGCCTCCCTGACCTTTACCCTCTCTCCTTTTTTATGTGAACTCTTATCGCAGCTCAGGCAACTGCCTTCTCGGGTCCGCGTACGGTATGTAGATGTGAAAAAGACTGTCATTAACTGGTTCAAAAGCAAACGCGCACCGCCTGTTATCTCCCTCACGCGGCGTCACCGCGCCAGCGCGCTGGAGCAACCGGTGCCAATCCGCACGGAGCTTTTCTCGGCAGATCAGATGGAACGCTACGGCGGAAAACTGGCACTCTCGCACAAACTCTCCGGTAAAAAACTCCCGTATTACCTGCTTAAACGCCTCGATGATAATGAAAAAGTCCTGACCCGAAGTTGTCTGATTTTAAGCAACGGAGAGAAAGCGAGCATCACGCCCGCCGGTGAATGGCTGCTCGATAACTTTTATCTGATTGAAGAACAAATCCGCCTGGTCCGTCAGTTGCTGCCGAAAAACTTCGGTAAAGGCCTGCCGCCGCTTGGCGCTCCGCATTTCTGCCCGCGTATTTATGACATCGCCACGGAAGTCGTCAGCCACAGCGACGGGCTGCTGGATATCACCACGCTCACCCGTTTTTTCACCACCTACCAGAGCGTGAAACCGCTAACGCTTGGCGAGCTGTGGGCATTTCCCGGCATGTTGCGGCTGGCGCTGATCGAGAATCTGCGTCGCGTCAGCATTGAAGTGGCGAATGCCCAGCAGGAACGCAATCTGGCCGATTACTGGGTCAATAAATTGCAGGACAGCGCCGAAAACGATCCGTCCGGTCAGATCATTATTATCGCCGATATGGCGCGCACCAATCCGCCGCGCACCAGCGCGTTTGTCGCCGAACTGGTGCGCCGCTTACAGGGGCATGGTTCGATGCTGGCACTGCCGCTGACCTGGGTGGAACAACGCCTGAGCGAAGTCGGGCTGACGCAGCGTGAAGTGATCGACAAGTTTAACCAGCAGCTGGCCGCTAATCAGCTTTCTGTCAGCAACAGCATTATGGGTTTACGTCAGCTGACTGAAATGGACTGGGCTGATTTTGCCGAAAATCTCAGCGTGGTAGAGCAGACGTTGCAGGGCGATCCGGCCGGAGTTTATCCGCTGATGCATTTTGATACCCGCGACAATTACCGCCATCAGATTGAACGGCTCTCGCGCAATTCCCGTCATGACGAAGCCTTTGTCGCCGCCCGCGCCGTGGCGCTGGCCCGCGAAGCAACCGGTTCTTATCAGCAACAACACGTCGGCTACTATCTGATTGATGCCGGGCGTAAAACGCTGGAGAAAGATCTCAACGCCCGTTTTTCCCTGATCACCCGCCTGCGCGCCAGACTGAGCCAGACGCCGCTGCTTTCGTGGCTCGGCAGTCTGTTGCTGCTGACCACCGCCGTTACCGCTGATGCGCTTTACCGCTCGGCGCATCCGGCGCTGCACTGGCTCTGGTGGGCACTGCTGATCCCCGTTGTGCTGGTCGCCAGCCAGTTCGCACTGAATCTGCTCAGTGAAATCACCACCCGCAGCCGCACGCCGCAGCCGTTGCCGCGTCTGGAATTCGCCGGGGGGATCCCGGAAAACGCCAGTACGCTGGTGGTCATTCCCTGTCTGCTGGGCAGCCAGAAAAATATCGATGCGCTGATTAACAGCCTCGAGGTGTGTTATCTCGGCAACATGCTCACGCACCTGAATTTCGCGCTGCTGAGTGATTTCCATGACAGCGATAAACGCGACAATCCTGAAAATGACGCGCTGCTGGTTTACGCCACCCGCCAGATCCAGTCACTGAACCGCCGTTATCCCGCCACGCAGGGCGCGCGGTTTACGCTGTTGCATCGCGACAGTGAACTGAATACGGCGCAGGGCGTGTGGATGGGGTATGAGCGTAAGCGCGGCAAGCTGAACGCGCTGAACCGCTGGCTGCGCGATGAGGGTCAGCCGTTCTCGTTGATTGAAGGCAGCACGCAGGAACATCTGCGGCAGGTGAAATACGTGATTACGCTCGACAGCGATACGGTCCTGCCGCGTGCGACGGCGCATCAGCTGGTGGCCGCGATGGCGCATCCGCTGAATCATCCGGTGTACAACGAAAAGCGGCAACGGGTGGTTTCCGGTTACGCCATTCTCCAGCCACGGCTGGCGGAAGAAATCCCGGAGAACGGCCAGGGACGTTATGCCGCGCTGTGCAGCAGCGTGCCGGGAAACGATCCGTACTCGTCCATGTCGTCCGATATCTATCAGGACTTATTCGGCGAAGGCTCGTTTGTCGGCAAAGGCATTTACGACGTGGATGTTTTCATTCAGGCCACGGAAAACACCTGCCCGGAAAATCTGGTGCTCAGCCATGACTTACTGGAAGGCTGTTACGCCCGCTCCGGAATGCTCAGCGATGTGGTGTTATACGAGCAATATCCTGACCATTATCTGGCGGATGTGGCGCGTAAAACCCGCTGGATCCGCGGTGACTGGCAGCTTCTGAACTGGCTGGGACTACGGGTGACGCAGGAAGACGGCCAGCGCGCCCGCAATCCGCTGACCCTGCTTTCACGCTGGAAACTGTTTGATAACCTGCGCCGCAGTCTGGTCGCGCCCGCCTTATTAATCCTCATTTTCAGCACGCTGATTCTGGTGCCCAACAAGCTTTACTGGTTTGGCTTTATCAGCTTTATGCTGCTGTTCCCCTCGCTCGTTGCGCTGGTGCTGGATTTGTTCAATAAAGGCCCGCGACGCGCGCTGATCCCGCATCTGAAAAGCGTGTTTTCGGCCACCGTCAGCCGGGTTTCGCGTATTTTTCTGCACCTGATGACCTTGCCGCACGAAGCGGTTTACTCTGTACAGGCAATTTTGCTGACGCTGTGGCGGCTGAACGTCAGCCATCGCAAACTGCACGAATGGGCGAGCGTGAGTATTGGTGCCCAAAGCCGGGCGCATTCGCCGGAGTATTTTTATCGACAGATGTGGGCCAACCCTCTGGCCGGTGTGGCGGTGATCTTAGTGGCGGCGTATTCCCATCTGCCGCTGCTGGCGTTCGCACTGCCGCTGGGCATTCTGTGGTTTCTCGCGCCGCGCATTCTGTGCTGGCTCAGCCAGCCGGCAAAACGCGAGGTGCCGGATCTCAATATTCTGCAACACGCTTTCCTGCGCCAGACAGCACGCCAGACCTGGGCTTTCTTCGAAGATTTCGTCACTGAAACCGAAAACTGGCTGCCGCCGGATAACTTCCAGGAAATCCCGCAGCCCACGATTGCGCACCGCACATCACCCACCAATATCGGCCTTTCTTTGCTGGCCAATATTACCGCGTGGGATTTCGGCTATCTCACGCAAAAAGAGGTGCTCGAACGCACCAGCCTGACGCTGGATACGCTCGACAAACTCGAACATTATCGCGGGCATCTTTATAACTGGTACGACACGCGCACGCTGGAACCGCTGAATCCGCGCTACATTTCCAGCGTGGACAGTGGCAATCTGGCGGGGCATTTGCTGACGCTGAGCACCGGTTTACGGCTGTGGCGCACGCAACCTGCGGCAGATATCGGGCGGTGGCTGGCCGGGCTGGAAGATTCCCTGCAAATGGCCGAAAAGCAGACGCCATCGCCAGTGCTGAACAAACTCCGCCAGCTGATGCCGCAAACGTCAGGTACGGAGGCGCTGGATCCTTTGCGGGAAATGCGCGCTCTGATCACGCCTGCCGATGGCGTCTGGCTGCAACGTCTGGCCGCACAAATTGACGCCGGTCTGGAAGAGTGGACCGAGTTTTATGGTGCGTTTACGCCGGAAGTGCAAAGCGGCGTCCTGCCTTCATTGCAATGGCTGGCGCAACAGGATGCACGAACGGAGCCGGGTTTATCCCGCGCGATCGGGCTGGCGCGTCAGCGACTGGACATCATCAGTGAGCTGGAAAAACGCCTGAACGACCATGCGCGCATGGATTTCCAGTTCCTGTACGACAAAAACACGCATCTGCTGACCGTCGGCTATAACTGCGACGCGCATAAAATGGACAGCGGGAAATACGATCTGCTGCCGTCGGAAATCCGCCTCACCAACTACGTCACCATCGCCACCAATCAGCTGCCGCAAAAAAGCTGGTTTGCGCTGGGCCGGTTATTCACGGTGATCGACAAACAACCGTCGCTGATGTCGTGGAGCGGCTCGATGTTTGAATACCTGATGCCACAACTGGTCATGCCTGCGTATCCGGACACGCTGCTGGTACAGATGTGCCAGACCGCCGTTGACCGGCAAATTGCCTGGGGCAGGGAGAACAAGGTGCCGTGGGGGATTTCTGAATCCGCCTACGCCGCCTTTGATCTCAACCAGAATTATCAGTATCACGCGTTTGGCGTGCCCGGCCTCGGGCTGAAACGCGGGCTCGCCGAAGACATGGTCGTCGCGCCTTACGCCACGCTGATGGCGCTGATGATCCGGCCACAGGAAGCCTGTCTCAATCTGGCTGAGCTGGAAAATCGCGGCGCACGCGGGGAATACGGTTTTTATGATGCGCTTGATTACACACCGTCTCGCCTGATCCGCGGGCAGATTTACATCGTGGTGCGCTCGTATATGGCTCACCATCAGGGCATGGGTTTTCTGGCGCTGGCGAATGTGCTGCTCGGTGCGCCCATGAACGCGCGCTTTGCGGCGAATGCCGCATTCCAGTCTGCACGCCTGTTGTTGCAGGAACGCGTGCCAGACGCCGTAGAGCTTTACAGCCCGCGCCGTCATTTCGAATCCCACGACAGCACGCTGCAAAAAGTGAATATCGAGCTGCGCGAATTCAGCAACGCCGACAGCCCGGCACCGGAAGTTCAGCTGCTTTCCAATACGAATTATCATCTGATGGTAACGCAGGCGGGTGGCAGCGTCAGCCGCTGGAAAGACCTGACGCTGACCCGCTGGCGGGAAGATGCGACGCGCGATTACCGGGGTATTTTCTGTTATCTGAGTGATCCGGAATCCGGCACCGTGACCAGCAATACGTGGCAGCCGCTCGGCAAACAAAAGGGCACGTATCACGCCGTGCTGACCGATGCCGGTGCTGAATTCCGCCGCACGCACGGTTCGCTGACGATGCAAACGCATATCGTGGTGTCACCGGAAGATGATGTCGAAATCCGCCGGATGACGGTCACGCATCATGGCCGCCATGCCCGTGAGCTGGAAATTACCACCTATGCCGAAGTCGTACTGGCACCGGCGGCCAATGACGCGGCGCATCCGGCGTTCAGCAATCTGTTTGTGCAGACTGAACTGATGCCCGCGCAGGAAGGCATTCTGTGTCATCGCCGCCCGCGCGAGCCGGAAGAACAGTGCCCGTGGATGTTCCACATGATGGCGATCCACGGTTCCGTCGAGCGGGAAACGTCATTTGAAACTGATCGTGCGCAGTTTATCGGACGCGGCAATACGGCCTCAAACCCGCAGGCATTACGCCGTGCCGGGGCGCTCAGTAACAGCGCCGGAGCGGTGCTGGATCCGGTGATGGCAATCCGCCAGCGCATCCGCCTGAAACCCGGCGTACCGGTCATCATTGATATGGTTTACGGAATTGCGGACACCCGTCTGCAAAGTCTGGCGTTGCTGGAAAAATACCGCGATCACCATATTGCTGATCGGGTATTCGAAATCACCTGGTCGCACAGTCAGGTGGTGCTGCGCCAGCTGAATGCCACCGAGGAAGACGCGGGGCTGTTTAACCGGCTGGCCGGTGCCATTCTCTTCGCCAGTCAGGAAATGCGTGGCGATGCGCAGGCGGTCAGCGCTAACCGTCGCGGGCAATCCGGCCTGTGGGGGCAATCGCTTTCCGGCGATCTGCCGGTGGTTCTGCTGACCATGACCAGCAATGAAAATATCGGGCTGGTGACGTTGCTTATCCGTGCGCACCATTACTGGCGGCTGAAAGGGCTGAAAGTCGATCTGGTGATTATGTGTAATGATTCCGGCGGCTACCAGCAGGCGCTGCAAAACCAGATCCTCGGTCTGGTGGCATCCGGCGCGGGGTCCAGCCAGACCGATATTCCGGGCGGCATTTTTGTGCGTAATGGCGAACAGATGACGCAGGATGACCGCACGCTGCTGATGAGCGTCGCCCGCGTGGTGATCGATGACCGCCGCGGGTCGCTGGCCGATCAGCTGAATCAGCGCATGCAACCACCGCATGTTTCGCTACCCGCTTTACTGCCGGTACGCACGCTAAACGACAGCCAGCCGGTCACGGCTCCTCCACGCGACCTGACTTATTTCAACGGACTGGGTGGATTCTCACCGGACGGGCGTGAGTATCAGATAGTCCTCAACGACGGAGAAAACACGCCTGCGCCGTGGTCGAACGTGCTCGCGAATGCGGATTTTGGCTCGGTAATTTCAGAAAGTGGTCAGGCTTATACCTGGTATGAAAATGCCCATGAATACCGCCTGACGCCGTGGGAAAACGATCCGGTCAGCGACAGTTCAGGCGAAGCGTTTTATCTGCGCGATGAAGAGACCGGCAGCGTCTGGTCTCCGGCACCTTTGCCGGTGCGCGGCCCCGGTGGCTACGTGACGCGTCACGGTTTTGGTTACAGCGTTTTCGAGCATACCGAACGGGGGATCAGCAGCGAAATGACGGTGCTGGTCGCTGAGCACGCGCCGGTCAAACTGATCATGCTGACGCTGACCAACGTTTCCGGCAGGCCACGCAGGCTTTCGGTGACCGGTTATGTCGAGTGGGTAATGGCCGATTTGCGGGTGAAATCAGCCATGCATATTGTCACCTCGGCGGCGCACGTCGTGCAGGGCTGCGGCGTGCTGGCGACCAATCATTACACCAGCAACGGCTCACCGCGAACGGCCTTTTTTGCTGTGACCGGCGCACATTGTTCCGTAAGCGGCGACCGCCGTGAATTCCTCGGCAGAACAGGTTCCGCCGCATTACCCGCAGCAATGAAAACGCAGCGCCTGTCAGATAAAACCGGCGCAATGCTTGATCCTTGCGGCGCGGTGCAGTCGGCGACCACACTGATTGACGGCGATCAGCGCACCTTTATTTTTGCGTTGGGTCTGGGGCAAAACGCCGGAGACGCCGAAGGGCTGATCCATCAGTTCTTCCAGGAAGGCGCCGCGCAGGCCGAGCTGGATCGCGTTCATCATCACTGGCATCAGGTGCTGGATAAAATTCAGATCACCACGCCGGATAAATCCGTCGATTTGCTGACTAACGGCTGGCTGATTTACCAGACCCTCGCCAGCCGCATACTGGCGCGCAGCGGCTATTATCAGTCCGGCGGTGCGTTTGGTTTCCGCGATCAGTTGCAGGATACGCTGGCGCTGACGCACGCCGCGCCACAACGCATGCGCGAGCAGATCCTGCTGTGCGCCTCGCGGCAGTTTATTGAAGGCGACGTCCAGCACTGGTGGCATCCGCCGACCGGCAATGGCGTCCGCACGCGCTGCTCGGACGACTATCTGTGGCTGCCGCTGGCAATCAGTCATTACATTGCCGTAACCGGCGATGGCGCGGTGGCGGAAGAAATCGTGCCATACCTCGAATCGCGTCTGCTGGCTCCCGGCGAGGAATCTTTCTATGAACAACCGGTGGTCAGCAACACGCAGGAAACCCTGTGGGCGCACGGCGTCCGCGCACTGAAATACGGGCTGAAGATGGGCGAACACGGTTTGCCACTGATGGGTGCGGGCGACTGGAATGACGGCATGAATCTGGTCGGGCTGGGCGGGCGCGGCGAAAGTGTCTGGCTGGGCTTCTTCCTCTATGACGTTCTGCAACGTTATGGCGCGCTGGCGGAAGCGCGTCAGGACGCAGAGGTCGCCACACTTTGCCGTGAACACTCTGCGCGGCTCAGACAAAATCTCAACGATCACGCCTGGGACGGTGAATGGTATTTGCGCGGCTATTTTGACGACGGACAAACGCTGGGTTCACATCTGAACAGCGAATGTCAGATCGACGCCATCGCCCAAAGCTGGTCGGTGCTTTCCGGGGCGGGCACGCCTGAACGCACCGCCAGCGCCATGCAGTCGGTGGATAAACATCTGGTCGATAATGACGCCGGTTTAATCAAACTGCTGACGCCGCCTTTCGACGGCAACGGCCCGAACCCCGGTTACATTCGCGGTTATCTGCCGGGGGTTCGCGAGAACGGCGGGCAATACACGCACGGCGCGATATGGGCAGTCATGGCCTTTGCGAAACAGGGCAATATCGAACGCGCGTGGGAACTGATGGCGATGATCAATCCGGTCAATCACAGCCTGACCACAGAGGCGGTTGGCCGGTACAAAGCCGAACCTTACGTGATTTCCGCTGATATTTATTCGGTCGCGCCGCACAGCGGACGCGGCGGCTGGAGCTGGTATACCGGTTCCGCCGGATGGACGTACCGCCTGATCACCGAATCGTTGCTGGGTATCACGCGCAAAGGCGACACCATTTCCATTCACAGCCAGCTGCCGGAAAACTGGCCGGAAATCAGCGTCGCCTGCCAGCAAGGCAGCAGCCGCTATCTGATTACGGTGCGCAAAAGCACGGAGGAATATCGCGTGACGCTGGACGGCAATCAGCTGGCGAATGACGAGATCCCGCTCACCGATGACGGGCAGGATCATCACGTTATCGTTGAGCTGGGAAGGGCGGCTAAAAATGAATAAATGGTCTGACTGAATAAACTCCCGGCAACAGACATCGCGTTGTTGCCGGATTTACCGGGGCTTTTTTGTACAAACACAGATCCTGTCTTAGAATAATTTTTACGGGCCTGATCACGCTCATATCAATGATTTAAATTTTTTAGATAAAATTATGTCTTTATAATCAAAGAGATTATCTAAATGATAAAAAATTCAAGCCGGGTTCTGTGTTTCTTTTTACTCCTCGTCGCCGTTGGTCTTCATGCGGATGAAATTAATTTATACTCCTTCAACACCGGTTCTTTTGTTTACCACCTGACCGGTAACTACGGGCAATACAACGAGTTTTTCGATAATAAATTCATGTCGGTAGAACGAAAATTCTCCGAGGACTCCAAATACAGCGCGCTGGTCGGCACCATGAACAACAGCTTCGGTGACCGCTGTATTGCGCTCGGGCTGCGCCGCGACTGGATCCAGGGAGATTCCAACTGGGTATTTAAAGGCGTGTACGGTTATACCGGCGAGTTCTTTTTCGACGCCTTCAAACACTGCGGCGATGACGGCTCCTACGAGGACTTCAAAAAAGTCACCGGCATTGGATTTTCCCCGTACATCTACCATGCCATCCAGTACAACTTCACCAGCTACTTCGGCGTAGAGACCGGGATCATCATTCCTTCCGTGTTTGTGGTGAGCGTGCAGTGGAGTTTCAGGTAGCGATGAATTACAGCGGATCGTTTTCCGTCACTTCCTGAATTTTCCATATCGGTTCATTTTGGGAAATAATCCTGTACGTCGTTGACACACTCCAGGTCCCGCCGGTAACAAACTTTCCGAGCGTAACGAAATCAGTCAGTTTTCCGTCCTGACCTTTAAATGCGCGGTGGCCGGTGATGATATAGCCGTCAGAAGATTTCGCAGAGATCAGCCGTCCCATATCATCCGCTTTTAAATCAGGTTCTTTCTGAATAATGGTCTTGTTTAGGTAATGCGTTTTTACTCTGGCGACTTCATCATCACTGATCGCAACTGCCGCTGTTGCCGGGAAATGTTTTACTACATTACTGATCGTCAGGGTTGCAGGCGGCGGATTCACTTCCGTTAGGCCCTGCGCTTTGGCCCTGGTTGTCAGATAGCAATCGGTTAAGGAATTTTGAGCCATCGACGCAAAACGGTCGGGCATGTTCTCGAAATCAGTGACGGTTTTCCCCGCGCGGCGAAGCGCAATAAAATCCTCGCATGTTGTGACGTCAACGACTGAATTGTCATTCAGCTTCAGCGAGATGGGTGTTGAATCGTCCTGTAATGGTTCGCTGTAAGCACTGGCAGACAGGCAAGCGAGAAAAATTCCGGCGATTAATTTAGTTTTCATCATCCCTCATAAATACGCAGTAAAAGAGGCAAACAGGACATGTACTTTACCCGTCAGCTTTTATTCTGAAAAGTGGGGCAGATACCAACATCAACATTTCGTCCGCCGCCGAAGTGTCACCCATTTTTGCATCTTATAGTGAGCTCCGAAGACATTCATACCGGAGCATTTTATGATCGCTGTACTTTTCGAGGCTGACGCCATTCCTGAACAACAGGACCGATACTTTGAGCTGGCCGCAGAGCTAAAACCTCTGCTGGACGACGTTGAGGGTTTTATTTCTATTGAACGTTTTCAGAGCCTGAGTACACCGGGAAAAATTTTGTCGCTGTCATGGTGGGAAAATGAAGAATCGGTGCTGGCGTGGAAAAGGAATCCGAAGCATCAGGCCGCACAATCCGAGGGGCGGAACTCTGTTTTCTCTTTTTACCGGATCCGCGTTGCTGAGGTTCTCAGGGACTATTCATCTGAAAAAGGAGGTTATTCGCATGTATGATATTCACGTTATTCTCCGCAATGCACCCGGTGAGCTGGCGCGTCTCGGTTCTGTCCTCGGCAAAAATGGCGTCGGGCTGGAAGGCGGCGGTGTGTTTACGGCAGGCGATGAAAGCCATGCGCATTTTCTGGTTGAAGACGGCGAGCGCGCCCGCACGGTGCTGACGGCAGCCGGGCTGGACGTCCGGCAGGTCACAAAGCCGGTTATCAGAAAGCTGAAACAGGAACGCCCCGGAGAACTGGGTGCCATTGCCGCTGTCATCGCGCAGAACGGTATTAACATATTGGTGCAGTACAGCGATCACGATAACCGGCTGATTTTGCTTACCGATAACAATACATTGGCCACAGAGGTGACAGCAGAATGGGACGTACCGGCTGAATGAGTTTACCCAACGTTCGTAAAACGGATGATGACGGATTGCAGCTTGAGCTGTCGTTATCCGCGGTTGCCTCGGCCATTGCTGACCCTTCGCGGGTCAGCATGCTTTGTGCGCTGATGGATGGCCGCGCGTGGACCGCGACAGAGCTGAGTTCAGTCGCCAATATTGCGGCGTCCACAGCCAGCGCGCACCTGACCAAACTCCTCAACAGCGAATTAATTACCTGCCTTTCTCAGGGAAGACACCGTTATTACCGGCTGGCTGGCAGCGATGTCGCCCATCTTCTGGAAACCCTGATGGGAATTTCCATGAAATCCATGAAATCGCCGCAGCCAAAAACGCCGGTACATTTGCGCGTCGCGCGAACCTGTTATGACCATCTGGCAGGAAAAATCGCGGTCGGGATTTACGAATTCATGCGTGACGAAGGCTGGCTGGAACCTGACGGTAATGCGCTGACGCCCGCCGGAAAGCAGCATTTTGAAGATTTAGGCGCCATTCTGAACCCGAACACCCGGCGCAAAAGCAGCTGCGCGTGTCTCGACTGGAGCGAGCGACGTTTCCATCTTGGGGGCGATTCCGGCGCCGCTTTACTGGCCGCTTTTGAGCGAAAAGGGTGGCTGAACAGAACGCCGGGTTATCGCGAAGTCACATTTACTGAAGAAGGGAAAAGGGCGTTTTTACGTATTTTCCGCATTGATGTGAAGTGAAGAATTCAGGCGCATTCCTCCGGCCAACAGGTTCATGCGCGCAGGATGATATTCAGTTTGTGGTTTCCGCAGAATCTGGATGCCGCCAGTGAAGTTTCGGCGCTAAATAACTTTGTATCTGCTCAGTCGGCTGTTCGTTGATCAGGCTGATAATCATGTCAAAACAATGAATTGCCAGCGCTTTGCAATCCTGCGCGACGGTATCAATTTTCACCGTGAGGGAGTCATAAAGATAGTGATCGTCAAAACTGCACAGATGAATATCGCTCCCGAGCAGTTTGTGCTGGCTCATATAACGCAATACCCCTTCCATCAGCCCGCAGGACGCGACATACAGCGCTTTGGGCGGACGCCCGAGCCGGGCACAAAGATTGGCAAACATTTCATAACCTGAGCTGGGATGATAATTACCGTACATAATCCACTCAGGATTTAGGCTGACACCCGCACGCTCCAGCCCCAGCTGATAACCGGCAAGACGGTCGCGCGTGGGAGAAATACGCGGCTGGCCGCCAAGAAAATAAAATTCGTCCGGATGCTTTTTTGCCACCCGGGCGACCAGTTCAGCCGAGGATTCGATGGCTTCGCACACGACCAGTGGCAATTGCGTTTCCTGCAAATGACGGTCAAACAGAACCACCGGTAACTGCTGGCTGATTTTCACGTATTCCGCATCGCTGAGCATACTGGACGCCACGATCAGTCCGTCTACCTGGCGCTGGATAAGGTTGTTCACCACCATGGTTTCCTGACTGGTGTTCTCATCCGTGCAGGCAATCAGCAGTTGCATGCCGTTCTCGCGGCAGAGCGTTTCAAGCTCGTTGGAACAGGCCGCAAAACCGTAGTTGGTCATTTCCGGGACAACCAGACCCAGCGTGAAGCTGCGGGTGACGTTAAGTGAACGGGCGTGGATACTGGGCTGATAATGCTGCTCGGCGGCCACCGCGAGTACGCGATCGCGCGTCGTATCGGAGATGCGAAACTTCTTACTGTGTCCGTTAAGAACCTGGCTGGCAGTCGATTTCGATACGCCAGCCAGCTCTGCTATGCCACTGATAGTGATGCGTTTGGTCTTTTTCACTGCGCCATATTCTGTTGTCCGGAAAGGTTTTTATTCTAACACGCAATCGGCTAACAGCCAGTGGCACAGAGCAATCGGGTAATGGCCGCTGAAGTTTAATCTGGCCGGTAATACAGGGAAATAGCGTGAGGTCATCACCGCTTCACCGTCGTTGATGAAAATCTCAATGCTGGAACTGTCACACATCACCGTCAGTTTGCGTAACGAACCGTGCCAGACACGTTCTTCCGGCAACCCGGTGCGCCGGTTTTTGCGCGTCAGATGCAGACAATCACCGTCCCATCTCAGCAGCAGGTCACCGCCAAAATCAGCGCTGAAGGCCCGTACGGTTTCAATTTCCACTTCAGCACGGGTAACATCCCAAACCGGCGCGTCGTCCGCCAGCCCTTGCCACTCCTGCATGTCGCCGCGAAGAGCCTGCAATTCACGGGCAGGGCGCTGAATAATTTTACCGGCCACAAGCGTCAGTTCGCGCGGGCAGGTCAGGGTATGCAGCCAGCCGTTTTCCACCGTTGGCTGATAAAACTCATCGCCGTCCGGGATACCCATCCAGCCGATAAGCAACCGGCGACCATCGTCGGCTTGCGTCGTTTGCGGCGCATAAAACTCAAATCCCAGATCCAGCTCCGCGAATTCGCCATGCGGAAACTTCGCTTTTTCGGTATCCAGATGCCCGACAAAATAGCCCGACTGGAAGGTATTCAGATAACGGTCGGCTTGCGCAGGCAGACCTTGCGGGCAGCAAATCAGCACGTCCTGACCATCCAGTCTGAATAAGTCCGGGCACTCCCACATGTAACCAAAATCCCCTAATCCGTTCAGATTCGATCCGGCAATTTCGCCCAGAAATTCCCAGCTGAGCAGGTCGTCAGAGCGGAGCAATAAGACTTTGCCCTGAAGGCTGAGATCTTGCGCGCCCAGCACCATGAACCAGTGGCCGCCTTTTCGCCAGACTTTCGGGTCACGCACATGACCGGTATAGCCTTCCGGTAAATCCAGTACCGGGCCGGTTTTATCAAATTCACCTTTCGCATTTTCACGCGCCAGACACTGGAACGCCGTGCGGCTGCCATCAGAGTATTTCACGTTGCCGGTATAGATGAGCGTCAGGTGACCGTGATCGCTGACCGCAGAGCCGGAATAACAGCCGTGGGTTTCGTAGGCTTCCGACGGTGCCAGCGCCAGCGGTTCGTGCCGCCAGTTCAGTAAATCCGCCGAACTCCAGTGCCCCCAGAATTTCGCGCCATGCGCACAGGACAGCGGATTCCACTGATAGAAAACATGGTAACGGCCTTTATGCTGAATAAATCCGTTCGGGTCGTTGAGTAATCCTACCGGTGGCGCAAGATGCCAGCCGGGCCGGTAAGGGTCCGACGCTGCTTTGACCTGCTCTGCAACCACGCTGCGCAGGGCTTGTTTGAGCAAGCTCGTTTCCGTCATCATTCACTCTCCGTTTTGTATTTCAGCAACAACGACAGCAGGAATGCGCTGCCAAAAGCAATCACCAGGCCAATCAGATAGCTGAGGATCGAACTGGCCTGTACGATCGCCAGCCCCGGAATACCGGTCAGGCCGACGGCCGTCATATTCACGTGCATCGCCACCACCCAGGCACCGCCCAGCGCCCCCCCCGCCAGCGCAGCAAGGAACGGTTTCATGAAACGCAGATTGATCCCGAAAATTGCCGCTTCGGTAATGCCCAGCATGGCCGAGAAGGCCGAAGGCACGGCGATGGCTTTGATTTTGGCATCCTTCGTTTTGAAATAAACCGCCAGACAGGCACCGCCTTGCGCCACGTTCGCCATTGACCAGATCGGCAGCAGGAAGTTAACGCCAATATTCGGATTCCCCAGCAACCCGGCTTCAATCGCATGGAAGCTGTGATGAATCCCGGTGATCACAATCACGGAATACAATCCGCCAAATACCAGCCCGGCGAACCAGCCTGCATGCGCGATCAGCGTGCTGAGCACAAAGGAAATTCCGTCACCCAGCGCACGACCGGCGGGGCCGATAATCAGGAACGCGATGAATCCCGAAATGATAACCGTCAGGAACGGCGTGAGGATTAAATCCAGTGCATCAGGGATGATTTTTCGCAGGCGTTTTTCAATGAAACTCATGAACCAGACCGCCAGCAACACCGGAAATACCGTGCCCTGATAGCCGATCATCGCAATTTCAATCCCAAAGAAGTTCATGGTGTGGAAACCGCTGGCAACGCCCCAGGCATTGGTCAGCGCAGGGTGAGTCAGAATGCCGCCCAATGTTGCCCCCAGGAACGGATTACCGCCAAATTCACGCGCGGCGGTAAAACCAATCAGGATCGGCAGAATGATAAATGCCGCCGAGCTGAACATGTCGAGCATGATAAAAATCGCGCTCTCAGGATTGGCCCAGCCGTAGGTTTTCACCATGCCGAGCAGGCCCATCAGGAGACCGGAAGCGACAATCGCCGGAATAATCGGCACAAAAATGTTGGATAACACGCGGGCAATACGCTGGAACGGATTCAGTTTTTGCGCCGCAATATCCGCCGCTTCAGACTTGCTCGACTCGCTGATGCCCGCCACTTTGATGAACTCGGCGTAAACCTTATTCACCAGACCGGTACCAAAAATAATCTGTATCTGGCCCGCATTGCTGAAACAGCCTTTCACGCCTTCAACTTTTTCTATGGCGCTTTTATTGATCAGGCTGTCATCGGCCAGCACCAGACGCAGGCGTGTCGCGCAGTGCGCCGCGCTGGCGATATTGTCTTTGCCGCCAAGTAATGGCAGCAATTCCGTCGCAATTGCATTGATGTTCATTTTGTCCCTTACCGTTTTTATTATCGACATCGCCCGGTTTAACCGGGCGCGTCCTGGTGAATCACACCCTGTTTTTTAGAACCAGGTTTCCATCTGGATACCAAAATTCCACTGTCCGCCGGCGGTAAAACCATCCGTGCCGAACGAATCGCTGGAAGAATAGCGGTCGAGCTCTTTGCTCCAGTCCATATAGCTGGCGAAGAAGCGAATTTCCGGGCGGCTCAGCATGTCGCTGATATCGCCCACTTTGAAGGTTGGCGCAAAGGTCAGTTTGTAGAATCCGCCTTTCACTTTGTTGTAATCGTTGTAGCCCTGCGGATCGAGATCCATGTACTGATAGCTGCCTTCATAGGCCAGCTCGAAGTTTTCGGTGATCTTCTGAATCAGGCGGGTGTTGAAGGTCACCCATTTGTAATCATCGCCTGAGATGTAGCGGTCTTTACTCTGCTGCGCCAGAACGGCAGGGGCGATGCTCCAGTTTTTGCTTAACGGCGTGATCCCGTAAGTTGCCAGACGCAGCGTGTTGGCGTCACCGGTCAGATGACCGTCCGAACCCAGCGCTTTAACTTCTGCACCCAGGCCATGACCGTAAAGCAGTGCGGTCGTGGATGTCCCGTCGCGCAGCCCGTAGAAACTGTCCCCGTGGTACGCCAGCATGGTGTGGAAGCCGGTATCGGCGGCATTCGTGATGCCCTGAGTGCTGGTATTTTCGCGATCCTGATTATTTTTGGCGCGCAGGCCGCTGAGCATCCACTGGAATGGTCCGGCGTAGTTGTTCGCCGTAACAATGTAGTTCTCAATCCGCGTATCGTCTTTGTTCTTATTTTCGAGATCGTCAAAGTTACGCCCGTAAAGTGAGAAGTTACTTTTCAGGTTGTCTCCCCATTTGACGTCATAGATACCGCCACCGGTCCCGGCAAGGAAGATGATGTCGGAATCGAGGAAGTGAATGTCGAAATTATCCCGGTCAAATCGTTTACCCGCCCACAGCGTCGAATCTTTCCACGGGCCACTGAACGTCGGCAAAGAGCCTAATTCAACAAATGCCTGGCGGATGTTCAGATCGCTGGTGGCACCGGTCCAGTCGTTATAACTGCGCTGTCCGTCCGCCAGCATGACTTTGTAGCGGGAGGTCGCGCCGCTGGCCATGGTCTGGTTATGTTCCAGATT
This sequence comes from Rahnella sp. PD12R, assembly GCF_019200965.1. Classification (NCBI taxonomy): domain Bacteria; kingdom Pseudomonadati; phylum Pseudomonadota; class Gammaproteobacteria; order Enterobacterales; family Yersiniaceae; genus Rahnella; species Rahnella sp. PD12R. The sequence continues at coordinate 381,960 of NZ_JAHTMS010000003.1, read as the reverse complement.
TAATTCAACGTAAGTGTTGTTTTCGTTGCCCAGACGACCCACAGCACCGCCGGTTTGCCCGGCCGGGGTCACGTACGGGCCACTTTCCGTTGATGTGCCGGAATCATTCATGATCACGCCGGAACGCGCATAACCTGAGAATTTGAAGCCTTCAGGCGCGCTGCTGGTTTTGTTGTTAATGCTGGCTAACGATTCCGTGCGCTCAGCCACCTGAGCCGTTTTTTGCTGATTTATTTCCGCATTCCTGGCCACCTGACGGGTCTGTTGTTCATTGCTGGCGGTGCGTGTTTCCAGCGTTTTCACCTGTTTTTCTGCTTCAGTGGCGCGGGCTTCGGCTTTGGCGGCGCGGTTCTCGGCGAGTTGCAGTCTTTTCTCCAGAGCATTCAGGCGGGCCTCAATGGCACTCACCGACGTATCCGCTCCCTGCGCGGCGCCTGAAAGAATTAATCCAATAGCAACAGCAAGATAGCGAGGTTTCATCATCATTTTTATCCCTCAGGGTAAGTGTAATTATTATGAGAAAACCATTTTTGCTAAATTGCTAAACTGGTTTTCCTGTGCACAATAATCACCCGCGCCTGATTTAATCAATGATGTTTTACCGTCAGATCCCGTATTTGTGATCCTCTTTGCAAATTATCACTAAACTCGGATAATTCATTTGTACTTGATTAGCTAAACCGGTTCTTCTATTTTACCTAACCCTGTAGCCAGACAGGGATCGAATACAGGGAATGAAAATGAAAAATCGAATTTGGGTACTGGGCGATGCGGTGGTGGATTTAATTCCGGAAGAAGATGGCCGCTTACTGAAATGTCCGGGAGGTGCGCCCGCTAACGTCGCCGTGGGGATCAGTCGTCTGGGCGGAGAAAGCGCCTTTATCGGGCGGGTAGGGGATGACCCGTTTGGGAAATACCTGAAGAAAACGCTGAGCGCTGAGGGCGTAGACACAGAGCACATGCTTCTTGACGTCAGCCATCGCACTTCAACCGTGGTGGTTGAAAACGATGCAGACGGAGAACGCTCTTTTACCTTTATGGTGCGTCCGGGTGCAGACTTATTCCTTCAACCGACGGACATTCCTGCCTTCAAAGCCGGGCAGTTTCTACACCTGTGTTCCATTGCTTTATCCGCAGAACCCAGCCGATCTTCCGCCGTGCTGGCAATGGCACAGATGAAAGCGGCGGGCGGCATCGTTTGTTTTGATCCGAATATTCGCCACGACTTATGGCCGGATGAAAATCAGCTACGCGATTGCCTGAACCAGGCGCTGTCGATGGCCGATATCATCAAGATTTCCGAAGACGAACTGGAATATCTGACGGGTGAAGCGCTGCTTTCCGAGGGTATTCTGCGTTTGTGCGACCGTCATAATCCTGAACTTTTGCTGGTCACACAGGGCAAAAATGGCGTGTCGGTATACCGCAAAAATGATGCGTCGCTGATGCAATATCCGGCGCCTGAAGTGAAAGCCCTGGATACAACCGGCGCGGGCGATGCGTTTGTCGCCGGATTACTGGCCGGACTGGCGCAACACTGGCCGCTGAATTCAGAAAGCGACTGGGAACAGACACTCCGTCAGGCGCTCGCTTGCGGGGCACTGGCAACGACGGCCAGAGGGGCCATGACAGCATTACCGGATCGCGCAAATCTGGAGACGTTTTACGCTCTGGGTTTCTCGTAAAGTGAAACGGATAACGCAGATTTCCGGCTCACATCACTGAAACCGGCTGATCAGAACAGACGCGCGGTCATGGCGTCTGTTCTTTTTTGAATGGTAAACACGGGCATTTTGTGCAATAAGATTTATCTATAAATCATAGGGTTGTTTTCCTAATGCGTTAAATCACCTCGCCATATTCATGCCAATAACCCCTCTCTTTTTGCCGATTTAAAATCTGTAAAAGTAGACAACTGTCGACTTTTCATCTTAAAGTCCCCCGGTTGGCGCCAGACCTGACTGGTATTTTGCTACCCATAATAAAAGCTGATTGTCGTAGAGCGGCCGTCCAGATGCCGCCGGACATTTCGGTATTCACAAGCACGACTAAAGACTTTCTCTGGAGAATTTATGCATTCCTCTGTTAACAAAAACGAGAGCCGGACGTTCTTCGGCCATCCGTATCCGCTGGGTTCATTGTTCTTTACCGAAATGTGGGAACGGTTTTCGTTTTACGGGATCCGCCCTTTACTGATTCTGTTCATGGCCGCGACCGTTTACGACGGCGGCATGGGGCTGGCGCGCGAAAACGCATCGGCAATCGTGGGTATTTTCGCGGGTTGTATGTATCTCGCCGCATTACCGGGCGGCTGGCTGGCGGATAACTGGCTCGGGCAGCAAAAAGCGGTCTGGTACGGTTCAATTCTGATTGCGCTCGGCCACCTCGCGATTGCGTTGTCTGCGTGGTTTGGCGACAACCTGTTCTTTATCGGCCTGATGTTTATCGTCCTCGGTTCCGGCCTGTTTAAGACGTGCATCTCCGTCATGGTCGGCACGCTGTATAAAAAAGGGGACACGCGCCGCGACGGCGGTTTCTCACTGTTTTATATGGGCATTAACATGGGTTCATTTATCGCACCGCTGATTTCCGGCTGGCTGATCAAAACCCACGGCTGGCACTGGGGCTTCGGTATCGGTGGTATCGGGATGCTGGTGGCGCTGATTATTTTCCGCGTTTACGCCGTTCCGGCGATGAAACGCTATGACAGCGAAGTCGGTCTGGATTCTACCTGGAACAGCCCGGTGGCGAAGAAAAAAGGCGTCGGCGGCTGGTTGCTGGCGCTGGCAGCCGGTGTGGCGGTTATCGTTACGCTGATCGCACAGGGCATTATCGTCATTAATCCTGTCGCACTTGCCAGCATGCTGGTGTACGTCATTGCGGCCTCGGTCGTTCTCTATTTCATCTATCTGTTCGTGTTCGCCGGTCTGAATCGCAAAGAGCGCGCCAGACTGCTGGTGTGCTTCATTTTGCTGGTTTCAGCGGCGTTCTTCTGGTCCGCGTTTGAGCAGAAACCGACCTCGTTCAACCTGTTTGCTAATGACTACACCAACCGCATGATCGGCGATTTTGAAATCCCTGCCGTGTGGTTCCAGTCCGTCAATGCGCTGTTCATCATTTTGCTGGCCCCGGTATTTAGCTGGGCATGGCCGAAACTGGCACAGAATAACGTGCGTCCGAGCAGCATCACTAAGTTCATCATCGGTATTCTGTGCGCCGCGGCGGGCTTCGGGATCATGATGATGGCGGCGCAGAATGTGCTGAGCAACGGCGGAGCAGGGGTATCCCCGCTGTGGCTGGTGGGCAGTATTCTGATGCTGACGTTGGGCGAACTGTGCCTGAGCCCGATTGGGCTGGCGACCATGACGCTGCTGGCACCGGAAAGAATGCGCGGCCAGATGATGGGGCTGTGGTTCTGCGCCAGTGCGCTGGGTAATCTGGCGGCTGGCCTGATTGGTGGCCACGTGAAAGCCGACCAGCTGGACGTTCTGCCAGATCTCTTCGCGCGTTGTTCTATTTCGCTGCTGATTTGTGCTGCGGTGCTGTTCGTGCTGATCATTCCGGTACGCAAAATGCTGGAAAATTCACAAACGAAACCCGCGACCAATGCGTGATAAGACATAACGCTATTCTCAACAAATAGCGAAACAGCAGGGTAAAGATGAAAGAGGCGGATCTGAGGATCGGCCTCTTTTTTTCGGCAAAAGACAATTCGTTTAATTTACTTGTAGACGACTGGTCTAATCGCTGATAGTTTAGCCCCATGACGACAGCAACTCAGCACCATAACAATGATGTCCGCGAGCACATTCTCGAGACTGGCCAGCGAATTATGGCCGGGAAGGGTTTTTCGGCGGTCGGACTCAATGAAATCCTCAGGGACGCAGGCGTGCCTAAGGGATCTTTCTACCATTATTTCGGTTCGAAAGAGGCCTTTGGCGCGGCGATGCTTGAGCGCTATTTTGATGATTATCTGGCGCAGCTCGACAGCACGCTGAGCCAGCCGGGCCTGAAGATGTCGCAGCGCCTGATGAAATACTGGCAACAATGGCAGGAATCACAGTCATTTTATGACTGCCAGGGTAAGTGCCTTGCCGTGAAACTTGGCGCAGAAGTGGCGGATTTGTCCGACAGTATGCGTTTAACCTTGCAGGCAGGGACGTCAGGGATAATATCGCGGCTTGCGCATGCATTAGAATCAGGCGTCGCGGAAGGCTCCCTGACCCTTGATGATGAACCCGCTCGCGTCGCGGAGAGCCTTTATCAGCTCTGGGTCGGTGCCAGCATTATGGTTAAGATTGTCCGCAATACCGGCCCGTTTGATTCGGCCATGAGCATGACGCAGCAAATTATTCATACCACCCCCTGACGGGGGTTTATCACAAACGGTTAACCGTTTTTTATTTACCTAACATCTAGACGACTGGTCTACTTGGTCGTTTTACCCCACAACACCGGAGATTTACGATGAAGATTCTTATGGTTTTAACCTCACACGACCAGCTGGGCGATACCGGACGTAAAACAGGTTTCTGGCTCGAAGAGCTGGCAGCGCCTTACTATGCGTTCAATGATGCGGGCGCTGAAATCACGCTGGCTTCGCCAAAAGGCGGTAATCCGCCGTTAGATCCGAAAAGCAATGAACCTGATTTCCAGACTGAGCAGACTCATCGTTTCGAGGCCGATGCGAATGCCGTGGCACAACTGGCTGCAACGGTTCGCCTCGACAGCGTTTCACAGGCCGATTACGACGCCGTTTTCTATCCGGGCGGTCACGGTCCTTTGTGGGATCTTGCAGAAGATAAAAACTCAATCGCACTCATCAAAGCATTCCTGGCGGCGAACAAACACGTTGCTCTCGTTTGCCACGCTCCCGGCGTGCTGCGTCATGTAAAAACGCCCGTTGGCAAACCGCTGGTAGAAGGCAAAAAAGTCACCGGTTTTACCAATACAGAAGAAGAGGCGGTTGGCCTGACGGACGTAGTGCCGTTCCTGGTGGAAGACGAGCTGATTGCGAAGGGCGGGGACTATTCCAAAGGCGCAGACTGGAGTTCGTATGTCGTCCGCGACGGCCTGCTGATCACCGGACAAAACCCGATGTCCTCAACGGAAACGGCAGAAGTGCTGATTAAACAACTGACGGCGTAAGCGGCAATTGAATGGAGGTGACAGGGCGAACCTGTCACCTTCAGTTTGAGATATTTACACGTTATTCAGAGGTCTGAACTGAAGATTTACGGCGTGATGACAATGAGATACCTAACCCCAGCGCGGCAATTGCTACAACCGGAATACCTATCATCCACGGCAGGGAAAAAGCCACCGCGAACAGCGCAGTTCCCGTTGCTGGCCCCACAGAATCGCGCAAATCACTGACTACCGACAGCGCCGCCATATACGTCGCACGCAGTCTGACCGGCGCCAGCTGATTGACGGCGGCAGGCATCAGCGGGCCGACCATCATTTGTGACAGAGAATAGAAACAAACGGCCACGACCAGAGCCAGAATATGCGGGGAGGTTAAAAGTACCCCGAAAGCCAGGATCAGCGTCAACCCCGCACTTAGCACGATGAACAGAGGTGAGCGTCGGGAAAACATTTTAGTCAGGGTGATCTGCCCGAAAGTATTGAGCACCGCGCCAAAGGTGAACAACAAGCCGACATCCGTGTTGCTCATTCCCAGCTGATTATGGGCATAGAGCGGTAAAATGGCCTCAACCCAGCTGCCTGAAACGCCCAGCAGCAGAGTCCAGAACAATAAAATGGCAAGCCGCCGGTCGCGAAAAACGGGCATCAAAGCCGCAAAACCTTCATCTTCTTCCTCGTCATCCGGTTCATCGCCATGTTCCCGGGTTTCTGGCAGGCAAAGAATCAGCAGAACGGCGCCACACAACAGAGCAATCCCGCTGGCCATAAACACGTCGCCCAGGCTGCTTTGCACGATGACAGCACCCAGCAGCGGGCCCGCAATCCCGCCAGCATATGAGCAGACGCGTGCAATACTGAATTGGTGACGATGCTCGGAAGCCGGTGTTACGTCAGCGATTAGCGTGTATATCGTGGGGTGTAAGACAGATTCAAAAATCCCGATGACCACCAGAACCCATGCGGCTTCAATGACGCCATGCGCAAAGTAGAGCGCAATGAACCCCAGACCAACGCCGGTAGCCGAGAGTACAAGCACCGGCCTGCGGCCAATGCGGTCAGCAATGCCGCCAATAAACGGCGCAGCAATCAGTTCGCCACCCGCATAACAGCCAAACAGTAAGCCGATCAGCCCGACCGGAATTGCCGCCGTGTGTTGCGCCCAAAGCGGAAAGAATGGCACCATCAGGCCGTCTGCAAAACCAGCCAGAAAATAGAGGATGAATCCCAGAACTTGCGGATTTCGAAATGAAAAAAGCGGGAGAGAAAATTTAGACATTTATCGTTACCTGCACATCAGATTGCCCGCAGTTAAGCGGGAGATGCGCGTTGGTTAACGTAAACGCTTACGACCTTCAGAAGGCACTGCCAAAATAATCAAAGCTGATGTGATTTTCAAGCCCGGCATCAACGCTGCGTACAAGAGATCGAAAGATTTTGATGAGATTTGGGATAAAATGGGATCCGCGATTTGGTGCGCATAATCATGATTATGTTAAATAACAATACCATTAACGAACCCGCCATCAATCCACCGTCTATCCTGCATGATGTTCCCTTCCGGCGCTTTTCTTCCGTCAGATATCAAAATCATTAAACCGGTTTTGGGTGCCTGATGACGCGTCGAATGTCCCGCTGATGTAGGTTCCGTCTCTGAAGATGACCACTTCGTCTACTCTCACAGGATGAGCACAGTCGGCACACTGGATGGAATGCACGACTTCTGCGAACGGAGAATTCACCGCGGCAATAAAACGGTCTGAGCCACATTGTTCGCAAACAATCCTGATATCCGGCATGGAATGAACTCGGCATGAGAAAAAAAAGTGTGCACTCAAGATAACATAACCAGAACAATCTTATTGCGGATATTGCAGACACATGAAACCAGAAACTGCAACGTAGCGCGTTTTATCACGCTTTTGGAAAGAAATTGATTTGCGGTGCAGGATATTATGCCGACCAGACAAATAAAAAAAGCCCGCATTAGCACGGGCAAGCACACATTCGGACACAAGGGATAAATGCAGTGGTTATCTGTAGCGAGGTACAGATAACTCAATCATAGCTCTCCGGCTGAAACCCGCTGCGTAACGGGCTGTACAGGTTCAAAAATAAGAATTTTCCGCGTTTTTCAGAAACCAGAGTCTTAATGAAGTGGAAAAACCGGTACCTGCACCCTGCTTCATTTGCATTTAGACACAATAAAACGCCCCGTCCTTTGGTGATTTTCTCGTTATTATTCTGTCCTACAAAAAAGCACAGGTTTCGGCTTTACTGCTCACACAATGGATTGGCGGCATATCACCGAGGCAGGCATTACGTTGATGGTTTTAAACGGGATAATCTATGCGTCATTCTAAAATTGTTATGTTATCAGCTCTGGTTGTTTCTTCCTTATTGCCACTGGCCAATACAGCGTTCGCTGCGTCAAACTCTCATGAAATCAAATCGTTCTACGATGATTCCAAACTTTACTCGATTGGCGATCAGGTTCCGGCGCTGTACCGCACCAAGCCCTATGAAATCATCGGCTGGCAGGAGCGTCATCTTCCTGCGCCAGATGCAGGCACCCACTGGACGTATATCGGTGGCAGCTACGCGCTGATCACCGACACTGACGGTAAGATCACTAAAGCCGAAAACGGCGATATCTACTTCCAGTAAGACGTTTTACGTTCGTATCTGTAAGGCCTGAAGAGATTCAGGCCTTTTTTCTTTACAGCATTGGAAGACACGCCGCAAAACGCACTTTAGAAAGTATTAAATAGCGGTAATATCAAGCGAATAGACTTATCATTATGGCTGAACAGGGTTAGTTCATCGTTCATGCCAGGGTCAGTACATCGGCGCAGGACGTTTAACGCGAACTATTAATTATCATTCATGAGCATTCTGCTCTTTTCTCTTTGGGGCTCCCATGAGCGACTCGCAGCAACGTCAATCAGTGCGCAAGCACCCCATGAAACTCAGTACTTCCGTCATTCTGATGATCAGCGCCGTGATTGCTTCCGTGCTGCTGGTTGTCCATCTGCTCTATTTTGTCCAGGTCAGCGATACCACGCGTGATGGCGTTAAAGATAAAGCGCTGGCTGTGGCGAGAACGCTGGCGGATTCCCCCGAAGTGAAACACGCCCTTTCCCTTTCTCCGGACAGCGGGATAATCCAGCCGATCGCCAGCGCCGTGCAAAAGCGCAACGACCTGCTGTTTGTTGTGGTCACGAATATGGACGGCATCCGTTTCTCACATCCGAATACAGATGTGATCAGTCACCATTTTATCGGTGATGACATCAATCCCGCGCTGCTCGGCAACGAAAATGTCTCTATAAACAAAGGGACGCTGGATAAAGCGTTGCGCGTCTTTACGCCGGTGTATGACGATCATCACAAGCAAATCGGCGTGGTCGCCATCGGGATTTCGCTGGTAAAAGTCACAGAGCAAATTAATAAAAGCCGCTGGAGCATTCTCTGGACTGTGCTGTTTGGCATGATGGTTGGCGCACTGGGCACCTGGTTCCTGGTCAAAATGCTGAAACGCATTCTGTTCGGGCTGGAGCCTTATGAGATTTCGACGCTGTTCGAACAGCGCCAGGCGATGCTGCAATCTATCAAGGAAGGTGTGATAGCCGTTGACCAGGACGCACATGTGACGCTCATCAACCAGACCGCACGCCAGATATTTCAGGAAACCGCCACGGACGTGGAGCCGAATGCGGATTCCCTGCCGCTTATCGCCAACCTGCGCGATGTGCTCAATACCGGCGTTCCGCGTCGTGACGAAGAGATTAATTACAAAGGCCGTTTGCTGCTGAGCAATACCGTGCCGGTGCGCAATAACGGCGTCATTATTGGCGCAATTTGTACCTTCAGGGACAAGACGGAAGTCAGCCAGTTGATGCAGCGCCTGAGTGGCATGGTAAACTACGCCGATTCGCTGCGGGAACGCTCGCATGAGTTTATGAATAAACTCCATGTGATACTGGGTTTGCTGCACATGAAAAGTTACACGCAGCTGGAAGATTACATTCTCAAAACGGCCAATAATTATCAGGCTGAAATCGGGTCCCTGCTGCTGAAAATCAAGTCTCCGGTTATCGCCGGATTCCTGCTGAGTAAGATTAACCGTGCCTCGGATACCCGGCATTTACTGACGCTCAGCGACGACAGCCTGTTGCCTGATAACAACAATGAAAATCAGGTCGCGGCGCTTATCACCGTGCTGGGAAATCTGATTGAAAATGCGCTGGATGCGCTTGGTGATCAGCCGGACGGCGAAGTCAGCGTGCTGTTGCATTATCAGAATGGCTCGCTGGCCTGCGTTGTCAGTGACGACGGACCGGGGATTACACCGGAGAACGTCGAGGCAATATTTGAGAAAGGTGTTTCATCCAAGGGTGATCAACGTGGTATGGGGTTGTTCCTTGCAAAACAGCAAGTTGAAAGCCTCGGCGGAACCATTAACGTGGAATCCGAACCCGATGTTTATACCCAATTTTTTGTACAACTTCCCTGGGATGGTGAGAGGACAAGTTCTTGATCAATGTGCTGATAGTTGATGATGATGCCATGGTAGCCGAGCTTAACCGCTGCTACGTGGGCCAGATTGAAGGCTTCGCGTGCTGCGGCACGGCGTCGACGTTACAACAGGCGAAAGATCTGGTTTTGAATTCAGAACTGTCTATCGACCTGATTTTACTCGATGTTTACATGCAGCAGGACAACGGCCTGGATTTGCTTCCTGAGCTGCGCGATGCCCGCCGCCCTATCGACGTGATCGTGATTTCATCCGCCGCCGATGCTGAAACCATCAAAAAATCGCTGAATTACGGCGTTGTGGATTATCTGATCAAGCCGTTCCAGTTTTCCCGTTTCGAGGAAGCACTGACGGGCTGGCAGCAGAAAAAAACGCTGATGGATAACCAGCAATATTACGAGCAGTCGGACGTTGACCGGTTAATTCATGGCAATAACCCGGCGTCGGCAGAATCCAAAAAGCTGCCGAAAGGCCTCACGCCACAAACGCTGCGCACGCTGTGCCAGTGGATTGACGAGCATCCGACGATGGAGTTCTCCACCGACGAACTCGCCAGTTCAGTGAATATTTCGCGGGTCTCTTGTCGTAAATACCTGATATGGCTGGCACAGATGAACATCCTCTTCACCAGCATTCATTATGGCGTGACCGGCAGGCCGGTTTACCGCTACCGCTTACAGGCCGATCATTACTCGCTGCTTAAGCAATACTGCCAGTAATGTGATAGTCCGGGTCTAGCGGCGTGAATGTAAACTGCCGCTGCGACGAGAAGATAATCTGCTGGTCTTTCGTGACAAAAACAGCCTCAATGTGCGGGAAATTCTGCAAGTACCTGAGGCTTTTTTCCACGCCCATGCCGTAAAGCAGCGTGGTGTAGATATCACCGTCAATCGAATCATCGGAAATAATGGTTACGCTGAGAAGTTCGTTATCCAGCGGATAGCCGGTTTTCGGGTCGAGAATATGATGGTAACGCTGGCCGTTTAGCTCGAAATACCGTTCGTAAATGCCCGATGTCACCACCGATTTGTTCGTCACGTTTATCACGCCAATCAGCGACTCCGGATCAGAAAATGGCTTTTTCAAACCAATCGCCCACGCGCCTTCTGCCCCCGCGCCCAATGTTTGGACATTGCCACCCAAATTGATCAGCGCCTGAGTCACCCGCTGTTCCCGCAAATAATCCCGAACTACATCCGCAATATACCCTTTGGCAATCGCGCCAAGATCGATTTCCATCCCCGCTTTATGCAGAAAAACGGACTGCGATCCTTCGTCGAGGATCACGTCATGCGGATCCGTGATCTTCAGCAGCGCCTGTAAGTCAGTGGCCGCAGGCACGCTGTTGCCGCTAAAACCGATTTTCCAGCGCTTCACCAGCGGGCCGATAGTGAAATTAAAACTGCTGTTTTCCACTACGCTCACGGCTTTCGCCCGGCTGATCAGGTCAAACACCGGTTTGCTGACGGCAACGGCGTGATCGCCTGCCGCATGGTTAACCGACATCACTTCAGATTGCTGGCGGTTAACCGTCAGTTTGTTTTCCTGAAGTTTGATGAGCCGGAAAACGTTTGAGGCCAGGGTTTCATTATGTTCAAACAGCTTGAGAAGAATGGGCGAACCCATCAAAACGGCGGAGTAAGCATAAACACGATCATCTGGCGTCATCAGATTTATCCAAAAACAGGCCTTAAAACAGACCTTAATGAAAAAAAGTAAAAAGCCCGCCCCACAGCGATGCGGGACAGGCTTTACGTTGAACTGAAACCTTAACCTTACAGTTACAGGCGCTGGCTTAGCGTTGCCAGACTCCGTGCAACCGCAAGGAAAACGGTTTTTTATTGCATCGCGTATTTCGCTGCATTCTGTCCAGCAAGAATACCGAAGATAATGATATCTGCAACGGCATTCCCGCCGATACGGTTGCCCCCGTGGATCCCGCCGACCACTTCACCGGCTGCAAATGCACCGCTGAGCACCTGTTTCTGAGCATCCAGCACGCAGGTATCGGTGTTGATGGTCACGCCACCCATGGTGTGGTGAACCCCCGGCGCGATACGGATTGCGTAGAACGGCCCCTGATTGATCGGATGGCGCATCGCTGTTTTACGGCCAAATTCTGCATCGTCCTGTTTATCCACCGCAACGTTGTAAGTCTCCAGCGTAGCGAGGAATGCGTCTGACCCCATTTCCAGCTTAGCGGCGAGTTCGCGTGGCGTTGCTCCGCTGATAACGAAACCACGTGCAATGTACTCATCCGCCGCTTTGTTGTTTAAACGCACCTGCTCGTCGAAGACCACGTAGGCAAATTTCTCTGGCAGACCGATGATTTTTGCTGAAACTTTATCGCGCGTTTCCATCTCATTGAAGAAGCGATGGCCCGCCTGGCTGACCAGAATCGCGCCGCCGCCACGGATGGCTTCGGAAATCAGATATGACGTTGTCTGTTCCACGGTCGGGTGAATCTGAATTTCGCCCATATCGACAGTACCGGCACCGATTTTTTCCAGAATGGCAATACCGCCGCCGGTCGCGCCTTTGTGATTGGTGGTCACAAAACCGTCCAGTTCAGGGCGATATTTCACGACCATGTCGCGGTTGGCGCTGAAACCACCGGTCGCAACAATCACGCTTTTGGCGTTTATCGTCAGCACTTCGTTTTCATCGTTGAGCAGTTCTACGCCCTGCACCGCGCCGTTGATGTAACGGATTTCGGTCACGGACGTATCCAGCATCACGTCGATATTGCGTTTGTTGAGGTTTTTCACCAGACCGCTGATCAGGAAGCCGCCGACTGCGCTGCGGTCTGCCGGACGGTGCGTACGGTCGATGCTCATCCCGCCGGTGATGGTGATATCGCTCAGTTCAATGTTGTGTGCAGCCAGCCATTCGACAGCCTGCGGGGCGCGTTCGATGAACTCTTTCAGCAGCACGGTGTTGTTTTTGAACTGGCCGCCTTTCAGGGTTTCCTGATAGAACAGCTCTTTACTGTCTTCGATGCCTTTCAGTTTCTGATAACGGGTTTCCGCGGCGTTCATGCCCACCGAGGCCTTGATGGTGTTGCCGCCGATGGTAGACATTTTCTCGACAATCAGCACTTTCGCGCCTTCATCACAAGCCTGAATCGCTGCCGCCAGACCGGCACCGCCGCTGCCAACCACCACCACGTCGTAGCTTTGCGGCTCGGAAAGGCTGCCGCCCTCTTCCAGTAATTGCGCTTTGCAGGATTTTGCGATGGCTTTGGATACCGCTTTCTTCACCGCTTCACTCTGTTCAGTTGCCCCCGTAACGGCGTCAACGTGCGGGCTGTTGGCATCGAGAATACGTGTACGGATAATGTCGAAGCTGGTGGTGAACTCCACGTCCAGATCTCCACCGGCTTCCAGCACGATGTCAGAGATGCGGTCGGTTTCCAGGCTGACGTTAATCGCCAGTTCACGCGCATTGTCCTGCACTTTTTCCTGGAAGATACCGGCTTTGAATTTTTTCGATGCCATGCTCATGTCGCGGATCATCGCGTCAACCAGCGAGAAGCGCCACAGCGGTTCAGGGATGGTCAGGGCTTCGCGTTGTGTGCTGTCGATGAACAGCTCGAGTTTCTGATCATTAGCAATACGATCGGTCCAGTCCGGATAAGCTATGCAGGCTTTACCGATGGCAATCATGTCGTAGCCATGTTCCAGCGCCAGCTCCGCGTCGGCTTTATTCACAATACCGCCCACGCCCATCACCGGGATGGCCGCCAGCACGTCAGAACGCATCGCAACATATTTGTCGATAAGTGGCGTCGGGTCAGTAGTATCGACGATGGAAGGACGCAGCGAATAACCGAGGGAGAAATGCAGATAATCCAGACCGCGTGCCGCCAGTTGCTCGAGCAGATACATAGTGTCCGCGAAGCGAATGCCCGGCTCTTCGAGTTCTTCCGGTGAGAAACGGTAGCCAATAATGAATGAGGAATCGGCGTATTTCTTCGCCATTTCATGAGTGATATCCAGCACCGCCAGCGGGAAGCGTGCGCGGTTTTCGCGGCTGCCGCCCCATTTGTCGTTACGCTGGTTGGAGTTCGGGGAGAAAAACTGCTGGATGAGGTAAGTATTCGCGCCGTGAATTTCCACGCCGTCGAAACCGGCTTCAATCGCGCGGCGGGTTGCTTCACCAAATTTGGCTATCATGCCATCGACTTCTTCGGCGGTTAACGCAGCCGGCGTTGCTGCGCCGTCACGCGGAGCAGCCAGCGCACTTGGCGCAACCGGCTGCTGTCCGCCGATCAGTTTGGGTTCACTCATGCGGCCGCCGTGATAAATCTGCAACAGCGCTTTGGAACCCTGAGATTTCACTGCTTCGGCAATTTTCGCCAGACCGGCGATTTTGCTGTCATTGTCGATACCGATAGCGCCCGGGAATGCGAGGCCTTTATCATCAACAAAACAGCACTCGACGATAACGGTGCCGATACTGCCCGCGCGGGCACGGTAATACTCCACCAGTTCGCTGGTAACGGTGCCATCATAAAAACCGGTGCAGGTGGTCATAGGTGCCATCAGGAAACGGTTTTTCAGTACAGTACCATTTGGCAGAGTGAACGGACTCAATAGCGGTTGGTTGGTGCTCATAATGATAACTCCAAATTTTAAGTATTAATTTTCTGAATTCTTTACCGGCCGCTATTTGACGAAATATCTGATTATTATTTATGTGTTTTATTTCATTGCCGGTCTGATGCTTATTAATATAGTTTTATTTTTAGTTTCAAAACCTCTTACATTAGTTTATTAACTATTTATCTATTAACTTAATGCCTGTTATATTAAAAATATGTTAACGCTAAAAATAAATAATCACATTCGTGTAAACTACGATCTTATTTGTATTTATATGATCAGATAACTATTACATCCGTAACCGGCTTTCCCGCGAGAAATCAGAGATTTCACCTGCCCGCAAGGCCACGGGCATCGGCGCAGTCAGGCTCACGGATGTGAATGACTCTCATTTATGAATACCCCTGTTTGTGCAAGGGTTACATCCGTAAAGATACTCCCATCACAACTTCCCGGGAGTTTGATTTAATAGCGTCTCTTCAGGGCATTTATTCATTCTAAAATTTAAACTGCCACCGTATTTTGTTGATCAAGATCAACAGTAATAAATAGGGAAAACGCATTATATAAACATCTCCTCCCTCTTAAGGGGAATGACATCTACCAAACACAAATAATAATAACGGGGCAGATTTTCAATAAGTAACGGGCAACGTTAAATAACTAAAAAAAGCAAAGTAACTAAAAAAACACATAAGACATTTTACCTAAGCATCATCACAATATTCCTAACTACCTAAGATAAATATTATGAGCGAAATAACAAAAACTGCGGTGAAAGAGCCAGCGAAAAAAGCCGAATCCGGCAAAAAAAATCGCTGGATCTTTATGTTACTTCCCGTGCTGGTGGCGGTTCTGTTGCTGCTGGTTCCTACTCCTGATGGCCTTGAACCTTACGCATGGCACTTCTTCGCCATTTTTGTCGGTGTCATCGTCGGTCTGATCTTCGAGCCATTGCCAGGTGCCGTTATCGGCCTGACCGGTGTCGTGGTCATCGCCCTTTTCAGCCAGTGGTTGCTGTTCAGCCCGGCAGAACTGGCGGATCCGAAATTCAAAATGGCTGCACAGTCCTTTAAATGGGCAGTCAGTGGTTTCGGCAACTCTACGGTCTGGTTAATCTTCGGCGCATTCATGTTTGCCGCGGGCTACGATAAAACCCAGTTTGGCCGCCGTCTGGCGCTGATTCTGGTGAAATATCTGGGTCGCCGCAGCCTGACGCTCGGTTATGCCATCACCTTCGCAGACCTGCTGCTGGCACCGTTCACACCGTCCAATACCGCGCGCAGCGGCGGCACGATCTACCCGATCATTGCCAACCTGCCCCCGCTGTACGGCTCAAAACCAAACGACCCGAGTGCGCGTAAAATCGGTTCTTATCTGATGTGGGTTGCGATCACCGCGGCGTGTATCACCAGCTCGATGTTCCTGTCTGCACTGGCACCTAACCTGCTGGCGCTGGGCATCGTGAACAGCGTCACCGGAATCAACATTTCCTGGGGCACCTGGTTCATGGCATTCCTGCCGGTCGGCTTGCTGTTGCTGCTGACCATGCCGCTGCTGGCCTACTGGTTCTATCCGCCGGAAGTCAAAGTGAATGACGAAGTGCCAAAATGGGCGACGTCTGAACTGGCAAAACTGGGCAGAATGTCCCGTCACGAAATCCTGCTGCTGGTCTTCGTATGCTGTGCGCTGGCGATGTGGATTTTTGCTGCCAGCTTCATTGAGCCAGCAATGGCTGCCCTGCTGGTTGTGGTTCTGATGTTGTGGACCGGCGTTCTGAACTGGAACGATATCACCAGCAATAAACCGGCCTGGAACACCTTTGCCTGGTTCGCCACGCTGGTTGCTCTGGCCGACGGCCTGTCCCGTACGGGTTTCATCGCCTGGCTGGGTAAAGAAGGCGCTGCGCTGATGGGCGGTATCTCTCCGGGCGCGGCGACAATCGCCCTGCTGCTGGCGTTCTACCTGCTGCACTATCTGTTTGCCAGCACCACCGCACACACCACCGCACTTTTACCGGCTATGCTGACTATTGGTGCTGCGATCCCGGGCATCAATATGCAGGTGTTCTGTCTGCTGATGGTGACGTCTCTGGGTGTTATGGGGATCATCACACCGTACGGTACTGGCCCGAGCCCGATTTACTACGGGAGTGGTTATCTGCCAACCAAAGATTACTGGCGTCTGGGCACCATCTTCGGTGCAATCTTCCTGGTCGCATTACTGGTTATCGGCTACCCGTGGATGGTGATGATGTTCTGAGGGTGTGCATAAAATCACCTACAAAGCATTAACAGAGCATTTACTGAAATAAAACAGTTAAACCACGTTGCCAGCCTGTGTATTTGGCTGGCAACATACGGAACGAATAGAAACGTCGCCGTGATTTTCCCGTACTCTTCCTGAAAATCGTTGTACCCGTGGCGGCCATAACGGATTAAGTGAGAAAACAATGTCGAATAAACCTTTCTACTATCAGAATCCCTTCCCCGTTTCCAAAGACGAAACCGAATACTATCTGCTGACCAAAGAGCACGTCTCTGTCAGCCAGTTTGACGGTGAAGACGTTTTAAAAGTCGCGCCCGAAGCGCTTACCCTGCTGGCGCAGCACGCATTTCACGATGCTTCTTTCATGCTGCGTCCTGCGCATCAGCAACAAGTTGCCGCTATCCTGGATGACCCGGAAGCCAGCGAAAACGACAAATACGTGGCATTGCAGTTCCTGAGAAACTCAGAGATCGCCGCGAAAGGCATTCTGCCAACCTGCCAGGACACCGGCACCGCGATCATCATGGGCAAAAAAGGCCAGCGCGTCTGGACTGGCGGCAACGATGAAGCCAGCCTGTCTCAGGGCGTGTACAACACATTCATCGAAGACAACCTGCGCTATTCGCAGAATGCTGCGCTGGATATGTACAAAGAAGTGAACACCGGCACCAACCTGCCAGCGCAAATCGACCTCTACAGCGTCGATGGCGACGAGTACAAATTCCTGTGCATCGCCAAAGGCGGTGGTTCTGCGAACAAAACCTATCTTTATCAGGAAACCAAAGCGCTCATCACCCCGGCGAAGCTTAAAGGTTATCTGGTTGAGAAAATGCGCACGCTGGGCACAGCGGCCTGTCCTCCGTACCATATCGCGTTTGTTATCGGCGGTACTTCTGCCGAAGCCACGCTGAAAACAGTGAAACTGGCGTCAACACATTACTACGATGGCCTGCCAACTGAAGGCAACGAACACGGTCAGGCGTTCCGCGACGTACAGCTCGAACAGGAATTGCTGGTCGAAGCGAACAATCTGGGCCTCGGCGCACAGTTCGGCGGCAAATACTTTGCGCACGACATCCGCGTTGTCCGTCTGCCACGCCACGGCGCTTCCTGCCCTGTAGGCATGGGCGTTTCCTGCTCAGCTGACCGTAACATCCGCGCGAAAATCAACAAAGACGGTATCTGGATTGAGAAGCTGGAAAGCAATCCGGGCAAATATATCCCTGAATCACTGCGTCATGCAGGCGAAGGCGAAGCCGTTAAAGTTGACCTGAACCGTCCGATGAAAGAAATCCTCGCGCAGCTTTCTGAATATCCGGTATCAACCCGCCTTTCCCTGAGCGGTACGATTATCGTAGGCCGTGACATTGCGCACGCCAAACTGAAAGAGCGTCTGGATAACGGCGAAGGTTTGCCGCAGTACGTTAAAGATCACCCGATTTACTATGCGGGCCCGGCGAAAACACCAGAAGGTTATGCATCCGGTTCCCTCGGCCCGACCACCGCAGGCCGTATGGATTCCTACGTGGATCTGCTGCAATCAAACGGCGGCAGCATGATCATGCTGGCAAAAGGCAACCGCAGCCAGCAAGTGACGGATGCGTGTCACAAACATGGCGGCTTCTATCTGGGCAGCATCGGCGGCCCGGCAGCGGTTCTGGCTCAGCAAAGCATCAAGAGCCTGGAATGCGTTGAATATCCTGAATTAGGGATGGAAGCAATCTGGAAAATTGAAGTCGAAAACTTCCCGGCGTTCATCCTGGTGGATGACAAAGGCAACGACTTCTTCCAGCAGATTCAGCAAAACCAATGTGCTAAATGCGTGAAGTAATCGCATTGCAGTAAAACAAAAGGCCCGCCGTAAATGGCGGGCCTTTTTTATTTATGCCGCAGAACCGGGTTCTTACAGATCAGAACAATTTGACGCCATCCCGCAGCAGCGTAAACTATATCAATATTCTTAATTTTTGAGATAGATTGAAAATGAGCATTAAACTGCCGCCTGAGTTAACCCCTCTGTCATCCGTCACAGGCGAACAATTAGAGCATTACCTGCCCTACGCGCGTCTGGTGGATGAACGCGGACGTTATATGCCTTGGGATGAATTCAGGCACCGCGTGAATAAGGGTGATGATCAGGTTTTGGCCTGGAGTTTTACCCGCAGGGCGCGAGCTTTCGCATCCCAATTTATTGACTATGAGAACGAATCAGGACAGCGTGCGGGTTTCAATACTACGGCATCCATGAATGAGACCTGCGAGCGCGTTGACAAATCTGGCACAACGCAGGCGCTGCGCCAGCAGGAAGAGAGGTTGCAGGGTACAGGCGCCGCGCTGATACAGCTTGAACTTGATGAAGCAATAACCAGTTCGCAGCTTGAGGGGGCCAATACCACAACGCGGGTGGCACGCAGTATGCTCGAGTCAGGCAGAAAACCGCGTACCGAGAGCGAACAAATGATTGTCGGGAACGCCCGGCTGATGGCCGAAATCTCTGAGCATCTGGATGAACCCCTCTCCATCAGCCTGATCCGACATTTGCATGCTGTCGGTATGGAGGGAATTGACGATAGCAAGTACATGCCTGGTCAGTTTCGTGATTCAGATGATATCGTGATTGCGGATTACGACGGCGATATCGTTCACCAACCGCCGCAAGCTGCCAATATTATTGAGCGGCTTGAGAACGTCTGTTCGTGGATAAACTCAGATGCGGGTCCCTACGTTCATCCGCTTCTGCGAGCCTGCATTTTGCACTTTATGATTGCCCATGAACATCCGTTCCGGGATGGCAACGGCCGGACCAGCCGGGCATTGTTTTACTGGTATCTGCTTAAATCGGGCTATGAAGCCTTTCGGTTTATTTCAATCAGCAACCTGCTTTACTCAGCACCGGTCAAATACGCCCGTAGTTATCAGTACACGGAAACTGATGGCATGGATCTCACCTACTTCCTGGAATATCAGCTGAGTATCATCAGACGGGCACTTGATAATCTCTATCACCACATAGATGCTCTTGTAACGCGCCGGACATCTCTCGACATCATGCTGTTCAAATCAGGAGCCCTGCAAAGACTCACTCAGCGCCAGATAGCACTCGTCAACATCATGCTGGCTGCACCCGGTAAGGAATTTACCGCAGCAGAAGTCAGCCAAAAAATGGGCGTTTCTGATAACACGGCAAGAAACGATCTGCGTGCACTGGTGCGGGAACAGTTGTCAGAAGAACATAAAACAAACGGGCAGCAGACCGTGTATATTGCCGTGAATAAGCCTGTGCGCATCGCTTCAAACTGAGGAGAGTGAACGGGTTCTGAGCTTTTAATCAGGCCGTTCACTCTCCGTGAATCTTACTGGTTTAAGACATCATAAAAATCACGATCCCTTCCGTCACAATTCCGAGTGCAGTCCCGATGAGAATGGAAGAAGACGCGGATTCCACGTAGGTATCGCTGCGCACCGCAAACATTCCGGCGGCAATCGCCGACGGCGTAGCACCGATAATCACCACCTGCTGCATCAGCGTATGGCTCAGCCCAAATGCTATCCCGGCGGCGGCCATGATGGCGGGTTGAATTAAGTTTTTCATCCCGATGTTGGTCAACGTATGGATATTCAGGGTCGGACGTTCACCGAAGAACAACAGCCCCAGCGCGAATAACGAAATCCCGCCTGCCGTTTTCCCCATCATTTCAACTGAAGATGACAGCAGTTCCGGGATTTTGATCCCTGCCAGACTCATGATGACGCCGAGCACCGGGATCCACACAATCGGGTTTCGCACCGCTTTAAACAGATTGGTCAGAATCATTTTGCCCAGGCTGCCCTGCCCGGCCAGTTCACTGTCTTTATCCCCCATGCGGATCAGAACGATGGTCAGCGGGATCATCAGTACGCTGGTGATCAGATTCCCGACCAGTACGCCGAGAAAACCTTCCGGCCCGATAAGCACAGCCAGAACCGGCGCGCCGAAATATGCCATATCCGGAAACGCACAAACCAGCGACTGAATGGCGCTGGTTTTTATGTCGTGCCGGAACAGAAACCGCGAGATGCACAATGTCAGAAGATAAGACCCCATCAGGCCAATCACCAGCACAGCCATAAAGGATAAATTCTGTATTTTGGAAGGATCGGTGTGTAATGCGCCGATAAAAAGATGTAATGGCAAAGCAAAACGAATCACCACGGTGGCTAATACCGTTGCATCGTCCCGCTTCATATAACCGAGTTTCCCGCTCAGCCAGCCTAAAACCATAACAAAAACTAAAGGAAATAAAGAGGATAAGAGTAACGTTGGCATAATCAGACCTTTATCTTTTTTATTGTTAATTGAATGAAGAAAAATAAAACCGCGAGTCTTTATATTATTTTCACCCAGAGGTATTTGTGATAATGCTCACATCTGTATATCAGATAGGAATAACAATAATTACTTAACCGTAAACTGCATGAAAATCAATGGATTATATTAATTTCAAATATTTAGCTTAAGTGCAAAGTCATTTTATTACTTACGCTGAATTATTCAGAAATATCCAACAACATACTGACGTCTTTCATCACTAAGTAAGTATTTAAATGCTTTTGTAATTTATGTAACCAGAACCCTCACCCCTCGCGT
The DNA here is from genome assembly GCF_019200965.1 of Rahnella sp. PD12R. Lineage (NCBI taxonomy): Bacteria > Pseudomonadati > Pseudomonadota > Gammaproteobacteria > Enterobacterales > Yersiniaceae > Rahnella > Rahnella sp. PD12R. The sequence goes on along the minus strand of NZ_JAHTMS010000003.1, from coordinate 360,779 downwards.
GATATAAAAATAAGACAATAAAAAATACTATTCCGGCTGCTGTGCGCCATTTTATTTATTTTCCATTCACTCCGATTTGATTGTTTATAGGATTTTACTGCGAGGGATCCTGAAGCGAAGAAATAACGCCGAGGGAAATCACTGAGTACAAACTCTAAGGCTTAATGATGTTAAAAAAACGCCCACTCTACACGCATTACACCGGTTCGCTGTTACTCGAAAATCCGCTGCTGAACAAAGGTTCGGCCTTCAGCCGCGAAGAACGTCTGGCGCTTAATCTGAACGGATTGCTGCCAAATCAGGTGGAAACCATCAGCGAACAGACCGACCGTGCATACACCCAATTCTCTGAATTCAAACGTGATATCTCCAAACACGTTTATCTGCGCAATATCCAGGACACCAACGAAACGCTCTTCTATAACCTGGTGAATTCTCATCTGGAAGAAATGCTGCCGATCATTTACACCCCGACCGTTGGTGAAGCCTGCGAGCATTTCTCTGATATCTACCGCCGCGCGAGAGGACTGTTTATCTCCTACCCGGATCGCGACCACATTGATGAAATGCTGCAAAACTTCTCCAAAAATGACATCCGGGTGATCGTCGTCACCGACGGCGAACGCATTCTGGGGCTGGGCGATCAGGGCATCGGCGGGATGGGGATTCCTATCGGTAAACTGTCGTTATATACCTCCTGCGGCGGGATCAACCCGGCCAATACGTTGCCGATCATGCTCGACGTCGGCACCAATAATGCGCAGCGCCTCGATGACCCGCTGTATATGGGCTGGCGCCACCCGCGCATTACCGACGGCGAATACAATGAATTCATGGATATGTTCATTCAGGCGGTGAAAACACGCTGGCCGGACGTATTGCTACAGTTCGAAGATTTCGCGCAAACCAACGCGATGCCCTTGCTGGAGCGTTATCGTGAAGAGCTTTGCTGCTTCAATGATGATATTCAGGGCACCGCCGCTGTCACGCTGGGCTGCCTTATTGCGGCAAGCCACGCCGCCGGAACGCAACTGCGCGACCAGCGCGTGACTTTCCTCGGCGCGGGTTCTGCCGGCTGTGGTATCGCAGAAAAAATTGTTGCGCAGATGATTGCAGAAGGCGCAACGGAAGATGAAGCGCGCAGCCAGGTCTTTATGGTGGATCGCTTTGGCCTGCTGACGGATGACATGCCGAACGTGCTCGGTTTCCAGCGCAAGCTGGTCACGCGTAAAGCCAACATTGCCCACTGGAAGGTCGATGCCCAAAACATCTCGTTGCAGGATGTCGTACATAACTCCAAACCGACGATTCTGATTGGCGTTTCCGGGCAACCGGGGCTGTTCACCGAAGAAATCATCCGCGAAATGCACCACAACTGCCACCATCCGATCATCATGCCGTTGTCGAATCCGACGTCGCGCGCTGAAGCCCGCCCGCAGGACGTAATTGCGTGGACAGAAGGCGCCGCGCTGATGGCCACCGGCAGCCCGTTCGCACCGGTGCATTATCAGGACCGCACCTACCCGATCCCGCAATGTAACAATGCGTATATCTTCCCCGGTTTAGGTTTGGGGATCCTGGCCGCTAAAGCGCGTCGCGTAACTGATGGAATGTTGCTGGCTGCCAGTCAGGCGCTGGCGAGCTTATCTCCGCTGGCAACCACCGGCAAAGGTTCGCTGTTACCGGCTATCGCCGATATTCAGCATGTATCGAAAGTGATTGCCGCCGAAGTCGCCCGTGTGGCACAGCAGGAAGGTGTGGCGCCGGAAATGTCGCAAGAGACGCTGCAAAACCGTCTTGATACTGAATTCTGGAAGCCAGAATACCGGTCCTACAAGCATTCATCGTTCTGATCATTTGTCTGGCCGGAGAGAGTCCGGCCAGTTTTAAGTCTGAAGTACATTTTAGTAAAAAACGCTAAAGCCCGGCATTTTGCGGATTATCAAAACCAACGCGCCCGACAAACGGCAAACGCAGCGCCGGATTTTTGAAATCAACTCCCAGATTCAGCCCTAGTACATTCACTTCAACACCTTCTTCAACGCCAAGCGTGACGCCCAACAGCCCCAGTACTGAAACCTGCACGCCGCGTCCTGATGGCGGTAAACCGATCGGGTTTGTGATGCCGCGATAATCTTTGCCAATGGCGTTAGACGGCATATCAAGTTGCAGATCCGGCACTTCACGGCCAATGTGCGCCATAAATGTATTGCTGTTGGGACCCGGCCACGCGTGATAAGTATGCGGATACGGATAACTTTTTATCGCCGCGACAATATTGGGGATCATCGCTTCAGCCTGAGCCCCGCGGTGATCGACCAGTAATTTAGGCTTTGACCCAAACCAGTAACCGTCAGGGATCGCATAATTGCGGCGAACAACGTTCGTGCTGCCCCAGCTGATGACGTCATAACGTGTAAACGCCGTTTCGCCTTCGCGTTTGAAAATGATCCACGGATGTACCGCCACCAGCCCGCGCCAGCCATACGTCGGTGCGGCATATATCTGGATAATCGCAGTACTGCGCAGTTTGACCGGATCGGGCGCAATACCCGCAGAATCACGACGCGCCGTCGCCCAGTTCTGGCTGGCAGGCTCCGTTTTAGTGTGAGCCGCCCTGGCATAGCTGTAACCGAATGACAGCAACAAAACCCCTACAAAACATAGAATTATCCATTTCACGGCCATTTTTTCGCCCACTCTTGTCAGCCATTTCGAAAGAACAACAGTACGCATTCAGTACAAGGCTGGCAACGTGAAAGTCTGGTGCGCGTCACAAACTCTGTAGCAAAAGGCGGTTGAAGAAGAGGGTTATTTCATTATCTCAACTTGTCGTAAGGCACTATCGTCTTACATAAATCAGGGTGAATAACATAATAACTGCCGAGTTTATCTTCGTTGCAGGAAGTGTAGGATGAAAACATTAGGATGAAAGGAATGATAAAAGATATAACAAACCCTAAGCAGCAGCAGGCTATACTAAATCCTGCCCACAAACTTCCAATCAATGTGGATTTTTTTAAAGGCTTCATTCCCTTATGCAATAATATTCTCAATGAAAAGAAGAAAAACCAAATGAACAGAGGAATTCCTCCAACGCATATAATTACCTTCCCATTATATTGTATTATATCACCACGATAAAATATGGAGGAAGTATTAAACATGTCCGTGAATTTAATAACAGCACAAATCAACACTACACTAAGCACCATCATAAATGCTGCTGATAACTTATAAATAATAAATTTTCGTAATTCATTATCTTTCATTTATCCCTCCAACGATGCGTAACTATAGTCTTACATAAATCAGGGTGAATGACATAATAATTGCTGTATGTATCTGTATTGCAGGCGGTATAGGATGAAAACATAAATATGAAAGGAATGATAAAGGACATAACAAACCCTAAGCAGCAGGAGGCTATACTAATTCCTAACCAAATATTTCCGATTACAGTAGCTTTTTTTAGAGGTTTTATTCCTTTATGCAAAAGTGTTTTCAATGAAAAGAAAAACACCCAAATCAAAAGAGGAACCCCTCCAATGCAAATAATAGTCTTGCCGTTATATTGTATAATATCCCCTAATGAGATTAATGAGTAAGTATCCTCTACATCCATAAAAACCGTGCAAAGATAAATTAATCCCACGCAAAAGGCGATCATGCAAATTGCAGAAAGCTTGAAAATAATGAACTGCCACAAATTGTCACTTACCATTTCAATATCCAAATCCGACAGGTGTATTTAAAAACAGCTTGGAGTTTTTAAAATTCCATTCATTTATTTTTTGATACTCATCCCAACTCTTCCGTAAATTTTCTTTAAGACTTACCGAGAAACCAATGTGATCATCTAATACATTCAAACTAATATTTAGAGCAACACCTATTATCACGACAATAAATATAGATAAGGCTATGGGTGAACCGATTACTGTTAAAACGCCGCCAAGTATTCCTATTACAATACTAGTAACAATGGTTTTCACCGCATCCACCGAAACATCAACAAGAAAATCGGCAAGGTGATAATCAGATTTGAAGATCAGTTCAAGTGCGCGCCAGGCTACGGAAGCAAAAATACAGAATTTCATCCCTTTAACAAGTGCTCCACCGACGCCCCGGTAGCCAATGCCCATTTCCAGCATCTGGGGATGATTAACAGCATAACGGGTGCCCTTGAGAATTTGGCGCAATCCGGCATACCCGGTTATTTTTATGTAAGACTTTCCCTTGAAGGTGTATTCAATCGCCCGGACACCGAGCGATTTGAAATGAAACACCAGATCACCGGCTGAATTCTTATAGGTCATTAATTTACTGATATTCCCAGTGCCTTCCAGGATATCTTTAATGTTGCCCGGCGCCAGTTTGTAGGAGAAGATTTTATCCGTTCCGCCCATCAGGGTATCGACAATTTCTTGCGCCTCTTCCATCGTCAGCAACATGATATGGCGAGTTTCGGTAATGAATGTACCGTTCGCGAAAGCCATATCGCGCTGCACAGGATTCATGCTGGGGAAAGAGTTGAACGAGTCCTCGCCCATTAACATTTTCTTGCCGGCATTGACCCGACGCCAGTAAGCTGCATCCGTTAGATCTGACATTTTGTTTCCCTTTCTTAATAAACGCGTTCATTCCATAAACTGTAAGCGCTGGTGCCCGCTATGCAGTGTTCCCATGTGATGGTTTCGTAGCTGAAACTGACTCTTTCCTGTGCTTCTGCTTCGCTCTCAAGAATGCTGTGGGGCACAATAAAATCGATATTTGTTATGCGGGCACCGGTTAATTTCACTTTGTAATAACACTCTCCCATGCCGACTTTATTTGTGCGGTAGAGTTCCAGATCGCAGGTTAATATTTCATTATCTGTTATAGCCTTCCCAAGAAGCGGCGAAGATTTATCTATCGGCTTAAGAATAGTGACTTCATGATGGTCAACGTTCTGATCGCGGGACAGCGTATGTTTCATACTGTAAACCATGATCTTGTCGATATTTCCGATTTGCGCTTTATTACCAATGGAGTCCAGTGACGAACATCCTGCAGAGATCAGCCCCTGAGTTTGTCCGTTTAACGTCAGATAAGTTAAGTTTGCCATATTAATCCCTTAGAAATTATTTGGATGAGTGATACTTTCCATTTCGACATCACGTCAGCTTCGGCGATAATTCATTCCTGTTACTGATTCAATTAATGAAAACCCGTTAATCAGATAATTCATCACAGTAAATTACTATTGATCAGAGTTTTGATGATTGAAACAGAGGGTGATTTTGTTCCTGAGATTTTTAAAAAACAAGATATTTATGCATGACTAAAAAATTAGATTTTTATTATTCATGCCACCAATGAATTAATTAATAATATGTGAACGCCAGCAAAAAACTGGCGATATAAATCAGGCCTGCCGGTGTTCAAGAGGCAAGTTTCAATAGGCAACGTATTTGTTCGGTGACATCCGGGCGCATTGGCGAGGCATTTTTATTTCAGAAATGCCCGCCCCGCTGCGGGCAATTTCACTCACGCACTCGCGCGTACAATAAAATGCCAGTCCATCATCAGGCGTTCTGCCGGAGATTCCGGGTTATCAATTTTTTTAATCAGTAAGGAAACCGCCTGCCGGCCAATGTCGCCCGACGGTTGTTCGATGGTCGTAAGCTGTGGAGAAACCATTTCGGCCAGTTCAGTGCCATCAAAACCAATGACCGCAATATCCTGCGGAACCTTCAGCCCGGTTTCCCCGATAGCACGCATCGCGCCAGCGGCCAGCGTGTCGGAGACGGCAAACACACCATCAGGTCGTTCCGCGGCTTGCAGCAATTTTTCCATCGCCGCTTTGCCCGCGCTGAAACTCAGCTCGCTGGCATATTCAATGGCCTGATAACCGTGCTCTTGTTCCTGCATGACCGTTTTATACCCCTGTTCGCGCAGCCGGGCGTATTTGTAGCTCAGGTCGTGGTTGATGAGCGCAATGCGGCGACAACCGCGGGCGAGCAGATGCCGGATGGCAAATTCGGAGGCGTCAGTGTCACTGATCCCGACGCAGGAAACGTCCCCCGTATCCGCGTATTCGGCGCACTGCACCCACGGCGTCTGGCCGATCATATTCGTCAGTTCGGGGAGTTTGGAAAATGCATCCATGGTGATAATGCCGTCGACCATTTTGCCGGATAGCAGACCGAGGCTGGATTTAGAGCGCTCGATGTCGGAGCCGGAATTGCACAAAAGAATGCGGTAGCCGTTCTTTTCAGCTTCTTCTTCAATGCCTTTCACGACATCAGCACAAAACGGATTGGCGATATTCGAGACCATCACCAGAATCATTGAGCTTCTGGACGTTCTCAGCTGGCGGGCCAATAAATTGGGCTGGTAATTACTTTCCCTGATCGCTTCCAGTACACGTTCGCGGTTTTTGCTTTTGACGGAATCGCTGTTATTGAGTACACGCGAAACCGTTGCCACCGAGACACCGGCCAGTTTGGCAATTTTCTGAATCGACATAACGACAACACATCCTGCGGTCTGCTCTTTTTTGCCAGAGGCTACCACAGTTTGGAGATGGCATGAATGGAAGCCCGGCGTTATCTGTGCGCCGGGCGTGAAGAAAGGACTTAAACTTTTATCCACCGCTGCTGCCGGTGACTTTGCAAAATGGCATCAACAACGGACATCACGCGGGCGCCCTCATAGAAAGTGGCAAACGGACTGTGATTTTTAGCCGGTGGACGCCCTTCCCTGACGGCAGTATAAAACTGCAACATCATGTTCCTGAACGCATCCGGCCAGCCTTCAATGTGCCCGCCGGGGAAATGTGCGCTGTGAGCCACATCGGCATTCATCAGCCCCGGATCGTCCGATAACATCTGATTAGGCTGGGCGCGATGGCCTACCCAAAGTTACTGCGGCGTTTCCTGATCCCAGGCCACTGATGCCCCGCTGCCATTCACTTCGAAACTCAGCCGGTTTTTACGGCCTGCGCTGACCTGCGAAACATGGAAACAGCCTTTACTGCCGTCATCAAACCGCAGCAGCACGAATCCTATATCTTCGGTGGTGACCGGCCGGTCTTCATAGTGCGTATCCGCCTCTTTGGCGGCAAACGTCGAATTGCCCTGCACATTAGCTTTGCGCGTTGGCCAGACGATAGAGAGATCGGCCATCACTTCGGTGATGCGTTTGCCGGTAACAAACTGGAGCGTATCGCACCAGTGCGAACCGATGTCCGCGATGGCCCGTGAAGCCCCGCCCTGAGCCGCATCAACGCGCCAGTTATAGTCCGTTTCCAGCAACATCCAGTCCTGCAAATAACTGCCGTGCGCCGAAAATAATTTTCCGATTTGCCCCTGACGCACCATGCTCGCGGCCTGCTGAACCATCGCGAATTGCCGGTAGACAAAACTCACGCCGTGAACGACACCCGCGTTTTCTGCCATTACAACCAGCTCCTGCGCTTCCTCCGGCGTCATGCACAAAGGTTTTTCGCTGAAGACGTGTTTCCCGGCGCGAAGGATCTTGCGGTTAATCTCCGCATGCAGATGGTTCGGCGTGCAGTTATGCACCACGTCCAGACCAGGATGTGCCAGCAACGCGTCGATATCACCGTACGCATGCGGGATATTCAGCTGTCCGGCTTTTTTCTGCGCGGCCTCAAAAGGCGTATCGCACAACGCGACCACATTGACAAATCCCAGCCGCCGTAACGCTTCGATGTGCGCAGGCCCGATAAAACCGGTGCCGATAATGCCGACATTAATCATGAGAAACATCTCCGGCCAGCCCGAGCATCCGGCGTGCCTGATGGCGGTCATTCTGGCCGGCAGCAAAATCATCAAACGCCCGTTCTGAAACCGGGATGATGTGACGGCGGATAAATTCGCTGCCTTCACGCGCGCCGGTTTCAGCGTTTTTCAGGCAGCACTCCCATTCCAGTACTGCCCAGCCGGAATAATCATATTGCGACAATTTGCTGAAAATACTTTTGAAATCGATGTCGCCATCGCCGGGCGAGCGGAAACGCCCCGGCCTGTCGGCCCAGTTCTGATAGCCGCCGTAAACTCCGCTCTGGGCGCTGGCAGCAAATTCCGCGTCTTTCACATGGAAGGCTTTAATGCGGTCATGATAGCGGTCGATGAAGCCCAGATAATCCATATGCTGAAGCCGCAGATGGCTGGGGTCGAAGAGAATATTGCAGCGGGGATGGTGATTGACGAGCGCCAGAAAACGCCCGAACGTCACGCCGTCATGCAAATCTTCGCCCGGATGAATTTCAAAACAGACGTCCACTCCGTGCTGATCAAAACAGTCCAGAACGGGCAGCCAGCGCTGCGCTAACGTGGCGAACGCCTCTTCCAGCAACACCGCATTATGCGGCGGCCACGGATAAAAATACGGCCAGGCCAGCGAGCCTGAAAACGTTGCGTGCGCCGTCAGCCCGAGTTTTTCGGACGCTGCCGCCGCCTGTTTTAACGCCTGCGTCGCCCACGCCTGACGCGCTGAAGGGTTTCCGCGCACCGCTTCCGGCGCAAAATTATCAAACGCCAGATCATACGCCGGATGCACGGCAAGCAGTTGCCCTTCGAGATGGGTGGAAAGCTCGCTGATCACCAGCCCGTGCTGCGCCAGCGTGGCGGTAATTTCGTCACAATATGCCTGACTGGTTGCCGCTTTCGGCAAATCAAAAATGTGCGGATGGTTGCACGGGATCTGCAACGCTTTATAGCCCAGCGCCGCGGCCCATTCCGCCAGGCCTTCTAACGTGTTAAACGGGGCTTCAGCCCCGATGAACTGCGACAAAAAAATGCCCGGTCCCTTAATGGTTTTCATTGCACCTCCTGAGTTACTCAACACGCTCTTTCTCGTCATATCTGAACGAGAAGAGGAAAATTAATGCGATAACCGCAGCGGAAATCGCCGGGATCCACCAGAACGTCACCCACGCCTGCGGCACGGTTTGCCCGGCGACCAGACGGTTATAAAGCGCACCGGAAATCTGCGACCCCAGCAACATACCGATGCCGTAGGTGAACATGACGATCATGCTCTGCGCCTGACCTTTTACTTTTTCCCCCGCCACGCGGTCGGTGTAAATAAACCCGACCACAAAGAAGAAGTCGTAGCAGACACCGTGCAGCAAAATCCCGATGTAGAGCAGAAAACGCCCTTCCTCGCTGACGCCCAGTGCAAAGAAGGCGTAACGGACAAACCAGGCAAGCATGCCGATCAGCAGCATGTATTTCACGCCCAGACGGCGGAAGAGCAGCGGGATCACCAGCATGAAGAAAATTTCTGACATCTGGCCGAAGGACATCGCGGTACTGACATCCGCAATGCCGGTATCCGCCAGATACGACGCGGTGTACGCGTAGTACGTCCCGAGCGGTACAGAGATCAGCATGGCGCAGAGCGAGAACACAAAGAAATGACGGGTCTTCAGCAGCGCAAAGGCATCAGCGCAAAACAGATCGCGCAGGGCAAACGGCAGGCCTTTTGCGGGCGCAGGTGTATGTGGCAACGTCAGGCTGTAAGCCGCCAGCACCACGGAACACACGGCGGCAATCGAGAAGATACTGACGCTCGCCGAGACGCCGGTCACGCCGATTAAAATCCCTGCCACAATCCAGCCAATCGTGCCGAAAACGCGCACCACCGGGAAACTTTTATCGATGTTTTTCAGGCTATGGAAAGAGATGTTATTGGTCAGCGCCAGCGTCGGCATGTAGCAAAGCGTGTAGCCGAACAACAGCGTGATGAGCAGCGTACCGTTTTCTGCGATCAGCGCCTGCGGCACAAACCACAAGATCACCGCACCAGCCAGATGCATTACCGCCATCACTTTTTGTGAAGGGAAGAAACGGTCGACCAACATCCCGAGCACGAACGGCGATAAAATTGACGCAATTGGCCCTGCCGAGAAAGCATCACCGATCAGCAGTGACATATTGTGATGCGCCATCACCAGCCCCAGCGTCACCGACCAGCTTCCCCAGATAAAGAACTGTAAAAACATCATCAGAGATAAACGCGGTACCAGAAAACGGTGCCGGATATGACTTTTTTCATGGCTTTCTAATGCTGACATCATTTTCGCCTCACAAAAAGTAATCGATTACAAAACGTGTTTTATGAAAAGTAATCGATTACAAAATTATTATCCCGCGCTTCTTAGCGAATTTGCGAGAAAGCTCACGATAAAAAACCTGTCAGGAAAATCGGACTCCAGCCCATTGTTGCCAGCGGCGGGCTGTCCCATACTGAAACTCACGCTATGAGGTTTTACAGGTTTAACGAAAACTATAAATTAACGTTACGCATTGAATAAAAGGATGAATATGACTGACTCTAAGAAAGCATTGATCATCGGCGCTTCACGCGGTATCGGTTTGGGTGTGGTGGACGTTCTGGCAAAACGTGGCTGGCAGGTCACGGCGACAACCCGGGATGCCGTTCCGGCCAAAAGCCCGGCTTCGGTTGAATGGGTTAAACTGGACATCAACAAATCCGACGCCCGCGAGGCAGTTAAAGATGCACTTTCCGAAAGCCGTTTTGACCTGATTTTTGTCAATGCGGGCGTGTTTGGCCCTGACCATCAGGACATTCACCAGGCTACCGATGAAGAAATTATTCAGCTGCTTCTCACCAATGCCATCTCCCCTGTGCGCACCGCGGCTGAATTCCTTCCGCTGCTGAACCACCGCACCGGCGTGCTGGCGCTGATGACTTCTGAGCTTTCCAGCCTCAATGAGAATGAAGTCGCCACGTATCCGCTGTATTCCGCCAGTAAAGCCGCACTGAATATGCTGACCCGCGGGTTGCAGGAAGCGACTGAAAAACAGGAGCTGACGCTGTTGTCTGTTCATCCGGGTTGGGTGAAAACCGATATGGGCGGCGAAGATGCCACGCTGACCGTAGAAGAAAGCGCCACCGGGATTGCCGATCAGTTCGACGCATTCCGCGGCAAAGGCGGCCATCACTTTGTGGAATATTCCGGCCGCAAACTGCGCTGGTAAATTTGCAGTTCCCCGTTCGCTGACGGCCTCTCAGGAGGCCGTTTTCAATTCTAAAACACAACCGTAATCCCCTGCCCGGGAACTCCATTTCTTCTTCACAATGTGACGGCAAACTCCGTTAAATGAAGATTTGCTGAACCTTTTGTGATGTTTCTCTTTTATGGTAAAACTAGCCGGTTGGTTGTTAATAATTTGTACACACAATAATTGCCGGGCTAACTTATTCCAAAATAAGGCTCAGTCGCGGCGTATAAACGTTTTTATTTCAGGGATTTATCATGCCTCCTGCTTCCCCAGCGGATTCGGATTCACTGTTACAACATCGTTCATTTGTGGCGTTCTGGATTGCGCGCGCCGCGTCCAGCTTTGGTTTTCAGATGCTTTCCATCGTGGTGAGCTGGCAAATCTATTCCATCACCGGCCGGGCGTTTGATCTCGGGCTGATCGGGCTGGTGCAGTTTTTCCCCTCCGTCGCACTGGCGCTGGTCGCGGGGCACGTCGCTGACCAGTTTGATCGCCGCCGCGTCGTCTTGCTCGGGCAGATCGTCGAATGGCTGGCAATTGCCGCACTGGCCTGGTTAACGCTCACACATCACGTTAATGAAGTAATTGTGCTCGGGCTGATTTTCATTATTTCAACCGCCAAAGCGATGGAAGCGCCGTCTTTGCAGTCGATGCTTCCGGCGCTGGTTCCGCCGCATTTACTGGCGCGCGCCATGGCGGCAAACAGCGTATCCGGCCAGGCGGCGGCAATGGTTGGCCCGGCACTGGGCGGTTTTCTGTATGTCGCCGGGGCAGGCGTGGCTTATTCGGTCTGCGCCGTGCTGTATCTGCTGTCGATCCTGATGGTCAGCCGTTTACGCTATGAACAGGCACCTCCGCGCCGTGTTCCGGCCACGTTCAAGACGCTGTTTGCCGGCATCCGTTTTATACGTAACCGGCCGGACGTTCTGGGTGTCATTTCACTGGATTTATTTGCCGTACTGCTGGGCGGCGCGACGGCCCTGCTGCCGATTTTTGCTCACGATATTCTGCATACCGGCCCGTGGGGTTTGGGCTTATTGCGCGGCGCGCCTGCGGTCGGCGGGTTAATCGTCGGATTCTGGCTGAGTCACCGCGCGCTGAAACGCAATGTCGGGATGACCATGTTTACGGCGGTGGCCGGTTTTGGCGTCGCGACGTTAGTTTTCGCCTTCTCAACGTCGTTATGGCTTTCCATGATTGCGCTCTTTGCGCTCGGCGGTTTCGACATGATCAGCATGGTCATTCGTGGCGCACTGGTTCAGCTGGACACGCCGGACGATATGCGCGGCCGCGTCAGCGCCGTGAATTCTATTTTCATCAATACCTCCAACCAGCTCGGCGAGTTTGAATCGGGTTTACTGGCCGCCTGGGTCGGTGCCGTGCCCGCTGCGGCGATTGGCGGCGTCGGTACGCTGATCGTGGTGGGATTATGGATGACCTGGTTCCCTGCCTTGCGTAAGCGGCAGAAGCTGGAAAATGAAGCGGTGACACCGTAACGTATTGAGGGGGTTTTCAAGACTGGAACAATTCGGAAATCCCCAATATAATTCATTCACCAACAGAATACATAAGGAGGATTGCCATGCTGACCCGTGAAGTTTTTTTAATTTCACTCGTCCTTAGCGATCGTCACTGCTCAAGCGTTACCGGTATCGTGCTGCGATAACCTGCTTGAGCGAAGCTAACTGACAATCTGAGAACTTCCCTCCGGCTTACCGGTTATCGTCGGCTTTATTGACGAGAGGCTTTTTTTTGCCTGTAAAACTTGAGTAAGCACCATGACATTATTATCTTCACAATCCTTATCCTTCGATAATTCCTTCGGCCCTTTGCTGACGGAGATTTCATTCGGCCTGAAAAAAGGCGACCGCATCGGGCTTATCGGCCATAACGGCTGCGGAAAAAGTACCCTTCTGAAAATACTCAACGGCCAACTGGCAGCGACCTCCGGCACGCTGACGCTGGCAAATCAGTGCATTATGGCGACGGTAGAACAGCATCTTCCGGCAGCATTGCAGGAGGCGACGCTGATTGATGCGGTGCAAAACCACCTGCCCGGCAGCCTCCATCAGCCGGAACGCTGGCAGGCCGAAGTGCTGCTCGCGACGCTGGGCTTTGAGGAAAAAACCTGGAGCCTGGCCGCTGGAACGCTCAGCGGCGGGCAACATACGCGGCTGATGCTGGCGCGGGCGCTGGTCCGGCAGCCGGATTTACTGCTGCTCGATGAACCGAGTAACCATCTGGATCTGCCCACGTTGCTGTGGCTCGAACAGTTTCTGCAAAACTGGGGCGGCAGCTTTGTGCTGGTTTCCCACGACCGCAGCCTGCTGGACAGCGTCACCAACTGCACCTGGATCCTGCGCGACAAAACGCTGCAATTTATCCGTCTCCCCTGCACTCAGGCACGTCAGGCGCTGGCCGAAAAAGATGCGGCGGACGCATTGCGCCGCAGAGCCGAGCAAAAGGAGATCGACCGTGTCACCAAAAGCGCCAAACGGCTGGCCGTCTGGGGCAGCGTTTACGACAACGAAGGTCTGGCGCGCAAGGCCAAGCAAATGGAAAAACAGGTCGACCGCATGAAGGAAGAGCAAACCGATGTCACCGCGGGCAATCAGTGGCAGTTGCGGCTGCGCGGAGAAGCCTTACCGGCGGATCGCGTACTGGCGCTTTCTGCCTTACCGATCCGGCCCGCCGCGGATGCGCCGGTCTTGTTTGAACTTGGCGAACTGCGGGTGAAAAGCGGCGACCGTATCGCGCTGGTGGGTCGCAACGGCTGCGGAAAATCATCGCTGCTGCACCATCTCTGGCAGGCTTATAGTCAGCAGGAAACCGCCGCTGAGGGCGTGATGTTTCATCCCAAAGTGCGTACAGGCTATTACGATCAGAGCCTGCGGCAACTACAGGATGAGGATTCACTGTCGGATGCGCTGGCACACTTTGCGCCGCTGACCGAAGAACAGCGAAAAATGGCGCTGATCGGTGCTGGTTTTCCGTATCTCCGCCATCAGCAAAAAGTCAGCACACTGAGCGGCGGCGAGCGTTCGCGGCTGCTGTTTATCGGGCTGACGCTGGCGAATTACTCTCTGTTGCTGCTCGATGAGCCGACCAACCATCTGGACATGGAGGGTAAAGAGGAGCTGGCGGAAACGCTGAAAACTTTCAGCGGTGCGGTGCTGCTGGTTTCTCACGACCGGACGCTGATTGCGCAAAGCTGCAACCGCTTCTGGCTTATTCATCAGCAACGGCTGGAGGAATGGCACAGTTTCGCGCCGGTCTGCGCGATCCTCGCCGATATTCCGGTGGCCAATACTCCGGCTGCGGTAAAACCACAGGTGGCGACGTCTGCGGTTCCCGAAACCGAAGAGGAGCACTGGCTGGCGACGCTGCTGGAACTGGAAAGTAAACTGGAAGAAGATCTGGCGCGAAAGCCCAGACATCAGAAACCGGAATTACAGCGCCAGTGGCAACAGCAAATCGCCGAACTGAATGCCCTGCTGGAACTGAACTAACGTTTAAATATCTCCCCTTTAAGGCCGCAGAAAAGCGGCCTTTTTTCGTGCCAGCCTGTCGCTTTTACCCGCGTCGGTTATGCTTAAAAAGCAGAAACATTTTTCCGGGGAACACAGCATGAAAACCCGTATTAAAAAACTAAAAAACCGGTATCCGCTACACATCCAGATCACAGTCCTTTTTACGTTTTTAATTGTTTCGATCGGCTGCATTATCATTCTTTTCAGCCACACCCAGCTGACAATACTGACCGAAGTCAGCACGCATCAGCAGTACCAGAAAACCGGTGAGGCCATTGCCGCTGAGCTGGATTCAGTGACACGTAATATGGCGATGTCGGTGGATATTCTGACGAAAATGCCCATCACCGCAGCGCAAACCGAAGCACAACGCATGGCGCTGGTGAGCAATTTCATCATGGTATTGCAGCAGAATCATTACGCCAGCTCGGTCTACAGCGCCTATCAGAACGGCGACTTTTTTATTCTTCGCCGGTTAACCGATCAGAATCGAACGTTATTTAATGCACCGGCCAGTGCGCAATGGCTGGCACAAAACTACCGGTTTGATTTAGCGACGCCGGAGAAAAAAGAGTTCTATTTAGACAATAAGCAAAACATGATTTCCTCAGCCACCGTGCCTTATGACAATTACGATCCGCGCAGCAGAAAATGGTTCACGCTGGCCAGCGCGGAAGAGGGACTGATTACCTCGCCCAACTATATTTTCAAAGGCACGGGCGAAACCGGCTTTACCTACAGCCAGCAGGCAGATAATCAGCACGCCGTGATCGGGCTCGACGTTTCTCTTGCCTCGCTGTCCGCCTTTTTGCAACAGCAGGGATTACCGCCGGGCAGTCAGGCGGCGATTTTGTCAGAATCCGGCGAAGTCATCGCCAGCCAGCCGGCACAAATACGCGGGAATACCGGTGCGGGAAATCTCCCCGTTTTACAACCGTTGTTCACGCAGGATAACGCCGGAAACAGCCGTCTTTTCAGGGTGGATAATCAGGACTGGTACGGTGCCGTTATCAATATTCACAGTATGGGAAACGACTATCGCCTGGCGATCGCCACGCCTTCGGCTTTCCTGACGGCGGATGCCAGTGCGATCAGTAACCGCTCGACGCTGATTGCTTTCCTGCTGCTGTTACTCAGTCTGCCGGTGATCTGGTATTTCTCGCGCAGGATCTCCCGCCCGCTGATCAGCCTGCGAAAAGATGCCGAGGCAATCAGTAATCTGCACTTCGAAGTGGAAGACCATGCCGGGCACAGTTCGGTGATTGAAGAGGTCGATGATTTACATACCGCGATGGCGAAAATGAAACTCACGCTGACCAAATTCATCTCGATGGGCAGTATGCTGACGGTGAAGAATAACTTTACCCAGCAAATGCAGGGGCTGTTAACGGAAACGACGGAAATAGCCGACATGACCGGCGGCATGGTCTTTCTTGCCAATCAGGACATGAATTTATTTACACCCGCGGCATTTCGCTGGCGTGAGGAAAACATTGAGCTTGCCGGGATTTCGCCTCTGGAAATCGATAACGACCGTTGCAGCGAGTTCTGGCAAATCGTTAAAGGCCAGACTATTAGCGGAACGCTGACGCAGGAGTCGCTGCCCGCCCCGCTGCTCACCTTCTTCCGGCCACATTTACCGCTGCGCTACGTCGCGGTTCCCATGCAGACGCACGATAACCAGCTTCTGGGTTTTCTGTTGCTTTTCAATACCCGAACGCTCACCGATAAGCATGAAAATGCCAAAATCCAGCTGATCAATTCGCTGGTCGGCATGCTTTCCGTGGCGATTGAAGCACAGCATCTGCTGGTGGAACAAAAGAATCTGATGAACGCCTTCATCAAGCTGATCGCCGGTGCCATCGATGAGAAAAGCGCTTATACCGGCGGACATTGTCAGCGCGTGCCGGTCATTACCAAAATGCTGGCCAAAGCCGCGGTTGAAAGCCGCGAGGGGCCTTTCGCCAGTTTTACGCTTTCCGAAAACGAGTGGGAGGAATTACATACCGCCTGCTGGCTGCATGACTGTGGCAAGATCACCACGCCGGAAGCCGTGGTAGATAAAGCCACCAAGCTGGAGCTGATTTATAACCGGATCCATGAAATTCGTATGCGGTTTGAATTGCTGAAACGCGAGAAAGAGATCGCATTTTTACGTGAACACGCCGGACAGCCTGCTGACAGCGCGCAGGCGCACGCCCTGAACGAAACGCTGCGCCAGCTCGACGATGATTTCTATTTTATTGCCCGCTGTAATATCGGCAGTGAGTTTCTCTCCGATGATTCGCTGGTGCGAATCAGTCAGATTGCCGGTTACCGCTGGACGCGCACGCTCGACGATACGGCAGGGATTTCACGCGAAGAGCTGGTGCGCAAACAACGTCTGCCGCAACCGGCGTTACCGGTTCAGGAACCGATGCTGGCAGACAAAGAAGAGCATATCGTCTACCGCGATGGCACCAGCAAACAGGCGGACCGTTATCACTTCAAACTGAAAAAACCGGAATTGCAGTATAACTATGGCGAAATCTACAACCTGGCAATCCGCCGCGGAACACTGAACGACGAGGAGCGTTACAAAATCAACGAGCACATCATGCAGACCATTATCATGCTGGAAAACCTGCCATTCCCGCGCACGATGTCAAACGTGCCGGTGATTGCCGGCGGGCATCATGAGCGCGTCGATGGCAAAGGGTATCCGTATCAGCTTAATTACACGCAGATGAGTGTACAGGTCAGGATGATGGCGATTGCGGACGTTTTCGAAGCACTGACCGCCGCTGACCGGCCGTACAAACCGGGAAAACTGCTCTCGGAAGCGCTGAATATCATGGTCAGCATGGTGAATGAACATCATCTGGACCGGGACTTATTCATCCTGTTCCTGCAATCGGGTATCTGGCGTGATTATGCCCAAACCTATTTAGAGCCGGAGAAAACCGACAACGTGGACATCGCCGCCCTGCTGGCAAAAATCGCGCCGCAGCCTGTTGAGGATATTTTTTGTGAAGTCAGCCCGGCGTGAAAAGTACCCGCAGCCAGGAAACGCCGCATTCTTAACAAAAAGATCACACCCTCTTCGCCTCCTTGGTAGACTGGCCGGAGACTAAAAATAAGCTGCCGGAGAAAACATGTTTAACGTATTACGTGCTGAACCCAAAACGACTTTCGAATACGGCCCTTTCCGGATCCGGCGTATGCGTCCGGGGCAGATCCTGCCGGAGCGCGGTGACGATGCTTTTGGCCCGCTGAGTGTTATTGACCACGCGAATCTCGAACAGGGGACGCTGGTGAAAATGCATGAGCACAATAATGATGAGATCCTCAGCTATATGTGGCGCGGTTCGATGGTTCATGAAGATTCTGCCGGCAACCGCGTTCCCCTTTCGCCGAAAAAACTGATGATGATGAATGCCGGGGAAAGTTTCTGGCATGAAGAATCCACGCCTCTGGTTTCGGCCGAGATGCTGCAGATTTTCATCCGCCCGCGCAAGGCGAACCTGGAAGGCCGCGTGCAGTTTATGGAGCGTCGGGATGGCCCGAAACAAAACGCATGGACGCTGATTGGCGCGCCGGAAGGCATTGAGTCGCCGCTGGAAATCCGCCAGGCCATCTACATTTACGATACCCGCCTGGACGCTGACACGACAATTGAAATCCCCACGCATCCGGGATTTGCGCAATGGCTGTACGTAATGGACGGCGAGATGACAATTGGCGGTCACACGCTGGCTAAAGGTGACGCAATCAGCGACGAAGCCAGCGCACTGACGCCTGCCACAGCCACAAAAGAAACGACACTGGTATGTTTTCTGGTCTATCTGGATGCGGAATCTGTTCTGGAAGGCACCATCAGCGGTAAATTCGGTAACGTGAAATAAGGCAACAGGCCAGCGTTACGAATAATCCGAGATATTACAGTGCCCTGAATGAAAAAGCCCCAGCAAGTTATTGCCGGGGCTTTTAAGGTACTATCAAATTAGTATTTAACATTCATCAACTTAATTACAGATACTTACTTCTACAGATGTACATCGTTTCACAGGATATATTTTTGAAGCCAGTTAACGCTATCCTCCTATAATATTATGGAATAACATCGTTATCCTGTTCATTTCACTCAGCCTGGTTTTTCATGTCAGGATAAATGAGTACATCACCCTCGCGATATAGACTCTTTGATGCGTGGCCTTACTCTCTTCGCGATATTCTCGATTTCAGACTTACGTACCCAAATCGCGAACATTACTCTTAATTACAAGGCGTTACATCATCGCGTTTTCGTCCACATAATGCGATTGCACAGATTTACTGCGTGGCCTTAAAGCATCATCTCACAGACTTTCAAATATCGCCTGATATTGAATCACCCAAACAAAAATACTTCGTGGCCTTTATCGCATCTCATTACTGACAAGTTTATCAACTTGTTAAATGCACCGGGAAATAAAATCTTCACTTCATTTCTCTGCGGGGCTGACTTCTAATTTACTCGTTATGAGCAGTGTGTCAACACTGTATTTAAGCACAGGTTTTTGCTCCCTTTTTTGATAAGAAATAATAATGGAAACTGTGATCTGCACCAGATATAGAGGTAAGTGTTTTAACCTAAAAAATCAACATTTTCATATTTTAGAAACATCCCGATTCGCGCCCTGCCCGGCATCTTCGCCAATGTGCCGTGTTGTACCAGCAAACTAGTTCGGCAGTGTACATCTGGCACGAGATGCACTATATTGCGGCGCGTAAGGCTAACAAGGCAGGATAAAACTGCGATTTTTGGTCATTTCCCCTATCAATTCTTTTACAGCAATTCTTGAACGAATCGTGATAAAAGCCACGCGAGGAACCGCACTATGGCGACGCTTTCCGTGACCACCCCACAACGCTCGGTGCTGGGTGGCGCAATGATTATCGGAGGAACCATTATTGGTGCCGGGATGTTCTCCCTGCCGGTGGTGATGTCCGGTGCCTGGTTTTTCTGGTCTGTCGCGGCACTGATTTTTACCTGGTTCTGCATGCTGCATTCCGGCCTGATGATCCTCGAAGCCAACCTGAATTATCCGGTAGGGTCGAGTTTCAACACGGTGACCGGCGATCTGCTGGGCAAAAACTGGAACCGGCTTAACGGCCTGACCATCGCCTTCGTGCTCTATATCCTGACGTATGCCTATATCTCAGCCAGCGGTTCCGTGCTCCAGCATACGATGCGCGAAATGTCGGTGAACTTCTCCCCGCGTCTCGGCGGGCTGCTGACGGCGCTTGCCGTGGCGTTTATTGTCTGGCTGAGTACCCGCGCGGTGAGCCGCATGACGGCGATTGTGCTGGGCGCCAAAATCATCGCTTTCTTCCTGACGTTCGGCAGCCTGCTGTGGCACATCAAGCCGGTGAATTTACTCAACAGCGTCGAAATCAATCCAAGTTATATGCCTTACGTGCTGGCGACGCTGCCGTTCTGCCTCGCGTCATTTGGTTATCACGGCAACGTGCCGAGCCTGATGAAGTATTACGGCAAAAATCCGCAGATCATAAAAAAATGCCTGCTGCTGGGCACGCTGATGGCGCTCGGGCTTTACATCATCTGGATGCTGGGGACGATGGGGAACATACCGCGCCCTGAGTTCATCGGCATTGCGGCCCGTGGCGGCAACATCGATGTGCTGGTGCAGTCACTGAGTCAGATCCTCAACAGCGAAGGATTAGATCTTCTGCTGACGGTCTTCTCCAACTTTGCCGTCGCCTGTTCATTTCTCGGCGTGACGCTTGGCCTGTTCGACTATCTGGCGGATCTGTTCGGGTTTGATGACAGCCGCACCGGGCGTTTTAAAACTGCGCTGGTGACGTTTATCCCGCCCATCGTTGGCGGCGTGATCTATCCGGATGGCTTTATCTATGCGATCGGCTTTGCCGGTCTGGCGGCCACCGTCTGGGCGGTCATCGTCCCGGCGCTGATGGCACGCGCATCGCGTCTGCGCTTCGGCAGCCCGCTGTACCGCGTGTGGGGCGGAAATAAAATGATTGTGCTGGTATTACTGTTTGGTGTGCTCAATGCGGCCGTACATATTCTTTCCAGCGTAAATCTGTTACCTGTTTATCACTGACAGCACATAAATACCGGCATCAGGCCATGTCTTAACGGCATGGCTTTTTTTTGTTTTACATCACAAACTCCCCTCATAAACAAATTCCCCCTACAGACGGTGATTTATTTGCCGATTGTATATTGTAATAATCAATGCAGATGCCAAATATAACCCTTCGACCGTATTCAAAATCAGGAAAAAAAATGCTGGAAATTTTCGATGTGAGTTACAACGACCTGACAGGCAAACGTTCGGATGATCTCTACAAACTGAGGAAAAAAACGTTTAAAGACCGCCTGGACTGGGCTGTTCAGTGCAGCAATGACATGGAATTTGATGAATTTGATAATGCCGATACGCGCTACATGCTGGGTATTTACGACAACCAGCTCGTGTGCAGCGTGCGCTTTGTTGATTTACGTCTGCCAAATATGATCACCCATACTTTTAACCGGCTATTTGATGACGTGAAATTACCTGAAGGTGATTATATCGAATCGAGCCGGTTTTTCGTGGATAAGAACCGCGCAAAAGAATTACTCGGCAGCCGTTTCCCGATCAGCCATGTTCTGTTTCTTTCGATGATTAATTATGCGCGCCATCACGGACACACCGGAATATACACCATTGTCAGCCGCGCAATGCTGACGATTGCGAAACGTTCCGGCTGGGAAATTGAAGTGATAAAGGAGGGTTTCGTCAGCGAAAATGAGCCTATTTACCTGCTCCGTTTGCCGATTGATTTGCATAACCAGGGCATCCTTGCCCGGCGCATCAGCGATCAGTCCGAAGCCTCGCTGGAGGCGTTATGTGAATGGCCTATGTCTTTGCCTGTGACACCAGTACAGGTTTGATGAGTTCCAGTTCAACGCCAAGCCGGATTGCCTGCTTGGCGTTAATAACCCCCAGCTTTTTCACCACGTTAGCCATGTGATATTTCACGGTTCGCGTCGTGATATTGATGATCTGCGAAATCTCATCGTAGGTTTTCCCCATGCTCGCCCAGTGCAGCACTTCGTTTTCACGCGGTGAGAAAATCGGTTTCCCGCCCGACACCAGCGATGGCGAAATCTGCGATGAACGCGCCGCGCTCTGGTTTAGCATCAGCATCTTTTCATGGGTTTTGATCAGCAGGCATTGCAGTTTATCCATATCCTGCGCGACCCTGTTTTCCGGCCCTTTATCCGCGCCCGCTTCCATAATCAGCGACAGCATACCCAGATTATTCATGTGGTCATGAAGCACGAAAGTAAAACCGTTCGCGATATTATATTTCTTAGAAAGCGAGAAAATTTTGGATGATTTTAAATCAGAAAGCACGGTAAGATTTTCATCCCACGCGAACGGGGAAACACGTTTAAGCGCGGTCAGAACCACCGGGTCGATATGCTGGTAATTATGCGATTTATAGATATCGGCCCATTCATCCGGATAGCTGGTGACGACAAAGATGTCGACCGGATTTCTTTTATTGATCACCAGATAGGTGTATTTCAGATTGCCGTAAGGAAGTAATTTCCTTTCGAGATAATCACGTAACGTATCGATAATCTTTTCATCATTTCTAACGCGCGAATGCATTCCTCTTCCCCCCTGGCTGACGCGGCTTCCCTTTTGATTTTCGTGGTCTTTCTGTCACAAAGTACAGTGCACGATTACACCTTAGTACAACTATCGGGTTGCGTCTCCCCCCGTATAATCACCGCATAATAATTAATTAGCAAAAAAAAACCTGACCGTTAGAGTCAGGTAGCAACATTAGCCAACACCAGGGAAATTTTTAAAAGAAGTTATACCTAAAATGCTACAGAAGCGGACGCGTTTCAACAGTTCTCGCTTCCGTAGCATTTATTATTTTCGCGCCTCAAACTATTTTGGCTAATTATTCGCCAGACCCACACCTTAATCTCCCCTGATATTACGCCTTCATTCCTAGCCGCTTCGCCAGCCGGTGAAGATTTCCGCCGTCCATTTCCAGCGCTCTCGCCGCCGCAGACCAGTTCATCTGATTTGCCTGCAAGATTTTGGTAATTTGTTGCCGCTGAAAATCCTGCGTGGCCTGTTGCAGATTGAGTGAAGTTGCCTCCGGGACTTCGGTTTCGGGCGCAGCCATGACGTCCGGATTTCCGGCCTCAGAAAAGTTAAACAGCGCACGATGTAACGTGACGTCGCCCTGATTTTGCGACGCCCGCGCCAGCACCGCCGCACGTTCAATCGCGTGTTTCATCTCACGTACATTGCCGGGCCAGCCATAACTGACCAGCATCGAAAGCGTGTCGGCAGGCAGCCTGAGCTGCGAAATCCCCAGTTTGTTTTTGATGTGCTCGACAAAAAAACCGGCCAGCAGAACGATGTCACCCTTTCGTTCGCGCAGCGGCGGCACGAAAAGCGGAAACACGCTCAGGCGGTGGAACAGATCGACGCGGAAAGTCCCGTCCACCACCGCTTTTTTCAGGTCGCAGTTCGTCGCGGCCAGGATCCTGACATTCACGCGTTTGGTGCTGTCATCGCCGACCCGTTGCAGGTCACCGTACTGGATCACGCGCAGCAACTTGGCCTGAAGCACCAGCGATAGCTCGCCGATTTCATCGAGAAACAGCGTGCCGTTATCCGCCATCTCAAATTTGCCCGTGCGGTTATGGATGGCGCCGGTAAACGCCCCTTTCACATGCCCGAACAGTTCACTTTCCGCCACACTTTCCGGCAGCGCCGCGCAGTTGAGATACACCAGCGGTTTTCCCGCGCGCGGTGAAAGATGATGCACGGCATTAGCCACCAGCTCTTTACCCACGCCGGTTTCACCGGTGATCAGCACGTTAAGATCCGAACCGGCCACCACACTGATTTCATGCCGTAATTGCTGCATGGCGTCGGAAAGCCCCACCATTTCTTCTTCCGGGCTGCGAACGTTTTGTTTACGCGCATTCGGCGCGGCCATCGCCGGTAACGCCTGCTTTTCAAGGGCATCCACCAGCAGCGCATTATTGAGCGCAGAAGACGCCAGCGCGCCGATGAGCCACAACTCCTCATCGCTGAACGCGTCAAATTGTTCCGGGTTCAGGCTGTCAAACGTCAGCGCGCCAATCAGCGCCTGATCGGCAAACAACGGCAAACCGATGCAGGCGTGAACTTTCAGATCGTCATGACCGGGGATGAGCCCGTCGTACGGATCCGGCAAATGGCTGTCGGCCGGGAAACGCACCACGTTCCCCGCGCGGGCAATGGCTTCGAGACGCGGATGTGAGGCCAGGGCGAAACGCCGCCCGAGCACATCCGGCGATAAACCATCAATCGCCAGCGGCCTGAACTGTTGTTCTTCATAACGCAACAACGCCGACGCATCGCATTTGAGGAGTTCACGCACGCTGGCAATCAGATGCTGAAAGCGATCCTCACCGGACAGACCGTTTTGTAATTCGATGGCGATGCCCGCCAGGGACTGAATGGATAAGCTCATAATGTCATTCCGACACAGGTAAAGTCATTTTGACAATAGTATCGCATTGTCAAAATGACTCATAATTTTATTAAAACTCATAAAATCAATAAGATAAAAACTGGCACGGTCATTGCTCTCTCTGAAGAAGACCATCCATTACTTTTTCAGGAAACTATCATGGCTATTCAGGTTAAAAATAACATCAGTTGGGTCGGGCAACGTGACTGGGAAGTGCGCGATTTTCACGGCACCGAATATAAAACCCATCAGGGCAGCAGCTATAACAGTTATCTGATCCGTGAAGGCAAAAACGTCCTGATTGACACCGTCGATCATAAATTCAGCCGTGATTTTGTCGCCAATCTGGAGAAAGAAATCGACCTTGCGGCGATCGATTACATCATTATCAACCATGCCGAAGAGGATCATGCCGGTGCGCTGACCGAGCTGATGTCCCGCATTCCTGACACGCCGATTTACTGCACCACCAACGCGATTGATTCCATCAACGGCCATCATCATCACCCTGAATGGAATTTCCACACTGTGAAAACCGGCGACTCACTGGATATCGGTAACGGCAAAACGCTGATTTTTGTTGAGACGCCAATGCTGCACTGGCCGGACAGCATGATGACGTATATGACGGAAGACGCCGTATTGTTCAGCAATGATGCCTTTGGCCAGCACTATTGCGACGAGCATTTGTTTAACGATGAGGTCGATCAGACAGAGCTCTACGAGCAGTGCGCCCGTTATTACGCCAATATTCTGACGCCGTTCAGCCGTCTGGTGACGCCAAAAATTAACGAGATCCTCGGCTTTAATTTGCCGGTGGACATGATTGCCACCTCGCACGGCGTGGTCTGGCGCGACAATCCGACGCAAATTGTGGCGAAATACCTTGAATGGGCGGCGGATTATCAGGAAGACCGCATTACTATTTTCTACGACACCATGTCCTCAAACACCCGCATGATGGCCGACGCCATTGCACAGGGCATTCACGACACAGACCCGACCGTCGCGGTGAAAATCTACAATATTTCCCGCCACGATAAGAACGAGATCCTGACGCAAATCTTCCGCTCCAAAGGCGTGCTGGTCGGTTCATCCACCATGAATAACGTGATGATGCCGAAAGTGGCAGGCATGCTGGAAGAGCTGGCCGGTCTGCGTTTTCGCAACAAAAAAGCCTCCGCGTTTGGCAGCTTTGGCTGGACCGGCGGCGCGGTTGACCGCATTCAGACCCGGCTGATGGATGCCGGGTTTGATATCGCATTGTCGCTGAAAGCTAAATGGCGCCCGGACGGCAAAGCACTGGAAGAATGCCGCGAACATGGCCGTAAAATCGCCCGCGAATGGGCTTTGCATCCGCTCAATGAAACCCGCGCGCCGGTGCAGCCCGTTGAATCTGCCTGCGGATGCAACGCTGAGCCGAAAGCCGACGCCGGTGTTTCAATGATTTGTACCGTGTGCCAGTGGGTTTATGACCCGGAGCTGGGTGAGCCGTTGCAGGATGTCGCGCCGGGAACCGCGTGGTCTGACGTACCGGAATCCTTCCTTTGCCCGGGCTGTGCGCTGGGTAAATCCGTCTTTGATCCGCTGTGAAAGGAGGCCAGATGGAACACAACATTGTGATTATTGGCGCCGGATTTGCCGCGCGCCAGCTGATAAAAAACATCCGCCGCGCCGACAAACAGGTACCGGTCACGCTGATCGCGGCAGACAGCGCAGACGATTACAACAAGCCGGATCTGAGCCATGTCTTCACGCAGAAACAAGGCGCGGATGACCTGACGCGCCAGAGTGCGGCGCAGTTTGCTGCGGAAAATAATCTCACGCTGGTTTCACACACGCGGGTCACGGCTATCGATCGCAGGAATAAACGCGTGGTGTGCGGCGACCGGTTTTTTGATTATGAGAAACTGGTGCTGGCGACCGGCGCGCAGGCGATATTGCCTGCGTTGCCGGGCAGCGAATGGATTTTCACGTTTAACAGCCAGAATGAGTACCGGCAGAATCAGGACGCTTTGCAGTCGGCAAAACAGATTGTGGTACTGGGCGGCGGCCTGATTGGCAGCGAACTGGCGATGGATTTACACCGCGCCGGAAAACAGGTCACGCAGGTTGATCGTTCCCACAGCCTGCTGGGCTCCGTGATGCCTGCGGAAATCAGCAGCCGGTTACAGCATAAATTCAGCCAGATGGGCATTCAGCTGGCGTTAAATAACGAACTGGAATCGGTGGCTAAAACGGCTGATGGCCTGAATGTTTTGCTGAAAAATGGCCTGATAATTCGTGCTGACGCCGTGATCGCCGCCATCGGCCTGAAACCGGAAACCGCCCTCGCCGCAGACGCCGGTTTGTACACGCAGCGCGGCATCGTGGTCAACGGTCAGTTACAAACGTCGGACCCGGCCATTTACGCGCTTGGCGACTGCGCAGAAATCGAAGAGCGAATTCTGCCTTTCCTGCAACCGGCGCAGATTGGCGCAATGACGCTGGCGAAAAACCTGCTGGGCGGCGCAGAAACGCTGAATCTTCCCGCCATGCTGGTGAAGGTCAAAACGCCGGATTTACCACTGTTCTTTGCCGGTGAAACCACACGCACCGACCTGAACTGGGACATCACCCTGAACAGTCAGGGCATGATGGCGAAAGGCCGGGACGGCCAGAATCAGCTGCGGGCGTTTATCGCCAGCGAGGAACACACCAGACAGGCTTTCCTGCTGTTACGTGAACTGAGCGCATAAGCAAAAAAATCCCCTGCACGAATTTCCGTGACAGGGGATTTTTACGTTTAACGCGACCTGATCAGCCCAGGTCGGTATTGGCGTTCAGGGCTTCGCCGGTGGCATAGAACTGGCCGCCTGCGATGTAATGCAAGCTGCGCAGGGACGGATCGGCGTCTTCGAAATGCCAGTGACCGTTGCTGAATACGCGGGTATCCGCCCAGGCACCGACAATTTCACCGATAAACAGATCATGCGCCTGCTGGTTGTGCGGCTCAGGGATCAGCTTACACGCCAGCCACGCGGAACAACCGGCGACAAACGGCAGGTCGCCGTGCCCTTCCATATGAAACAACTCTGCGCCGCAGTGCTGCAATTTATCCGGGTCGTTACGCAGCGTTCTGTTGCCCAGATCGTAGGTCATCTGCAATTGCGCCACCGTGGGCACCTGAATCACGAAATAACCACTTTGCTCAATCAGCTCGCGGGTACGGGCGATTTTATCAATCACCACCGTCAGTTTTGCTGGTTTGAAATCCAGCCCGCACACCCAGGACGCTGACATCACATTGTCCACGCCCGCGTGATGGGCGGATACCAGCGCAGTGGTTCCGTGGTTGATCAGGCGGTAGGCTTTTTCCAGTTCGACGGGCGCAAATTGTGGGGTCATCAGAATCTCTCAGCAAAAATGTCAGAAAACAGCATGGCAAATCAGCCCGGCCAGCACTACGCAATCGGTGCGGACTGGCGCGGTTTTATGGATTTTCGCAGTAAATTAGCCGTCAGCGCCAGCAGGAAAAACAGCGCCTGAATCAGCACAATTGTCGGCCCCGTCGCGGCATCAATATAAAAGCTGATAAACGTGCCTGACACCGCCGCAGAAAGTGACACCGTCACTGCAATCATCACCATTTTCGGCAATGTTTTACACAGCAGAAATGCGGTAATACCCGGCGTGATCAGCATCGCCACCACCAGCACCACGCCGACCGCCTGAAGCGCCGCGACAATGGTCATCGCCAGCATGCACAGCAACGCGTAGTGGTAAAAACGAACCGGTAACCCGATGACTTTGGCCTGAACCGGGTCAAAGCAGAACAGCACCAAATCCTTGAATCTGAACAGGATAGCCAGCGTCACCACTGCCGCGATAATCAGCGTTTGCAGCATTTCGCTGTCCGTTACGCCGAGCACGTTGCCAAACAAGATATGGCTGAGATGCTGCTCGGTGTTCACCCGCGAGAAAAGCACCAGCCCGGCGGCGAACATCCCGGAAAACACAATGCCCATCACCGAATCTTCTTTTACCCGGCAATGCTCTTTAATAAAACCGGTGGCGACGGCGCAGAAAAGCCCGGAACCAAACGCCCCGATGGCCAGCGGAATCCCTGCGAGATAGGCCAGCACCACGCCCGGTAAAACGGCGTGCGAAATGGCGTCGCCCATCAGCGACCAGCCTTTCAGCACCAGAAAACAGGAAAAAATCGCGCAGACGATACTGGTCGCCGCCGCGGTCAGCAGCGCGCGCTGCATAAATTCGAAGCCCATGGGCTCAAGCAAAACATCCAGCCAGCTCATCATGCGCGGCTCCTGCGGATCCGGAAGTGATTAACCAGCCAGCCGTGTTTCGGCGCAAACAGAAACGCCAGCAGGAAGACGACGGTTTGCAGGCAGACGATAACGCCACCGGTCGCGCCATCCAGGTAGTAACTCAGCCACGCCCCAGCTGCACTGGTGACCGCGCCAATAATCACCGAAATAATCAGCAAATGTGAGAAGCGGTCAGAGAGCAGATACGCCGTTGCGCCGGGGGTAATCACCATTGCGATCACCAGAATCGCGCCAACGGTTTGCAATGCGGCCACGCTGCATGCGCTGAAAATGGTGAAGAAAATGATTTTCAGCTTCAGCGGAGAAAGCCCGACCGACACGGCGTGCGCTTCATCAAAGAAGACCGCCAGCAGATCCCGCCAGATAACGCACAGCACCACCAGCGAAACGCCGACGATGATTTGCACCTGCAAAATATCCGCGTCATCGATGCCTAAGATATTGCCGAACAGGATCGACTGGACGTTGACCGACGTCGGGTTAAGCGACACCAGCAGCAGGCCGAGTGCGAAGAATGTGGAGAACACAAAGCCAATAATCGCGTCTTCGCGCAGTTTGGTGAAATGGCGCAACAGCGTCATGGAAAGCGCGGCCAGAATCCCGGTGCCGAAAGCACCGACTGCATACGGAAAACCAAGCGCATACGCGCCCGCCACGCCCGGAACGACCGAATGAGATAAAGCATCACCCATCAGCGACCAGCCTTTGAGCATCAGATACGCCGACAAAAACGCGCACACCGCGCCCACGCCCGCGCTGACCCAGATGGCTTTGACCATGTAATTATACTGAAACGGCTCAAGCAGCAGTTCGGTCATACCACCCGCCTTACCGCTGTCTCCGGAATGCTCTCTTTATGCATACCCTCTTTCTGCATGCTCTCTTTATGCAAAAAATAGCCGATATTACGCAGTGCGCCGCCAAAGGTGTTTTCCAGATTCTGATGCGTAAACGTGGCTTCCAGCTCACCGGCGGCCATCACCGTCCGGTTGATAAGCACCACGCGATCGCAGAAATCCGGCACGCTGGCGATATTGTGTGTGGACACCAGAATCAGATGCCCTTCCTCACGCAGCTGGCGCAGAAGTTCGATAATGGCATTTTCCGTTTTGATGTCCACGCCGGTAAAAGGCTCATCAAGCAGCAGTACGCGCCCCTGCTGAGCCAGCGCACGCGCGAGAAAAACACGTTTTTTCTGGCCGCCGGACAGCTCACCAATCTGACGATGCGCCAGATCGGTCAGCCCGACACGCGCCAGCGCCGACGCAACCTGATTTTTATCTTCCTGCGAGGGAATACGCAGAAACGACATTTTGCCGTAACGCCCCATCATCACCACGTCACGCACCAGTACCGGAAAATTCCAGTCCACTTCTTCGGACTGCGGCACGTAAGCGATCAGATTCTGCTTCAGTGCTTTAGCGACGTTCAGGCCATCCAGCGTCACGCTGCCGTGCGTCGGCCGGATAATACCCATAATGGTTTTGAATAACGTGGATTTACCGCTGCCGTTAACGCCCAGCAGCGCGCAAATCGAGCCGCCGTGCAGCGTAAAACTCGCGTCTTCAATGGCGGTGTGACCGTTGTTGTAGGTCACGGTGACATCATCAACCCTGAGGTGAAGCCGCGAGTCATTCATTGACCGAACCCTTGCGCAATCGTGCCAACCGTCACTTTCAGCAAATCAATGTACGTGGGCACCGGGCCGTCCGCGGCGGACAGCGAATCGACATACAACACGCCGCCGTATTTCGCGCCGGTTTCCTTGCTGACCTGTTTCGCCGGTTTATCCGAAATCGTACTTTCGCTGAACACTACCGGGATATTTTGCTGACGCACCAGATCAATCAGCTTTTTCACCTGCTGCGGCGTGCCCTGCTCTTCGGCGTTGATCGGCCACAGATACGCTTCTTTGAGATCGTAATCTTTCGCCAGATAACTGAATGCGCCCTCACTGGTCACCAGCCAGCGCTGAGCGGCCGGGATTTTCGCCAGACGTTCGCGCAGCGGCGCATCAAGCTGCATAATTTTCTGCGAATAATCTTTGGCATTACGGTCGTAGGTCGCGGCGTTTTCAGGATCATATTTCACCAGCGCGGCGCGGATATTCTCGACGTAGACCAGTGCGTTCTTCGCGGACATCCAGGCGTGCGGATTCGGGTTACCGAGATATGGCCCTTCCTGAATTGGCATTGGCGTAATGCCGTCCGTGACCGTTGCTGACGGCACATCTTTGATATTGGCAAAGAAGCGCCCGAACCAGCGTTCGAGGTTAAAACCGTTCCACAGAATCAGATCCGCTGACTGCGTTTTGACGATATCGCGCGGCGTCGGCTGATAATCGTGGATCTCCGCGCCCGGCTTGGTGATCGACTCTACGGTCGCCGCATCACCGGCGACGTTCTGCGCGATGTCCTGGATCACCGTGAAGGTCGTCACCACTTTGAACTTTTTTTTGTCTTTCTCTGCCGCCGTCGCATTTCCGGTGACCAGCGCAACAATCATACCGATCAGCATCAGACGCAAACGAAACGGTGAATAACTGAATAATTTTAAGAGGCTCTGTCCATTTCCCATCAACGTTCTCCTGTGAAACACCACAACAATCGGCGATTTATTATTCAGGTATAGCACAGGCTATACTCCATAGCCAAGGCAAAGTTTTCAGAAATTGGTAGATGTGTGCACTTGGTTTACAATGCACGGATTGCTGCGGTGAGCGCGGCTGCGGTGGAAAACCGTTGAGCAAGAAAGAGGCAGGCGTAGTGAAAGATAAAAAAATAAATCCATTACTGGATGTGGAAGAACACGCTCAGGGTTTTTTACAGGTGCGCGAGGCGCATCGCCGCGAATTAATGGACGATTACGTTGAGCTGATTTCAGACTTAATTCATGAATTTGGTGAAGCACGACAGGTCGATCTGGCTGCACGTCTAGGCGTTTCGCAGCCGACGGTGGCGAAAACGCTGAAACGTCTGGCTAACGCCGGGCTGGTTCATCAGCTGCCGTATCGCGGCACTTTCCTTACGCCGGAAGGTGAGAAACTGGCGGCGGAAAACCGCGAACGTCATAACGTCGTTGAAGCCTTTTTCATCGCGTTGGGCATCAGCGCAGAAACGGCGCGCCTTGATGCGGAAGGTGTGGAACATCACGTCAGCGACGAAACGCTGGCCGCTTTCCGGCGCTTCACCGCAAGCCAGGAAATCAGCGCGAAAAAGTGACTTTCCGGCCCGTCTGCGCAAGGCGGCGGGCCGTTCGTCAACAAACGTATCTCCCTGAATTCTTTATACACAATTACACCCAAACTCTTGTCACATTCCCCCAGTTCTCCCGCCAACCTTTTACACCACGCAAGCGTATCTTTAGCCTCAGGAGAGGTGTCATTTTTGCCGCTCCGTGCATCCGGTCAATGTGCTTCGAGGTGGTTATGAAAAGGCTGTTGTTGTTGATGCTTACCGCTGGCGCGCTGATGTCAGCCAGCTCTGCGTCGTTCGCCTATGGGTATTACGGTCATGGCTATTATGGTCACGGCTATGGTCATGGATATTATGGCCGCGGCTGGTATGGCGGACCGCGTGTTGTTGTCGGTATTCCCTGGGGCCCGCCGCCGCCGGTGTATTACGGGCCACCGCCGGTTGTCTATGTTGCGCCTGCGCAACCGCAGACTTACGTCGAGAAAACCCCTAATTATGCTTACTACTGCCAGAATCCGGCGGGATATTACCCGCAAGTTCCACGCTGTGCGCGTGGCTGGATGAAGGTTGTCGTCGGTGATTCCGCTCCACGTTAACAGGCGACAATGTCATGAACAGGTTTACTCCGCTGGCGGTTATTGCCCTGGCCGCAGCGCTCTCTGGCTGCGTATCTCCCCCGACCCGCCCGGACGTGATGGTTTTACCGGGAACGGGCAAGGATTATCAGCAGTTTCAGAGGGATGAAATGTCCTGCCGGAATGCGGCCTACGGCAGCGTGAACGGCGGTGCGCAAACGGCCAATAATACTGCGGTGAATACCGCGGCAGCAGGCACGGCGGTAGGTGCCGCCGCCGGTGCGCTGCTTGGCGCGGCGTCACATCAGGCCGGTGCGGGCGCGCTGATTGGCGCAGGCAGCGGGCTGTTAATTGGCAGCGCGATGGGCAATAACAGTGCCGGTGCCAGCAGCGGTGATTTGCAGGATCAGTACGATACGGTTTACACCCAGTGCATGTACGCCAAAGGCAACAAAGTACCGGTAGACGCGAGCTACAGCGACCGTCAGGACTCTGCGCCGCAAAGCCCGGTGCCGCCGGATTACTACCCGTCTCAGCCAGGCGACAACGGCGTTCCGCCTGATTACGTTCAGTAAACGCTAAGCAATAAGACAAACAATAAAAAAGGCTGCCGTAATCTGCGGCAGCCTTTTCGTTTTAACCGGATTTAGCACCGGTTCGCGTCAGTCATGCGAACGGCGGACGCGCATTGAATACATCGTCAATCACCTCAAGCACGCCCTCTTTTTCATGCGAAGGCGCGCGGTATTTCGCTGCGGCTTTTGCCGGTGCGGACGCATTCTCCATCGCAAAACCGTAGCCCGCGTAACTCAGCATTTCCAGATCATTACCGCTGTCACCAAACGCCAGCACTTCATTATCACGGATGCCGTAAATCTGCTGGATTTTGCGCAGCCCGCTGGCTTTATGATTCCCGGCGATAATCAGGTCAACGGATCCGTGTCCGCTGGTCACCGGCGCGACAATCCCGCCGAGCTGTTCTGTGATTTCTCCCATCAGCGGGTAAACGTCGTCTTCCACGTAGCTCAGCGCGAACTTGAAAATCGTATCGCTGATTTCTGCATAACTTTGCACTTTGGTCAGACGATGATAATAGCGGCGCATCCGGCTGATAAACGCTTCGGGCGTGCCTTCCAGCACATACGCGCCCAGCCTGCCGCAGACAATCGTGTTGATCCCCGGCGTGCGGCTGATCCAGTCCAGCACCAGCGTGACCTGTTCAGGTTCAAGCTTGCCGCAGTAGATTTCCTGCTTTTTATCGACGACGTAACCGCCGCCTTCCGCCACGTAAGCGATCTCTTCATCGATGTCATCAAAGAAGGATTTCAGCTGGTAATACTGGTTACCGCTGGCGACGACAAACTTGATACCGCGCTCCAGCATTTGCGCATACTGCCCGCGAAAACGGGCTTTGTTATATTCACCGTTCTGATCCAGGAAAGTGCCATCCATGTCGACGGCAATAAGTTTTACGGCCATTACAGCTCCTTACAGGGTCGGATTTAAAACAATCATCATAAACAAAAAAAGGCTGGCGGGGTTCTGCACACCAGCTGGCAAGATGCCACTCAGTTATAAACTTTTATTAATCAGCCTGATATTTTAATTTGTATGCGCCGAACGTCACGATCAGGAATGCGGCAGCGACGGCGGAAAACGCCACGTACAAACTCGACAGGTGCGCAACGAAGCCAATCAGCGCCGGGCCACCCAAAATTCCGAGATACCCGAGCGTGGCGACAAACGCCACTGACATGTTCACCGGCATCACTTTTTCCTGACCGGCCAGCGTGATCAACACCGGCGCAATGTTCGCCGCGCCAATACCGACCAGCGCAAAACCGCAGATGGGCAGGAACCAGCCCGGCAACAAGATCACCATCAGATAACCGGCAATCCCGAGAATTCCGCCCATCACCAGAACGCGTTTACGTCCCAGCGCGCTGACAATCGCGTCGCCGGTCAGACGCATCACGGACATCGCGATGGCAAACACCGCAAATCCCCATCCCGCATGTTCAAGCGCCAGCCCGCGCTCCCGGGTCAGGAAAACGCCGCCCCAGTCGAGCACTGCGCCTTCGGCCATAAAGCAAATCATCGCCATAACCGCCATCAGGATCAGACGGAAATTAGGCCGTGCTTTAGCTTTACCTTCGTGCGCACTTTCCTCGTGCGCCCCGAACGGCAGCAGGCTGCGCCACGAAAATGCCGTCCCCAAAATCACCAGCACGATGGCGAAGAATGTGCTGCCCACCGGCGTGATACCGGCGCTGAGCAGCAGCGCACCGCCACCCGCGCCCGCAATCCCGCCGACGCTCCACAGGCAGTGAAAACCGGACATCAGCGGTTTATCCGCGGCCTGTTCAACCATCGTGCCCTGCACATTGACCGCCACGTCCGCCAGGCCGATGCCCATGCCGAAAATGAACAGACTCAGCGCCATCAGCCGGATATCGCTGAACGTCGCCAGCAGCGGCATCATCAGACAATACATCACCACGGCGGCGAGGATCACCGCGCGGCAACCGAAACGGCCGATGATCCGGCCGGAGCCGAGCATCGATAACAACGATCCTGCGCCGAGACACAACAGCAGCATACCGAGCGCACCGGCTTCGGAATGTGTTCGCAACTGCGCGTAGGGCACCAGCGCGCCCCACAATCCCATCGCCATACCGGTGACAAAAAATATCATCCGCGTAGCGACACGGCGGCCCGATGCGCCGACCCACTCAGCGGGTTTTTCTAATTCAGGTGACAGTGACAAAGTGCGCTCCTGTGCCGTATTGGATAGTTATTAAAAGACTTTTAATAAGTGCGCAGTATATTGATCCGGGCAACGCAAAGTCAACGCCTGAGGCGCGATTAGTTTCCGAAAGCGATATGCAGGTTGTAGTTATTCAGCGTGAGTTCAGTGATGCCTTGCAGATAGTCCTGCCGCATCGACGGGCGGTAAATCAGCGCGGGCATATGCTGCGCGGGAATGTGCTCCTGACAGCGTTGGGTCAGTTCGGGGATCAGCGCATCGCTGATTTTCGGTCCGGAGAGCGCAATTGTCGCCGGGTTGATAATGGCGCTGAGCGAGACAATGACCTTAGCCATTTCTTCCGCCACAGGCAGCTTATCGAGATCTTTAAACGGCAGGTTCGACACCTCGCCCGCAAACTGACTGGCGCCCTGCAACACCTGTCCGTTGATGACCATTCCGCAGCCGAGGCAAGGCACGTCAGGCTTGAAAATATAGGCTACCGGCGCGGTTTCTCCCGCACAGCTGCTGCGGTAAAAACCATAGGCGGTGTAGTTCATGTCGTTATCGGCCTGCACGTAAATACCGAATTTTTCGCGCAGCTGTTGTTCGACATCCACACCGGTGAACGCGCTGATATCGCAGGTCGCCACGCGCCCTTTCACCACCACGCCCGGCAGGCCGATACCGAGGGCTTTAATGTTCGGATAATCCGCCAGCAACCCGGCAATTTGCTGATAAAACGTTTCCAGGCTGAGCGGCAGAAAGCGCACTTCGCCCTGCGCCAGGCTCACGCCCGTGGCCGAATTTACCGACCAGATAATCTGCGCCGCCGCATCGCTGCCCTGCGCATAGAGACTCAGCACGGAGAAATAATCGGGGTTATAGGCGTAACGCTGCGCAGGCCGCCCGCCGCGGGATTCTTCCAGCTCAAGCGCCAGCACTTCGCGTGTCAGACGTAATTCATTAAGCACCGCGCCGCAGGTTGCAATACTCAGCCCCGTTTGCGCCGCCACTTCCGCTTTGGTCGCCGAGCCCAGAGATTTCAACGCCTGAGTGACCAGCACCACGTTATTGATCTTCATTTCGCGGGTTGTACGGTTTTGCGGGGTAATCATGGTGCCTCGGGATGCGGGGAATTTGAGGGTAATTTAGCACAAAATCAGGGCGCGGACTTTTGCCCGGTAAAACTCAGAGGGGGAAGTGTCTGGAGATGGAAAAGGTCTGGAGGCAGAAAGTATCCGGAGGCAAGTCACCTCCGGATGAAGGATTACAACACCTTACTCAAGAACTCGCGGGTACGCGGATTGGTCGGTGCGGTGAAAAGCTGCGCCGGCGGCCCTTCTTCCTGAATCACGCCCTGATCAATAAACACCACGCGGTCGGCCACCTCGCGGGCAAAGCCCATTTCGTGGGTCACGATCACCATCGTCATGCCTTCGAGCGCCAGCTGTTTCATGACGGCCAGCACTTCGCCGACCAGCTCGGGGTCGAGCGCAGATGTCGGTTCGTCGAACAAAATGATCGAAGGTTCCATCGCCAGCGCGCGGGCAATCGCCACACGCTGCTGCTGACCGCCGGAAAGGCTGGAAGGCCAGGCATCGATTTTGTCGATCAGCCCGACTTTTTGCAGCAGCTTCTCAGCACGCGAAACCGCGTCGGCTTTCGACAACCCTTTCAGCGACATCGGCGCCATAATCAGGTTTTCCAGCACCGTCATGTGCGGAAACAGATTAAAGCGCTGGAACACCATTCCGACGCCGGAACGCAGCGTATTCAGATTGGTTTTCGGGTCATGAACCGCGAAACCGTTCACCACCACTTCGCCGCCGTTCGGTTTTTCCAGCGCGTTCAGGCAGCGCAGGAAGGTACTTTTCCCCGAACCGGACGGGCCGATGATGCACACCACTTCTTTCTCTGCGATATCACACGAGATGCCGCGCAAAACGTGGGTTTCACCGAACTGTTTCTGTAAATCCTTAACGTGAATCACTTTTGCCAAACCTCTTTTCCATGTGTTGAACCAGCAGCGAGAGCAGGAAAGTCAGAACCCAGTACACCAGCGAAATCGTCAGGTAGGGTTCCCAGTAGGTGGCGTAAGCGCCGGAAACAGTTCGCGCCGCATAAGCCAGATCGGCCAGGCCGATGGCTGACGCCAGCGAAGAATCTTTCACAATCGCAATCGCGTTATTGCCCAGCGGCGGCAGAATGCGACGAAACGCCTGCGGCAAAATGACTTTGCGCATCGTTTTACCCCAGCCCATCCCTAATGCACGCGACGCTTCCATCTGGCCGTTATCGATCGACTGGATCCCGGCACGGAAAATCTCGGAAACGTACGCGCCCGCATTCAACGTAATCGCGACGACGCAGGATAAAAACGCGCCGTAATCGGAGCGTAACGCACGGGCGAAATCGGAAGACATCAGGCCGTTAGTGACTAAAATTCCGTCACGCGGGTTGATGAACAGCGGAACCAGCGCGAAGTGAACCACCATGATCTGCACAAACAGCGGCGTGCCGCGAAATGCACTGACGTAAATGCGCACCGGCCATTGCACGGCGAAGCGCAGAACGTATTTCCACGGGCCATCGTCGGCGCGGGCCATGCGTCCGAGGCCGAGCAGCAGGCCCCAGGTGGTGCCTAAAATGACGCAAATGAGGGTGCATTTGATGGTCATCAGCGCGCCCTGCACAAACAGCGGCGCATATTCTGAGATTATCTCCCAGCGAAATCCGGTCATACCTGTCCTTGTTCGGGGGCGCTTTCACGCCCCTGCATATCAATATTTTTCTGGGGGGATTTATTGCGCTGGCAGCGTTGGCACGTTCTTATCAAACCAGGTTTCATAGATTTTTGCGTAGGTGCCGTCAGCCACGATTTTCTTCAGACCGGCGTTGATTTTACCCAACAGTTCCGTGTTGTCTTTGGCTACCGCAATGCCGAAATACTGACGTTCGAACTTGCTGTCCGGTACCAGTTTCAGGGCTTTTTCAGGATGGGATTTGATGTAGTACTTCACCACGCCGACGTCGCCAACCGCTGCGCCAATGCCGTCTTCCGCCAGTTCCTGCAACATCAGCGGCGTGTTATCAAAACGTTTGATATCCGTGCTGTTTTTGCCCAGTGCGTCAGATACCACGATGTCGCCGGTGCTTGAGTTCACCACGCCGACTTTCAGGCCTTTCAGCGCAGCAACGGAATCCACTTTAGAATCCGCAGGCACCACGATGGACTGTTCTGCCGGGAAATACGGCGCAGAGAAATCGACCATCGCTTTACGTTTGTCAGTAATGGTGATGCCGGAAATAATGATGTCACGATCACCGGAATTCAGGGTGGCGAAAATCCCCTCCCACGGCGTATTGACCAGTTTGATGTCAAAATCTTCCGCTTTTGCGATAGCTTTGATGATGTCGATATCAAAACCTTCCAGCTGTTTCTGGCTGTTTTCATATTCGAAAGGGCGGTACGTGCCGCCGGAACCGACCACATAAGTGGCCTGCGCGGCGTAGGCGGAAGTGATTAAGGAAGAAAGCAGGCACCCGGTGAGAACTAAAGACTTGAACATGGACACTCCTGTGTGTTTGTTATTTTATGCAGATAATTTGCATAAAAATACACAAATTGACGAAGCGCTTCAACCGAAAATTTGGTGAGGGTGACAGACTGATAAGAAGAATCCTCCGAGTTCCCCGCCGCGACATTCATCTCAATCCTGAGATCGGGTATATTGGTACGCAGATCACAAAAATCCCTTAAAGGAAGACGTCGCACTATGAGTTATCGTTTCACCCTGGCCGCCGTTGCGGCCGTTTTCGCACTCACAGGATGCGCAAACACCAAAACCGCTGAAAAACCGGCGTTCGATCTCGGTTCCACGCGTCTGACCGTGACACACGTTCCGACCAAAACCGACGATGGCACCCAGATTTACGTCACCATTGATGGCAAAGATGCCGGTGCGCTGGGGCTTGGCGAAAGCGTGGAAGTGCAGCTTCCGGAAGGGAAACATCAGGTCGGCGGTTATGCCCGTTCACTGATCGGACGCGTGACTATTGCGCCTGTCGATGTGACAACGTCACGCAACGACATCAGCCATGTGACCTATTCCGTTGCGAATCTCAAGCCGACATTCCTGGTTCGCGCGACAACGCCGGTCCCGAAACCTAAGTCAGAATCGGTGCCTTTAGAACCGATCCCGGCCCTGCCAACGCAAATTGAAGCCCCGGCAACGGACGTTCAGGCGCAAACCACAACGCCTGCCGCGGCATCAGCAACTACGCCAGCAGAAACTACAGCACCGGCAGCAGCCACGACGACGACATCGTCAACGCCAGTAACCACAACACCGGCGACGACGACCAAAACCGAAACCACTTCAACACCGGCTGCGGCAACCACGACGACCACTCCGGCTGCCACCACGCAGACTGAAACCACGACGACACCGGCAACGCAGACCACCACGAAGTCTGTGCCTGTCACCACGTTGCAGTCGCAGACGGATACCACGACGTCATCGCCTCAGGCCGCTAACATCACCGAACTTCAGGATCCGCAGAGCTAAACAGTTCTGCTTTCTGCACGGCCCGTTTCCGGATTTCATCCCATGAAACGGGCCGTTTGCTTTCAGAATTTCACCACCGCACCCAGCTCAATCACCCGGTTTGGCGGAATATGGTAATGTTCCGGCGCACGCAGGGAGTTACGTTGTAACACCTGGAACAATTTCCCCCGCGCTTTGAGATACCACGGACGCGGGTCGCCCAGCAC
Organism: Rahnella sp. PD12R; assembly: GCF_019200965.1. Classification (NCBI taxonomy): domain Bacteria; kingdom Pseudomonadati; phylum Pseudomonadota; class Gammaproteobacteria; order Enterobacterales; family Yersiniaceae; genus Rahnella; species Rahnella sp. PD12R. The sequence goes on along the minus strand of NZ_JAHTMS010000003.1, from coordinate 321,047 downwards.
AAACGTATCCCGCGACATAAAGAACGACGTTTCATTCATTGTACACTTCAGCCCTTCCAGCCCGCAGCGGTACAAAATATCAGTGACGTTCGGTTTTTCCCGCCAGCCATAACTGGCAATCACCCGCCAGAACGACGGCGAAAGCTGCTCAATCGTCACACGCCGGACGTTATGCACGTACGGCACGTCTTCCGTGGCGACAGTCAGTAACACCACGCGTTCATGCAATATCTTGTTATGTTTCAGATTATGCAGCAGCACCAGCGGCACTTCATATTGCCCGCGCGACATCACCACGGCGGTGCCCGGTACGCGTTTAGGCGGCGATTTTTCCAGTGACACGATCAGCGCTTCGAGCGCTTCCGGATCCTGACGCAAACGCCTCAGCAGGCGGTTACGTTCGGTTTTCCAGGTCAGCATGATCAGCAAAATCGTCAGGCCGATAACCACCGGCAGCCAGCCGCCGGAGAACAGTTTGACCAGATTCGCGGCAAACAGCGGCACATCAATCAGCAGCATGACCGCCATCATCAGGCCGCCCACCCAGCTTTTCCAGCCCCAGTTTTTGACCATCACAATGCCAATCAGCAGTGAAGTAATGACCATCGTACCGGTCACCACAATGCCGTACGCCGATGCCAGATTGCTGGAGTGTTTGAAGCTGAGAATGGCAATCAGCACCGCGAAATAGAGCAGCCAGTTGACGACCGGAATATAGATCTGCCCCGACTCTTCATCCGAGGTATAGATGATGCGCATCGGCGGCAGATACCCCATCCGCACGGCCTGCCGCGTCAGGGAGAATACCCCCGAGATCACCGCCTGCGAGGCAATCACCGTCGCCAGCGTCGCCAGTATCAGCAGCGGGATCAGCGCCCAGCCCGGTGCCAGCAGGAAAAACGGATTCTGGATGGCGTCAGGTTTGCTGAGCAACAGCGCGCCCTGCCCGAAATAGTTCATCACCAGCGACGGCCCGACCAGAATAAACCACGCAATGCGGATCGGCTTTTTACCGAAATGTCCCATGTCGGCGTACAGCGCTTCCCCGCCGGTCACGGACAGCACCACCATGCCGAGCGCGAAAAACGAAACGGTTTTGTATTCCGCAAAGAAATGCACCGCCCAGTACGGGTTCAGCGCCTGCAAAACCTGCGGATTACGCAGGATCCCGCTGATGCCCAGCACGCCAATCGTGACAAACCACAGCACCATCACCGGCGCAAAGATTTTCCCGACGCTGCCGGTGCCATTTTTTTGAATGAAAAACAGCAACGTCAGAACAGCAATGGAAAACGGGATAATAAAACGGTCGAGGGAAGGCTCGATGATTTCCAGCCCTTCAATGGCGGAAAGCACCGAAATCGCCGGGGTAATGACGCCGTCGCCGTAGAAGAAACTGCCGCCCACCAGCCCGAGAAACATGATAAGTGGCACCCATCGCGGGCTCAGATTGCGCACAGCCAGCGACATCAGGGTGAGAATCCCCCCTTCGCCGTCGTTGTCGGCGCGCATCACAAAACTGATGTATTTGACCGAAACGACCAGCATCAGCAGCCAGAAGATCAGCGACAGAAAGCCGAACAGAGAACTTTGCGTCAGGGTAATGCCCGCCTGGCCGGTCAGGCATTCCCGCAGGGTATACAACGGGCTGGTACCGATGTCGCCATAGACGACACCAATACAGGCCACAGTCACGGTAAGCAGCGATGATTTCTTTTTTATATGTGTCATAAGTGGCTTCGCGATGTCTCAGGACAACCTTTGTTGTCCCATTTTCAGAGTATAGCTGCTGCCATCTGTTCGCCGCCTCAACAACCCTCATTTTCTTTACATAAAAGAAACATTTAACGCACAAAGCCTTTTGCGATCGCAATAAAATTATCGCGGACAGAATCGTCATAGCGCGGATCCCAGGCGATCCCCACCTGCCAGCGGGTTGCCCCACCCGGAAGCGGCACAATATTCAGCCCCGGCGGCGCGATATGCACCACGCTTTGCGGCAACAGCGCCACGCCGGTACCGGCAATAATCAGCGCGACAATGGTCTGAATATCTTCCACCTGCTGCGTGGAAGCCGGGAAAATGTGCTGGTCGTGCAGGAATAGCGTCGTCTGCGTATTCAGGCCACCGCCGCGCGCCGGGTACAAACGCAGCAACGGGAATTTTTGCAGCCAGTCTTCGATGCTCAGACCGTTATTCTCCGGCGTGACCAGCACCAGATTATCGTCAAACAGGCTGTGATAACTGAGCGGTTTTGCCGGTGGCACGCGGACAAACCCGACCTGCAACGCCCCGCTTTGCAGCATTTCGTATTGCTGCGCCGAGGGCAAATCTTCCAGCGTAATATCGATGCCGGGAAACTGCGCCCGAAACTGCGCAATACACTGCGGCGCAAAATAAAAACTGGACAGCCCGAAGCCTGCCGCCAGAAAACCCTCGCGCCCTTTCGCCACCTGTTCCGCGTGATGCAAAAACAGCTCAGCCTGCGCGACGACTTTTTTCGCTTCCGGCAACAGCCGCTGCCCGCCCGCCGTCAGCGCGGTGCCGTGGCGGCCACGCGTAAACAACATCAGGTTCACCCGGGATTCCAGCAGATTGATCTGTTTGGTGAGCGCAGGTTGCGATATCGCCAGCGCCTCAGCCGCCAGGGCGTAATTTCCTTTTTCAGCCAGCACCACGAACGCCCTGAGCAGTCGCGTATTCATATTTTGCATTCCGTTTAGTTATCTAAAATGAAAAACAATTCATTATAAAGTTATCAACCGGATTGCTGTAATGCCAGTGAAAGTCACCCTTTGTGACCCTTTGCGGAGAACGGCGATGAGCGAAGTAACGTCAGTCAAATCGATAAAAACGGCAGTGGTTCAGTTTCAGCATCAGGCCAGCAATAAGGCTTACAACCTGTTGATTATGGAGAAATACATTGAACAGGCTGCCGCGCAGGGCGTGAAGATCCTGGCCTTCCCGGAAATGTGCATCACCGGTTACTGGCACGTGCCGGGTCTTTCGGCGGAAGAAGTTAATGCGCTGGCTGAACCGGTTGAAACCAGCCCGTCGCTGGCACTGATCAGGGCGCTGGCGGCGAAAAATCAGATGCTGATTGGCGCGGGTCTTATCGAACGCGCGGCAGATGGCCGGATTTATAACACCTACGTGGCCTGCATGCCGGACGGTTCTTATCACGCGCACCGCAAACTGCACGCGTTTGAGCATCCTGCATTCAGCTGCGGCGACGGTTTTACCGTATTTGATACGCCGTGGGGCGTGAAGGTGGGGATCCTGATTTGCTGGGACAATAATCTGGTGGAAAACGTACGCGCGACCACGCTGCTCGGTGCGGATATCCTGCTGGCACCGCATCAGACCGGCGGCACCCATTCGCGCAGCCCGCACGGCATGAAACCCATTCCGCTGGAATTGTGGGAACAGCGTGCGGAAAGAAAGGAAGAAATCACCGCTGCGTTTAAGGGGGAAAGTGGCCGCGGATGGATCCTGCGCTGGCTGCCATCGCGCGCGCACGATAACGGATTGTTCATTTTATTTAGCAACGGCGTGGGCGCAGATGCGGATGAAGTCCGCACCGGCAACGCGATGATCCTCGACCCTTATGGCCGGATCATCAGCGAAACCTGGGTTGCCGCCGACGCCATGGTCAGCGCCGAACTGGATTTAACGCTGATCCCCCTGAGTTCCGGCCGCCGCTGGATCTACGGCAGACGCCCTGAATTGTATTCCATTCTGACCGAACGTCAGGGCTACGAACGCGACGCCATCACCGCACGTTTTTCCGAAGAAGCCACGGGGCCGGCATCACGTAAGGTTTAACGGGTCATAGCATAATGATTAGGGAAGCCGGTTATTTTTGATTACCGGCTCAGCCGCCCGCAGGCTGCGCCTCACCCGCTGAGAATTACTGAATACTCCCTTCAGAACCTAACGGATTAGGATTACAGGCTTTTTTATCTCTCAACGGATGAATTTCAGGCCAAATGAAGCCTTTTCATACAAATATAGCCAAGGCTAACATTCTTAACCGATACTATAACTAGTTGAATATTATGGTTTTTTTATTTTGTTTTTTGTGGCAGACTGCGCGCTTCTGATGATAACCCGCCTTTTGTCACCAAAGGCCTGACCGGTCCGTTTTTATGCAACTTTATACTATCCTCATTCTGGCTTTTGGTATGTCTATGGATGCCTTCGCGGCGGCTATCGGCAAAGGTGCTGCGTTGCACCGTCCCCCGCTGAAAGAGGCACTGCGTACCGGATTAATTTTTGGCGTGATTGAAGCCATTACGCCGGTGATCGGCTGGGCAATCGGGCTGGCGGCCAGCCAGTTTATTATGAGCTGGGACCACTGGGTGGCGTTTACCCTGCTGCTGGTTCTGGGTATTCGTATGATTTCCGAAGCCTTCAAAAAAGAGAAGGCCGAAGAGGCTGAAGCGCCGCGCCGTCACGGTTTCTGGCTGCTGGTGACCACCGCGATCGCCACCAGCCTGGATGCGATGGCCGTCGGCGTCGGGCTGGCGTTCCTGCAAGTGAATATTCTGGTGATGGCACTGACGATTGGCGCGGCTACCACCATTATGGCGACTTCCGGCATGCTGCTTGGCCGTTTTCTCGGCGCAGCCATCGGTAAATGGGCCGAAGTGCTGGGCGGTATCGTGCTGATTGGCATCGGTACCTCGATTCTGGTCGAGCATTTAGGTTTGCTGAGCTGACGTGAATTACGGTAGCTTTACGGTAAATGGTTCAGCCAATCCGACAGGAGCACCGTAATGCCACATATTGATTTGAAATTTTACCCGCGCGGACTTTCAGAAGAAGCGACGCAGAAACTGGTCGATGACCTTTCCGCCGTGCTGATCAATCATCTGGGAACAACGGACAAAGCCATCTCCGTGATGCTCACAGAAGTTCAGCCGGATGCGTGGAAAAGCGATGTGTATGATCCGGTCATCAAACCGGCATTAGAGCAGATGGCAAAAAAACCCGGTTATAACCTGTAATCTCCCTCACTGCGCCCCCCCTGTTGAAGACCCTGTCACGGCTAACGTGACGGGGTCAGTTTTTTGCGAAAATTACTTTAGCGCTAATTACAGCGTTCCCGTCCCGCCGTCAGAACACCAGACCTGCCCGGAGGAATAGCTGCTTTCCGGCGATGCAAACGCGACATACAGCGCCGCGATTTCCGCAGGCTGGCCGGGACGCCCCAGCGGTGCCTGCTCGCCAAATTTTTCCACTTTCTCCTGCGGCTGACCACCCGAGGTTTGCAGAACCGTCCAGTAGGGGCCGGGCGCGACGGCATTCACACGGATCCCGTCCGGCGCTAACTGTTTGGCGAGTGATTTGGTAAACGCCACGATTGAAGCCTTGGTTTGCGAATAGTCGAGCAGATTCTCACTCGGTAAAAATGCCTGAACCGAGGTCGTGTTGATCACCGAGCTGCCGCGCGGAAGATAATCCAGCGCCGCTTTGGTTATCCAGAACATTGCGTAAACGTTGGTTTTAAACGTCGCATCGAACGCCTCGGTCGTCAGATCTTTAATCGAGTTGCAGAACTGCTGACGCCCGGCGTTATTCACCAGAAGATCCAGCCCGCCGAGCTGTTCGGCGGCTTCTTTTACCAGCTTCTGGCAAAACGGCTCATCACGGATATCCCCCGGAATTGCAATAATCTTGCGCCCTTCACTGCGCAGTAAATCGACGACTTCCCGGGCATCCGGTTCTTCTTCCGGCAAATAATTGATCGCGACATCTGCGCCTTCCCGCGCAAAGGCAATCGCGACAGCGCGGCCAATGCCCGAATCACCGCCGGTCACCAGTGCCTTGCGGCCTTCAAGCCTTGAACTCCCCTGATAAGAAGTTTCGCCGTGATCCGGAACCGGGATCATTTTGCTCGCCAGACCCGGAAATGGCTGTTTCTGCCTTTCAAAAGGGGGCTTCGGATAGGCATCCACATGTGGCTGATTGAGGGACGGCGGAAGGGTTTTGTGACTGCTCATGACGGCTCCTTAAACTTAAAACGTAGCTTTAAGGGTAGAACACCTCAGCCTGCCCGAGGTGTGTTACGGACAGTTCCGAGTTGATGCCGCAAGCAGTGAAGGATATCAGGTAAACGTCATCGCCCAGGTGATCACCCCGGCGACAACGGTGGTGAAGGTCAGCGCGACGAGAAAAAGTATGTCGGCAGTTTTTTCCAGCTTGTGGTTGCGCCGCACATTGCGCGTGCGCAGCGCCCAGTAAGACAGAATGGTGCTCGCCAGATACAAAATGGCGTTAACCGCCAGCAAATCGTCGCCGAGCGTCCCTTCTTTTCGTAACGTCGTGATGACCTGAAAAATCCCGATAACTGTAATACAGACGCCAACCATCGCCGCTGACGCCGTAAAAATATGAACGCAGATATCCTCATCCAGCCTGATAGTGTTTTTTTGCTTTAGCATCACAACCCCTTCTGGAGAGCGACGTCCGTTTCGCAAAGTTCGAAGATTCACCGTATCCGACATTTCACTGAGTGTGGATCATGCTTTTGGGTGCATCAACGTCACCGGTTAACATTTTTCAGCTTTTCGGATAAGCCACATGATAGCCGGCGGTGTTGTCCGGCGAAGTCAGCGGCAAGATATGCGCAAAACCCGGTTCGCCGAAATGCATACCGGCTACCAGCAGGTTTTCCCGGGCGGCCTGCGCCATGATGGTTTTACGGGTGTTTTCCGCCTGAACGGGATCGCAGTCAAACGCGATGGAAACGCCGGGCTGCGCGGACTGAATATGCGGGAAATGCACGATGTCGCCCCAAATCAGCAGGCTTTGATTGCCCGAATCAATGCGGTATCCGCTATGCCCCGGCGTATGACCGGGCAGCCAGACGGAACGAATGCCTTTCACAATCTCCGCGCCATCAAGAAACTTCAGCTTCGCCGCGTAAGCCGTCAGCATCCGGCGCGCCAGCAAGAAATTACGCTGCCGGTGCTCCGCGACCTGCATCATTTTGCTGTCATCGCGCCAGTATTCGGCTTCGAGCGGGTGAATATGAATTTCTGCATTGGGATAAACCGGTTGCCCCTGCGCGTCCAGCAGCCCGCCGATGTGGTCCGGGTGCGCGTGCGTCAGCAGAACCGTGTCGATATCTTCGGGAGCCACGCCCGCAGAACGCAGATTTTCACCGAGCTTTCCGCCGGAATTATTCAGCCCGCCGGTGCCGGAATCGACCAGAATAGTGCGCCCCTGCCCGCGGATCAGATAACAGTTGATATGAATATTGCCGGGCTCTGCCAGCCCGGCGTCACGTTGTATTTGCGCGGCATCTGCCGTCTCAATGCCGGACAACAGCTCCAGGCTGGCCGCCATGTTCCCATCGCTCAGGGCCGTTACAGTAAAATCCCCAATCTGGCGGGATGCAAAAGACGGATTGTTCATAATCACCTCAGGTTAACTGCGTGCATGAGGCTGCAACATCGTGGTTTAGCGACTCATAAGCCTTTAATGTGTTTGATCGCCAGCTGGAGCGCCGAGTTCGGCTCACCGTGGAAATCTAACGCCTCTTCCTGCGCACGTTCGAGACAAAAAACAATACGCCTGCGGCTGACTTCCTCACAGTTCTGAGCAAGCATCAAACAACATTCACCCACCATCCTGCAGGCCTCTTCAAAAATCTGACCGGACTCTCGCATAGCAAACTCCATCACGCCTGAAAATAAAACACTGTTTTTAGGTTAACGGCATAATTTGATAAAAGTTTGTTTTTTTTACCGAACCTTTACTCAAATTTTCTGAGTTCGCGGGTTGGGAATGCCGTGTGTCACAGCCTGAGGAAGGGGTAATGCAGCTATTATCGGGGAGGAAATGCGGCAGATCTCAGGGCTTATTCACCTGAAACCCAACAGCCAGTTGATATGAGATAAAGAATTAGCATTGCAAACTGTCAGCCAGACAGATAAACCGATCATCAGCAAACAATACACAATAAGAAATATTGTGATAGTCAGTGCTTTTTCACGGACGACGGTTTTATATAAAGAAAGCAACATAGTGTTCTTCTCCCTTGCGGATGAAACCTGACATCTGAAAATCGCCACCGCTTATTCTTTTATCAGTAATTTTATAAGGCTTAATGTACGTACAGTAATTCTGTTGCCGTGCATTTACCATTCAAAAAGGATCCATATTTGGACGCTGAATTATTTAACATATAAAACATGAAGTTACCAAATAAATGCTCACATCCACGAAAGAAAATAAACTGCAAATCCATTAATAGACTTCCAATGTATATTTGAATCCAAAAGGGTTTGAGCTTGTTAACGGACCTGTGGATAATGCGCCCCAACAGAGAGAGTAACGTTAATTAATAATAAATAACTGACTCATGAAATAGGGTTTTTTACGATTTATTATTCAGGCGAAATCTTTCTGTAAATAACTTACGCAACAACACATGGAAAGACCGAATGAATATACCCGTTAATTAACGGACGGCAAATTATTGCCCAATTCATTTGGCTAACATATTAACACTCAAGGAATATTGCTATGAAAAAGAATCTTATTGCTGCTGCTGTCGCTGCTGTTTCTATCCTGTCTGCTTCTTCTGCTTTCGCAGCGGATGGCCAGGTGAACTTCAAAGGCGAAATCATTGATTCAGCATGTACCGTGGTTAACAGCGTAAGCAACCCACTGGACGTAACTTTGGGTCAGGTTGCTAAAACTGCCTTCACTGGCGCTGGCTCTACTGCAGCAGCAACTAAGTTCACCCTGCAATTGAAAGACTGTCCGGCAACCGTAACCAGCGCTTCCGTCAAATTCGACGGTGCTGCCGTTGAAGGCGACAACAGCGTTCTGGCTCTGACTGACGAATCTGGCGTAGCTACAGGTGTAGGTATTCAGCTCTCTGACGCGTCTAACGCCGTTCTGCCACTGTACACAGCGTCTGCTTCTTACGCTCTGTCTGCGATTGAAACTAACGATCTGGACTTCGTTGCCCGTTATATCGCGACTTCAGACACCGTGACTGCTGGCCCGGCAAACTCTGTAGCGAGCTTCACCGTTAACTACAACTAAGTTTTTGCTGTACGGCAAAACTGAAGGCATTGAAAACACGGGGCGGCAGTTCAATCGTCGCCCCGTTCTCCCTCTTATTCACGACAGGTTTTAACGATGAAATGTACACACATTGCGCTGATGTCCACGCTGCTGCTGGCCGTCATGGTTTCGGCTGCGCACGCGGGCGTGGTGATTGGCGGAACGCGCCTGATTTATGACGGCGCAAAAAAAGAGTCTTCACTGAGCGTCAGTAACCCGGACAACGCCCCGTACCTGATCCAGTCGTGGGTGGAGACGACCGGCGGTGGCGCTGAGAAAGCCCCTTTCATGATCACCCCGCCGCTGTTTCGTCTTGATGGCAACCAGCAAAACGTTCTGCGGGTGATCCGTGCGGGCGGCAATCTGGCCAGCGACAAAGAATCCCTGTTCTGGATGAACATTAAATCCATTCCCTCTTCGGAGAAAAAGGAGGGCCAGAACACGTTGCAGGTCGCGGTAAAAACGCGCATCAAACTGATTTTTCGCCCTGACGGCCTGAAAGGCGTGCCGGAAGCGGTAACACAGAATTTGAAATGGCAGCGCAACGGCAACCAGCTTCAGGTCAGTAATCCGACGCCGTTTTATATGAACTTCCAGCAGGTGAGCGTCGGCGGGAAAGAAATCAAAGAAGTCACGTTTGTCGCGCCAATGAGCACGGCTGACTTTGCCCTGCCCGCAGGCACAACCGGCAACAGCGTGAACTGGAAACTCATCAGCGACTACGGCGGTATCGGCCCGCAGCACACAGGGAATCTCTAGCCCTGCGGGTCATGAAACCAGGGAATGGACAACTGCAAATTGTTGCAGATATTGGAGCGGAAACGGATGAGTAGCAAAGCGTATAAAAAAACCGGCCAGAGAATGCCGCGTATCAGCCATCTGGCCTGTCTGGTGACGGCGCTGTCAGGGAGCCTGAGTGCGCAGGCGGCGGATTACTTCAACCCTGAACTGTTGCAGGTGGATAACCCGCAGCAAGGCGCCACCGACCTTTCGGTGTATGAGAATAACGGCGGGCAGGCTCCGGGCGTTTACCACGTTGATATTTATATGAATAACGACAAGGTCGATACCCGCGACGTCACGTTTACTTTGCAAAAGGGGAAAGACGGCAAAGAATCATTGCAACCTTGCCTGAGCGCCAGAGCGCTGGCGAATATGGGCGTAAAAACTCAGCTTTTCCCTGCGCTTGGCGAAGGTGAATGTGTCGATTTAGCCGTGATCCCGCAGGCCAGCGCAGAGTTTCGTTTCAGCGCGCAGCAACTGTTGATCAGCATGCCGCAGGCGGCCGTTTCACAAGCGGCACGCGGTTATGTTCCGCCGGAACAATGGGATAATGGGATTACCGCCCTGCTGCTCAATTACAGCATCACCGGTGCCAGCAACTCTGCCCGCAACGATACCGCACAGGATAACGACAGCCAGTATGTAAACCTGCGTCCCGGCGCCAACATCGGCCCGTGGCGTTTGCGTAATTATTCCACCTACAGCCGCAGCAGCACCGGGCAAGATCAGTGGGACACTGTTTACACCTACGCCCAGCGCAACATTATCGCCCTCAAAAGCCAGATGACGCTGGGTGACAGCAGTTCGCCCGCAGACGTCTTCGACAGCGTGCCTTTCCGTGGCGGCCAGCTGGCGTCGGATGACGACATGATGCCGGACAGCATGAAAGGTTACGCGCCGGTCGTGCGTGGGATCGCCCGCAGCAATGCGCAGGTCATCATCAGACAGAACGGTTATGTGATTTACCAGAGCTACGTCTCGCCGGGTGCTTTTGAAATTACGGATATGTACCCGACCGGCGGCAGCGGCGATTTATACGTGACCATTAAAGAAGCCGACGGCAGCGAACAGCAGTTAGTGGTGCCGTTTGCCTCCCTGCCCGTTCTGCAACGTGAAGGCCGCCTGAAATATTCCCTGACCAGCGGTCAGTACCGGTCTTATGACGGCAGCGTGGATAAAACCACCTTCAGTCAGGGCACGGCGATTTACGGTTTATCGCAGGGTTTCACGGCCTACGGCGGCGGCCAGTTTGCCAGTCAATATCAGTCTCTGGCGGCAGGCGTGGGCAAAAACCTCGGTGACTTCGGTGCGCTTTCTGTAGACGTCACGCAGGCGTGGTCAACGATGCAGGATCAGGCCAAAGAAAACGGCCAGTCGTGGCGCGCACGCTACAGCAAAGACATTTTGCAAACAGGCACCCACTTCTCCATCGCCGGTTACCGCTATTCCACGGCGGGATATTATGGCTTACAGGAAGTGCTGGACACCTACCGCAGTGACAGCAGCAGTTCACAAAACGAACGCCGCCGTAACCGCGCAGAGCTGACGATGAGCCAGAATTTGTGGGAAAACGCCGGGTCAATTTCGGTCAGTCTGGTTAATGAAGACTACTGGAACAGCGATCGCAATATGAAGTCGGTCGGCCTGGGTTATAACAACAGCTGGAACGGCATCAGTTATGGCCTGAATTACACCTATAACGAGAACTCGACGGCCAGTGTCAGCGCCAGCGATCAGTACGGCAACAGCAGGAACAGCCACGGGCGTATCTACGACCGCGATCAGGTCTTTGCTTTCAACGTCAGCATTCCGCTGAGCCGCTGGCTGCCGAACACCTATGCAACACATAACTTCAGCACCAGTAAAAATGGCAATACGACCAATACCGCTGGCCTGAACGGCACGCTACTCGCAGACAATAACCTGAGCTGGAGCGCGCAGGAAGGTTACGGCAGTCAGGGGACGGGCAACAGCGGTAACCTCAGCGCAGATTATCGCGGCACTTACGGAGAAGTGAACGGCGGTTATGCCTATGACCAGAACTCGCAACGCGTGAACTACGGGGTACAGGGCGGGATTGTCGCTCATGAAGGTGGTGTCACATGGGGCCAGCCGTTAGGCGAGACCATCGCACTGGTAAAAGCGCCGGGCGCGAACGGCGTCGGCGTGAGCAACCAGACCGGTGTGAAAACGGACTGGCGCGGGTATGCCCTCGTCCCTTACGCCTCGCCATACCGGAAAAATCAGGTCGGGCTGAATACGCAGACATTACCGGATGATGTTGATCTGGCGCTGACCACGCAAAATGTGGTGCCAACACGCGGTGCGGTGGTGCAGGCAAACTTTACTGCCAGCGTCGGCCAGCGCGTATTAATGACAATATTGCGTCAGGACGGCGCCCCGCTGCCCTTCGGTGCCACCGTTACCGACGATGTACAGAAAAATATCCAGGCATTTATTGTGGGTGATGGCGGTCAGGTTTATTTATCCGGCATGGCGGACAGCGGCACGCTGACGGCTAAGTGGGGTAATGAAAATAATCAACAATGTCGGATAAATTATTCTCTGGCGAAACAGACAACATCAACTGGCGTTCAAATATCGCATGAGCAATGCAGGTAAACTTGATATGAAATATCACAAAACAATGAAGCTTGTTTTCATATTTATCGGGATTTTTATTCTTACAAAAAACAGTGCCATGGCGATGAGCTGTTCTGTAAATGTCTCCTCCTACACGTTAAATGTCGGGAATATTATTGTTCAGCGAGATGCCGTAATCGGCCAGGCTATTTCCTCTGAAATTTCTGGCGGGCCGAGTTCAATTTACACCTGTACCTCATCGGGTTCAGAGGGATTTACCAGCGGCATTAAATCCTATTTAACCTATAACAGCACGGCTTCAGACGGAAGAAGAATATATAATACCGGCATCCCCGGCGTAGGCGTTGTCATTGGGGGTAATCCACACACTTGCGGCACATCTTATATCGGAAACCCAAGGTCTGCGCCCACGGGGATAGATTGGGTTCGTTTGTGTACCTGGAGCACTGTTCCGGGAGGCGTTCAATCGTGGTCATTGAACCCCACCGTGCAATTTTATAAAACAGCCTCTTCGTCATCAGGGACGCTTCCCGCACAAATCGCGGGATTTATGGCAATGAACTCGTCGGGTGGAGAGTTGCAGCCTGAGGTTCCTGTCAACATTACGGGCTCAGTAACCACTGTCGCTTGTAGTATAAACACGCCTAACATTCTGGTTCCGCTAGCCGATGTCCCCGCCAGTGACTTTATTTCTGTCGGGACAACCGCGAAACCCAAAAGCTTTGATGTGGGCCTGAATTGTGATGCCGGAGCAAAAGTTAATGCGAAATTATCAGGCACACCCAATACCGACACAACAAATACCAGCGTGTTGCAATTAACCGGCGCGGGGGGAAACAATGTCGCCACGGGTGTGGGGATTCAGATCCTTTATAATAATTCGCCTGTTGCATTAAATACCAACATGTTACTCAAAACCTCTGATGGCGGGCAGGAAACATTCCCCTTCACGGCACAGTATTATCAAACTCAGGCTGCGGTAACAGCGGGTTCCGCCAATACGACGGCCACGCTGGAATTAACTTATCAGTAAGGAGATTTTTATTTTCCTTATAATTAACCAATATAATTTCGATTTCACATTCGCAACCAGATAAAAAAGGGAATTATCATGAAGGGAATAGTCAAGCTTTCAGTTTTAGCATTGATGGCTATGGGATATCAGGCGGCCAACGCGGATCCGGTTAATATTAATATTACCGGTAATGTCGTGGCATCGCCCTGCACCGTGAATAATAATAACAATAACCTGAATATAGATTTAGGCACCGATATCCAGGCAAAGGATTTATTCACCGCAGGATCCGGTTCCGCATTAACGCCGTTTAATTTATCGCTAACGTCCTGCCCGCTGGGAACCAGTAACGTGAAGGTCACGTTTACCGGCACCGCGGATACCACGTCACCGGTAAGGTATAAAAATACCGGTACAGCCACCAACCTCGCCGTGGAACTTTCACAACAAGGCACCGGCACCCTTTTAAATAACAACAGCTCGCTGACGCAGCCTGTTTTGGGCGATAACACGGTCACTTACGCATTAAACGCCCGCGCTTACGCGACAAGCGGCAGCGTGACGCCGGGCAGTATCAGTTCTGTTGTACAGGTCAACTTTACCTATAACTGATCATTACGGCTTATCCGGCGCGCAGGGTGATGGCGAGGCCGGATTTGCTTACCCACCCCCGCCGCCGGAAAACCATGATGGAAATTCAAATTCAGGGGAATGAAAACACGGATATTTTGCCTTCGGCAACCCGCAAAACATCGCTGGCTTTGGTGATGGATGCCTGCCCGATATCCGCGCTCGCGTTGCGCCACATTCTTGAAGGCAACCTGTTCAAAAACGGCAGCGTGATCATTCTGGATAAAGCGGCAGATGTTCCCCCCTTTTTATATTCGTATTCACCCGACGTCGTGGTGATGGAGATATCGGGCAAAGACGAATCCGCGCTGCCCGGAATACAAATCATCGCCGATTGCCGCCAGCAATGGCCGCGCATTCCTATTGTGGTATGTACTGCATTTACGGATATACGCCTTTTACAGCAGATCAAAAATACCGGCGCAAGCGGCATTTGCTTCAGGCATGATGCGCTGAAAACGATTGAACACACGGTCGGGCTGGCGATGTCGGGATCCGGGAAAAAGCACCGGTTAACGGAACTCGTCCTGAAATCAACCGGGCAAAAATTCCCTGCCCTGACGCGCAAGGAGATTCAGGTCATCCACCATCTGATGGAAGGTAATTCTGTCTCAGAAGTCGCGCAACTGATGCAGCGCGATATCCGTACCGTAAGCACGCATAAACGTAACGCGATGGAAAAACTGGGTTACCGGGACGACGCGGAAATGTTCGCGAAAGGACAATGGATGGCTCCGCAATTTCATGACTGACGGGGCAGAACCGACTGAGGAAAAAGTGATGATTTCAATAAACAGGATCGGCATTTTAAATGACAGCCCGCTGATGCGCCTGGGGCTGAAACGGTTTCTTTACTCCCTGAATCCGCGAATGGCCGGCGTCCGGTCGTTCGTCTCCGCCGGGCCGTTATTGCTCAGCAAAAATCAGGACATCCCTGAGTTGCTGATATGTGATTTCCCCGTCAGCCATGGCGAGATGCATCAGCGGGCGGAGGAATTACTCGCACTCTGCCATCTTTATCCCCGGCTGCGGCTGATTGTTTATTCCTACAACCGCACGGCGGAAAGCTTGCAGCAACTCGGGCGTTCCCCCCGCATCAGCCTGATTTCACGTTATGAAACACTCCCCGCGATGAAAGACTGTTTTGTGCAGGCGCTAAACGGTAATCAGATCATCAGCCCGATAATCAGGGCAGAAATTGACGCATTCCGGCATGTTTCGAAAACAGTGACAAAAGCACTGACCGGAAGCGAAATTGAGGTTCTGAATAATCTGTTCAGCGGCGTCAGCATTGCGGAAATGTCATACCGCCTCAACGGCAATATCAAAACCCTCAGCGGCTATAAACGCAGCGCGATGCGCAAACTGGGCGTCGGCAATAACGCGCAATTGTTCTCCCTGCGGGACGTTATCCGCACAATATTGGCTTCACACACCGTGTCTTCCCTTCAGCGGGTTTCCGATAAGCGGGTGACTACGGCGATGATTCAAAAAGTTTAATACTCCGCGGGCAGTTCATTAATGCGGATCAGCAGCCCTCTTTTGATCACGATATATCCGCCTTTATTGAGGTTCGCTAACACTTTCATCACCCCGCTTCGTGACATCGGAGTGCGGTCCAGGATGTAGCGCGCTGCCGAAACGGTGGCACGTGTTTCAAAATCCGCATTGTTCAAGGCACGCAACAGATTGCAGATGAGTTCATAGGTGGATATCCCGCTGTTTGTCTTGAGATATTCATTAAACCGGGAACACATATCCATCAGGCAATAGGAAACGCTTTTCCATAAATCATGCTCATCGACATGCTTTAAAATCGCCTCTAAAGGGAGGTAGAGAAACTCAATATGGGTGGTGGCCTGAAGAGTCACATTCGTCGGATCGGGAAGCAGATCGCTGAGCCCTAAAATACTCGGCGCTGCAATCGTGCCGAGGATCAGCCCGTCACCGACGCGTTTGATATCGCATTTCCCCTGAGCCAGCAGAAAACACATCTTCGTACCATTTTGCATCAGCTGGAAACGCTGCCCTGACTTCGCTTTTGTTTTCGCATTCACCGTGGAAAGGGAATCCAGCAAAGCCTGAATGTGTGCAACCGGCTTCAGGGCGGCTACCGTTTTTATGTTTTCCATACACACCAATGAGTCAGTTTTATCGGAGTAATTATAGTTTATGCGAGCGATTTCATAAGCAAACCGCCCTGCCCGTTTGCGCGTTACCCGTCGAGATAGCACCCTAACAGCAGGCCATTCTGCACATTGATATCGCCCTGCTTCTTCAGTAAATGCAGTTCCCGGTTGACGGTACTACAGGACAAGCCGGTGATCTCGCGGACATATTCACTCGCGGTATGCGTCAGCCTGACTTCCTCGCTTTCATTTTGCAGCATTTTCAGCGTCTGGCCGATCAGCCCGCTGGCGTGCGTCTTTTTGTCCTTTTCCGTCCGGCTGCTGATGTCGTAGATCTGCTGTGAAAGATGGGAGGCCACGTTTGACCAAAGGTTTCCCTCATTAATCACATGAAACAGGGAAGATGACGGCACGGCGTAAATAACGGAAGGATGGATAATTTTAAGCGTAAGTTCGGAATGCGGATGGAAAAGATGGCTTAACCCCAGTAGTTGCGGCTCACTGACCAGAGACAGCGGCTTCGCATTATTCATCCCATAAAGCGCCGCCAGCCCGGATTCAAAAAAGTAACAGCAATACTGATGCGTCATACTCCCGGACAGAACACAACCTGGCCGGGGATAGCTGATTGTCCCTTTTTTTCTTATGTATTCAATAATGACACTCATCTTGCCAGTCCCTTTTAATATGCTCAAATCAGAAGAAAACACCCATAAGCTTTTTAGCAATGATTTTATATAACCCCCTTAATTCATTCGAGTTTAAAAAAGTCTATTTTTACACAATGACTTTACGCCGCGTCCTGGCTGCGCCGGTGAATTAATAAAATCCATTAATGGACTCTCAAGGTAAAAATGGCTCGCGAAGCCTTTGAGGCATCCTAATAATTATAAGATAATGCTTAGGAACCAGAGGTTATGAAATTATTAACAGAACAACCCCTGCTTAATTAAATATTTCCCGATGCAATCTTCCCTATATCGTTAACGGCTGTTTCGACGCCCCGGTGAATCGTCATGTATGATTTTAGTAAAGTCATTGAGAAAGCCTCTTCCCAGTTTGAATTCGGAGATTTTTTCTCTTCATTAAAATCACTCTGTACTGTTAAAAAGGGCAAGCCCGGACAAAGATTCAATCTGGAACAGAGCGATAAGCGGCTGTGCTTTGTTCTGTTTACGGGCACCGGGCTGGTAAAAAGAGTCAGTGATTCACTGGTACTTTCGTCCATACATGGCCCGTGCATCATTGGTTTGCAGGATATCTTTCACCGCAAATCGGATGTGCAGGTATCTTCCACCAGCGAGGTGGAATATGGTCTGGTTGTCGCCAGTGAATTATTTTCCTGGGCAGAAGAAAACGGCCTGTGGAAAAACCTGTGCTATATGCTGATGCTTTCTTCAACCCGTTTCAGCGAATACCAGAAAGAAACGGTGGGCGTCAGCAACTATGAATTAATATGCAATCTTCTCTGTTCACTGAGCACGGAACCCTTCGAAATACGCGCCACCACCACGGCGCTGGAATATATCCAGACCCGCAGCATGTTATCGCGCAGCGGAATAATGAAAACACTCTCCTCACTGAGGATCGGCGGATATATTACGATCAGCAAAGGGCTGCTGATTAAAATAAACTCATTGCCGAAGAAGTTCTGAAGCGTGTTTATTGCCGCCCGCTGAACCGGAAAACCCCCTCAATACGCTGAGCGCTGAGGGGATTTTGCTTTCAGAACATCACCGGCAACCCGAGCCCGCGTTTCACCTGCACCAGCGTTTGCTGCGTGACGTTTTGCGCCTGTTCGCTGCCGTGGCGCAGCAACGCCAGCAACTGACCTTTATCCTGAATAAACGTATTCCTGCGGCTGCGGATTGGCGCAAGCAGGGTTTGCAGGCACCCTTCCAGCTCGTCCTTACAAGCCCGGTCACCTAATCCTCCGCGCAGATAATGCGCTTTCATCGCGCTGACTTTTTCTGCGTCCGGGTGGAAGGCGTCCAGATAGCTGAACACCACGTTGCCATCGACCTGACCGGGATCGTTGACCCGCAGGTGATTCGGATCGGTGTACATCGCGCAGACCGCCTGATGAATGTCTTCTTCGCTGGCAGAAAGCGTCAGCGTATTGCCGAGTGATTTCGACATTTTTGCCTTACCGTCGATGCCCGGCAGGCGCCCCGTTTTACTCAGCAGCGCCTGACAATGGCGCAGCACCGGCTGATCCGTCAGGCTGTTCATCTTGTGGACGATTTCATTGGTCTGCTCAATCATCGGCAACTGATCATCGCCGACGGGAATCAAATCCGCCTGAAACGCCGTGATATCCGCCGCCTGGCTGATCGGATACGCCATAAAACCGACCGGCAGCGAACGGGCAAATCCCTTCTGGGTAATTTCATTTTTCACGGTCGGGTTACGCTCAACGCGCGCCACGGTCACGATGTTCATATACAGCAGGGTGAGTTCGGCCAGCGCGGGCAATGCGGATTGCAGGCAGACCACCGTTTTGGTGGGGTCGATGCCCACCGCCAGATAATCCGCCATCACTTCGAGAATATTACCGGCGACTTTTTGCGGGGAATTGCCGTTGTCGGTCAGCCCCTGAAGATCGGCGATCAGAATGTATTGCTGGTTATCGTGCTGCAGCGCCACACGCTGGCGCAGGGAGCCCACAAAGTGGCCCAGATGCAGCTGACCGGTAGGACGGTCGCCGGTAAGAATGGTTTTTGCGTTGTTCATGAGAGTTCCTTTTTGGGTTTTTACGCCGGAAGGGAGTCTGATAAACAACAAAGCCGCCTTCCGGCGGCTTTGTGAACAGATACAGAAATTCGGCCGCCTTTAAACTGGCAGCCACCAGGAGCAACGTGGTGTAGTCATGGTGTGTATCTGAGTTTTCATGGCGGTAATTTATCATTGCTTAGCACGAAAAGTAAATCCCGAATTTCTTCGCACGCCGCTCACCACGGGCGTTGCAGGGCTATTCGGCTTTTACCGGCTTGATGAGCAACGCTTTTCCCCGGCGTCTTTCGCTCAGCACGGCCAGTATTCCGGCGGCGGCAATCACCGATGCGCCAACCAAAGTGGAGACCGTGGGCAGGCTGTCGAGGAACAGAAAACCAATCATCATCGACCAGACCATCGTGGTGTAATCGAACGGTGCCAGCAGTGAGGCGTCGGCGTAACGCAGGCTCAGCGTAATCAAAATCTGCGCCATGCCGCCGAAAAATCCGCAGCCGGTCAGCAGCAAAAGCTGTCTGGTATCAGGGGTTTTCCAGCCGAAGAAAATCGTCGCCAGCCCGATCAGCATGGTCATCAGCGAGAAGTAGAAAACAATCGCGCCCGGCCTTTCGATACCGTTCAGAAAACGAATTTGTACCGACGACACCGCCGTACACATTGCCGCCAGCAGCGCCAGGATCACGCCGAGTCCGGCTGAAACCTGTGTAAATCCGCCCGAAAGCAGCGAACCGCTGTCACGCAGATGCGCCCACAGCATCACCAGAATACCGGTGAAACCGACCACCACCGCCATCCAGCGGGCGGCATGCACGTTTTCACGCAACAAAATAGCGGCCATGATCACCGTAAACAGCGGCGCGGCGTAACTGATAGCCGTGGCGTCCGCCAGCGAGATATACACCAGCGCCAGATAGTTAAAATACATGCCGCCTGTGCCGGAAAATCCGCGAATTAAATGGCCGAATATATTCTTCGTTTTAATTTGCGCAATCACCGGCCCCTGCAATTTCAGCCAGATCAGCAGCGGAAATAAGGCGACGAAAGAGCGAAAAAATATCACTTCTCCGGTAGGAATATTTCCGCCCAACCCTTTTACGCAGGCCAGCATGAGCGTGGCGCACAGGGCAGATAATATTTTCAGCGAAACACCCATTCTGGCGTTCATGTTTAACCCTTTTGCTCTTTGAGATTAGCGGTCTGAAACTGACCACTATTCTGGCAGAGCCGCCTTTTTTGCGGTCATACAAAAAGCGTATCGCCATACAGGGTTTACTTCTTATACAACGCCAGATTGAGCTTATATAGTCGGGTTGACCTCATAAGAAACCGCAGCCAGTTTTGCTCACAGTGAGCCAGGGGAAGTTGTCGTCACACACCGCTAATTAAAAGACCCGGAGAATGAATGATGAAGCTGAAGTTACTGTCTTGCTCTTTGCTGGCATTGCCGCTGATGGCGGCCTTTTCCTCTGCGAAAGCCGATGTTCTCTCTGATATTCAGGCGCGCGGCGCACTTAACTGTGCCGTGTATTCCGATGTGCCGCCGTTCTCTTCACCGGATCCGAAAACCCGCCAGCTGGCCGGAATGGATGTGGATTTATGCACGGCGTTAGCCAAACAGATGGGCGTAAAACTCAACTTGATGCCGACCTCTATTGAAGCGCGCATCGCGGTAATCGCCACCGGCCGCGCCGACGTGCTGATTGCCAATCTGGCGTACACCAAAACGCGCGGCCAGCAGATTCAGTTCAGCGACCCGTATTACGTGGCGAAAGAAGTGCTGGTGGTGAAAAAGCCGAACGTCGATAAAACCCGTGCGGATTTTAAAGGCAAACGCATCAGCGCCACCAAAGGCACGACGTCTGAACAATCCATTTATCTGGCGGGCGCAAAAGCCGTGACCTTCCAGGATGCCGCGTCGGCGTTTCTGGCACTCGAACAGAATAAAGCCGTGGGCTTTGTCACCAACACCATGACCGCTATCAAAATGATTTCTCAGGCCGGAAAAGACGGCATCGAACTGGGGATGATCAAAGAGCCGATGGCGCTGGAACCGATTGGCGTCGGCATGAAAAAGGACGAACCGGCGTTACTGGCAAAAGTGAACGGCAGCCTGAAAGCGATGGATGACGACGGCACCATCGACAAAATCTGGGCAACCTGGATCGGGCCAAATACCGAATACAAAATGGTGCGCGAGGACAAAGTTCAGCCACTCTCCAGCCTTAAATTCGAACCTCTGGAATAGCCGATGACCCTTGTGTCGCACGAGGCGCCTTCCCGCGCCTCTTTTATTCTTGCCAGTCAGGGCGACAACGTCAAAATCTCCACCATCGGCAGCCGCGCGTGGCTGATTGAAGCGCCGGGAGATTTCGACCTGCCCGCGCAGCGCCGCATCTGGTCGCTGGCGGCCACACTGCGCGCCCGCGATGACGTCGAATCGCTGATCCCCGGCGTCACCAATTTACTGGTGCTGTTTCGCCAGACGCCGGAAGATTACGACGCGACTTTCGCCCTGCTGACCGCCGCGTGGGAACAGGCGCAGGCCGTTCATCCGCAAGGCAAACTGATTGAAATTCCGGTGATTTACGGCGGTGAACACGCCACCGATCTGGATGCGGTTTGCCAGCATACCGGGCTTTCGCCGCGCGAGGTCATCCGCCGCCATTCTCAGGGCAGCTACACGGTGTTTTCGCTGGGCAGCGCGCCGGGTTTTGGCTATCTCCACGGGCTGGATCCGTCTCTCGCCACGCCGCGTAAAAAAGTCCCTTCTCTCAATATGCTCAAAGGCACCGTAACCATCGGCGGCGCGCAGACCGGCGTTTCAGCGCTCACCGGGCCAAACGGCTGGAACGCCATCGGATTCGCCGAACTGACGCTGTTTGACCCGCGTGCAGAAAATCCCGCGCTGATGGCACCGGGTGACAGCGTGCGGTTTCTGCCAGAAAGGATAGAACTGTGACCCAAAAAGCTGTGATTGAAATAGTGAAAACCGGCCCGCTGAATACCGTTCAGGACGCGGGCCGCAGCGGATTTCGGGATATCGGCGTGTCCGTCAGCGGCGTGATGGATCCACTGGCGTTTCGCGCGGGCAACATCCTGCTGGGCAACGACGAAAACGCCGCCTGCATTGAAGTGCAGATGTTCCCGTTTAAAGTCCGCTTTCTTGCCGATACCAGCATTGCCGTTACCGGCGCGGATTGCCGCACGAAGCTCGACGGCGAAGAGCTTCCGCCCTGGTGGGCCTGTTCCGTCCGCGCCGGGCAGGAGCTGGAAATGCAATTCCCGCGTTCCGGTGCGCGCAGCTATTTGTGCGTCGCCGGAGGCATTGACGTGCCGGTTGTGATGGGTTCGCGCAGCACCGCCCTGCGCGGCGGTTTCGGCGGAACAGACGGACGACCGCTGGCGAAAAACGATCGGCTGGCGGCGGGTATTTCTTCCATCTCACCTTTGCCTGCACATGGCATGGGTATCGAGCCGCCGCAGGTTGCGCTGGCCCACGTGTTCCCGACCAGCACTGAGGGACTGGTGCAACTGCGCGCCATTCCCGCCGGAGAATATGCGCTGTTTGAAGCCGATCTCCCCCGCTTCTGGTCGCAGCCGTGGAAGGTTTCCCTGCACAGCAACCGCACCGGTTACCGCCTGTCCGGCGAGCCGGTCACGCCGTCGAAAGTCATTGAAATGCGTTCCTACGGGCTAATCCCCGGTATCGTGCAGGTTCCGCCAGCGGGCGAGCCGATCATTCAGCTGGCCGACGCCAATACCGCCGGAGGCTATCCGAAAATTGCCGGCATTATTGAAGAAGATTTGTGGCGTCTGGCGCAGGTTCAGCCCGGTCAGAGTATTCAGCTGGTCAAAAGCGATGCACGCGAAGCCATTGCCGTGGCGCGTCAAATCAACCAGTGGTTCACCCGCCTGCGCGATAACGTAATGCCGGTGAAAACGGCGATGGGATTTTAAATTTCCCTCCTGATGAAACAGAAAACGGGCCCGAAAAAGGCCCGTTTTTTTATGTCCCGTACTCAGATTTTGTTACTTCAGACCGGCACAAAACTCCGCGATCCGGTCGCAGCCGTCCTGCAAGATTTCCATGCTGGTGGCGTAGGAAATGCGAAAATACGGGCTCATGCCATACGCCGCGCCCTGCACGGTGACGACGTGTTTTTCTTCGATCAGCGCCATCACAAAATCAGCATCGTTATCGATGTGACGCCCGCCTGCGGTGGTTTTGCCAATACAGCCTTCGATATTCACGAACAGATAAAACGCGCCCTGCGGTTTATGGCAACGCAGTTCATGCACGGACGTTAAACGCTCGAGCACGTAATCGCGGCGCTGACGGTAGATTTCAGCGCGCTCTTTCAGTAAATCCTGCGGGCCGTTCAGCACAGCAACCGCCGCCGCCTGCGTGAGCGTGGTGACGCCCCCGCTGTTTTGCGTGTTCACGTTGCTCATGGCTTTAATCAGATCTTTCGGGCCGCCGCAAAAACCTAAACGCCAGCCGGTCATGGAATAGGCTTTCGATACGCCGTTAACCGTCAGCACGCGATCGAGCAAACGCGGCTCCACTTCGGCCAGCGTGTAAAACGTCACGTCGTCATAAATCAGGTGTTCGTAAATATCATCAGTCAGGATCCACACGCCCGGATGACGCAGCATCACTTCGCCAATCGCCTGCAATTCCTGACGCGTTGCCACGGAACCGGTCGGGTTGCTAGGGTAATTCAGCAGCAGCCATTTGGTTTTCGGGGTAATCGCCGCCTCAATGTCCTGCGGATACGGCTTGAAATTGTTCTCTTCCGGGCAGGCCACCGGCACCGGAATACCGCCCGCGAATTTGACGATATCCGCATAGCTGATCCACGACGGCGTCGGGATCACCACTTCATCGCCCGGATTGATCGTCGCCAGCATCGCGTTAAAGATTATTTGCTTTGCGCCGCCTGCGGTGAGGATCTGGCTCACGTCGTAATCCAGATTGTTATCGCGCTGGAATTTACGCGCGATAGCCGCCCGCAAAGCCGGGGTTCCGTCAGTTGGCGGATAGCGGGTATCACCGCCGAGCGCGGCGGCGTAGGCCGCTTCCGTGGCGTTTCGTGGCGTCGGGAAATCCGGCTCGCCGGTAGAAAGCGCGATGACGTTCACGCCTGCGGCGGCGAGATCACGGGCCTTTTGCGTCATGGCGACGGAGGCAGAAACAGAGACATTTTTTAAGCGATCGGCGATATCAGGCATGGTCCTGGGGTTCCATTGTTTTTATCGAACGTAAAAAGACGGACAGCGATGAGGCACTACAGGGGAAAGAGTAATGAGGAACGGACCGCGCCGACCAATAGCGCTTTGTTGTGGTGACATAACACAAAGCAATGGCTGAACGCGCAAATCAGGCAATTTGCACCGATGCAGTGCAGGCGGGGGACGTCATTTTCCGGCAGGCGGCGCAAACGGCGAAAATAAACGGCGACGCAGTGAACAAACTGCCGCTGAAATCAGAAGGAAACCCGGCGTTCAGGCATAAATCAGCGCATCAGTGCGTGTTGGCACTCATCTTGCTTCATACACATTACTTATAACACCACGCGTTTACGTGATGAGGATGCCATCGTGAATCTCCGCCGCCTTAAATATTTTATCAAGATTGTCGATGTGGGCAGCCTCACTCAGGCCGCAGATATCCTGCACATTGCGCAGCCTGCGCTCAGCCAGCAACTCGCCACGCTGGAAGGCGAAGTGAATCAGCAACTGCTGATCCGCACCAAACGCGGCGTGACGCCGACCGAAGCGGGCAAGATTTTGTATATCCACGCGCAGGCCATTTTGCGCCAGTGCGATCAGGCGCAGAGCGCGATTGACGGCTCGGCGCTGGCGCTTTCGGGCAGCGTTTCCGTCGGGCTTGCGCCGGGCACCGCCGCACAACAGCTGGCATTGCCGCTGATGGAAGAAGTTCACCGGCAATATCCGGGCATCGTGCTGTATTTCAATGAAAACTTCGGCACCACGCTGAGCGAACTCATCATGAATGGCCGGATGGATATGGCGGTGATTTACGGCAACCGGGAAATTCACGGGCTACGCTTTATGCCGCTGATGAAAGAAGAGCTGTATTTCGTGTGCCCGCACGCACTGAGCAAACCGCTGAAATCCGTCAGTCTGGCGCAGGTGGCGAAGTACGATCTGTTCCTGCCACGCATTTATAACATCATGCGTAAAGTCATCGACGACGCGTTTATTCACGAAGAAGTGACGTATCGCGTGAAGTGCGAAATCGAATCGCAAACCACCCTCAATGCCGCGCTGGCCGCGGGATTAGGCTGCACGATCATGCCGGAATCCGCCGCCCGTGCGATGCTCAAAGCCTCGGGTTCATGGATGGCGAAAATCGATAAACCGAACATTCAGGCGGCGCTGTCATTTTGTATGTCCGACCATCTGCCCCTTTCCCAACCCGCCGAAGCGGTCAAAGCGATTTTGCTGTCGCTGATGGCCAGCCGCACGGTGGATAACCGGCCACTGACGCTGGTGGGGTAATAAGCGCACCTTATTACCGCAAAGCGAAATCCTCTTTCCTGACGTCCGCAGTGACACGATAGAGTGCGTTTACCGCCCGCTCAGCGGGTCGTTTTGTCGTCGTTATTGCGCGGGGACACTCTCTCTTGACGGGATGGATATGGAAAAAAAAGCACCAGCACTCAGCGAGTTGCGCTCTGTCGCACAGAAGATGCGCAAGTCCGGCCTCAGCCAGATTGAACTGCGCGGAAACGGCTTTCGGGTCAGCATAAAATACGCGCCCGTTTCCCCCGCTATTTTGCCGTGCCACGTGCCGGACGAAACGCCTGCGCTTCCCGCGCTGGCCGCCCCCGACGCGGTGTGTGCGCCCTTCCCCGGTATCGTGCTGCTACAGCATCCGCTCAGCAAAATTCCGTTTACTCAGCCCGGTGAAAAAGTCGGGAAAGACGCGCTGCTCGGCCTGCTGAAAGTCGGCGTGATTTACCTGCCGCTGCGCAGCCCGGTGCAGGGCGTGGTGGAGCCCCTTTCCGTAAAAGACGGTGACTGCGTCGAATACGGCGCGGAGATTTTCACGTTACGCCGCGAGGAGCTGGCCGCATGAAATACATCGATTTAAA
This sequence comes from Rahnella sp. PD12R, assembly GCF_019200965.1. Lineage (NCBI taxonomy): Bacteria > Pseudomonadati > Pseudomonadota > Gammaproteobacteria > Enterobacterales > Yersiniaceae > Rahnella > Rahnella sp. PD12R. The sequence goes on along the minus strand of NZ_JAHTMS010000003.1, from coordinate 294,948 downwards.
CGCCGATATCGGCGAAGGATTTGGCGATTACACCCTTGCCGACGACGCCGCGCTGATGCCGCTGATCACCTCCGCCAACGTGGCCTGCGGGTTTCACGCCGGGGACGCGGTGATTATGGCGAAAACCGTCGCGCTGGCGAAAAAGTATCAGGTCGATCTCGGCGCACACGTCGGGTTCCCCGATTTGTCCGGGTTTGGCCGCCGCCGGATGCACATCGAACCGGAGATCATGGCGCATTACGTCACTTACCAGCTGGGCGCGCTTTCGGCATTTGCCAGAGCGGCGGATTACCCGCTGACGCACATGAGTTTTCACGGCGCGCTGGGGAATATGGTCTCCGAAGACGCTCAGCTCGCGCGGGTGTTATTGCAGGCGGTGAAGGATTTCGATGCGCAGATGATCATCAGCACAATGTCCGGCAACGCCGTCGAACGCATGGCGGGTGAGCTGGCGTTACCGGTGATTTGCACGTTTCTCGCCGACCGCGCGTATGAAAGCAACGGGCTGCTGGTCAGCCGGGCAAAACCGGGCGCGGTCATTCATGACAAAGAGCAGGTGCGCACGCGCATCCGCCAGCTGCTGCGCGAAGGCACGGTGCAAAGCATCGACGGCGTGACGCTGCCGGTTACGGCAACGTCGGTTCTGGTTCACGGCGATACGCCGGAATCCATCGAAATGGTGCATACGCTGCGGGAAATTATTGCCGAAATGGACATCGCGCTGATGCCGCCAGCCCGGCAACGCCGCGAGCTGGCGCGGGAAAACGCGCTGTTATAAGTCCCGCTTATCGCCTCACACGGTTTATGTCTTATACCGTCTGAGAATTACTGGATACAGTCAGAAAACACCCACCGGCAGAACATGACGGAGCCGGGGGTTTAACAGGAGAGTCGCAATGCCATTTTCAGATTACAAAACCGCGCTGGTGACCGGCGCATCGGCCGGAATGGGTGAAGCCATTGTCGAACGCCTTTGTCAGGAAGGCATCACGGTTCACGCCGTCGCCCGCCGCGCCGATCAGTTGGCTGCCCTCGCCGCCCGTACCGGTTGTATTCCTCATGCGCTCGACGTCAGCGATCTCGACGCCGTCACGCGCCTGTGCAGCGAAATCAGCGTGGATATTCTGGTGAATAACGCCGGTGTTTCACGCCCCGGCTCTATCCTGAACGCCGATGAAGAATCCGTGGATACGCAGGTTGACGTGAATCTGCGCGCCGTTTTGCATCTCTGCCGCCTGCTGGTGCCGGGCATGATGGAACGCGATCGCGGCCACGTCATTAACATCACCTCGATTGCCGCGATTTATAACTTCGGCGGCAACTCGATTTATCACGCCACCAAAGCCGGCGTTCACGCCCTCTCGCGCCAGCTGCGCGTTGACTGCTACGGCAAGCGGGTGCGCATTACCGAAATCTGCCCGGGCCGCGTGGCGACGGACATTTTCGGCAACGTTTCCGGCGATCACGAAGAAGCCCGCCGCCGCTTCATTGACGGTTTTGAACTGCCGCAAGCCAAAGACATCGCCGACTGCGTGGCGTTTGCCCTGTCAGCACCGGTTGCCGTGAACATCGGCAACATCGAAATCACCCCGACGCTGCAGGTTCCCGGTGGCCTTTCCACCATGCGCCCCGGCGAAGGTCTGTGATTTTCCCGCTAAACCCGTTTTCCTTATAAACCGACAGTTCAACCATTCAGGAGGGTGAAAATACGATGACGCTCGATTTCAGCAAAGTCCTGACCGGTCAGTTCGGGCAGATGATCGTCGATGGAATGGTTGTCACCCTCAAGCTGGCGCTGGGATCCTGGCTGCTGGCGATGTTTATTGCCCTGCTGCTGGTGGTCATCCGGCTGACGCACAAACGCGCCGCCGAATATTTTGTCCGCGCGTATGTGTCGTATCACCGCAATGTGCCGACGCTTATCCAGCTGATGATGTGGTATTTCGCCATTCCGACGCTGCTGCCGGAATCGGTGCAGATGTGGATTAACGATTTTAACGCCGAGTTTCTGTTCTCGATGTTTGCGCTCGGATTGTGCCAGGCGGCGTATTTCTCCGAAGACATCCGCAGCGGTTTACGCGCTATTCCTGAAGGGCAAACCGAGGCATCACGCGCCCTGGGCATGAGTTACACCCGTTCTTTGCGTTCGGTGATCCTGCCGCAGGGCATCCGTAACGCGCTGCCGTCGCTGCTCAACCACACCGTTTTGCTGTTCAAAAATACCAGTCTGGCGATGGTCATTGGCGTGGCTGAGCTGACTTACGTGACCCGTGATATTGAAAACCAGACGTTCCGCACTTTCGAATCGTATCTGGTGGCCTCTGCCGGTTATCTGTTCTTCTCTCTGCTGCTGATGGGTGCCGGTGCGTTGCTGGCCCGCCGGTTCCAGCGGGTCTACGCGAGGTAATCCCATGCTCGAAATGTTCACGATTTTACACGACAACGGGATGCTGTTCCTGATGGGACAATACCCGCAGGGGCCGCTCGGCGGGATCCTCTGTACGCTGCTGATTTCCGTGCTGGCCGTGCTGTTTGCGCTGCCGGTGGGAGTTTTGCTCGGGCTGGCGCGTTTATCGCCGTTCCGCTGGCTGAGCTGGCCCGCCGCCTGCTGGGTTTACGGTTTACGCGGTATTCCGCTGCTGATGGTGGTGTTCTGGACATACTTTTGCGTTCCGTTATTAATCGGCCACAACATCAGCGGATTCAGCACCATGCTGTGTACGCTGGTGATTTATGAAAGTGCCTATATCGCAGAGATTGTGCGCGGCGGCATTCAGGCGCTGCCCGGCGGCCAGTACGAGGCGGCGCGTGCGTTAGGTATGAGTTATTTCAAAACGTTGCGCCTGATTATTCTGCCGCAGGCGTTGTACAACACACTGCCAAGCCTGGTCAGCCAGCTGGTTTCCATCATTAAAGACAGCACGCTCGGTTACGTGATTAACGTACCGGAGCTGACCTTTGCCGCCAATCAGGTGAATAACCAGCTGCTGACCAAGCCGTTTCAGGTTTTCGCGATTGTCGCGATTGGCTATTACCTGATCTGTTTCAGCCTGACGTGGCTCGCCAATAAGCTGGAAGCGCGCATTACACGCAAACGGCAGAACCGCGTGCCTGAAGCGGACAACGTGGCGCAAGCGATGCTGCTGACCAAGACTCAATCACAATAAGGAACGACGATGCGACCGATGATCTTATTTAATCAGGTCAATAAATGGTATGGCGAATACCAGGCGCTGACCGATCTGAGTGCAGAAATTAAAAGCGGTGAAGTGGTGGTGGTGTGCGGGCCGTCCGGCTCGGGGAAATCGACGCTGATCCGCACCGTCAACCGGCTGGAGCCGATTGAAGAAGGCCAGATTTTATTTGATGGCATCGACATTCACGGCACCAGCACGCGCCTGAACCAGCTGCGCACGCGCATCGGGTTTGTGTTCCAGAACTTCAACCTTTTCCCGCACGTTTCGGTGCTGGAAAATATCATGATGTCGCCGGTGAAAGTGCTCGGCGTGAAGCGGCAGGAAGCGCGTCAGCATGCGGGTGAACTGCTGGAACGCGTCGGTTTATCGCACAAAGCCAATGCCTATCCGGCGCAGCTTTCCGGCGGGCAACAGCAGCGCGTCGCCATTGCGCGGGCGTTAGCCATGAAACCGCCGGTGATGTTGTTTGATGAACCGACGTCAGCGCTGGATCCGGAAATGGTCGGTGAAGTGCTGAACGTGATGCGCGGTCTGGCGCGCGAAGGCATGACCATGATGTGCGTGACGCACGAAATGAATTTTGCCCGTGAAGTGGCGGACACGATCTGGTTTATGGATCAGGGGAAAATTCTGGAGAAATCTACGCCGGAGAACTTCTTCACGCGTCCGCAGCACGCCCGTGCGCAGAAATTTTTAAGCGATTTACATCACAACTGATTACTGAATACCGCGCCTTTGGGGTAAACGCAAAGGCGCAGGATCCGGCTTTACTTCACTTTTGTTCTTCTCTGGTTTTTATCCAGATACATCGCCTGATCGGCTTCGTGCAGCGCCTGATCCGGATTAACGGCAGCAGGATTAATGGCGATAGCGCCGATACTCGGGCCTGCGTAATCCAGCGTGCAGGAATGCAGTTTGTATTCACCGGTGAGCATGCTGCGCAGACGGGTTTTGAATGCATCCGCCGCCAGTTGCGCATCATAAAACCCTGACGGCCCTTCTCCGGCGACGATAAATTCGTCACCACCGACACGCCCGAGAATTTCCCCTTTCGCAGCGCCCGCTTTCAGCCTTTGCCCGACGGCATACAGGAAATCATCGCCCGTTTCGTGGCCGTAGATATCATTGATCTGCTTGAAATTATCGAGATCCGTAAACGCCACCAGAACATAATTCGCCTTGTCAGCGGCCCTGCCGAACAGGTCGGGCAGCGTTTCAAACACCGCGCGGCGATTGGGCAGTTCGGTGAGTTCATCGGTCAGGCTGACGGCGGTCAGCGCGGCATTCGCCTCTTGCAGCTTTTTCAGCAACTGTTCGTTCTGAATCTGCTGGGCGATCAGTTGCGCGAAAAGCTGCAACACCTGTTCACTGCGTTCCGAAAGCTCGCGGTTTTCTGAACTGGCGGCGCACAGTGTGCCGTACAGCGAACCGTCCACCAGCGTCACCGGCGTGCTCACGTAAGTCATGATCCCCAGCGCTTTTGCCGCCTCGGAATCGCCCCAGATACTGGCGACATCGCAGGTATAACGGCGGCCTTCGTCGAGCGCGCGCTTGCACAGCGTATCGCCCCACGGCACAGAAAGCCCTTCGGGAATTTGCATATTTTGCGAGTTACGGGAGAACAGAATGTGCTGGTAATCGCCGTCCGGCTCGATGCGGGTGAGGTACGTCGATTCCATATTGGTCACCAGCTCAAGCATTTCAAGAAGCTGTCGAACGAGTCCTTCAAGCGTGTATTCAGATTCTAACGCACTCGAAATGCGCTCAATAAGATTGTCAGACATTACTCGGGATAAACCTTTTCTTTTAATGGTCGTGCGGGGAAACCCTGGGCCGCGCATTTTATCATAGTTTCCGGCGAAGTAATCCCCTGCCGGCAGGATGCGCGTTGAAAAAATCACACGGCAACATATTGAATTGATTATTAATTCACAAAGTTTCGGTTAAGTCGCATTGTAAAAATCGGACAAAAACGATACGGCACGTTCCGCATTACATTGGCGAAGTTATGTCTACTAAGATGCGCCCGGAGAGGCCTTTCCGAATAATACGAACTGCCGGATGATCAGGTTCAACTTTTCATCTGCACATTCGGTTCCACAAGGCTTTCAATGCAAAATAAAAATTCACTCCTGCTGCTGACACTTTCCGTCGCCGTCTTCAGCGTCATCACCACGGAAATTGGCATCATCGGATTGTTGCCTAAACTCATCGAACAGCTCCACGTCACCGCCACGCAGGTCGGTTTTCTGGTCAGCATTTACGCCGTGATCGTCGCCGTCACCGGCCCGTTTATTACCCTGTTGCTGTCGGGTTTTAACAAAAAAACCGTGCTGCTTTCGATTCTCTTTGTGTTCGTGGTTTCCAACCTGATTTACGCCACCACAGATGTTTTCAATATGATGCTGGTCTTCCGCATTCTTCCGGCACTCACGCACGCGGTGTTCTTTGCGGTCGCGCTGGTGGTCGCCACGCAGACTGTGCCGAAAGAAAAAAGTGCCGGTGCGGCGGCGAAAGTGTTTGCCGGTGTGGCAATCGGGCTGGTGCTCGGGGTGCCGTTAAGTTCACTGATTGCGGAACATTTATCGCTGGCCGATGCGTTCTACTTTGCTGCGATTTCCTGCGCCCTCGCGTTCTTCGGGATCCTCTTCTTCGTCCCTTCGATGCCTGCCACGGCCAAAGTTTCGTTCGCCAGCCAGGTGAGCGTGCTGCGTAACGGCAAACTGTGGCTGACGATCGTCACGGTCACGATGATTTTCGCCGCGATGTTCTCGAGTTTCAGCTACGTGGCGGATTACCTGGCCCGCGTCACGCACCTCAACAGCAACATGATCACGGCGATGCTCATCGTCTTTGGTGTCTGCGGGTTCGCCGGGAATTTTGTGTTCAGCAGCTTCCTGCAAAAAAACACCAACAAAACGACGCATCTTTATCCGGTGCTGTACGCGCTGATCTTCATCCTCGTGTGGCTGGCCGGTGACTCCCTGCTTGCCATGTGTGCGCTGATGATTTTCTGGGGCGCATTCCACTCTTCCGGGCTGGTGGTCAGCCAGACGTGGCTGATGCGCGAAGCCAGCCAGGCGCCGGAATTCGCCAACAGCCTGTACATGTCATTTTCAAATCTGGGCATCACCGTCGGTTCACTGGCGGGCGGCTGGTTTATCGCCGAATTCGGTACGCGTTCAGTGGTGCTGAGCAGCATCATTTTCGCCGCCGCCGCGTGGCTCAGTATTTACATCAAACAGCGCGTGGATGCTGGTGACCTTGCCTGCCAGACCCACAGAACCGAACACGCGAAACAGAATTAATTCCGCATTTTTCTAACAACATTCAGTGAAAGGAGAGAACCATGGAGAAATTATTTACCCCGTTCAAGCTGGGGGATATCACATTATCCAACCGCGTGGTGATGGCACCGATGACCCGTTCGCGGGCGGATAAAGGCGACACGGCGGACGAACTGACCGCCCGTTATTATCAGCAGCGCGCCTCTGCCGGGCTGATCGTTTCTGAAGGTTCGCAGATTTCCGTTCAGGGCCAGGGTTACGCTTTCACGCCGGGGATTTATAACGAAGCGCAGGTCAAAGGCTGGGCGCTGACAACAAAAGCGGTACATGACAAAAACGGCAAAATCTTTATCCAGCTCTGGCACGTGGGGCGCGTTTCGCACACCAGCCTGCAAAATAAAGGTGAAGCGCCGGTGAGTTCAGTGGCGGTCAGGGCAGAAAACGCCACCTGCTTCGGGATTAACGACGAAGGCAAATATGGCCCGGTCGCCGTTTCCATGCCGCGCGCGTTATCCAAAGAGGAAATCCGCGGCGTGGTGCAGGATTACGTGACTGCCGCGAAAAACGCCATCCGCGCCGGGTTCGACGGGGTGGAAATCCACGCAGCCAACGGCTATCTGGCGGAGCAGTTCATCAACGGCGGCTTAAATACCCGTGAAGATGAATACGGCGGCGCGGAGATTGCCAACCGCCTGCGGTTTGTGCTGGAAGTGACGGACGCCGTGGCGCAAGCCATTGGTGCCGGTAAAACCGGGATCCGCCTCGCGCCGTTTGGTCGTCTTTTTGATATGCATGAATTTGAAGGTGAAGCGGAAACCTGGTTAACGCTGGCCGCAGAACTCAGCACGCGTTCGCTGGCCTTTGTGCATCTGAGCGACCAGCAAAGCCTCGGCGCACAGGCGATTCCGCAAGGATTCACCGATTCATTCCGCAAAGCCTATTCCGGCACATTGATCATCGCAGGCAGTTTTGAGAAAGACCGTGCGGAAGCCTGGTTGCAGGCAGACCGCGCTGACCTGATTGCCTTTGGCCGACCGTTTATTTCCAACCCGGATCTGGTCGAGCGGATGGCAAATAACTGGCCGCTGACGGAGCCGGATCGCGCCACGTTTTACGGCGGCAACGAAAAAGGCTACACCGATTACCCGTTCTATGACGAAAAAGCGTAAGCCTTGTCAGTCGAGCTGGCCGTCTTCCGCGGCTTTGATCAGCGTATCCACCACAAAGCGGATTTTCGGTAACAGCTGACGGCTTTTAGGCCACAACGCGCTGACAGGCATTTCGCCCCCGGAATGGCCTGTCAGCACCTCTTTCAGCTCCCCGTTTGCCAGGTATTTCCCTACCAGCCACAGCGGCAATTGTGACAGCCCGCAACCGGCCAGCACGCCTGCCAGCATGGCGTCGCCGTCGGCAAATTCGTACGTCGCAGGCGGCGTATAGCGACTCACTTCGCCGCGTGCGTTGCGCAGGATCCAGAATTTCGGCTGATTACGCCGCACGCCCACCACGCAGCGATGCTGACTGAGTTCTTCGGGTTCATGCGGTTCGCCATATTGCGCGAGATAATCCGGTGCGGCGCAGATCACCAGCTTTTGCGTGGTCAGACGGCGCGCTATCAGCCCGCTGCTGTCGGTGAGTTCGCCGATACGCACCACCAGATCAATACCTTCTTCAATCGGATCGATAAACCGCTCGCTGAAGGTAATCGTCATTTCCAGTTCAGGATATTGCCGGATAACCGCCAGCAGATGCGGCATGATCCGCTGCCGCCCGAACGCCGCCGGTAAATCTACCCGCAACCGGCCGGAAGGTTTAGCGGTATGCGACATCAGCTCCGCCTCGGCCTGTTCCAGAATTTCAATCGCGTTCTGGCTGCTTTGCAGATAACGCTCACCGTCCGGCGTCAGGCTGAGCCGCCGCGTTGAACGCTGAAAAAGTTGCAGCCCGAGCCGCGCTTCCAGCCGCCCGACGCTTTTGGCCACCGCCGATTTCGTCAGCCCCAGCCGTTCCGCCGCCGCAGTAAAACTCCCGCACTGCGCCGTGGTGACAAAAGCCGTGATACCACCGAGATGATCTGTTTTGCGCATTTCGTAATGTTCCGGAATCTGAAAATGTTGGCGGGTTTGCTTAGCACGCATTGTGGAATATATGGATACATTCACGCAAGAAAAAGAGCAAACGGCGAACATCAGGCATCATGAAGGCTTTTGGAATGGGTTTGTCCAGCCAGGCCAGTTTCCGTCGGTCCCTTAAAAGATTCGCTTACTGCTAACCCCTCCACATTTATTCCCTCCGTGTTAACACCTGTAAATACGGAGGATTAATATTGACGATATTATTATGTCTGTTTTTGGACGCCTCCTTTCCTTGCCTCTGGTCAGTTTTGTTTGAATAATGCCCGCCGACATAAATAAAACACTTAATCTTTTGGATTATTAATAAAGAACGGATGCAGCCAAAATGAAATTACCGATAACTTCTGATCCGAGCCCTGCCCCGCTTCCGGCAGAGAAACCTCTGTTAATACTGGAGGAATTAATTTCCCTCTTACTTCCTCATTCAGCACCTCAGCAAGAATCAAGAAGAGGGAATAGCAGCTTACATTTGTATGAAAAAAATGAACTGATGGTTGCACTCGTCACCGAAGGGAGCGTTAATATTTATCACTGTCCGGATATGATGCTGCTGGCCACTGCGCGGGCCCCTTTTATTTTCGGATTACAAGGCTCCCTGTTCCAGTATGAACTCTTCAAACTTATACCGGCCAAAGACGCTAAGATCAGTGTCATGCCGCGAGAAAAAGCGCTCAAAATTATCATTAAACATCACGCCTTCCCGCAATTACTGACCTATCAGATATTTATCAATGACTATCAGGCAAACCGCAATAACCTGCTGATTAACAGAACATCCTTGCACATTGTTTGTGGCTTACTTGAAGAACTTGCCAAAATCAGGCCTGAAGAGCGGCTTAAAATCAGCGTTGCGAAATACGTTCTTGACCGCAGCAATCTGGCCCGTAGCGGCGTAATGAAAATCATTGCCACCCTGCGCGAAGAAGGATTCATCATCATGGAAAATGGCAAGTTAATTCAATGCGTTAAAGAATTTCCGGAGAATAGTCTCGCTAAACCCTCTGGGAAACCCGGCAGAAAGGCACACCTGACAAGTTAAATTATATGATGGATTGTTTTAAATGAATGCTAGTTATATTAACCACATCAATATAAAAACAAATATCATATTTGAAATCAATTTAAATAACTTCCCAACGTGTCCAAAAGTGGACAAGAAAAATAAATAAAAAATAGATATCCTGTCGCCATCTAATCCCGACAAAAGCGGGGTTTAATTTAAACGCCAGCACCTTTCCATTTATCATTTTTTTAAATAATGACTGAAGAGATGCAGAATACATTCAACAAGGAAGGATTTTAGGAATGAAAAAAAACACCCCCTCCACCTGTCACACGAAGAAACTGATGCTGGCTTCTTTAATATCCGTGGCAGTAACTAATCATGTTCAGGCGCAAGATGTAGACTACAGTAATAAAACATATCCTGATATGACCTCAATATCAGTTCCCGGCGATCTTAACTTTACTGCTGATAATAGTCAGTTTATAAGGGGGCTAAGTGTTACGGCATCAGATAATCTGGTTGCTGAACTAAATGGGACTACTGTCAGTGATGAAGCAGGATATAATAATGCCAGGATTAATCTAGCCGCAACAAATGGTGACCTTACACTCACACTTAACAATTTTGTCGTTCTGCCTGCAAATATGAATCCCGGGGCCGGGTTGCGTATTGATGCATACAACGGTGATGTTAATGTTGATATGAATAACAACCAAAATCCACGGGGTTTTAATATCTATGGCGGCAATGCGACCGTAAAAGTCACAGATACGCTACTGGGTGCCACCGGGCAAGTTTCTCCTACAGGGGTTATCGCTGAAGTAGGCGCGTTGTTTACTGGCGGTGCAGCTCAACTGGATATCACGAATAGCCCTGTTTTGGGTAACATCTCAGTTATAACCTATTACAATGGCGATACAACTCTTAATCTTAATGAAGGTACTGTCATGAATGGCAATGCCATCATGACCGGTGTTAATAACTCTGTAAATATAGACGGTGCGACTCTGTCTGGAAATATTTCCGTCGGCTCTGTCGCATCAACTACCGGAGAAAAAGCCGGTGATACGGTAAATTCCACAGTGAATATTACCAACTCCGTATATCGTGGGAATATCACTTCAACCAATAAACTGGCCGACGATTCTTTAACGCTGAATGTCAATAACGGCGGCATTATCGGCGGTGAAGCGGTAAACAGCGCTCAGAAAATTACCGGTTTTAACCGTGTCAGTGCCAATATTAATTACGTTGACCCGTCACTGGTTAACACCGGCAAAGCCTCTTACTTCTTCTTTAATGAAGGCGAAGAAGTCAAAATTGCTAACGCGATGGCCGGTAATTATATTGCAGATACGGTGCGCACCGGTTCCTATGTGCTTGATCGCATGAGTTATGAGGTGACGGACGAAAGCGCAAAACAAGGGTTAGCGGATAAGGGTTATTACAGCATCACATTCACCGCTAATGAAATGCCACCGACGCCGCTTAAACCTCCGTTGCCACCGTTGCCGGTTGACCCCGTTAATCCTGTAGATCCGGTTAACCCTGTTAATCCGGTTGACCCTGTCGATCCGGTAGACCCTGTTGATCCCGTTAATCCACCTTCACCTGAGCCAAGAATTGCTGCGGATTTACAAGCTGCTCAGGCCGGTCTGCTCGCCAGTGACGACATGATCCACCGCATTGCGGGCAGCATTACCCAGCATCTGGATGCCCGCCATATGGGTGAAAACAGTGCGCAAACATCCGACAGCAATGTCTGGATGGACGGCATTTATTCCGGCGGCGACCGCACGGCGGGCACTACTGAATACAGCAACGACATCTCCGGTTTCCAGCTGGGCGCGGATACGTCCTGGGCGCTGGCTAACGGCGACACCCTTTCCATCGGTGCTGGCCTCGGTTATCTGCATAACGATCTGGATGTGACCAGCAGCGACGGCAGCAACGACATCGACGGGAATTACTACAGCCTGTACGCGGGCTGGACTCAGCATCAGGCCGAAGGCCAGAACTGGCATTTGTTCGCAGACACCACCGCGACTTACGGTGACATGAGCTATTCGGCGTCCGGTAAAGACGGCAAAGTCAATGCCGGTGGCGATTACGACGGTAATTCGTGGTTATGGCAGGCGCGCGTCGGTGCGCAGGTGAATCTGGCACAGGACTGGTGGATCCAGCCTTACACCGTTCTCGGTTACAGCCAGACGGAAACTGATGCCTACAACGACGGGTACAGCCACGTTGCAGACGGTAAATTCAGCGCAGGCTTTGCCGGTGCGGGCGTGAAAGCGGGTAAAAACATCACCCTGAAAGGCGGCCAGGTATTGCGCCCGTATATTGAAACCTCCTACGTCGGTCGTTTCTCTGAGGACACGAAGTTCAACACCTCCGACTACAACTTCGGCGGCCAGAATCTGAACGGCGGCAGTATTGGCGCAGGGCTGAACGCACAACTGAGCAAAAACTGGAGCACCACCGCTAAGGTGAATACGCTGGTGGCAAGCGACGTGAGTAACGAAGTTCACGCGTATTTAGGTGCGGAATTTAAATTCTAAAACTGCATTAATCCGTAATATTCAAAACTGTGAGGCCGCGAAAGCGGCCTTTTTTTGTCTCTGCATTTCGCAATGACTTAAAAAATTGTTTTGTCTCCAGTGTAATTCCAACGGATATAGGGCAATTAATATCACTCGCGTCAATATAATGCCGCCAAATAATTACCAAAACATATTCAATTGCGGTAACTTCGACGTTGGGTTTAACGTTACCCTGAGCAAAAACTGGAGCGCCACGGCTAAAGTGAATACACTCGTAGCCAGTGACGTGAGCAATGAAGTTCATGCGTATCTGGGCGCTGAGTATAAGTTTTAATTAGCAAAACTTTAAATCATGCTCGCGTTCTGCAAAGCCCCGGCCCTCTCAACAGCCGGGGCTTTTTTGTGTGCTGAATTCTTCGTTTCTCTCTTTTAATCTTTGCCCTTGCCGAAATACGTTCCGCTGTACGGAACGGGCAGGTAATCGTGGAAGAGTTGTCTGAGGGTTTGCTCAGGTTCGATGTCGGCGAACAGATCCGGATACAACGTTTTCGCCATAAACTCGGTGGCTGCAACGTGCCACGGGCTGAGGTAAAAGTTCTGCCATATCACCGCCGTGTGGCCGTTATGCAGGGCTTTCAGCGTGCGCAATCCGTTCTGCTGCGCGGTTAATTGCGCCAGACTTTGCTGAACCATTTCGGAGGAAATGGCCGGGCCGAGTTTCAGATCGTCTTTGTCGTTAACGTCGCCCGCGCCGGTCGCGATGTAAAATTCCGGCTGCGCCATGATGACGGATTCTTCATTCAGACGACCAAATACGCCGCCGACGGTTTTGCTCGCAATGTTGTCTCCCCCGGCAAACGTCAGCAGTTCGCCGAGGCTGCCTTTCACCGCCGTCACGCAGCATTCATTGCGACGCCCAAGATGCAGCTGGAGCAACACCGTGGGTTTCGGGCCCTTGTACGCCGCCAGCCGGTCGTGTATCACCTGCATATGCGAGCGATAAAACTGCGTGAACGCCTTCGCGCGTTCAGTCTGGTTAAACACTTCACCGAGAATTTCCACGCTGCGGGCGGTATTTTTCAGCAGATGAACGCGCAGATCGATTCTCACCACAGGAATGTGCGCCGCTTTCAGCATCTGCAACAGCCGTAAATCCGCATCGTCGTAGCGCGCCAGACTCGGCAAAATCACCACGTCAGGTTTCAGCGCCAGTACTTTCTCCGGGTTCATTTCATCAGGCCCGCCGCCGCCCAGCACCGGGATTTTCAGCATCTGCGGGAATTGTTGCGTAAATACCGCCCAGGTCTGGCTGTCGTACCGCTTTAAATCCAGCGGCCAGCCGACAATGCGTTTCACCGGATCGCCGGTTTCGAGCATCGCCAGCGTATACAGCATCCGGCTTTCGCCCAGCACAATACGCTGCGGATTATCGGGGATTTCGACCTGATTCCCGTCAATATCCGTTACCGTTCGCGCCTGCACCACCGCGCTCATCACTACACTCAGCAGCGCCAGCGCGATAAGCACGGGTCTGAAAAATGCGGGCACGCGCAGCGCGCCCTTTTGACTGTCACGATCAGAATTCAACACTGGCCTGTACCATCAGATTACGGGTTTCGCCTTCACGCACGCGCAGATTGCCGCCGCTGGAGGTGTAATAGTGTTTGTTAAACAGGTTGTTCAGATTCAGTTTCAGCTGCGTTTTCTCGCCGAACAACTGGTTGTTCCATGCGACAAAGCTGTCAGCCACCACATAGTCCGGCATCGTGAAACTGTTCTCAGGATCGCCCGCCCGCGTGCCAACATAACGCGCCCCGCCGCCCACGCGGAAATCACCCGGAATGCCGCTGAACGTCAGGTTATGGCTCAGATACAGCGCGCCGGAATGGCGTGGTGCATTTTGCAGGCGGTTGCCGTTATTGGCAGAGTTCACGCCGTCATTCACAATTTCGGCGTTGTCATAGCTGTAATTGGCGCTCACATCCCAGTCCGGCAACACTTCGCCGTTCAGCTCAAATTCTGCGCCGGTGGAGCGCGCTTTATCAATCGCCCGCGTTGTGCCGTTTATGCTGAGAGACATGTCGCGTTCGTCAATCCGGTACAGCGCCACGCTGGCAAACAGGCGCGGGGAAATCTGCCATTTGCTGCCCACTTCCCAGTTGGTGCCCTGCTCCGGTTTACCGACATTGCCGTCGTCATCCACGTCAGTTGATGGCGTAAAGGATTTGCTGACGCTGCTGTAGAGCGAAACGTCCGGCGTCAGTTTGTAAATCAGCCCGGCCTGCGGCAGGAATTTGTTGCCTTCGCTGTCGAGCGTCTGAACCACCGGATCAAAGCCTTTCGACGCGCGCTGTTCGTAATGCTGATAACGCCCGCCGACCACGGCAATCCAGTCCGGCGTCAGCGAAATGCTGTCTTTGGCATAGACCGAACGGCTGTGAATGCGGTTCAGGTTATTGCCGTTGGCGGTGTTTTCCGTGGTGCTGTTGGTGACCGGCGAAAGGATATCGTATTGCGGATCAAAGTAGTTGAAGCTGCTGTTCGCCTTGCCTTGGTACTGATGCGCGCGGTAGGTCTGATTCATCTCATAATCCGTGCCCAGCACGATATCGTGATTCATCCCCAAAATGTCCTGCGAGCCCAGCAAATCCCAGGAAACGTATTTGGTTTTGTGGTTAAAACCGCGGTTGGCGTCGGCGCGACGTGTCACTGCGCCGGTGGTCGTGTTGACCGCCGTCACCCTGACTTCGTCATTGTTGTAGCGGCGCTGGTTCCAGCCGAGCGTCAGGCGGGTGCTCCAGTCATCGCTGAACTGCCAGTCATAATGGGCGTTCAGCGTTTTATTGTGGCCCCAGGCGCGGTTTGCTTTGTCGTCCAGACGGTCTTTGTAATTGATATCAATCGGTTTGCCGTTGATAAATGCCGTGCCGCGATCGTAAGGAATGTCGTAGCGGTAATCGGAATAGCTGATCAGGAAACTGGATTTTTCGCCATACCATTGCAGCGACGGCGCAACCAGCGTGTGTTTATCGCTGCCAAAATTGCGCCAGTAATCCTGATTTTGTTTTTCCGCAATCAGGCGGAATGCAAAACCGTTGCCGAGCGGGCCGGTGACGTCAATCGTGCCCGCGCCGCCGCCCTCGCTGGAAGAACGCCCGCTGATTTTGGTGTGCCAGTCGTATTGTGGTTTTTTGCTGACAACGTTGATCACGCCGCCCGGGTTCTGGATGCCGTACAGCAGCGATGCCGAGCCTTTCAGTACTTCGACGCGTTCGGTGGTGGCATCAAAATTCAGCCCCTGACTGCTGCGCACGCCGTCGCGATAAATCGAACCGTCGGAGTTCGAACCAAATCCCCGGCGGACAAACCCGTCCTCAGTGCCCGCCAGCGTATTGCCTTCGGTGACGCCGCTGACAAAACGCATCGCGTCCGACAAACTGGAAGCCTGATAATCCTCCAGCTGTTGCTGCGTCACCACGCTGACCGACTGCGCTTCATTGAGCCGCGAAGTCGGCGTTTTACTGGCCACGGAAGTCTCGCTGGCGCTGTAACCCTGCCCGTCTGTTCCCTGTCCGGATACCGTGAGCGTATTGCTGTCCCACGCAGAATAACTGATCCCCGGTGTCAGCAACGCGACACCATAAATAGCGGACAAAATTGCCGGATGGCCATTTCGTTTAAAAGAAATCGTCCTGTTATTGTTCATTTCATTAAGCCTGATGATTATTATTTTATTATTTCCGTAAATTCATTCCGGATATTTTAAGAAATCACCCGATTTTGCAGGGAACTATTCCCGCAATTTCCCCATGGGTTATTTCCTGCACGTTCTCTGAGTAAAAGAAAACCGCTTCAATGCAATTGATAATCATTCCAACATGCGAAAACGTAGTAGTAAATGAACAATTTCATGTCACTACTACATGAACCGTTAAAAAAATTCACACAGTTTATTGACGATAAAAATCACTTAAACCATTAATATAATGCAATAAAAAACCAATAAGGTAGTCCAGACCCGCAGTCTTTCCGCCCTGAATTTTTTGAATTGAACCGTTTTCATGGCGGCTAAATCACTACATTTGATAAGATAAAAATCCTCACAGAAGCACTGACGCTTACCCATACACTTTTAAAGCAAAGGGATCGGGTTCATTCCATGGCCACCACTCCGTTAAAAAAACGTATTGATGTATTTGGTGAACGTTATCGTGCGCGGGCACCCGCACTTTCACCACGCTTACAGGCCGTGGTGAGATATATCTATGACAACCGTGAAACTGTTCTGGAATCCACGGCATTAGAAATTGCTGCCGCAACGGAAACCTCGGATGCCACCGTGATCCGCGCAATCCAGGCATTAGGGTTTGCCGGTTTGCGTGACATGAAAAAAACGCTGGAAGCGTGGCTCGGCACGGCGATTAACTCAGAAGAAAAGATGATCACTACGGTCAGCGAGCTGGCCTGCGATATTAATTCCGGCATCGATTTCGTTCTCGATGGCCATAAACGTGCGTGCGATACGCTTTCGGAACCCGGCAACCGGCAGGCAATGTCTGAAGCCGTCGCGTTGCTGATTGGCGCGCGTCAGGTGGGGCTTTTTGGCATTAATGCCTCGGGAATTCTGGCGGATTACAGCGCGCGGCTTTTCAACCGCATTGGCATTCCGGCCGTTTCGCTTAACCGTTCAGGCGTCGCGCTGGCGGAACAGCTGATCAGCCTGCAACGCGGCGACGTGCTGATTATGATGGCGCAAAAAAATGCGCACAAAGAAGGCACTACCACGGTTCGCGAGGCAAAACGTCTCGGTATTCCAATCATCCTGCTGACGCACGCCACGGAATCTTTCTTCGCCAAAGAAGCGACCCTCGTGATCAACGTGCCACGCGGCGGCGAAAATGGCCGGATGCCGCTGCATGGCACCGTGCTGGTTTGTCTGGAAATGCTGATATTATCGGTCGCATCCGCCACATCCTCCCGCACGGTCAAAACCATGACCCGCATTCAGGATTTATACCGGACCCTGAAACCGTCAAACAAGAAGTGAGGCGTTATGATCTACGTTTTTGGCCATCTCAACCCGGACAGTGACACCATTTGCAGCGCGCTGATCACCACCGACTGGCTTAACCATCTGGGCAAACCCGCCACACCGTTCCGTCTGGGCGATATCACGCCGGAAACGGCGTTTATCTTGCAGCAGGCTGGCGTCAGTGAACCTGCGTTGCTCGATTGTGCGCTGGATGATAAAGACGTCTGGCTGGTGGATTTCACCGATGCGGAACAGGGGCCGGAATCGTTACTGCGCAGCAATATCATCGGTATTATTGACCACCACCGGCTCGGTACGGTGATGACCAAAAACCCGCCGGATGTCTGGATCCGCTCTGTCGGATGCTGTGCGACGATCCTCTGGCAAATTCTCACTTTCGAAAGTGTCATGCCCGTTTCGGCATCGCAGGCCACGCTTTTGCTGGGTGCATTACTGAGTGACACGGTGGCCCTGACCTCTTCCACCACCACCGAACAGGATAAAGCCGCCGCTCAGGCTTTAACTGAACTTTCCGGTCTGGATTACGACGTTTTTGTAAAAGGGCTGCTCACCGCAAAAACCAATATCAGCGGGCTTTCACCGGCGCGCCTTCTGATGCGCGATGCCAAAAGCTACCGGCTGAACGCGCTTTCCGTTCTGGTTTCTCAGATTGAAGTGGAATCGGTGTCGTCCGTCGAACATATGCTGGCGGACCTTATGGCTGAACTGACCCGGCAAACCGCGCAAGGCGGATTCGATTTTGGCGTCGTCGCCGTTACCGATATTTTCAAACGCAATTCCACGCTGTATTTCTCCGACAACAATCCGCTTCAAACCTCGGGCCTGTGCTTGCCGGGCGTGATCAGCAGAAAAAAAGATATTTTGCCATGGCTGACGGAGGCTGTTGTGGCATCCACCGGGGCGAAATAAAAATGAAATGAAAAAAGCCTTCACCACCGTGAAGGCTTTGTGTTTCGGACGATAGCAGCAGTAAATCAGGTGCGGATTTTCGCCCACCATAGCCGCGCTTTCATGCCCCAGTAAGAGGTCCAGCCGGTCGTTGTGGCAATCACCTGCCCTTTATCAATGATAACGAACGTCGGGGTGACGCCAATATCCCATTGTGCCGACAAATCGCCGCGGGCATCGTTAACCACCGGCATCTGAATGCCCTTTCCGTTCAGATAACGCGCCAGCGTGGCGTTATCTCCTGAACGCAATGCCACGGTCAGGACGTTCTCCCCTTCTTCTGCCAGCCTGGAAACTGAAGGTGTGGTCATTTTGCAGACGCCGCACCACGTTGCCCAGAAGTAGACCAGCAGCGGGCGCTGCTGACTTTGTTCGCCGAGCGTCACGGACTGATTGCTGAGGGTCTGCAACGACTGACTGCCAAAACTGGCCGGTGCCTGCGGCGCGCGCAGAAAATCCATTCCCAGCATCACCACGAAAATCAGCACGGCGAAAATCACCCCTTCGCGCGCCCAGCGTTTAAGCCTGATCATGTTTTGCCTTCGCCAGTTGCTCCTTCACGACTTTCTGCAAATCCTCGTATGAGATGGCACCCGCAATCAGCTGATCGCCAATGATCGTCGCAGGCGTTCCCTGAATGCCCAATACCTCGGCAATTTCCACATTGGTTTTCAGTTCAAGATAACTGGCGGGCGTCACGCGGATAGGCTCCAGTCCGGCATATTTCACCGCCTCGAGCGCACTGGCTTCATCATGCTGCCCTTTTTTAGACATAAGCCGCTGATGTACCACCAGAAACTTTTCCGGATGCTGCTCCCAGACCGTCATCGCCGCACGACCGGCAATAATGGAACTCGCACCGCGGAAAGGCAGCAATTTAATCACCACTTTGATATCAGGATTTTCTTTCGCGACCTTTTCCAGCATCGGGTCAAACTGCTTGCAGTAAGGACAGTTGTAATCGGTGAAGGACACAATGGTCAGGCGGGGATTTTTTGCGCCAAACCACGGCGAGGCGGGGTTGTTAAACAGCGTATCTTCCGGCGTCATCGCCAGAACCACCGGAGAAATCACCATCATCATAATCAGCATTAACGTTTTCATTATCGGGCTCCACGGGCATCTTCCAGCCCCTGTAATACGGCATCACGGGTAAGCAACGGCGATAAGATTTCACCGGCAGGCTTGTGCGGACCATAAATTTGATTAAACGGCACGGCGACGCTGCCGCGTTTTTGCAGGAAGTCATTGATCGGTTTTGACGGCAACGTCCAGTCACCGCGCAGGGCTACAACGTCGCTTTCTGTCAGGGCTTTCTGCACATCGTCACGCATCAGTACGTTGTATTTGTTGGCTTTACAGGTTACGCACCAGTCGGCGGTCACATCCACAAAGACCACTTTTTTTTCCGCCAGCGCGCTCTGAATCGCCTCTTCGGACAAGGGTTGCCAGGCAATATCATCGTGCAGTGGCTTCCCGCCTGTGCCGGAAATCTGCGAGGCCATGACGATGACAGCACCTGTCAGAAGCGCGCCCGCACCGGCGGTTAACGCCGAATTACGCAAGCCATAGCGGCGCAGGGAGAAGGCGAACAGCATCACCAGCAACACACCCGCCAGCAAGGCGACCGTCAGCGCAGAGAAATGGTTTTGCATCAGGCTGAGCAACCAGAGACAGGCCGACAGCATCAGCGCGCCGAGAAAAAGCCGCAGCCGCAGCATCCAGCGACCGGGCCGCGGCAGACACATCGCCAGCCCCGGCCACAGGGCAATCATCAGCCACGGCAGACTCATGCCGATGCCCAGCATCAGGAACAGTCCCCACAGAACCGGCAGCGGTGCGGCCAGCGCGAACGCCACCGCCGTGCCGAGAAACGGCGCGGAACAGGGCGTCGCCAGCAGCGTGGCAAAAGCGCCTTCAGCGAAGTGTCCGCTGAGACCGGAACGGTGATGCGTCGCCAGGCGTGTCGTCATCTTTGAGGGCAGATTGATTTCAAACAGCCCCAGCAGATTGGCGGTAAATACGGCCGTGACCAGCACCATCAGCCCGATAAACCACGGGCTCTGAAACTGAATGCCCCAGCCCAGCGTCTTATTGGTGTAACGGAGCAGCGTCATCAGCAACGCCAGTGCCAGAAACGAGGTGATGATCCCACCCGATGACGCCAGAAACTGCACGCGAATGTTTTTCCGGTTGCGCTGTTCCACCTGCAAAATACTGCCGAGTTTCATGCCCAGCACCGGCAGAACGCAGGGCATAAGATTGAGGATGAAACCCCCGGCCAGTGCCATCAGCGCCACCTGCCAGAGTGCGACAGCGCCCGGCGCTTCGGCTGGAAGCGGGTTCACTTTCAGGTGAATTTGCTGCGCCAGACCGTTGTCCGACAACACGATACTCAGCGTTTTGCCCGTGATATCCGCCGCCTTATCGCCCCATTCGTCGGTCACGGGCAGCGTGAACCGCGCCAGTTGGCCGTCCACTTTCACCGCCGGTTTACCCAGAGAACTGCCTTCCAGCGTATCGGTAAAGACCTCCGGATTTTGCCAGCCCTGCTCGCGGTGAGCGGTGATCTGCAATACGCCGGGGCGATATCCCGCCGTGACGCTGTCCGCCAGACCTTCAGCAATCGGCACCTTACCCATCGCAGCGGCGAACTGACGGGCAAAATCCGCGTTATCCCCGGACGAACGGAGGTCCAGACTAAAAGGATAGTCGGTGAGAATGCACACGTTGCTGCACACCGGCAGTGTCAGCGTTCCGGCAATCGTGCCCGGCACTTCACCGCCGAGGATGACGGGCAGCGTGACTTCATCGTGATAGCCCTGGGTGGTGATCCCCGCGACATCAAAACGTGCGGGCGTCGGCCAGAACCATGTGGCCTGTTGCGCCGTGACCGGTTTTTGCCATTCGACTGACGGTGAAATACCGCCCTCGCCCGGCGATCGCCAGTAGGTTTTCCAGCCCTTTTCGAGGCTGACAGAAAGCAACAGCCGGGTTTCTTTTTCAGAAAGATGGGCTGGCTGCGCCTGTAAGCGCACTTTCGCGTGGTTATTTTGCGGGCTTTGCAGCCAGCCGGTGTCGGCAGCATATCCGGTATGCAGCCAGAGCATCAGTAAGCAGCCTGCGGCCACCCTGAATAAATTTCGCATCGATTTTCTCCAAAAATAAAAAGTCACATCCTGATGAAAAACAGGCGTGTTTTTATTCCCGGAAGACGCAGAGCCGTAAATGCACCCGCAGGCGCGGCACAGGGACCGCCTCCGGCACAAGCAGGCGGATCGCCGCCATATTGCCGCGTGACAAAAAGGCCAGCAGCAGGCTCAGCGCCAGAAACGCAAATTCTAAGAGGAGAGGAGGAACGGAAAGCAGCGATTTGCTGCTGAGCTCGCAGGGAGCGGGAATTTTAGCGATTTCAGAGGTCGCGGATGACGCCTGCGCCGTCGCCGTGTCCTGATGCACGATTGCGGACAACGCATTCAGCCCGGCGATGCGCTGTGTCATACACGTCAGTATGACCAGACAGGCCAGACAAAAATAGAGCAGTGCTGAACGCCGTTGTTTATTCACATTTCCCTCGCAAGCAGGCCGCCATTCTAACGGCCACTCAAACATTCACAAGATGTATGAATCAAGAATTACAAGAATTTACGCTCAGTAATTTGCACTGCGTGACGCGTGCAGCCGTCAGGCACGCGCCACCGGCACATCGCTCAGGCGGGTGGTCCAGGCGGGGGATAACATCTCGCGCTTCATCTGCCAGTCCCGCGAGATCCCCTGCCCGGCGAACCACAGCGTCCCTTTTCCTTTGTCATTGATTTCATCAAAAAGCGTCATCAGCGCATCGCTGTTGGCACGCGGCGCGCGCTCATCAAATAAGTGCAACTGGGACACGCCCTGACTGAAAAAATCCCCCAGCATCACGCCCGCTTTCTGATACCGGTGCCCTTCTTTCCAGATATCATCCAGACATTTTGTTGCGGCGAAGATAATGTCGCGGGTGTCCTGAGTGGGCGTAATCAGCCGGGTACTCGCCAGATTTCCGTAGTAAATCTCCCCTTCCGCGAACGGGCTGGTTTTGACAAAGACGGAAATCTGCCGGCAAAACTGATGCTCTCCGCGCAGCTTTTCAGAAGCCCGCGTGGCGTAAAAACAGATGGCTTCACGCATTTCCTGATACGCCGTCACCCGCGTGCCGAAAGACCGCGAGCAAACAATTTCCTGTTTGGCGGGCGCAAATTCGTCAAACCCTAAACAAGGTTCGCCGCGCAGCTCGCGCACGGTGCGTTCCATCACCACATTAAAATTTTTCCGGATAAACCACAGGTCGCATTCGGCAAGCTGGAGCGCCGTTTTAATCCCGGCGTCATTCAGTTTTTTCGATATCCGCCGCCCCACGCCCCAGACCTCTTCGACCGGTACATACGACATCAGCTTTTTCTGACGAACCGGATCAGAGAGATCGATAACGCCCTGACTTTTTGTCCATTTTTTTGCCGCGAAATTGGCCAGCTTGGCCAGCGTTTTCGTCGGCGCAATGCCAACGCCAATGGTCAGCCGCGTGTGTTGCTTCACCGTGTCCCTGATTTCCTTGCCGAAGCTTTCTAAATCGAGATCTTCCGGCAACCGGCTGAGATCGAGAAAGGCTTCATCGATGCTGTAGATTTCGATTTTCGGACACAACGCGCCCAGCGTCTCCATCACCCTGTGGCTCATATCGCCGTAAAGTTCGTAATTGCTGCTGAAAACCACCACGTTGTGCTGCTGAAAAAGCGCCCTTTGTTTGAAGTACGGCGCGCCCATTTTGATTTTGAGCTTCTTCGCTTCCGCCGAAAGCGCAATCACGCAGCCGTCGTTATTGGACAACACCACGACCGGTTTGCCTTGCAGGTCAGGCCGCCAGGCGACTTCGCAACTGGCGTAAAATGAGTTCACATCAGCGAGTGCGTACATTGCGATGCATCGTGCTGATAACGGTGGTAACAACGCCGACAATCTCGACCTGCCGGTCTTCATTCAGCGGAATAGGCGCGTAGGCCGGGTTTTCAGCCCGCAGATGAGGATACGGATGGAGCATCAGCCGTTTCACCGTGAATTCCCCGTCCAGACTGGCGACAACGATATCGTTGTGAGCCGGTTTCAGGCTGAAATCGACCAGCAACATTGAGCCATCGATGATCGCCGCGTCCCGCATGGAATCGCCGGAGACTTTAAGCACATAGGTAGAAGAAGGATGCGCAATCAGGTGCGCCACCAGATCGATACCCTTCTCCACATAGTCCGCCGCCGGGCTGGGGAAACCCGCCGCAATAGGGTTTAAATACAACGGGATATCCGTTTTTTGCTGCCGTGCGGCGATTTTGTAAAGCATCATGAGTGGGGTTCCTGCAAACATACTGTATTTATATACAGTATAGTTAATCAGGTGCTCAGATCAATGGCTGCCAGCGCAGATCGGCAGGCCCCGCGCCGCCTGCGCGACTATCGCGTTGATCTCGCTGAGAAGAATTTTTGACGATTTTAAATGCGTCAGATTGAATTTCCGCAAGCGGCCGCCCTCACCTTCTCCCGCTGCATAATCAGGCTCAGCGCCGCCGGAAGCAGGGTAAGCGTGACGAAAGTGGCGACAATTAACCCGCCGATAATCGCGTAAGCCATCGGCCCCCAAAATACCTGTTCGGCGATCGGCAGCATCCCGAGTATTGCCGCGCAGGCCGTCAGCAATATGGGTCTTGAACGGTGCACGGCGGCGGCCCTGATGGCGTCATCACGGCCCATCCCGGCGATAACGTTATTATCCACTTCGCTAATCAGGATCACCGCGTTGCGGATAATCATTCCCGCCAGCGCAATAATCCCCAGCAGGGCGACAAAACCCATCGGCGTGCCGGTCGGCAACATCGCCAGCACAATGCCGATAAGGCCGAACGGTGCCATGAATAAGGCCAGCAGCATGCGCGAAAAACGCTGCAACTGGATCATCAGCAGGGTCAGCATCACGCAAAGCGTGACCGGCAGCACGGCATACACCGAACCGTTGCCTTTGTCTGACTCCGCCACCACGCCGCCCTCCTCGATTTTATATCCGGAAGGCATCGTCGCACGGATACGCGAAACCCGCGGCGCGAGCTGCTGTGAAACGGTTTCTGCATGCAGCCCCGGTGCTAAATCCGTCTGAACGGTAATGAACGGCAGCCGCTGGCGACGCCACACAACCGGATCGTCAATCCCCCAGACCGGCGTCGCGACCTGACTTATCGGGATTTTTTGCCCCGTCGCGGTGGTGATCATCAGGCCGGACAGCGTGGTGACATCCTGACGCTCGCGGTTGTTCGCCCGCAGAACAACATCAGTCAGCCGGTTTTTATCCCGGACGGTGGTGACAACGCTGCCTGACCAGACGGTGTTAAGCAAAGCCGCAAGACTTTCCGAAGAAACGCCTGCCGCCCGCGCTGCCGTCTGATTCACCCGCAGCGTAATCACCCGCTCGGGCTCTCCGGCGGCCAGATTCACTTCGCGCGTAACCGGAACTTCACCCAGCGTGGCAGCGAGATGTTGGGCAATCTGTCTGACCTGCGCATAGTCCGGGCCGCTGACGCGATATTTTACCGGCCACCCGACCGGCGGGCCGAGTTCCAGCGGGGAAACGCGCGTGGTGATGTCGCTGAAATCACGGGTTAAAATGGCCTCAAGCTGTGCGCGAAGCTTGTCACGGTCTTCCAGATTTTTGGCGACAATGACCAGCTGCGCCGTATTCTCGTTATCCAGTAACACATCCATCGGCAGATAAAAGCGCACAGCCCCCGATCCGACATAATCCGAATAGTGATCGACATTCCGGTTACCCTGCAACGCACGTTCCAACCGTTCAGTTTGCCGCGCGGTTTCTGTCCGGGAAGCATTAGCGGGAAGCGTGAGACTCACCAGTAATTCCGGCCGGTCGGAGGCGGGGAAAAATTCCCCTTGCATGAACGTCGTCGCATACATCGCCATCACCAGCAACAGACAGGCAATGCTCAGCGTGCCCCACCGGTGAAGCAGCACATAATTCAGCAGACGCAGGTAGAAACGCATTAACCGGCCACGCTTTTCACCGTGCGATGCAAGCTTTGCGGGCAAAATCCACGTCCCGATCAGCGGCGAAAAAAGAATGGCGACCACCCAGGAACACAGCAACGCAATAAGCACGACGGCGAACAGGGAGTAACAATATTCACCGGCGCTTGAGGCCGCGAAACCCACCGGGATAAAACCGGCAATCATCACCAGCGTGCCGGTAAGCATCGGGAATGCCGTCGTTTCAAAAGCGTAAGTGGCGGCGCGCCAGGCCGAATCTCCCGCCTCGATACGCGACACCATCGCTTCAACGGTGATCATCGCGTCATCCACCAGTAACCCGAGCGCAATGATCAGCGCGCCCAGCGAAATGCGCTGTAACCCGATTCCCGCCAGCATCATGCCGATGAACGTCATGGCAAGAACCACCGGAATGGCCGCCGCCACAACCAGCCCGGCGCGGGTGCCGAGTGAAACAAAAGAGACGGCTAATACAATGACGACGGATTCAATCAGCACCCGGATAAAGCTGTTGACGGCCTGTGAAACCACCGCTGACTGATCGGCCACTTTGACCATTTCAATGCCGTGCGGGAGGCGCGTGCGGATGTCCGCCATCCGGTCATTGAGCGCTTTGCCAAAGGACAACATATTCCCGGCGGAGGCCATAGAAATAGCCAGCCCGATCGCGGGTTGCCCGTTAACACGAAATTCGGGTGCAGGCGGCTCGGCATCCTGACGGCTTATCGTCGCGATATCCGTCAGCGGAATGTAGCGCCCGGCGATGTGCAGCGTCACCGCCTGCAAACTTTGCTCAGACGTCAGGGAGCCGCTCACGCGCAGGGCGATATTTTCACGATCGCTGCGCAAAACACCCGCAGGTTCTACCGCATTTTGCGCTTTCAGGGCGTCGGTGACCTGCTGCAAATCAATGCCCATCCCGGCGAGCTGCGCAGGCGAAAACGCAATCACAATGTTTTCTTCCTGAACGCCCAGCAGGTGGGTTTTGCCGATGTCCGGCAGCGACATCAGGCTGCGGCTGATGTCTTCCACGCGGTCGCGCAGTTCACGCGGCGAGTAACCCTCGGCGGTAAACCCATAAATCGTGCCAAACGTATCATCGAACTCGTCGTTGACCGACGGCCCCTGCACGCCTGCGGGCAGCGACGGGGCGATATCCTGCATTTTTTTACGCACCTGATACCAGATGCCTGCAACCTGTGCGGGCGGCGTATCATCACGCAAGTTAACGAAAATCACCGATTGCCCGGCACGGGTCTCGCTCTCAACGAAATCAAGATACGGGATTTCCTGAAGTTTTTTCTCCAGCGTATCCGTGACCAGATTGACCGTATCCGCCACGCTGGCACCCGGCCAGCTTGCAGAGACTACCGCCGTTTTAATGGTAAACGCCGGATCTTCGTTGCGCGGCAGTTGCTCATAACTGAAGACACCGGCGGCCATGAGCAGAAGCATAAAAAAGGCGATCAGCGGCTGATGTGCCAGCGCCCAGGCGGAGAGATTGAACCGGCGTACGGGAGTGGACGGCTTCATTCGCTGCCTTCCCCCAGGGTCACTTTTTCGCCATTGCGCAGTTTACTCACACCGGCAATCGCGACCGTTTCGCCGGGACTCAGGCCAGCCGCAATAAAGATTTCTTTGGTACTGTAACGCGCTAAAACCACCGGTTGCAGGTGCAACGTCAGCGTTTTGGTATTTACGATAAAAATGGCGGGCTGACCACCGGCGCGGGTCAGCGCCGAAGCCGGCAACGCGATCGCCGTTTGGCCTGAAGCAGGGAGAATGAGCTGAACGCTGGCCCCCAGCGCCATGGCGGGCGGCGGGTTATCGAGCGTGATACGAACGCGCCATGTCCGGGTTTGCGGGTCGGCCTGCGGGCTGATATCCCGTAAATGCCCCGGCGCGATCACTGAAGAGTCGGACAGTAACGAAACGCTAAAAACAGCGCCCGCCTGTGCCGGAATCGCCTGCGGATCGGCGACATCAAACACCGCATCACGCCCGCCGCCCGAGGCGAGTGTCACAACCTGTTGTCCGGCGCTGACCACCTGCCCGGCCGAGGCGCTGACCTGCGTCACCACGCCGTCCGCCGGCGCGGTCAGTTGTGCCCAGGAGAGATTTTCACGCGCGTTTTTCAGCGCATCTTCACTGCTCTGACGCCGCGCGCGGGCCGCCTGCCAGTCGGATTGCGCGCTATCCAGCTGTGTGCGGGCGATAGCACCGCCCGGCATCAGCAGCTTCATGCGCCGGAGATTCAGCGCAGCCAGCTGTTCCGCCGCGCGGGCGCTGTCCAGATCGGCCTGCGCGCTGTTGAGCTGGTTGCGGCTGGTGGCACTTTCCTGCGTCGCGACAATCTGCCCGGCCGCCACACGATCGCCGACATCGACCTGACGGGTGAGGATCCTGCCGTCCAGCCGGAAACCCAGCGCCACCTCTTCGCGGGCGCGGATTTCACCGGTCTGGATAACCGTGCCGGAGGCTGAAGGAAGCGGCGCAATCACCACGCGCACCGGCCTTGCGGGTACCACGGGCTTACGGGATTTATCGCCACACCCCGCCAGCACAACGACAACTATCAGCAGGCAGGCGGCGGGAAGAAAGGGCAGCAAACGCCCGGCAGCACATAAATGACGCACGCCGTGGCGGGCATAATCCGTAAAAGTAGCGGTCATGACAGACTTCCTGAATTGAGATACCGCTATTCAATCCGCTCACTGTCCAGATTCCCGCGATATTTCATCAAGGAACCGTCAAGAACCGCTTTTTTATTCCCCTGCTTCCGGCTGCGGCAAACTGACCGTGATAACCAGCCCGCCCTGTTCTTTCAGCAAAGCCCGGATGCCGCCACTGTGGGCTTCACATATCGCACGGGCGATGGATAATCCCAGCCCGCTGCCCCCCGAGTGCCTTGCGCGGGAAGATTCTGCCCGGCTGAAGCGTTCAAACATCACCGGCAGAAACCCCGCATCCACACCCGGCCCGTAATCCCGAAAAGCAATCTCCACACCGCCTTCGCTGTGCGAAATGGCAATATCCAGCCGGTGGCCTTCCTGCGCATAACGCAGCGCATTTTCCATCAGAATGGTGAAGACCTGCCCGAGGCGGAACGGATCACCGAAATAAGGACAAGGGAGATCAGGCGTCACGGTGATATCAAAACCGGCTTCCGCTGACTGCGGCCTGAGCCAGGCCACCCGCTCGCGCAGCAGTTCAGTCAGATCCAGAGATGTTTTATGAAGATTCAGCTGACCGGCGTCCGCCAGCGAAAGCAAATGCAGTTCGTCGATCAGCCGGTTCAGATGCAAAAGCTGTTTCATGACCATCTGTAACTGACGCGGCTCCGGCTGAAATACGCCATCAAGCATCCCCTGCAACCGCCCTACCGCCGCCGTCAGCGGCGAACGCAGCTCATGCGCCATCGCGACATGCGACGCCCGCAGTTCCCGCTCATAGCGCGAAAGTTGCAACATCATGGCGTTGAAATCATCGGTAAACTGGATAAGTTCAGACGGGGCATTTTTCACCGCTTCAGCCCGTGTATTGAAATCCCCTTTCGTGACCGAACGGGCCACCTGCGCCAGACGGCTGAACTGCGACGAAAGCGGGCGGGCGGCTTTTAAACCCAAAAGCGCGATAAAAGGGATCACCACGACCACCAGAATGCCGACCATCATCCAGTCGGCAGAAGCAATCGAAGGATCCGAATAGCGCGCGCCCCAGCCTTGATCCACAATCTCATGAAACCGCGCCAGATTAAGCTCAGGGTTACTGCGCAGCACCTCGAATTCAGCCCGCATTGCCGGGGACATGTGGTGCAACACCCAAAGATTTTCGATGGCAAAGCGCAGCCACATGCACAGCGCAATCAGGATCACACTGCCGATTGCCAGCGTCAGGATACGGACACAAATCCAGCGCCAGAGGGACTGATAATGTGGGCCGCTCATGGTTGTCTGAACCGGTAACCGACGCCACGCACGTTGACCAGCACGTTGACGATCCCCGCAGATTCCAGCTTTTTACGCAGGTTATAAACGTGCGTATCAACGACCCTTTCAAGCGCTTCGCTTTCCGGCAGGCAATGTTCAAGCAGATATTGCCGCGAGAACGGACGCGTCGGAGCGCGCATTAATGTGCTCAGCACACCGAACTCTGTGGGTGTTAAATCCAGATAGCGCGGTTCACCCGAGGCTGACCGGACAGCGGCGGTAAGGGCATCGGTATCAACATCAAGCCCCTGCCAGCACAACACGGAAGACACGGCCTCTGAGCCGGAAATCACCCGCCGGAGTACGGCCTGCACCCGCGCCACCACTTCGCCGGGGTTGTAGGGTTTGACGACATAATCATCAGCCCCGAACCGCAGCGCGCCAATTTTGTCAGGCATATCGCCCATTGCCGTCACCATGATCACCGGGACGCGGCTTTCGCGGCGGATTGACGCCAGCACGTCCGTCCCTCTCATCCCCGGCAACATCACATCCAGCAGAATAAGATCAGGCTTCCACCGCTGCGCAGTCTCCAGCCCGGATAGCCCGTCTCCCGCAATCTGCACCTCATAACCTTCACGTTTCAAATACGCATCAAGAACATCCGCCGCATCGGCGTCGTCTTCAATGATCAGGATCCGTTTTGTTTGCATGTCTGCCGCCTTGACTGTTTCTTCATAAATCCCAGACAGTTTATTGACACTGCCTCTGCATACTCCGGTTTTCGGCGCGGCTGCAATCCGCTACGAACCATACGGTTGGGTGATGAGGAGTCACAATGATATCCAGAAAACTTATGCTGCACATTACCTGTTTCACGCTGTCCGCAACAGCGTGGCAGGCACAGGCCGGTGACGATGCGCCAGCGGAAACGTTTACGGTCGGGATGGGCGCACAAAGCGCCCCGCGTTACAGCGGATCGGATCAGCGTAACTGGCTGGCGGGGCCGGTCATTCAGGCGCGGGACAACGCGTTTTTCTTCGATTCCCTGAAAGGCGTAGGGTATGACTTACAGGCGGATAACGGCCTGTATCTTGAACATACGCTGGGGTTCAGCCTGGGACGGACGGACAGAAATTCCACCTGGCGGGATGGTTCAAATAAACTCAAAGGGATGGGAAATATCGATGCGGCCGTCAATACCGCCATCGCGGCGGGCTGGTCTGCCACGCAGTGGCTTTCATTTGAAGGCAAAGCCACCCTGCCGCTGAGCGACGGGCAAGGCGTGCACTATCAGACATCCGTCACGCTCCTGCCCGTGCAAAATAATGCGGACACGGTTGCACTCCAGTCGGCGGCGCTTTTTGGCGACCGGCGTTACATGAATACCTTCTATGGCGTGAGCCATAAACAAAGCGAACGCACGGATTTCGCGCCTTATCAGGCCGCCGGGGGTTTTTATGGCGTGGACAGCAGCCTGACGTGGAGCCACCAGTTCACGCCACACTGGGGCAGCGTCGTCAGTGTGGATTACGCCTGGCTGGGCGATCACGCCGGTAAAAGCCCGATCGTTGACCAGCGCGGCGGGACCACGCTGAATCTTGGCGTGCTTTATACTTTTTAAGCTTCACAGCCGGGTCTGACTCACTTTTCCCCAGCCCACTGCCGCAGAAGCAGACTTAACATCTGCTCTAAAAGTTGGGAGGCCTGCGCGGCGTCATTTTCCATTTGTGCCTTTACGATGGCACCGTCAACCAGAAGCGCAATGCTTTCGGCGATGTGCGCTTTATCAGGCGACTCCTCAAAATGTTCTGCGATCACCCCGGCCATTTCTTTTTTGTGGGCAACCGAAAGCCGGAGCACTTCCGGCAGCGCACCAGCGTATTCCAGGCTGCTGTTGATGAACGCACAACCGCGAAAATCTTCTCCGGCGAACCACTTCAGCAACGTGGCCGCTAACGCCTGCGCAAAGGTGGGTTTGGAGGCAGAAAAGCGGCGTAATGTCAGGCTGAACCAGGCAATCCAGCGCTGATGCCGGTAGTCCAGAAACGCCAGAATCAGCGCATCTTTGCTGGGATAATGCCGGTAAAACGTCACCTTGGTCACGCCCGCTTCTCTGATAATCAAATCGATGCCGGTCGCGCGGATACCGTCGCGATAAAAAAGGTCATGCGCGGTATGCAGTATCCGTTCACGGGCGGCCAGCGGAGCGGTCGCGCAGGGCAATTGAGTATCCATAACACATCCTGTAAGCCAGCGTCTCAGTCAAAATTTATGCAGGTAGACAAGTCTGTCTGTTTCGGTTAGCGTGACAGATGTAGACAGAGTTGTCTACATAAAGCACCGATTACATTTTTTGTTAACGTGAGGCCATGATGACTGACAGCAGCTTAGTTGTGAAAAAACCCCTTCCGCCCTTTACGCGTGAAAGCGCCATCGAAAAAGTCCGGCTTGCCGAAGATGCGTGGAACAGCCGCGATCCGCAGCGCGTCAGCCAGGTGTATTCCGCCGACACGCGCTGGCGCAACCGCAGCGAATTCGTCACGGGTCAGGCCGGTGTGGTGGAATTCCTGCAACGTAAATGGGCCAAAGAGCTGGATTACCGCCTGATTAAAGAGCTGTGGGCGTTCGACGGTGAGCGGATTGCCGTGCGGTTTGCTTACGAATGGCGCGACGATTCCGGCAACTGGTTCCGCAGTTTTGGCAATGAAAACTGGGCGTTTAACGCGCAGGGGCTGATGTTTGAACGTCACGCGTGCATCAACGATTTACCCATCGCTGAAGCCGACCGCAAATTCCACTGGCCGCTGGGCCGCAGACCGGACGATCATCCCGGCCTGAGCGAATTCGGGTTTTAACCAGCCGCCGCCCGGTTCAGATTGTCTTCGCGGACAAAATCGATAAACGCCTGCAAAGGCGCAGGGATCAGGCGGCGATCGTTGTAATAAAGATAAGGGCCTGAAAACGACAGCCACCACGGCTGTAAGATGGCTTCCAGCTTACCGCTGACCATGGCGGGCGCCAGCCACTCTTCAAACAGGTAGATGATACCCGCGCCCGCGATAGCGGTTTCTACGGCCAGATCCACCGCGCCGCCGACGCTTACCACCAGCGGGCCGCTCACCTGAACGCTGAGGTTTTCGCCATCGCGCTCAAATTCCCAGTCCGGCATGTTACCGCTGGCATAACGGCCACGCAGACAGCGATGCTCAATCAGATCCCGCGGATGCTCCGGTCTGCCCTGCGCGTAGAGATAAGCAGGAGACGCCGCAGCGGCATAACGCTGACGGCGCGGTCCGATGGGAAGCGCCACCATATCCTGCTCAAGACGTTCGTCGTAACGAATGCCGGCGTCGCAGCCGTCGCGAAATACATCCTGCACATTACTTTCCGCAATGATTTCCAGCTGAATATCTGGGTAACGCCGGAGGAATTCAGGCACCAGCGCAGGTAAAACCAGCCGCGTGGCGCTGACCGGAACATTCAGCCGCAGCGTGCCGCCGGGCGTATTGCGATAACGGTTAAGCGCGTCCAGCGCGGCATTCACCTCATTCATGGCGGGCTGCAAACGTTCAATCAGCGCCCTGCCGGCTTCGGTCAGCACCACGGTGCGGGTCGTCCGGTGAAAAAGCCGGATGCCGAGCTGCTGTTCGGCGCGGCGCACCGCATCACTGAGCCGGGACGCATTGCTGCCGGTGACGCGCGCCGCCTCACGAAATCCACCGGCTTTCGCCACTTCAACCACTGCGTGCAGCAGGGCAATATCCATCGACATTGTGCGTAACCTCGTACAGTTTGTCCTGATTTTACCGGATAGTTGCACAGCCAGCGCCCCGCTACAATCAGTGAACATTCACAGAGGAGAATTCCATGTCACAGCCTTCAATGACTTATCGCCTGGGCGATCGCGAAGCAGGACGCTTAGGTTACGGCGCCATGCAACTGGCGGGGCCGGGCGTTTTTGGCCCGGTGAAAGATGAAGCGCGGGGTATTCAGGTATTGCGTGACGCCATCGCCAGCGGTGTGAATCATATCGATACCAGCGATTTTTACGGCCCGCATGAAACCAACCGGCTGATCAAAAAAGCGCTGCATCCGTACCCTGACAATCTGTGTATTGTGACCAAAGTCGGCGCGCGTCGTGATGAAAAAGGCGGCTGGTTACCGGCTTTCAGCCCGCAGGAACTGACGCAGGCGGTGGAAGATAACCTGCGCAATCTGGGGCTGGAAACGATAGACGTGGTGAATCTGCGCAGCATGCTCGACATTCATCAGCCGAAAGAGGGTTCACTCGAACCGCAACTGGAAGCGCTGATCAAACTGAAAGAACGCGGTTTGATTCGCCATATCGGCCTGAGCAATGTCACCGCCAGTCAGGTCGCTGACGCGCAGAAACTGACGACTATTGCCTGCGTTCAGAACATGTATAACCTGGCGAACCGGCACGATGATGCGCTGGTCGATACCCTTGCAGAACAGGGCATTGCGTATGTGCCTTTCTTCCCGCTGGGCGGTTTTTCACCGTTGCAGTCCACGTCGCTTGATGAGTTGGCCGCCGCATTGCAGGCCACACCGATGCAGGTCGCGCTGGCGTGGTTGCTTAAACGCTCACCGAATATTTTGCTGATCCCCGGCACGTCGTCGCCGGAACATTTACAGGAAAACCTGGCGAGCGCGAAGCTGCAATTGTCCGAAGACGTAATGGATAAGCTAAACGGAATATAAGGCCAGCCGTAAGGCAAGCCTTTCAACAGTGGCTGAAATAGCGTCTGACCGCGGGTAATATCTAAAAACCATACCTCAGCCACGCAAAAAGCACGTTGCCGTTATTGTAAGTTCCGGGGATGTAGGTGAACTGCAAATTGACGTTTTTATATCCCGCAGAGAAAAGTGGGAATAAGAATGGCAGCGGTACGTAATTAGCGAAATCCTGACGGGCGGTAATTCCGCCCGCTAATCCCAGCCCAAGACGGACATCCTTGCTTTGCGTGAAATACCATCCCTTTTCCCACCCGTAACCGGCGGCTGGTTGCCACTCGCGGTGGGAATCCTGAAATACCATCGCAAAGAGGCCACTCCAGTTGCCCTCTTCTGTATAACGGGAAACGCCAATCCCGCCGCCCCACGGCATTTCATTATAGTGATCTGTTTTATGCTTATCGTACGTCAGCCGGTTATGCCAGCTCAGAAAAGGAAGATAGACATCGGTATATTGAGGTTCATTCCAGGTCAGGGAAACATCGTCTTTAAAATCCTCCCATAAGCCCGACACTCCGCTTCTGTTGTCGTTCGTGGGGTTAGCCGCCACTGCGGGCACCGCGCAGGCAATGCTTAACACCATCATGATTGAATTGAGTTTTTTCTTTATTATCATCCGTCCACCAGAGTTTGTTGAGAGCACTATTTCAGTCAATGATAGCTCATCCTCCGGCCGGGACTTTTATTGTTAGTCAATAAACCTCAATAAGATCAGATGTATATTTTTACGCCTGCTGCCTTCCGCGGCTGGCCTCCCATTCCCCCGGTTCGCTTTTATCCGGCGTTTGAACAATCATATTAGGCAACGCCATTTCAATATCCTGTTCAATAAGCTTCTCGATAATACGGATATTGATTTCCTGCTGAATATCCATGTATTTGTTGTAGTCGGCTGTATTGACGATGTGAACCACTTCGATATTCAGGCGGTCGGTGCCAAACCCAAGAAGGTGCGCACGGTCGAATTTAGTTTCACCCACATCAATAATAATGTCTTTGACCAAATCGCCGATATTACGCAGCTTATCCGGCGGCGTATTAATCGCGACACCAAAATTGAATACGATGCGGCGCGTCTGCATTCGCTTGTAATTATGCAGCGTTTGCTGGAGCAATATGGCATTACCGCAGACGATCTGTTCACCGCTCAGGCTGCGTATTCGCGTGGTTTTCAGGCCAATATGTTCGACTGTTCCGGCGACATCATTAAACACAACAAAATCACCAATTTCGAAAGGTTTATCAAAACCGATGGAGAGTGACGCGAAGACGTCGCTGAGGATCGTCTGAATGGCGAGCGCGATGGCGATACCGCCGACGCCCAGGCTGGCGACCAGCGCGGTAATATTGACGCCCACATTCGCCAGAATCGACAGCAGCATCACCGTCCACACCACCGCGCGGAATATCAGACCGGTGATCACCAGCGTAACCGGGTTTTTGTGCATGCGGGGCTGACGCATAAAATCGCGTAACCACGAAACAACCGCCTGATCCAGCCACAGCGCCATCTGAAAAGCCAGAACCAGGAACCACGCGTGGGCTATCGTGCCGTAAAGATGATCGGGAAGATTGACGAACCGCAGGCTGAACAAAAAGGCCGCGATAAAAATCAGTAAGTTGCTTGTCCGGTTGAGAATTTCACCGAGCACAAACCGTATTCTGTGGCTGGCCTGATTCACCTCCCCCCAGTTTTTTACGCCCTTGCGTAAAAATGAGAGCACCCAGCTCAGCAGCCAGTAAGTAGCAAACGTGACAATCACCATCGTCGCGACGCCTGTCCAGAACTCCGGCGTCATCACCAGCGTGATGAAATCGAAATGTGATAGAAAATTCATCTTCCCTCCCGGAATTAACCGCAAACTACCAGTATAGGGAACGCAGACTCGCGGGCGGACAGAATCGGAAAGTTCGGTAAACAGAAGTAAAAACTGAAAAAGAAGAAACATTGCCGCGGCAGCGTGATCTATCATCAATAGGTAAGCTGCGATTTGCCCGGTTTACTCTGCGTCCGGTCGTGAGTCCGATGTACTGAAAAACGTTCAACTGAGGTGCTTAACGATGAAAAGAGCTTTAGTGGTGGGTTATATGTCGTTCGTTTCAATTGCATTGGTCGCAGCGCTGATTATTGGTGCCCGCAACTAAGTGCGGTTTTCTTCATCAGGGCCAGCAGGACGTTAATCGCGTCCGCCGTAAAAAACATAAGCCATTCTGCGAATAACGTTATTTTGCAGAATGGCTTATGTGTTGCCTTCCTCCCGCGCACGGCTTATGCCACTTCGCCCTTCGCCAAAACGACCTGTTCATGCAAAACAGTCATCGCCTCTTTGTAAGACATGTCTTTGCGGAACAACCCTGCGGTGCCGAGAATAAAGAGGTCAATTTCCGCGCCGAGCGTTTTCACCACATCGGGGGAAATGGCGCCGTCGATGGCGATGAGCGCATCGCTCTTATTTTCATTCAGCATGGCCCTGAGCCGGCGGACTTTGCTGAACGCACTTTCGATAAAAGGTTGCCCGGCAAAACCCGGATTCACCGACATCACCATGACCACGTCCACCACGTCGAGGATTTCTTCGAGAATATTCAGCGACGTGCCGGGATTTATCGCCACGCCTGCTTTGATGCCGCGGCTGCGGATATTGCTCAGCGTGCGGTGCAAATGGATCGGCGCTTCGGCGTGGACATAAATAATGCTGCAACCCAGATCGGCGAAACGTGCGATGTAAGGGTCCGGGTTCGTGACCATCAGATGGACGTCATAAGGTATCGTCGCCAGCTTCGAAACGGCTTTGATATCTTCCGGGCCGAGCGCAAAGTTCGGGACAAAATGGCCGTCCATCACGTCGATATGGAACATCGCCGCACCGGCCGCTTCAAGGCTGGCCAGTTCCTCGCCCAGACGGGAAAAATCCACGCACATCAGCGACGGGCAAAATTGCGTGGTCATTGTTGCGCCTCCTCGATGGCGGTGATCATCTCCACACGTTTCTGGTGGCGTCCGCCTTCAAATTCAGCATCCAGCCACGCGTCGATAATCATCTTTGCAAGCTCAGAGCCGACAACGCGTGACCCAAAGGAAAGAATATTGGTGTTGTTATGTTCGCGGGATAATTTCGCCGAATACGGCTCGCTGCACACCACCGCGCGAATACCGTGAACTTTATTCGCCGCAATGGAAATGCCGATCCCGGAACCACAAAATACAATCCCTAAGTCGGCTTCGCCTGAAACCACCGCGTCTGCCACCGCTTTGCCGTATATCGGATAATCCGTGCGCGTATTCTCATAAGCGCCTTTATCTGTCACCGTCATGCCCCGGCTAATTAAATGCCCGATAATGTCCGCTTTGAGAATAAACCCGACGTGATCACAGCCAATTGCAATATTCATATTTTTCCCTTTAACCATTAACAATAAGTAAAATGAAGCGGTAACAGGGGGAAATAACTCCCCCTCACCTTCGCTATACGCTTTCGAGACAATCCTGCAAATTCGATTTGATAAGCGTGACGTGTGGTCCGTAAATCACCTGAACGCCTTTGCCTTTTCGGATCACGCCTTTTGCGCCGGAGCTTTTCAGCAGCGCGTCATCTACCTGATTTTCATCCAGAACCGTGATACGCAGACGCGTGGCGCAGCAATCGACATCCGAGATATTGGCCGCCCCGCCCAGCCCGGCAATAATGGTTTGCGAAATGTTCAGGCCGCCGCCGGTGACACCAACGGTATTATTTTTCTGGTCACGCGCGGCGAGGTCCTGCCGGGTATAAAGTTTGGTTTCTTCGTTATCGTCTTCGCGTCCCGGCGTTTTGAAATTAAAGCGCGTAATCATGAAGCGGAAACTGAAATAATAAATGGGGAACAGGGGGATCCCGATGAGAATAGCGTTTATCCAGTGACTCTTCGTATTTCCCTGCAAAACACCAAAGAGAATAAAATCAATTAAGCTGCCGGAAAACGTCTGGCCGACGCCGACATTAAAGATGTGGCAGAGCATGAATGACAATCCGGCCAGAAGGCAGTGCAGCACATATAACAATGGCGCGGCGAACAGGAACGAGAATTCAATCGGCTCCGTGATACCCGTCAGAACAGCGGTCAGGGTCGCGGATAACAGCAAACCTAATACCAACCGGCGTTTTTCCGGACGCGCGGTGTGATAAATCGCCAGCGCCGCGCCGGGAATACCGAACAGATAGAACGGGAATTTACCCGCCATAAACCGCGTAGCTTCGACCGAGAACTCTTGGGTATTCGGGCTGGCCAGTTCAGCAAAGAAGATATTCTGCGCACCGGAAACTGTCACGCCGTCGATCACTTCCGTGCCACCGAGGCCGGTTTGCCAGAACGGCATATAGAAAACATGGTGCAAACCGAAAGGGATCAGCGCCCGTTCAATCACGCCGTAGATAAACGTTCCCGCATAGCCCGCGCTGTTAACCAGCCCGCCGAGGTGCAAAATCCCGTTCTGGATGGTCGGCCAGATGTAAAACATCAGGATCCCGACAAACAGATAAGTGATGGCCGAAATGATAGGAATGAACCGCGTACCGCCGAAAAATGAAAACGTTGCGGGCAGTTCTATCCGGTAAAAACGGTTATGCAGCGCGGCAACCCCAAGGCCAGTGATCACACCGCCGAATACGCCCATTTGCAGCGAATTAATCCCCAGCGTCATGCCAAGAGCGCCGTCCGGCAACGCGCCGGGCGTCAGTAATCCGTTGATGTCCAGCATGGCATTAATGGTGGCGTGCATGATGAAAAAGCCAATCGCACCGGAAATAGCGGCCACTTCTTTTTCTTTTTTCGCCATGCCCATTGCGACGCCGATGGCGAACATCACCGGCAGATTGGAAAAGACCACGCTGCCCGAACTTTTCATTACCGTAAGCAAAGCGTGAAGTACTGTGCCATTTCCCAGCACAGATTCCAGGCCGTAAGAGTGAATAGTTGTCTGGTTAGTGAATGATGCACCGATGCCCAGTAATAACCCGGCCACAGGCAGCAAGGCGATCGGGAGCATAAAAGAGCGCCCGATACGCTGAATGATGCCGAACAATGTCGATTTCATAGGATTCTCTTGTTCATGTAGGGGAACAGTTTTTTTCATCAGAAAGGGCATTGGATCGGAGAGCCCGTTTTTGATGCCTTCGCGATAACTTCACAACAAACATTATCAATGTGAAGTTATCGCGATTGCAACCGATTTAAAAGATCGACTTCACAATTTTAAAAGTTAATGTGAATTTACTGAGAAGGTCAGAATAGCGGGTATCAGTGAAGTAGCTGAATCAGTGAGTGCACTAAAGAGCTTGCTGAAAGGAAGACGCATTTTATTCACATTAATTTATCGTAATGTGAACGTTACGCCGTTTAGTTCGACGTCCGTATTCAACAGGTTGATCCCTTGTGTTAACCTTTACGCTTCCTAATCAGTGCAGAGACGGTATGAGAAATGGCCAAAAATGAGGGTGTAGTGCAGGAATCGGACAGTGCTCTTGCGATAGGGGCACGGATCAAAATGTCCCTTTCACAGCTCAACCCTACCGAACGCAGGATCGTCGAATGGCTCATTATCAAAGGCAATATCAGCCAGGAAACCAGTTTGCGTGAAGTGGCTGCGGCGCTGGAAGTCTCTGAACCGTTGCTGGTGAAGGTGGCGAAGAAAGTCGGGTTTTCCGGTTTTCGGGAAATGCGCACGGCGCTAATTAGCTATTTTGAGTCGCTGCCGTATGAGCGGGAAGAGGAAATCACTGAGCATGACAGCCTGGATAACGTGCTGGATAAGGTGTTTTCGAACAGCATTCAGGTGCTGAAAGAAGCGCGTTCGGTGGCTGATGCGGCCACCATCGGCAAAGCCGCGCGGCTTATTTTTCAGGCGCGACGGGTGATCATTTTTGGTGTCGGTGGTTCGGCTTCCGTCGGCATGGACTTCGAGCATAAATTGCTGCGCATCGGGATCATCAGCCACGCCTACAGTGATTTCCACCTGATGCTGATGGCCGCCAGCCAGCTTGACGAAAAAGATGTGGTCATCGCCATCTCACAGTCCGGCGAAACGCGTGAAATGCTCAATGCCGCGAATACCGCCATCGCGAACAAAGCAAAACTCATCTGTATCACCAATGACAACGGTTCCCCGCTTTCTCAATGTTCTGATTTATCTATTTTCAGCCCGGCAATGAGCGGCCCGTTGCTGGGGCAAAATGCGGTGGCGAGGATCGTACAACTGAACCTGCTAGACAGCCTCTTTATCGCCATTCTTCTTGAAGATTATCAGGGCAATAAAGAAAAACTGTCACGCGGAATCGACGTGGTCAGCCCGTTACATACGGCGAGGTGAAGAATGCGCCATTCTGCCGATATCTTCCGTTTCCAGAATGGCTTTTTGATTGCCATATCGGACCAGATTTAACATCGCTTTGCCTATGTCTTCCGTCGTCAGAATGGCGCGGGGAAACAGACGTTTTAGCAACGGTAAAACCGGCGATAAGATCTGATAAAGCACCCGGTAACTGGTTGTTTTGGAACGCGCGCCGTTCAGCGGCTGGATCATGCCAGGACGGAACATCCACGCCGAAGCAAAGCCTTTTGCCAGAAGGGCATTTTCGGTTTTCCCTTTCACCCGCGCCCACATGCTTTTGCCCTGCTCCGAGCTGTCCGTTCCGGCACCGGAAACATAGATAAACGCCATCGCCGGATTCACCTGGTACAACCGGGAAGCCACGTCCAGCGTCAGATCATACGTAAGTTTGCTGTACTGCGCTTCGGTCATGCCCGCCGAACTGACGCCTAGACAAAAAAAGCACGCCGCATACTGGCTCATCTCATTCGTCGTGAAAGGGCTGAGGAGATCGGCGGTAACAATCTGCCTGAGCTTCGGGTGACTTTCCGCCAGCGGGGAACGCACAACCACCGTGACCGATTTCACGTCATCCGCCCTGAGGCATTCAAGCAAAACGCCCTGACCGACCATGCCTGTCGCGCCATAAATCAAGATATCCATCGAATGCCTCATCATTTTAAAATTCGTACAATGAATGGATTATAGAGGGGAACGCCGGGCTTTCAGGTGGTTTTTCGTGTCGTGGAAAATTGTGTTTCAGGCA
The DNA here is from genome assembly GCF_019200965.1 of Rahnella sp. PD12R. Lineage (NCBI taxonomy): Bacteria > Pseudomonadati > Pseudomonadota > Gammaproteobacteria > Enterobacterales > Yersiniaceae > Rahnella > Rahnella sp. PD12R. Next base: position 253,906 of record NZ_JAHTMS010000003.1, on the reverse strand, counting down.
TAAAAAAGCCGGTAACACCTGAAAGTGTTACCGGCTTTTTACTGCGTTCTTTACAGAACCAGACTTACTGGTTCAGCAGTTGCTGTGCGGTTTTCTCAACCAGCGCCAGCAGGACTTTGACATCCTCCAGCGTTACGGTCGGGTTCAGCAACGTCAGTTTCAGGCAAGTCACGCCGTTATGCTCGGTCACGCCCACGTTGGCACGGCCGGATTCCAGCAGCGCATCACCGATTTTCTGGTTCAGCAGCGCGATAGCCGCGTCGCTGGCAGTCGCCAGCTGCTGTGGACGATAACGGAACAGAACGCTCGCCAGCTGAGGCTTCATCACCAGTTCCAGCGCGGCTTCGGACGTCACGAACTGCGCCACGTCTTGTGCCAGCGTCACACCGTGATCGATGATTTCGGCGTACTGTTTCTGACCCAACGCTTCCAGACCCATCCACAGTTTCAGTGCATCGAAACGGCGGGTGGTTTGCAGCGATTTAGACACCAGATTTGGCACGCCAGCCGCTTCGTCGAACTCAGAGTTCAGGTAAGCCGCCTGATAGCGCATCAGCTCGTAGTGACGCTCTTCTTTAAGCAGGAACGCGCCGCAACTGATGGTCTGGAAGAACTGTTTGTGGAAGTCCAGCGTGATGGAATCCACCAGCTCAATACCGTCCAGGTAATGACGATATTTTTCAGACAGCAGCAAGGCACCGCCCCACGCCGCATCAACGTGCACCCAAATCTGGTGCTCCGCGGCCAGTTCAGCAATTTTACGCAGCGGATCGATAGCACCGGCGTCGGTGGTACCGGCTGTTGCGACGATCGCCAGGATCTGCTCGCCGTTGGCCTGCGCCTGTGCCACTTTCTCGCGTAAATCGTTGAAGTCCATACGGGCAAATTCATCGGTTTTCACAAGCGTCACGGACTGATAACCGAGGCCCAGCAATGCCATGTTCTTCTGCACGGAGAAGTGCGCGTTTTCAGAACATAACACTTTAATTTTACGCAGATTACCGGTCAGGCCATCCTGCTGGATGGAGTGTCCCTGACGGGCGAAGAACGCGTCACGCGCCAGCATCAGCCCCATCAGATTGCTCTGGGTGCCGCCGCTGGTGAACACGCCCGCATCGCCAGCCTGGTAACCGACCTGAGTACGCAGCCATTCAATCAGCTTCATCTCGATGATGGTCGCTGACGGGCTTTGGTCCCAGGAGTCCATGCTCTGGTTAGTGGCGTTAATCAGCACTTCCGCGGCCTGGCTAATCACCAGACTCGGGCAATGCAGATGCGCCACGCACTGCGGGTGATGCACCGACAGGCTGTCTTTCAGGAAGTATTCAATCGCACGTTCAATCGCAGCCTGGTTGCCCAGGCCCTGAGGATTGAAATCAAGCCGAATACGCTCACGCAGTTCTGCAACGGTTTTCCCCTGATACATCTCAGGTTGTTGCAGCCACTGCACAACAGCTTCACTGCTCTGTGCAATGGCCTGCTGGTAGGCTTCAGTGCTTTGCGCTGAGCCTGCCAGAATCGGGTTTAACTCGGACATCAGAATCTCTTACTCCGCTCAGACAGGTTTGATGCCAGCCGCCAGAAGCGCCTGCTCAAACTTATCGAGGAAAATACCCAGCTCATCGTTTGTGATCAGCAGGGATGGCAACAGGCGCAGCACGCAACCATTACGGCCACCGCGTTCCAGGATCAGGCCAGCACCGAAGCATTTTTTCTGCAACAGCGCAGACAAATCGCCATCAGCCGGGTAGCAACCCATGTGATCCTGCGCTTCGTTGGGTTTAACGATCTCGATACCGATCATCAGGCCCAGACCACGCACATTACCGATCACCGGATAACGTTTTTGCAGGTCAGCCAGTTTGCCTTTCAGCCATTCACCCTGCGCGGCGACTTTTTCTGCAATCTTTTCTTCTTTCAAGATTTTCAGCGTCGTCAGGCCGGTGGCCATTGCCAGTTGGTTACCACGGAATGTACCGGTGTGGTGACCCGGTGCCCAGGCGTCGAACTGTTTTTTGATACCCAGAACTGCCAGTGGCAAGCCGCCGCCGACCGCTTTAGACATCACGATGATGTCCGGCTCGATACCCGCGTGTTCGAAGGCGAACTGTTTGCCGGTACGGCAGAAGCCAGCCTGAACTTCGTCGAGGATCAACAGAATGCCGTGTTCCTGAGTCACTTTACGGATGCGCTGCAACCACTCAGCCGGAGCCGGGTTCACGCCGCCTTCGCCCTGAACGGCTTCCAGAATCACGGCCGCAGGTTTGCGAACGCCGCTTTCCACGTCGTTGATCAGGTTTTCGAAGTAATAGGTTAATGCTTTAACGCCGGCTTCACCGCCAATGCCCAGCGGGCAGCGGTACTGGTGCGGGTAAGGCATGAACTGCACTTCCGGCATCATGCCGTTTACCGCTTCTTTCGGAGACAGGTTACCGGTCACCGCCAGCGTGGCGTGTGTCATACCGTGATAACCGCCGGAGAAGCTGATGATGCCAGAGCGACCGGTGACTTTTTTAGCCAGTTTCATGGCCGCTTCTACCGCATCCGCACCGGACGGGCCGGTGAATTGCAGGCAATACTCTTTGCCCTGTTGCGGCAGTAAAGAAAGCAGATATTCTGAGAACTGATCTTTCAACGGGGTTGTCAGATCCAGTGTATGTAACGGCAAGCCGCTGGTAATGACATTTTGGATGCTTTGCAGCACGTCCGGATGATTATGTCCAAGAGCCAGCGTACCGGCACCGGCAAGGCAATCAAGATATTGATTATTCTCAACATCGGTGATCCACACGCCATTGGCCTTCGCAATTGCTAACGGCAACTTGCGCGGGTAGCTCCTGACATTCGATTCAAATTCAGCTTGTCTCGCCAAATAGGTTTCATTGTTTCCGTTTAATGAATTCGCACCTAAACTGTCAATACGGACTTTATCCGTCATCATATCTCTCCTACAACCGCAGGTTATGGAAACGCTGCAATTGAATAAATGTATTTAAAAGGTAAGTACCATGAGAAAAACGCGGCCAATATATGGCTTTTTACTCTGTACCTCAATAATTTATTTTGTATAGAATTGTTTATTCTTTTTTAGCGGAATCAATATGTTGCTGATTTAGTGAACGATCGTGCTGACTTAACTCCGTTACACGGTCATTAATAAAGCACTAAAAAGCACTTCCTGTCAGGTAAACAACGGGTAAACGCGTGATACCACGGGAACAAAATTGCCCTTAAGTGACATCGCCTCGCCCCGCGCTGGCCGTGACTACGCACCGGCGCAGAGGCCGGATAGCAGATCCCAAAAAGAACATTGTTATTATAGCCTGCCGGATGTAAGGCAGCCGAAGATAATAACTTTGCGGGCAGTAAATGGCTGAATATTAGCCGAATATAAATTTTGAAATATATTACACCGATATAACGGCGGGTTATTAATGAAGTAATTCGGACTTTTATTATAACGGCGAATAACGGAAACACGATTTCCTAAACGCATCCGCAATATTGCTAGCTATTTTTCGCCTTATCTTTCCCTTTGCGATAAAGGCCATACAGCGCGGCGTAATCCTGAAAAACCTGTACCAGAAAGGCATCCGCTTCGTGGCCGAGCGTACTGCTGGTCTGCATCTGATAGCGCGCTTTTACCGCATCAATCCACAATTTCTCCGCCGCCGGGCCGGGTTCCTGCACCAGATGCGCCAGCCAGTAGACGGTGTTACGCCTGACTGTCACCACCGGATCCGGACAACGGCAACACCACCAGACCGGTTCGAGTATTTTAGAGAACATCACCGAACTGATCCCCCGCCAGGCCTGCACGGTATAAGGAAGCGGCGTCCACGCACTTTGCCAGTGAACCGCCTGCCCCGTCAGCAACGACATCATCAGCGCCTGCGCCGAGGGCGATAAAATTTTGGTCATGTGCTCCCTTTATCTTTCTGGCTAATCATCTAAAAACCTTAAGAAAGATAGCCTGTCTCATCGGGAACGCTGAATTTTTTTTATCGGGAGTTCAGCGCAGAATGATTATTTCGGCAGAACCAGCGTAAAACGGCTGCCTTTGCCCGGTTCGCTTTCGACGACAATGCGCCCGCCGTGCAATTCCGCGATAGTTTTCACTATCGCCAGCCCGAGGCCGGTGTTTTCAGTCCGGCTGCGCGAGGCGTCGATCCGGTAGAAACGGTCAAAAATCAGCGGCAGATGTTCAGCCGCAATTCCTTCGCCGGAATCTTCGATACTCAGCCAGACAAACTGCGCGTCATCCCGGGCGCTCAGGGTAATCAGCCCGTTTTCGCCGGTATGGCGGATGGCGTTAGACAGAATATTCGACAGCGCACGCTGGATTAGCAGCGGATCGCCCTGCAACGCGATATCGCCTTCGCTGACCAGCCGGATGTTTTTTTCTTCCGCCAGCACGTCGTAAAAATTGATCAGCTTTTCAAATTCGTGACGGCTGCTCATCCACTCTTTCGCCAGAGATTCGCGGCTGTTGTCTGCCCGGGCGAGAAACAGCATGGAGGAAATCATACGGGACAAACGTTCACCTTCTTCAACAATGGCGGCAAGGGTTTCCTGATATTCCCGGCTGCTGCGGTCTTTCGATTGCGTCACGCTGGCAGCGGAAATCAGGTTATTGATCGGCGCACGTAATTCGTGGGCGATGTCGGAGGAAAAACGGTTGAGCTGCTTAAACGAGGCTTCAAGCCGCATCATCATCCGGTCAAAAGACGCGGCCAGCGCGTTCAGCTCCGTCGGCCAGCGTTGCGTGGAAATACGGGTATGCAGGTCTTCGGCGTGGATTTTCTCGATATCCGCGATGATCAGCCGCAGCGGCGATAATCCCCGGCGCGCCAGCCAGAAACCCAGAGCGGCAAACAGGATGATCGCCAGCGCGGCAATCACCTGCATCATCTGATAATAATTTTCGATGATTTCATTATTTTTGGACACGTTCAGCGCCGCCTGCACCAGCCATTGCTGGTTGTCGCGGAGGGTGAAATGCGTCGAGGTGATCAGGTATTTTTCGCGGTGTTCTTCATCGCCGTAGCGCCACGAGCGGTAACTGAAGTTTTGCGTCGGCGGTGAGAAGTCAGACTGCGGCACGCGCATATTCGCCGACTGGGAATAGATTTTTCCGTCCGGGCTGATGATGCGCAACGAAAGACGTTCCTGCTTCGCCACGAATTCAAACAGTTCCTTTTGCCACTGCGCTTCCGTGCCCTGCCGCTCGCTGATGGCGATCGCCATTTCCTGCTGAAACTGCATTGAGCTGCGCAGTTCCTGTTCATCTTTCTGATTGAGCTGCGAACGCATGGTGGAATACAACAGACCGGACACGCTATACAAAACAATCGCCATCGTCAGCGAAAAATAGAGCGTTAACCGGAAAGTAATCGGCATATTTCGCAGTGCGCGAATAAGGGATTTCATGAGGCGCGCAGTTCCAGCACATACCCTGCGCCGCGCAGCGTATGCAGCAGTTTGTCCTCGAAATTGTCATCAATTTTGTTGCGCAGACGACGGATCGCCACGTCGATGACGTTAGTTTCCGGATCGAAATTCATGTCCCACACCTGCTCGGCCAGCACCGTGCGGGAAAGCACTTCACCGGAGCGGCGCATCAGCAAACTCAGCAAGAGAAACTCTTTTTGGGTGAGTTCGATGCGCACGCCGCCACGTGTCACTCTGTGCTTAAGAAAATCGAGGGTCAGATCCGCCACCTGTAACTGATTTTCTTCTGCTGCGGGTGAAAGCTGCGCCGTCTGCCGCCGCAGGATCACCCGCGCGCGGGCGAGCAGTTCGCTGAACGAAAACGGCTTAATCAGATAATCTTCCGCGCCCAGTTCCAGCCCGCGCACGCGGTCTTCGACGTCGTCACGCGCGGTCAGAAACATAATCGGTGTTTGTTTACCGGCCTGACGCGCCATTTCAATCACTTTCCAGCCATCAATGCCCGGCAACATAACGTCCAGAATGGCCAGGTCATATTCATTGGTCAGCAGAAAATGCAGCCCGTCGACGCCGTTTTGTGCGACATCCACGACGAAATTATTCTCCGTTAACCCCTTGGCAATATATTCAGACGCCATTTTCTGGTCTTCCACCAACAGTAACCTCATGCCAGCTCCTTCACCTCAGGGTTTTCGGCCTTGCTGCCTTTGCCATCAAACAGTAAGAACAGCACCGGGGTAATAAACAGAGTAATAAATTGCGAGAACAGCAGCCCGCCGACAATCGCAACGCCCATTGGCTGACGTAGCTCCGCCCCGGCTCCCAGCCCCAGCGCGATGGGCAATGCACCCATGATCGCGCAGAGCGTGGTCATCATGATCGGCCTGAATCGCTGTAAATAGGCTTGAACAATGGCGTCGTGCGGGCTCATGCCGTGCTCGCGTTGTGCGGCTAACGCGAAGTCTATCATCATGATAGCGTTCTTTTTCACAATGCCGATCAGCAGCAAAATGCCGATCATGGCGATAAACGTCAGATCGAGATTAAACAACCGCAGCGCCAGCAAAGCGCCCACCGCCGCCGACGGCAGCCCGAGCAAAATGGTCAGCGGGTGGATCCAGCTTTCGTACAACACGCCGAGAATGACGTAAATCACCGCCAGCGCCAGCAGGATCAGCCAGATCTGGCTGCTCTGCGATTGCTGATAGAGCGCCGCCTGCCCGGCATAGGTGCCGAAAACCGAAGGTGGCATTTTGAGCGTTTGCTGCGCCTGCGAAATGGCCTGTGTGGCGTCCGATAAGGATTTGCCCGGCGCGAGGTCGAATGACAGCGTGATCGCCGGTAACTGCCCCTGATGGTTCACCGCCGTCACGCCCGCCGCACGGGAAATATGGGTAAACGTCGTGACCGGCAGCAGGGAATTATCGGAAGCGCGGACATAGATTTTCGACAGGTCACTTTCGTTTTGCCGGAACGGTGCCTGCACTTCCATGATGACCTCGTAGCTGTCTTCCGGCGCGTAAATGGTCGAAACCTGATACGTCCCGAACGCGTCGTAAAGATTTTTGCGGATCTGCTGAACGTCCACGCCCATCAGCGACGCTTTATTGCGGTCGATCACCAGCTGCGCCTGCAAACCGTTCAGCTGCGCATCGCTGTTCAGCCCGACAAACACCCCGCTCTTTTGCATCTCGCCCATGAGTTTGTTCGCCCAGTCATTCAGGCTGGTGCCGCCGCCGCTGCTCACCGATTGCAGCGTGTACTGATAGCTGCTTTTCGAGCTGCGTCCGCCGACTCTCAGGTTCTGCACCGCGCTGTAAAACACATTAATGCCCGGCAGATAGCTTGTTTCTGAACGCATCTGTTTCAGCACGTCGGCCATTGCCGGGCGCAGGCTGGCGTCTTTAAGCGTGAGCGAGAGCTGAGTCGTATCGTGGTCAACTTTGGTCACAACGTCCGCCACGCTCGGATCCTGCAACAGGGTTTTGCCCAGCTGATCGGCCACGCTGAGACGGCCTTCATAAGACATGTCCTGCGGCGCGTCGATATTGGCCGTCACCTGCCCGATATCTTCCTGCGGGAAGAACCCTTTTGGCGAGATCCAGTATAAACCGGCAGTCAGAATCACCGTGCTCAGCGCCACGCTCAGCGTAATCAGCCGGTGACGGATTGCCCATTCCAGCCCGTGCGCATAATGCTGGCGCAGCCCTTCGAACGCCGCCTCAAACGCCCGGCTCCAGCGCGGTTCCGGTTTCTCTTCGCCGGTATGTGGCTTAATCAGCATCGGCACCAGCAGCGGAATAATCGTCAGGGACGCCGCCGCCGACACCAGAATCGCCAGCGACACCACATAAGCAAATTCATGGAACAGCAGCCCCAGCGTGCCCGGCATAAAGAAGATCGGGATGAAGACTGCAATCAGCGACAGCGAGATCGACACCACGGTAAACGCCACTTCGCGCACACCTTTCAGCGCGGCCTGGAACGGTTTTTCCCCCTGCTCGATATAACGCATGATGTTTTCGAGCACCACAATGGCGTCATCCACCACCAGCCCGACGGCAATCGTCAGCCCCATCAGGGAAATATTATCGAGGCTCAGGCCAAACGCATACATCAGCGCAAACGCCCCCAGCAGCGAAATCGGCAAACTCAGCGCCGGGATCAGCGTCGCGCGGGCGTGACGCAGGAACAGCAGGATCACCATGATGACCAGACCGATGGTCAACACCAGCGTCATCGTGACGTCATGAATCGCGTTGCGGATGGAAACCGAGCGGTCATTGAGGATTTTGACGTTCACGGACGCGGGCATCTGCGCCTGAATTTTTGGCAGCAGCTGGCGGATGGAGTCGAGCGTTGCCACAATATTCGCACCCGGCTGACGCTGTACGCTGAGCACAATCGCATGATGGCCGTTGACCGCACTGTAGCTCAGCGTGTTTTCGATACTGTCTTCGACGGACGCCACATCAGAAAGCCGCACCGGCTGGCCGTTGCGGGTGGCAATCACCACATTCGCAAAGTCTGCCGCATTCATCAGGTCACCACGGGTCTGCAACATCACCATCTGGCGTTTGCCGTCCAGCTCGCCGATCGGCGAACTGGCGTTGGCGGCGCTCAGCGCGCTGTTCACCTCTTCCAGCGTGAGATCGGTGGCCGCCAGTTTGTCCGGGTTTATTTCCACCCGCACCGCATACCGTTTCTGGCCGATTACCGAGACCTGCGCCACGCCGGTCAGCGTAGAGAGCGCAGGAGAAATCAGGTCGTCCGAATACCGGTTGAGATCGGAAAGCGGCATCGACGGCGAATCCAGCCCGATCTGCACAATCGGCGCATCCGCCGGGTTAATTTTGCGAAACGACGGCGGCGTGGTCATTTCAGACGGCAGCTGTTTCATCGCCTGATACAGCGCCGACTGCACGTCTACCGATGCCGAATCGATATTTCGCGACGGATCAAACTCCATCACGATGGTGGTCGCGCCCTGCAAACTGTTGGACGTCAGCGTGACCACGCCCGGAATGGTAGAAAGCTTTTTCTCCAGCGGCGTCGCCACGGAAGACGCCATGGTTTCCGGGCTGGCGCCGGACAGCGACGCATTGACCTGAATCGTGGGCGTATCGTAATTGGGCAAGGCGGCAATCGGCAGTTTGAACCAGCACAGCAAACCGGCGGCCATCACGGCCAGCCACAGCAACATCACGGCAATCGGGCGTTTCAGACACAGTTCGGACAAACTCATAAGGCCTGCCCCGCATGCTGGGTCGCCACCGTGACCGGCATACCCGGACGCAGCATTCGCGCACCTTCCGACACCACCTGCATGCCTGCCGACACACCTTCCACCACCGCCATTTGTTGCTGAATTCGCAGCAACGTCACCGGCACCGTCGCCGCATGATTTTGCTTATCGATAACGTAGACAAAATGCCCGTCCGGCCCATCCTGCACCGCCTGCGGAGGCAACACCACCGCGCCGGGCGTGGTGCCTGCATCCACGGTGATATTCTGATAAAGCCCCGGCCACAGCAGGTTGCTGGCGTTGGTGAACGTCGCTTTGAAGCTGACCGTCCCGCTGGTGGTGCTCACGCTGTTATCGATAAAATTCAGCGTACCGGCGATACGTTTGCCGTTGGCATCATTCACCCAGACTTTCACCGGCTGATGCTGCTGCGCGACAATCACCGCATTCAGGTTCTGTTCGGGCAGTGTAAATTCCGCGCCAATCGGGTCGAACTGGTTGATGCTGACCAGAGGCAGCGTGCTGGTCGGCTGCGCCAGACTGCCGGGATGCACGTTCAGCGCACCGGTTTTACCGCTGACCGGCGCAATAATTCGGGTATACGCCAGCTGCGCCTGCGCGGTGCGGATATCGTCCTGCGCGGAAAGGTACTGTGCGGCATATTGCTGCGAGGCGCTGACCAGCGTGTCCCAGTCGGATGAAGAAATGTAGTTCTGTTTCACCAGCGATTTACCGCGATTCAGATCGCTGACGGCTTTGTCGCGCTGGGCTTTCATCACCGCCAGCTGCGCTACCGCATGATGCAGCGCGGCCTGCTGTTCGGCGTCATCAAGCACAAATAACAGCTGCCCTTTTTTGACGAAATCGCCTTCGTGGAACGCCACCTGCGCCACGGAACTGGTGATTTGCGCGCGGACATCCACCTGATTAAGCGAAACCAGATGCCCCTGCGTGTTCAGCGTCAGGGGCAAATCTTTGGTTTGCGCCGCCACCAGAGTGACCAGCGGCGCAGTGGCCGCCGGTTTTTCAGCCGCTGGCGAACTGCGCAACGAATAGCCCCAGAAAGAGACTCCGCAAACCAGCACTAACGTGATTACAGCAAGGCGCTTCGGCCTGGAAATGTTCATACAGCGGGTCTTCCCGGCAATAAGATATTGCGCCGAGTCTACGCTGCGCGCCCCTACAGAAAGCCGCCAGAAAAATGACAACTTTGTCATGTTCCCGCAGGCTCTCTCCGATTAATGAACTCAGCTCATAAAGGTATGCGGATTGCCCCCTCTAATCCGATGAACCTTCAGCGACTATGATTCAGTCCACGTTAAGCTTGCGTTGTTATTCATCCTGAAATCACAGGATTTTAGGATTACAGGATAAAGCTCCACGCAACGGATCGCAGATCCCACGGACACTGAACGTATCACGTCAATACTGAGGAAAAATCACATGCAAAAACGCTTACTGGGCAAATCTGGCCTCGAAGTTTCGTCTCTCGGTTTAGGCTGCATGGGGCTGAGCTTTGGTTACGGCGCCGCAACGGAAACCCGTCAGGCCATTGAACTTATCCGCGCAGCGGTAGAACGCGGCGTGACCTTCTTTGACACCGCCGAAGTCTACGGCCCGTACCTTAACGAAGAAGTGGTCGGCGAAGCGCTGGCACCGGTGCGCGATAAAGTAGTGATCGCCACGAAATTTGGTTTCACCTTTGGCGACGATAACAAACAGCAGATCCTCAACAGCCGCCCGGAACACATTCGCGTCGCGGTGGAAGGCTCGCTGAAACGCCTGAAAACCGACGTCATCGATCTGCTTTACCAGCACCGCGTAGATCCGGAAGTACCGATTGAAGACGTCGCCGGCGCAGTAAAAGATCTGATTGCCGAGGGTAAAGTGAAGCACTTCGGGTTGTCCGAAGCGGGCGCACAAACTATCCGCCGTGCACACGCCGTACAGCCGGTTACCGCGCTGCAAAGCGAATATTCCATGTGGTGGCGCGAGCCGGAGCAGGAAATCATTCCGACGCTGGAAGAGCTGGGTATTGGTTTTGTGCCCTTCAGCCCGCTGGGAAAAGGCTTCCTGACCGGCGCATTTGATGCGAATGCCACCTTTGGAAGCGACGATTTCCGCAGCAAAGTGCCGCGTTTCTCGCCGGAAGCGCTGGCAGCAAACCAGAGCCTGCTGGGGGTGATTCATAACATCGCGCAGGAAAAACGCGTTACACCGGCACAGATTGCGCTGGCCTGGCTGCTGGCACAAAAACCGTGGATTGTACCGATTCCGGGCACCACCAAACTGCACCGTCTGGAAGAAAACTTAGGCGCAACGGACGTCACGCTGAGCGACAGCGAATTACGCAATCTTGCCAGCGCGCTGGCCGCCGTCGAAGTTCACGGCGACCGCTATCCGGCCGCGTTGCAGGCACGCGTCGGGCGCTGAAACTCAAAAGCGACGAAACCGGAGCGGGCTCAGTTCCGCTCCGGATCCCCGGCTTCATCACGCATTTTTTGCGCCCGCGCCAGTCTGTCCATTTCATATTGTTTATTGCGCTCGACCGCTTCCTTATGAATGCGGTCAGTCTCGGCATTCTGCTGTTTAACACGTTCCTCAACCTGTCTGGCATAGTCGCGGGAACTCTTCTCAAACTCTTCCTGTTGTTTTCGTTGCTGTTGCAGAACCTGTTCATACTGCTGACGGTTCTTCTCAGCGGCCTGATCCAGAAACTGCTGACGCGATTGCACATCCGCGTTAGCCACAAAACTGAAAAGCAAAGCCGCTGTACCCGCGACAATCCCCGGAAGTGCATTATTTTTAGCTGTCAGAAAACCGGCCATATGAAAACTCCCTTTCAAAAAATGAGTGTGTTTTACAGGAAAACAATAACAAAGAGGGGAAGTACGGCAGTTAGGGGAAGTGTCTTAAAAGTCTGTAAACGGCAGAAAAGTAAAAAACCCGATACTCAGTACCGGGTTTGGAGAATTAACGCAGAACATAATCAGAAAATCAGAAGGTTTCCCACGAGCCTTCATCGGCGGCAGGCACCGCGCGACGGTTTGGCAATAACGCCGGGGATTTAACCAGCGTCGCTTTGCGCACGGCGGAGGTTGCCGTCGCCGCGCTGACTTTAAAGATGCTGATGGCCTGCGACAGGCGCTCCGCCTGCTCATTCAGGGAATACGCCGCCGAAGAGGCTTCCTGAACCAGCGCGGCGTTCTGCTGCGTGACTTCGTCCATCTGGTTGATGGCTTTGTTGATCTCTTCGATGCCGGTGCTTTGCTCGTTGCTGGCAATCGCAATTTCGCCCACGATATCGGTCACGTTCTTCACGCTGGACACCACTTCGGCCATGGTTGCGCCCGCTTTGGCGACCAGTTGCGTTCCGTTATCGACTTTCAGAACAGAATCGTCGATCAGCGATTTAATCTCTTTCGCCGCCGAAGCAGAACGCTGCGCCAGATTGCGCACTTCCGAGGCCACCACAGCAAAACCGCGACCCTGTTCACCGGCACGCGCGGCTTCCACGGCGGCGTTCAGCGCCAGAATGTTGGTCTGGAACGCAATGCCGTCGATGACCGCGATGATATCGACAATTTTACGGGAAGACGCGTTGATGCCTTCCATCGTATTAACGACTTCGCCCACCACTTCACCGCCCTGCACCGCCACGCGGGAAGCCTGCGCCGCCAGCTGATTAGCCTGACGCGCATTATCAGCATTCTGTTTCACCGTCGCGGTCATCTGTTCCATCGCCGAGGCGGTTTCTTCCAGAGAGCTGGCCTGCTGTTCGGTGCGGGAAGACAAATCCAGGTTCCCGGCGGCAATTTCGCTGGACGCACTGTTAATCGCATTGGTTCCGGCGCGGACTTCAGTCACGATCTTGAGCAGATTTTCGTTCATGTTTTTCAGGCCCTGCATCAGCTGGCCCGTTTCGTCGTGGGAATTCACCTGAATTTGCGTGGTCAGGTCACCTGCCGCCACGTTTTCTGCCACTTTCACCGCGTTAAGCAGCGGACGGGTGATAGAACGGGTCAGGAAATAGCCCATTGCCGCTGCAACAAGGATCGCCAGCGCGGAAAAAATCAGCGTCAGTTCAATGGCGGTATGCCCGTCTGCCACGGCTTTTTTGCCTTCGGCCTGCAATTGCTGATCCTGAGAATTGGCAAAAGCGGTCGCCAGATCCAGATACGCGTTCTGCGACGTGGTCAGTTTACGCAGAACATATTCGGTTGCGCCGTCCATATCACCGGCGCGGGCCAGTGCAATCAGCGCTTCTTTGCCGCTTTCAAACGCATCGCTGGCATCCTGCAAGGCTTTGATTTTTTGCTTGCCGGTCACCGTTGTCTGGATGGCCGCAATTTTGCTCATCGCCAGATTGGTTTGTTTAATGGTGTCATCCAGCTGTAAATAACGTTTTTGGTTTTGCTCAGGATTTTTGGTATCGATAACAATTCCGCGCAAGAATTTAATCTGGTTATTCACACCGTCGCGGACATCAAATGCCAGACGAACTTTCACATAACGATCGTTGACTATTTGCTCAATACTGGCGTTGATACCGCTTATTTTGGTTACTGCCGTCACGCTGACGATGATTAATAGCAGAATTACCAGGCTGAATGCGGCCCCCAAACGGGCACCCACCCGCATATTGTTGATCATCTTAAACATTCTCACTCCCTTATTTCCTGGCCAATAAAATGTATACAACGCGAAACAATTCAAATTGCTGATGATTGCATAGCGAAATCACTGTTTATTTTCTTTTAAATAATCCGAAAACCCTTATCTCAAATTAATTTTTTGACGCGGGAATAAAACCCTTAGAAATATTTAACGTTCAGGAAGGTTATCGGTACAAATAAAGAGATCTTTAGTGAATGAATTATTAGGGAAGTGTAAAGAGAAATGAATCAGAAAGGTTTGATACTGTACAAAAATGAGATGCGATTTACGCCTCCCCTTTTCAGGGGAGGCCGCTTTACGCGCTGACGAACATTTCCGCCAGCCAGCCGGTGCGCATTTCCGGTACGGAATGCAGCAACTCGCGGGTGTAATCGTCCAGCGGTTCGCTCAGTGCGGATTCCACCGGCCCCTGCCGTACAATCACGCCTTGTCTGAGCACCGCCACTTCATCAGCAATCTCGCGCACCACCTGCAAATCATGCGTGATAAACAGGTACGCGATGCCGGTGTCGTGCTGAATTTTACGCAGCAGCGCCAGCACGTCGCGCGCCACCAGCGGATCTAACGCGGACGTCGGTTCGTCGCACACAATCAGTTTCGGCTCCGCCGCCAGCGCCCGTGCAATGCAGACGCGCTGTTTCTGGCCGCCGGAAAGTGCCGAAGGGAAACGCTCCGCCAGCTCCGCATGTAGCCCGACCTGCGCCAGCAGTTCGCTGACTTTGGCCTGCCGTTCGCGACGGTTAAGCGAAGTAAAACATTCCAGCACGCGGGAAATCTGCCCGCCAATGCGCTCTTTCGGGTTCAGCGCGGTATCGGGGATCTGATGAATCAGCTGCACATCGCGCAACTGCGGGCGGCTGCGCTGACGCAAGCCCGCAGGCAGCGTTTGCTGTTCCAGCGTCACTTCCCCCGTTTCCGGGATGAGCAACCCGCAAATCACTTTGCCGAGCGTTGATTTCCCCGAACCGGATTCGCCGATCACCGCCAGCGTCCGCCCACGCGGCAAATTCAGGGAAATATCCTGCAAGACCGGCTGCGCCTGATAACGCGCGCTGATATTGCGCAGACTCAGCGCGACCGGTGCCTCGCCGGTTTGCGGCGTTTTAGTTTCGCCCTGCGCATTCAGCAGACGCCGGGTGTATTCCTGTTGCGGCTGCGCCAGCAGTTGCGCGGTCGGTGCCTGTTCCACCGTTTTGCCGTGTTGCAACACCATAATCTTGTCGCTGATTTGCGCGACAACGGCCAGATCGTGGCTGATGTAAATCGCCGCCACGCCGGAAATGCGGATCACATCGGCAATGGCTTTCAGCACACCAAGCTGCGTAGTGACATCCAGAGCCGTCGTCGGCTCATCGAAAATCAGCAGTTCGGGACTGGCACACAGCGCCATCGCAATCATCGCCCGCTGCAGCTGACCGCCGGAAACCTGATGCGGATAACGCTGATAAAACGCCTGTGGCTGCGGCAAACCGAGCTGTTCAAACAGTTCAATGGCGCGCGCCTGTGCCTGCTGGCGGTCATAGATTTTGTGTTTCAGTGCCGCTTCAATCACCTGTTCACCCAGGGTCATCGCCGGGTTAAACGCCGCACCGGCGGACTGCGCCACATACGCAATATGGCGGCCACGGATCTGGCGTAAACGCCGGTCAGACAACGCAGTGAGATCCTGCCCGTTAAAGACAATGCTGCCGGAATGAATACGCATTCCCTGACGACAATGGCCGAGAATTGCCAGGCCGATGGTGGATTTCCCCGCGCCGGATTCGCCAATCAGCCCCAGCACTTCGCCGCGTTTGACGGTAAAAGACACGTCATCCACCAGTGTGCGCGGATTTTTACCGGCGGACACCACGCGCAAATTTTCTGTTTTGAGTAAAACGTCGTTCATGCTTTTTTCCCCCAGACGCGGGTCGAACCGCTCATCAGCCAGTCGGCGACGGCATTGACCGCCAGCGCCAGCACCGCAATCGCCCCGCCGGGGATCAGCGCCGCCCAGACGCCAAACAGAATGCCGTCTTTATTATCCCGCGCCAGCCCGCCCCAGTCGGCGGTCGGTGGCTGAACGCCAAGGCCAAGGAACGACAGCGCCGAGAGGAACAGCAAAATGAAAATAAAGCGCAGGCCAAATTCGGCAATCAGCGTCTGTAGGGCGTTAGGCAAAATCACCCGCCGGAGGATCCAGCCGAGGCTTTCTCCGCGCAGGCGCGCCACATCAACAAACTCCATCACGCCGATATCCGTCGCCAGAGAACGCGCCACGCGCAGCACGCGGGTGGATTCCAGCAGGCCGAGAACCAGCGTCAGGGTCAGCAAAGTTTTCGGCAAGACGGCCAGCACGATCAGCGCCAGAATCAGCGTCGGGATCGCCATCACGA
Organism: Rahnella sp. PD12R; assembly: GCF_019200965.1. Classification (NCBI taxonomy): domain Bacteria; kingdom Pseudomonadati; phylum Pseudomonadota; class Gammaproteobacteria; order Enterobacterales; family Yersiniaceae; genus Rahnella; species Rahnella sp. PD12R. Next base: position 237,658 of record NZ_JAHTMS010000003.1, on the reverse strand, counting down.
TGTCGTTGCAGCGGGAAATCACCTGATCCAGCCAGCCGCCGCGTAATCCGGCGATAAAGCCCAGCGTGCAGCCGACCGAAAAGGCCACCAGCGCCGCCAGCGCGGTAACGCCCAGCGAAACACGGGTGCCCCAGATGAGGCGCGAAAGCAGATCACGCCCGAGATTGTCGGTGCCGAGCAGCGCATTGGGCCCCGGCAGATCCCACGACATGCCCAGTGTCTGATCCGGTGCGTGCGGTGCCAGCCACGGCGCAAAAATCGCGATAAGAACAAAGAGACTCAGCACCAGCAGGCCAAGAATCGAGGCAGGTTTTAAGGCAGGCATTGCAGCAATTCCTAAAATTTAGCGGTTATGGCGTAAACGCGGATTGGCGACCAGCGCCATCACGTCTGCCAGCAAATTCAGCAGGATATAAATCCCGGCCAGCAACAGCGCGCAATCCTGCATCACCGGAATGTCGCGTTTGCTGATGCTGTCGACCATATATTGCCCCAGCCCCGGATACACAAAGACGTTCTCGACAATCACCACGCCAACCATCAGATACGCCAGATTGATCGCCACGACGTTGATAATCGGGCCGATGGCGTTGGGCAGAACGTGACGCCACAAAATGCGCGACGGCGACAGCCCTTTCAGCAGCGCGGTATCCACATAGGCGGAGCTTTGCGCGGCAATCAGCGCGGCGCGGGTCATGTTGCTCATGTGCCCGAGGATCGCCAGCACCAGCGTGGCGCACGGCAGTGAGATTGCAGAAAGTTTGGCAGCCAGCGGCATGTCCGGCGAAATACTGCTGTTACTCGGTGCCCATGCCAGCGTGATGGCGAAAATCAGGATCAGCAGATAACCGGAGAAAAATTCCGGCAGCGCAACGGTGGCGCGGGTGATGGCATTGAGGAAAGTATCGATAACGCTGCCGTGATAACGCACGGAAATAAACCCGATGATTAGCGCCAGCGGAACCGCGATGGCGGCGGTGCATCCCGCCAGAAACAGCGTATTACCAAGCCGCGTAAACAGCGGGCCGCTGATGGCTTCGCGGGTGGAAAAACTGGTACCGAAATCGCCGTGCAGCACACCAAACAGCCAGCTCAGATAGCGGGTCGCCGCCGGTTTATCCAGCCCGAGTTGTAAGTTCAGCTCGCGGATGGCGTCCGGTGTCGCGCTCTGGCCGAGAATGGCGGTGGCCGCGTTGCCCGGCAGCAACTGCACACCGGCAAAAATCAGCACGGAAACCGCCAGCACCACCAGCACGCCATAAAACAAACGCACCAGTACCATGCGCAAAAGCGAGCCATTTTGAGAAACACGGTACAGCGAAAAACGGCCCGCAGGCCGTTGTGTTGTTTTTACAGAAGGAAGCTCTGACATTATTCTTTTACCCGGCTCAGCTTTCGATCCAGATTTTCTCTGCCGCGCGGTTACCGCTCAGCGGCATGCCCGGCACGGAGGTGAAACCTTTGATTTTGGATGAGCAGCCGTCAAGCGCGTCGGCGTACAGCGGAATGACTTCGCTACCCTGATCGACCAGCATCACCTGAATATCGTGGTAAATCTGCTTACGGCGCGCTTCATCCGGCTCACCGCGTGCGGCTTTCACCATCGCATCGAAGGCCGGAACGTGCCAGGCCGATTCGTTCCACGAGGACTGGCTGGTAAACACCAGAGAAAGCAGCGCATCGGCGGTCGGACGGTTCGCCCAGTTCGACGACACAAACGCTTTTTTCTGCCAGATATCATTCCAGAACGCGTCATCCGGCACGCGAACCACGTTGAGGTTAATCCCGGCTTTCGCCGCAGATTGCTGATAAAGCTGACCGGCATCGACCGCGCCCGGGAAACCGGCGTCGGCCACGTTAAGCGTCAGCGGGCCGCTGAACCCGGATTTCTTCCAGTGGAACTGCGCTTTTTCCGGGTCATACGGACGCTGCGGAATGTCTTTCGCAAAGTAACGGTTCGACGGGAAAATGGGATTATCGTTGGCAACGGTGCCGTATCCGCCTAAAACGGTGTCGATAATCTGCTGACGGTCGATGGCGTATTTCAGCGCCAGACGGCCATCGACGTTATCAAACGGCGCCAGATTCGACAGCCCCGGGAAGGTGTAAATCATGCTGTCTTTCGCGCGCACCAGTTTCAGGTTCGGCATGCGCTCGATACGGCTGACAATGCGCGGATTCACGCGGTTAATCAGGTGCGCAGAGCCGCTGACCAGCGCCGCCACGCGCGCCGTGGAATCGTTCATCGCCAGCGTTTCGACGGAATCTACATGCCCGCGTTCGCTGTTCCAGTAGTTCGGATTGCGTTTGGTCAGCGTGGTCACGCCCGGCTGGAATTTCTCCAGAATGAACGCGCCGGTGCCGATGCCTTTGTCGTAGTTTTCATTTTCGGCGGTGATCGCAAAATGCACCGCGCTCAGCAGCCAGACAAATTCCACATCGGCGGCGGTCAGTTTGATCGTCACTTCGTGTTCACCGGTCGCTTCAATGGAACTGACAGTGTCCAGATAACCTTTTACCGGCGACGTGGATTTCTCGCCGCGGTGGTGATTGAGGGAATACACCACGTCTTTCGCGCCCAGCGAACGGCCATCGTGGAACTGCACGCCCTGACGGATTTTCAGCACCCAGGTTTTGCTGCCATCGGCAGATGACCAGGATTCCGCCAGCGAGGGCGCAAGCCCGGCGCTTTCGTTGATTTCCACCAGGTTATTGAAGACCTGAGAACCGACAAAATACATGTAGGTTTCGAACCAGAATGCCGGATCCAGACGGTCGGTGCTGGACGCGTTATCCACGCCCACCACCAGATGCCCGCCTTTTTTCGGCTTTTCCGCGTCGGCGGCAAAGGCGTTGCCCAGCCACAATGAATGCGTGGCGGCTGCGATGGAAAGTGCCCCCGCACTTTTAATAAACGAACGACGATCAATCATGTTTTTCCCCTGTCACTGAGGCGATAACGCCCCAAAATTCAGTCCGTCTGGCGGCTGAAATGTTTTTGATTTTATTGGCTGAATGCGTTTTTCAATGCCGCGATATGTTCCGGCCCGATACCGCAGCAGCCGCCAACCATCGTTGCGCCCTGCGCCACCCAGTCTTCGGCAAATTGCAAATATCCGGCAGGATCGGTGTCCTGACGCATTTTGCTTAACCCTTCGTTCGCGCCGCGTTTGTTATCCGCCGGCTCAAAAGCGTTGGCATAAACGCCGATATCAAGAGAGGTGCTTGCGGCACGTGCCGCACAAACGGCGGCGGCCATCACTTCCGGACGGCTACAGTTGAACAAAATCGCGCTGGCGGATAAACGCTGCGCGGCGTCAACCGCCTGTTCAATGGATTCGCCGGAGCGCAGCAGCGCGTGGCCGTCATTGTTGAGCTGATCCTGCAAGGTGAACGAGAACCACAGCGGACGCGGGTCATCGCCCAGCACGTCTGTCAGCACTTCGCGCACCGCTTCGACCTCGGCGACTGAACTTTGCGTTTCGGCCAGCCAGTAATCCACGGTGTCTTTGAGATTTTCCACCAACACTGTCAGCAGTTTTTTCGCCGCAACTGGTTCGAAGAGATCCGGGCGATATGAGCCCAGAACCGGCGGCAGGGAACCCGCCACTTTCACCGGCGTTTTTGCCGCATCAGCGGCTTCGCGCGCCAGTTTTCCGGACAGCGCAATCAGCGCCGCCCCCTGCTCCGCAAAGACGGTTTCGCCCACATGGAAAGGGACGACGGCGTAGCTGTTGGTGGTGATCACGTCGGAACCGGCTGCAATAAAAGCGTCATGCGCTTTACGCACAAACTCCGGTGCCTGGATCAGCGCCAGCGCCGACCATTCCGGCTGACGGAACGGCGCACCCATCCGGGCCAGTTCACGGCCCATTCCGCCATCGAGAATTTTAATGTTACTGATCATTGTGTCGTCGCCTCGAAATTTTCTTAACTGAATCAAGCAGTAATTCAGCAGGTGAATGACACTCTACAAAACGAACGTTTAGATGTCTAGATTTCTTAATGGCTAAAAAAGAGAAAAGAAAACTCACTATTACAGAATGGTAATATTTATTTACACCGTTAAACCCAATGCGTATTATTCTCATTCGCTTTATTAACTGAGTTTGCACTCCACCATTCCGGCCCTCTTTTTTCGGGGGATCCCGGCGGGTCTTGTTCACCCTTTTAAAGCGTTATAAATATCTAAAAGTTGTGGCTAATAAAATATAAAATAATATTTCGGAGAATAATAAATGGTATCCGTTTCAGGGAAAAAGTCAGTTAAATCAATCCGTGGCAGGAATAATAATTTAGGACAGAAACTTTCACTTTCTGTTATTGCTGTTTTTATTTCGTCTTCTTTACATTCTGCCTATGCCGCCGAAACTGCGGCGAATAAAACCGACGATACGGTCGTCGTGACCGGCCAGAATAACGCCGCGGCTACCGACACTGCCGCCACCGATTACAGCGTACCGGTCACCACCGCGGGTACCAAAATGGCGCTGACCACCCGCGACATTCCGCAGTCTGTCAGCATCATCAGCAAACAACGTATGCAGGATCAGCAGCTGCAAACGCTGGGTGATGTCCTGAAAAACACCACCGGCATTCAGGAAAGCGTCTCGGATCTTGACCGCCGCACCTATTACGCACGTGGCTTTTTAATCGATAACTACATGGTCGATGGCATTCCGACCACCTTCGACCCACGCTGGGATCTGGGCGATTCCCAGTCCGACACCGCACTGTTCGAACGCATCGAAGTGGTGCGCGGCGCAACCGGCCTGATGACCGGCCCGGGCAACCCGTCCGCCTCCGTCAATCAGGTACGTAAACACGCCGACAGCAAAGAATTCACCGGCAATGTTTCCGCAACTTACGGCAGCTGGAACAAACAGCGTTACGTGGCAGATTTATCCACCCCGCTGAACGAATCCGGCAGCGTACGTGGCCGCCTGATCACCGGATATCAGGATCAGAACAGCTACGTTGAGCGTTACAACGCGACCAAAAAATTCGTCTACGCCACGGTGGATGCCGACCTGACCGATTCCACCCTGCTTTCCGCGGGCTACGAATTCCAGCAAACCAACACCGACAGCCCGACCTGGGGCGGCATGCCGCGCTGGTATCTCGACGGCAGCAAAACCGATTACCGCCGTGGCTTCAACTCCGCGCCGGACTGGGCTTACAGCAATAAAGAGACCACCAAACTTTTCACCACCCTGAAACAGTCCTTCGATAACGGCTGGCAGGCGACGCTGAACGGCACACATACCGAATCCCTTATCGACAGCAAAATGATGTACATCGACGGGACATTCGATAAAACCACCGGCGTGGGCGAATCTGCTTATGCCGGTTATCCGGTCGTCGCGGGAACCGGCTACAACACCGGTAAACGTAAAGTCGATGGCGTGGACGCCTTTGCCAGCGGCCCGTACGAACTGTTTGGCCGTCAGCATGAACTGATGACCGGCGTGAGTTATTCCAAACAGCAAAATACCTATTACAGTTCATTCGCCAATATTTCGACCGAAGAGCTGGGCAACTTTAACGATTACAACAGCCAGTTCCCGGAAACTGACTGGGGCCCGCGTTCTCTGGCTGAGCGGGACGTTATCCGCCAGAAATCCGCGTACGTCGCCACGCGTATTTCGCTGGCCGATCCGCTGCATCTGATTGTCGGCGCGCGTTACACCAACTGGAATTCTGACACCCTGACGGCTCAGATTGAGAAGAACAACATCACGCCGTACGCCGGTCTGGTGTTCGACATCAACGATACCTGGTCAACCTACGCCAGCTACACGTCGGTATTCCAGCCGCAGACTTACCGCGATATCAACGGCGCGTATCTGTCGCCGGTTATCGGTAAAAACTACGAAGCGGGCGTGAAATCCGACTGGTTCAACAGCCGACTGACTGCTTCCGTTGCGGTGTTCCGCGCGGAACTGGATAACGTCGCGCAAAGTACCGGCCGCACCATCGAAGGCTCGACCGATACGGCGTACGAAGGCAAAAACGGCACGGTGAGCCGCGGGATTGAATTTGAACTGAATGGCGCGCTGACCGACAACTGGCAGATGACGTTCGGCGGCACCCGTTACATTGCCGAAGACGAAAACAGCGATGCGGTTAACCCGCAACTGCCGCGCACGCAGCTGAAACTGTTCACCAGCTATCGCCTGCCGATGTTGCAGGATCTGACCGTCGGCGGCGGCGCGAACTGGCAGACGCACGTCTGGCAGGATGAGCCAGGCCCAAGCGGCAACGGCACGCGTTACGCCGAGCAAGGCAGCTATACCGTGGTTAATCTCTTCAGCCGTTATCAGGTCACGAAACAACTCGCCGTTCAGGCCAACGTGAACAACCTGTTCGACAAAGAATATGACACGAGTGTCAGCCAGTACGTGGTGTACGGCGAACCGAGGAATGTGTCGGTGACAGCGAGTTATAGCTTCTGATTTTGGCTCATAGAGACTCGCTGAATCGGGTATAACCGGGACGGTGAGCTCTTAACTCAAGTCAAGTCAAGACCTTGGGTTGCAACCAAACAACTTTGGAACGGCAGCCTGGCGTAAATTTCGGTTTTTTAATTGCGGTGATCGCTCAGCGGCTCTCGCCGAAACCGACCAAAAGGGGAAAAGCGTTTCCCCTTTTGGATTTCCCCACGCTTTTTCAACACGCGCTGCCGCTCGCTGGTTATGTTTCAGCACCTCTTGCTATTGCCGCGAAAACTTGCCGCTGCGCGGTACCTTCATTTCGGTCTTCGAGCCTTTCGGTCTCGAAACACTCATTCAGCAAGCTTTCTGAAAGCGGCTGACGGCTTTTTCAATTCAAAAGCAGCCTGCATAAATCTTTCGAATTACATAAGGATTGGCCGCTTTCAAAAATACATCTTCTGCAAGCAGATGGAACGTAAGATTCTCTGACAAATACAGAATACTAAAATCCGTCAAGATAGATATGACTGAGTTTATGCTAAGAAGCAACGCCTCTGAGAGCACCTGGTTTTACGATTAGAAGATCATCCTTTTCTCGTCTTTTGCATTGTTTAGCAAAATCTACTGCCATGGCAGGATTACTCAGAAAGATATTATACTCGCTTTCACTTATCTCATAATATTCTTCATAATCAATCATATGATTGGTTACAGGAATGGAAAGATAATATCGAGCAGTCTCTGTTTCAATTCCAATAGAATATCTTTCCTCTCTGCTAAAAAAAACGTCTTCAAATTTCATTAAATTATCTCATCTAAATTTAACAGGAGAAACCGTGTAATCATTGGGTAATATACTCCCCGCGTCAATCACTGCTTCGGCGTTATTGTTTGGTAGTATCCCTCCCGGTACCCAAAATTCATTCACACCGGCCTCATTTCCAGAAGGAATCCGTAGATTAAAATCACCAGGTTTAGGGATGTCAACACGTACAACATTACCTGTAGAAAAGAAGCCGGAAGGTAAACCTAATGATTGCTCCAGTTTCGCTGCATCTCCATTTGCATACTTCATTAACATATCAGCTTCTGTTTTAGACAAAACGAAGGACGTGCCATCAATTTGACCAATGCCATACTTATTAAAGTTAGTTTCCTTCATGAACTTCGTCGCTCCCTCATCGAACAATGCCAAATGCTGAGAAATATATTCCGGGGTCATATACGCAGCCGGATCAGGTCTTTGCCCTGGTGGGGTGGACAATATTTCGCTAGTACCGGGCACAGTCCCTGTCGCGGCAGTAGATTCCACCCGAAATCCATTCCACACACCAAGACCTACTGCCCCCATTTGGGAAAACCCGTAGATTGATTCTGAGTACTCTGGAGAGACTCCCAACCCTTCCAGCAAATAAGCACCGCTGGTTTTTTGGTTGACACCAGACAGGAAGGTATTAAAACCTGCATTCGCCGTATCCAGCCCTGAGGCTGCCAGATAACCGCCTGCCAGACAAGCTACACCCGCGCTGGTAGTGCATATTGCCGCGCCACTCACCGCCTGAAGTTCTCCTCCGGTAAATTGCGTCAAACCACCTAAACGAGCCCCAACACCATAGTGAGATAGCGCATCCCCGGTTTGATCGCTGACCGAATACCCAAACATTGGCAGACTGGCACTGGCATTACTGCCCATGGCATAAATCAGTTGGCTGCCGCTCTGAGATGCAAGTTGTGTGCGCTCAGTGGCATACGCATCGCTGTTTCCTAATTGCTCCAGCGCCAGCGCTTTCACATAATCCGGAGAACCTTCCGCAAACTCAGCGGAACACTTGACCAGCGCACAGGCCGCTGCTTTCAGACGCGCTTCTTTGTCTTTATCCCCTCCGGACAATTGCTGGATTCGGGCCACTTCATCCGGGTGCAATTGCCGGTTATAACGTTCAGCATCCAGTGAAGCGGTTGCCCCCGATTGTGCACCGCTCGTTCCACCGATCATCCCACCGATTGCACTACCACTCAGCGCCGCAGCCCACTGGGTAATGGCTCCTCTTTCATTGCGGTCCAGTTGCGTGTTGTTGCTCAGATAAGTATCGACCATCTGGCTAAACGCTTCGCTGCTCATCCCGGCCAGTCCGCCTGCCAGCGCATTACCGCCACCAAAACTCGCCTGAACTGCACCTATCACACCGTGAATAGCGGCTTTTTCGGGGCTATCCGGTCCCCAACCCATCGCCTCACCAAGATCACCGGCGGCCGAGTTCGCCATCTGCCCGAATACCGCCGCGAGTTCCTGTTGCTCGGCAATTTTCTTCTCATCAAAAATTTTATCGATATGACCATTAGCGTTGTCTGTATCGCGGCTTAGTCCTGCAATATCCTGCGTCTGCTTCGCACCATCACGGATGACGATACTGCCTGCGGCAATGGCCGATTGCGTTGTACCTGAAGCGTCACCGCTGCTCTTAACACCAATGACAGGGACAACACCCCCGCCGTTAGCCCGCTCGCCTTTATCATTTTTTTCCGACGAGAAACCACCGGCAAGACCTTGACTACTGGCGCTGTACTGCGCTTCATTATTGATATTGCTCCAGCCCAGTGAACCGGTATCAAGCAGGTTCTTATCTGCCGTTGCGGTACTGGCTATGACTGCACCATCCAGTTGGGTATGGTTGCCTACCGTAATGTCGAACCCTTTATCCCCGGCAAAAAGCCCGCTTTGCTCACCGACACTGGCATAGTCGCTGTCGGTTTTGCTTTTATTAATGCTTAGTGAGGCCGAACCGGTCATTGACCCGAAAGTGAAACTAGCGCCACCACTCACACTTTTCTGCTGGCTGTGGTACTCGTCAGTATCCTGCAGGCTGCTAATCGTAAGGCCGCGTCCTACCTCAGCTGTGATTTTTTCGCCCAATGCCTGCGCACCGGAGATCACCGTATCCCGTCCGCTGCTCAGGCTAAGCGCGTCGCTGGCGTTAACACGGGTATTGACATACTCAGTACTCTTACCGTCAGCCGTTCCTTTTGATTGATAACCACTGGCTGAGACACCAATTCCTGTCTCCTGACCCAGCGATATATGCACACCGACGTTCCAGCCGCTGCTGTTATTCTTACTGGTTTGTTCGGTATTGTTAGATGCGGCATCCAGCAGCAGGTCATTCTTCGCCACAAGGGTGACATTATTGCCTGTCACACCACTGCCGCTGATATGAAGGTCACCGCTGGTACCTTTATTACCTGTTGCCACCAACGTGGTATTTCCGCCTGCGCTGAGGGTGCTTCCGCGTACCTGATTTTGTGTGGAACTGGATTCAGATGAGCTTTTACTCGAACCTACGCTGACTTCAACCTTAACGGCGTTCAGATTGCCTTGGGCTACATCCGTCGCCATGGAAGAGGCACCCGCGACAGCAATCCATGCATTATCTGCCGCCTGCACTGCATAAAGCGTTTTCAGCCGTTCATCGCTGACTTCCCCACTTCGTTTCAATGTGCTGTTGGCTGCAAGAATGGCATCGGTCACCGGGCTGGACACTGACAATGTCAGACCGCTCTTTTTCTGCTCGTAACTCTCTTTACGCCTCAACAAATCGTTACCGGGATCTACCACTACTTCACCCGCGACAACGTTCAGATTTTTATCGGCGATCACATCCGCACCGCTGATATGTGCTTTTTCACCGGCGATAATATTTGCGTTACCGCCGGTTGAACCAATAGTGCTTACACTCTGACTCTGAGTGGTGCCATCTTCATTGAGCTGATGTCGCGATTGTGCGCTGCCGATGGTGACACCAAAGCCTCCCGTGCCCATCAGCCCGCTCTTTTGCGTCTCACTCAGGCGATAACTGGAACTGGTGTCAGTGGCGGCAACGATATCGACATTGTTCCCCGCCTTCAGCGTCACATCCCCGTCACCGACCACCGATGAGCCTTTAACCGTCAGGTCCTGCCCGGCAACAATGGATACCTTGTCGCCACTGAGCTGCGAGGCTTTTTCCGTGGTGGAATAATCCTCTTTGACGGTGTGCGTGGTGGTGCTGGAGAAGAGATGTTTCTTGGTTTTGGTCTTTTCGTCGTAGCTGTATTCACTTTCCTGTGCGGTGGTGATATTGACGTCACGCCCGGCGTTCAGGGCCAGGTCACCGGTGGCCTGGACTTGCGCAGCTTGTGTCGTAATGTCACGTCCGGCGGAAATGGTCGTACTCCCGCCGCTGGAAACCGCCGTCCCTTCCTGCCCGACATTTTCACGGATACTCACGCTTTTATTGCCGTGGGTTTCGCTGTAGGTGCTGGTCTGCTGGGCGTTCAGGTTGACGTCGCGACCCGCGCTGAGTGAGGCGTTAAGGTCGGCGGTCAGTTGCGCCGCCTGCGAGTTCAGATCCCGGCCTGCGCTGAGCGTCAGGTCACCGCCGCTGCTCACGACCGTGCGTGTGGCGTTGTTATCATCGTTTCGGTTTTTACCACTGGTCTGATGGCTGCTTTTGTCCATCGCGTCGAGATTGATGTCATTCACCGCCGCCAGCGAGGTGTCGCCTTTGGCTGTTACGGCACTGCCTGCAACCGTCAGGTTGTTACCGGCGCTGGCCTGCAGATTACCGCCCGCGCTGACTTCACTGGCCTGGCTGCCAGTGGTCTGCGCGCTCGTTTTCGCCGTCGATTTGCTGGTGCTCAGCGCATTGCCGGTGATGTTGATATCGTTGAGCGCGACCAGCTGCAACTCGCTGCCCGCGCTAAGTTTGGCTCCGGTGTTGTTGATGCTGTTACCGGCCGTCAGCGCAAGCCCGCCGGTGGCCGAAATGCCGGCGACATCACCGGTCTGGGTATCACTGAACGTCAGCTGCGACGTTTTGCTTTTGCTGGCGGTCGGCGCAGCATTCCACTGCTGTGCCTGCGTGACGTTATTGATGTCGCCGCTGACCGAAGCCAGTGCGACAGTTTGTCCGGCAATCGAGGAACCGATGTTATTGATATCCCCCAGCGCGCTCAGCTGCAGGCTGCCGTTGGATGCAATCAGCCCCGCGTTCAGGTTATCCAGTGAGCTGTTGCTTTTCGCCGCCAGCTGCGTTTGTGCCTGCAGCGTACTGCCGGCGTTGACGATATGACCCGCGTCGAGATTGACGGTATTCCCGGAAATCACGCTGCCGGTGACGGCATTCGTGTCATTTGCTGAGAGATACAGTTTTGGGGCAAGAACGGTCTGGCCGTTGACGGTGGTTTTCTCCCACCAGACGATACTTTTGGTCAGCGCCGCGACCTGTTCCGGCGACAAACTGACGCCCAGTTGCAGGCCCAGCCCGGCCTGCTGCTCAGCCGCGTTGTCGATCAGATACTGCATCTGCGCCAGGTCAGAACCGGTACCGCCGACGTAACGGTTACCGGTCTGGCTGAGAACCGCATTGCTGACGTAGCGGGTATCAAATGCCGCATCGCCGAGGAATTTGTAGTCGTAATCCGGCGTCAGGTTCAGCCGATTCATAAAGTAGGCCGAGCCGATGAATTTGCTTTCGTCGGTATAAACCGGCGCGGTTTCAATGCGCGGACTGGAGGGCGTGCCCGGCTGAACGACGCGAGTCACCACCGTGCCCTGCGCTGGGACGGAACCTGCGGCAGTGACAAATGTGGCCCCGGTCGCTGAGGTCTGCGCGAACCCCAGTGTGGATGAAGAAGACAAGGCTGGCAGTGAACCTGGTGAGCCCGCAGAAACAAAACTCAACCCACCGCTGCTTTGAACGCTCTGCTGATTAACCACTGAAACCGGGGATGTCGGGCGTGAAAGATAGTCATTCAGGCCGTTAAACAGCGAGGGATCTGTTTTGCCAATGCTGCCAAGTTGCGGATTTGTGGTGATCAGATACGGGCTGGACGGATCCTGACTCGCCACAAACAGGCCGTTATTGCCGGTCGGCAGCGGGTAATCGGCCAGCGCCGCGCCCCGGTTGCCGATTTGCTGCAAAGCATTGCTGACGGAATCAGTCCATTGCACAGATCCGACAGTCAGGTTTTTACCCGCCGCCAGTTGCTGACTTTGCACACCACCGACCTGTTGCAGGCCTGATGTGCCGCTTATTCCCGGTGCGCTGATGGCGTGTGATAAACCACCCGCATTGGCGGTCGTGGTGGTGTTGCTGATGTTGTTGCTGAAACTGGCGTTGACGGCCCCCCCGGCCTGAATGACAGAGCGAAGGCCTTCTCCGGTGCTGATGGTTTCAAAGGTTGGCGCATCCGACAGATTATACGTCACCGCTGAATTGACACTATTTCCACGCCCTACTGTCCATTCATTAGAATCGGATTCTGTAGCATAAGTTTTTTTATAATCAACACTGTTAGGATTATCAGATCCAAGTTTGTCCGAGTAGATATAGGTCAGGTATTTATTTTGAATACCATTTTCATATGACTGGTTATTCAGACTTGCACCTGTTAATGAAATATTACCGCCAGCCAGAAGATTACTGGCAATATTATCCAGCGAGTTGGCAGCAATATTCATATTGCTATTTGCGGCAATACGTCCGGCCCCGCCGCTTGCACTCGCAGTGACTGAAGACGTTCCGACCAGATATTTTTTTATGGATCCCTTTTCATTAGGTGCCAGATAACTTGTCGTTATACTCCAGCGCTCACCATTACTTCCGCTTCCTCCATTGTTATAGTTGAATGTTGAATTATAAATACCCAGTTCGTCGTTATTAAGATCCCCCAAACGCACCTTAATCGAACTGGCACCACCCGAGGCCGGGCTATTTGCCGCCTGATACGAACTCGACGTACTCAGCCCATCACGCTGGTTCAGCAGGTGCCCGGTATTGATGGTGATATCGCCGTTGGTGGTTTCGATATCCCCCGAGGTATTGACCACTTCACTGTTGGCATTACCCACTGCATCCCGCTGCATCCACAGGCTGTTGCCCGCCAGAATATCGCCGTAGTTGTTATGGATGCTGTCGGCCAGCAACTGCATGTTGTTACCGGCATACAGCAGCGCACTGTTGGCCAGCTGACCCGCTGCGGACATCACGACGTTGCCTGCGCCACCGACAAAACCGCTGTTGTTCAGCACGCCGCGGCTGGCGAGGCGGATATCACCGCCGGACTGCACGCTGCCGCTGCCATTGAGCGTGATGTTGTTCGCATCCACGCCCACCGTACCGCTGCCTCCGCGCAGCTGGCCGTTGTTGACGAAGTTACCCGCAGAGCTGAGCTGAATACCGTTGCCCTGCAAGGTGCCGAGTACGCTCAGATCGCCCTGCGTGCTCAGATTCAGGTTTTGCCCCGCCGCCAGCGTGCCGGTCTGGGTGAATCCCGACCCGAGTTGCAGCGTCATATCACCCAGTGCCAGCAGGCTGCCGGACTGGTTAAGTGACGGTGTCACCAGCGTCAGATTGCCGGCGCTGTAAAGTTTACCGCCCGCCTGATTGTCAGCGTTCTGTACGTTTAGCCCCAGCGTCTGGCTGCCCAGAACGGTGCCGGTGTTGTGCAAGGCGTTCCCGGTCAGTTGCAGACGGTCACCCTGAAGCTGCCCCTGATTGGTCACCTGCGACACGTTCACCGTACTGTCGCCCTGCCCGGTCAGCGTGCCGCTATTGTTCAGCGTTCCGCCGGTCATCGTCAGCCCCTGAGCCTGCAAAAGACCCGTATTCGTCAGCGTGGGGGCAGACACCGTCAGGCGGCCACCGGTCAGCAAGGTGCCCTGATTATTCAGGTTATCGGAAAGCGTGAGATGGCTGGCGCCATCGCCCTGCAACTGCCCCTGATTGAGCAGCGACTGCGCGCCTAAATCCAACGTCCCCTGGCTGCGCAGCGTGCCGCCGCTGAGGTTAGTGATGCCGTTTTGTACCGTGCCCTGCAGGCTTTGCTGGCCCTGTAACTGTCCGCCGTTCGAAATGCTGCCAGTCGTCAGCGTCAGGTTATTGGCCTGAATATTGCCGCTGTTAGTGATATTTCCGGCGTTCAGCGTACTGGTGCCGCCGCTGAGTAATGTTCCGCCCTGCTGAATCTGTAGCTGACCGCTGAGCGTTGCCGCCAGTGCGCTGACGCCGCTGATCCCACCGTTGCTGGTGATCGAACCGCCTGTCAGGGTGAGATTATCCGCCGACCAGTTCCCCTGATTGTTGAGGCTGGCGGCCTGCAAGACGGCGAGCCCGGTGGAGACAATTTTCCCCTGCGCCTGCGTATTCAGCGCGCCGGTCAGAATGAGACTGGCTTTTGTTGCGGTCTGGATGGCCCCGTTGAGATCTAACTGGCTGGCGTGTAAATCCGCGCTATCGGCCTGCCAGTTGCCGTTGTTAGTGACGTGTCCGGCAGTGACGGTGAGCGCACCCTGGGTCAGTAATTTGCCGGACGTGGCGTTGGTGAGATCTTGCTGAAGTTGTGCCGTCAGGCTTTTCAGGCCAATCAGGTTGCCGCCGTTATCGGCCGAACCGGCGTTCACGGCGAGCGTATCGCCCTGAATTTGTCCCTGATTGGTGATATGAGAAGCGGTAACTGTCGCGGTTTTATCGCTGAGCAGCTGGCCGCTGTTTTCCAGCGTCGCGGCGTTCACCGTGGCATCGCCGGAGGAAAGCAGGCTACCGGTGTTGGTCAGATCGCCCTGCATCTGCGCGTTCAGGCCATTCGTGCCCAGCGCCGTCCCGCCGTTGGTCAGTGTGTTACCGGTCAGGTTCAGCTGGCTGCCCTGCAACCGGCCCTGATTTTGTGTCCCGGCAGCATTGACGTTCAGCGTACCGCCTGAAATCACCTGCCCCTGCGCGCCGTTAGTCAGCGTGCTGGCCGTCAGCGTGGTGTCGCCGTTTCCCTGCACCAGACCGGTGTTGCTGATACCGCTGGCATTCACGCCAACGGTTTTCGCCGCCAGCGTGCCGTTGTTAATTAATGTCGGTGCATCTACGGTCAGGCCGTTGCCCGCCGAGATCACCCCGTTGCTCTGGTTGGTCAGGCTGGTTTTGGCATGAATACCCAGATCGCCCGCGGAAATACTGCCCTGATTGTCCAGCGTATCGCCTTCCAGGTTCATCAGGTTCTGCGCGCTCACGCTGCCCTGCTGATGCAGGGTTTCTGCATTAAGATGCAGGCCATCGTCCGCTGAGATCGCGCCGCTGTTCGTCAGCGTCGTCGCGCTGACATCGACATTATCAGCGCCGAGCGTGGCGGTATTGGATAAGGTTCCGGCCCGGATCGTCAGCGCGCCCGGGGTCACCAGTTTGCCGCCCAACTCAGCGCTTTCAGACGCACTGATCCCCAGTGCGTTTTTGCCCTGCGTTTGCGAGCCGTTCCCCGTGGTCAGGTGTTGCGTGTTCAGCGCCATGCTGCCGTCGGCAGAAAGGAAACCGTTCA
This sequence comes from Rahnella sp. PD12R, assembly GCF_019200965.1. Classification (NCBI taxonomy): domain Bacteria; kingdom Pseudomonadati; phylum Pseudomonadota; class Gammaproteobacteria; order Enterobacterales; family Yersiniaceae; genus Rahnella; species Rahnella sp. PD12R. The sequence goes on along the minus strand of NZ_JAHTMS010000003.1, from coordinate 221,882 downwards.
GGCTGGCGTTGCCTGCACTGAGGTTCACGTCGCCCTGACTGGTTTGCACCGAACCTGTATGGCTGGTCAGTGTATCCGCCGTGAGATCTGCGCCCTGCGTACCCGTGAGCGTTCCACCCAGATCCGCCTGCGCCGTTTTCAGCGTCAGTTTGCCGTCGGCCAGCAATGTGCCGGAGTCCCCGTTCACGACACCGTCACGGACATTCAGCGTCAGATCGCCATTTGTCCCGGTCAGCCCCTGATTATTGAGCTGATTCAGGGTAAAGGTCTGGTCACCGCCGGACTGCGCCGTGCCGTTGTTGTTGAAGGTGTCGCCGTTAAACTGCTGCGTGCCCAGTGACTGTAAAAGGCCGTTGTTGGTCAGCGTGCCGAAGCTGAACTGCCCGTTACGGTTGGCGGCGAGCGTGCCTGCGTTGCTGAAATCCCCCGAGGTGAAGTTCAGGTCACGGCCGGCAATCAGGCTGCCCGACCACTGACCGCCACGGGTAATGTTCGAAATGATGTCGTTCTGCGCAGACGTTTTGCCGCCCTGCGCGGCGTTGAGCTGGTCAGCGGTTATTGAGAGATTGCTGCCCGCACTGGTGACGCCGTCGAGCTGTTGCTGCTGCGCGGATAACTGCATATCACTGACCGACACCAGCGAACCGCTGCCGGTAACCTGCAATGCGCCGCCGCTGGCCTCCAGCGTGTTCCCGTCCAGCGCACCGGCGATCGTGGAAGCGTGGCCTGCCGTCAGGGATACATCTTTGTCGCTGTGGATACTGCCCGATGCGCCAACGGAAAGATCCGTGGCGTTAAGATCTACATTGCCTGCCGTTGAAATCTGGCCGTTAAGCGACTGCTGCCCGGCGGTGAGCTGAATATCACCCAGGCTGGTGATCAGCGCATTTTGTCCGGCGCTCAGGGAATCTGCACCGACTGAAAGACCGCTTTTACCGGTCAGCGCGCCGTTCACGGTCATCTGACCGCCGCTAAGGGTGAGCTGGTCACCGGCAAACAAAGAACCCTGTTCACCGACCGTTAGCTGGTCTGCAACCTGCAATGCCAGTGCTTTTTGCGACCCGATGAGCCCCTGGCTGTCGAGAGAATTAGCCGTGATATTTTGCGTACCGCCGGACTGAATTTTACCCGTATTGTTCAGTTCGGTGGCGTGAAGAGTCTGGCTGCCCTGTGCCTGCATCAGCCCGTTATTGGTGAGTTTTTGCGTGGTGAAGTCCGTGTTACCTGACGCCGCCAACGTCCCGTTATTGGTCAGTCCGGCGGCATTCAGTGCCAGATCGCCCCCGGCTGTCAGGCCACCGTTCCATATTCCGTTATCGCCAGCGCTGATCTGTACATTTCCGGTGGCATAAACCTGCGCACCGCTGGCGGAGTTCAGTGAATCACTGCCCAGTTGCAGGTTTTGTCCGGCACGAATATTACCGCCCAGCATGGCGTAATCGCTGGCCTGAATATCCGCGTCAGAACCGGACTGAATTTGCGAACCGGCGGCGGTGGTCAGCTGACCAAAATGTCCGGTCAGCTGGTTATCTCCTGAGATCACGCCGCCGAGTTGCGCGCTGCCCGCATTCAGGGACAGACTGCCCTGGCCTGAGATCGTGGAATTGGCGGCGGTCGTCAGTGACCCAAAGTCCAGCTGACTGTCCTCATGACCGGTGACATGACCCGCCATCTGCGCCTGTGCAGCGTTAATCGCCAGTGCGCCGGTGGCATCGATTGTACCGTCAGCCCCCTGACTCAGGATCTGTTTAGCCTGCAGTTGTAATGTCTTACCCGCACCGATAGCGCCGTTGTTGCTCAACAGGTCCGCCGTGATGTAATGCGTGCCTTTCGTCTGAATCGTTCCGTTGTTATCAAGCGAAACGCTTTGCAAAGTCTGATCGCCCTGCGCCTGCAATGTCCCGGTATTGCTCAGATCTTGCGTGGTCAGCGTTGTATTGCCGCCCGCGTTAATAAGTCCGGCATTTTCAACGCTATGGCTGGTTAAACCGATATCGCCCTGGCTGGTGATCACCGCTGCGCTGCCTGTTTTTAAGGCGCCCGTCGTCAATGTCAGCCCGTGAGTACCGGTCAGGATGCCGTCAGCGGTGAGCTGTCCGCTGTCAATATTCAGCTGGTCACCTGCCAGTAAACTTCCCGTTTTACCCACGGTCATCGGACCGGCGATCTGGAAATTCAGCCCCTGCAGTGAGCCAATCATTCCCTGATTATTGAGAATGCTGACATCGATTTTCTGTGTCCCGCCGGACTGCAATTTACCGTTATTGGTGAGCGCGGTCGCAATCAGGGTTTGTTTACCCTGCGCCTGAATCAGCCCGCGGTTGGTCAGTTTTTGTGTGGTGATCGCCGTGTCAGCCCCCGCCGCCAGCGTACCGTTATTGGTCATGTCGGCAGCATTCATACCAAGATTACCGCCCGCCGTCAGGCTGCCGCCCCACACGCCGTTGTTGCCAGCTGTAGCCTGAACATTGCCCACGGCATAAACCTGCGCTCCGCTGACGGAGTTCAGGCTGCTGCTGCTCAGCAGCAGATCCCGTCCGGCACGCAGATTACCGCCCAGCGTGGTCACGCCGCTGGCCTGAACGTCCGCATCCGTGCCCGACTGGATTTGCGAACCGGCCAGCGTGGCTAACTGTCCAAAGCGTCCGGTGAGCTGGTTGTCACTCGAAACCAGCCCGCCGATCGTTGCACTGTCAGCATCCAGCGATAAATTGCCAGCACTGGAGATTGTCGAACCGCCAGTCGTACTCAGGGAACTGGCGTGAATCTGTTGTACCCCTTTCGCCTGTATCACACCGCCGTTGTCCAGCGTCGTCGCCTGAACCGACTGCGTTTGTGCCTGTAGTGTTCCGCTGTTGATCAGGTGCTGTGTTGTCAGATTCGCGTTACCGCTGGCGGCAATCAGCCCGTTATTGGTCAGGTCACCGGCGCTGAGACTGAGATCTTTACCCGCCATCAGGCTGCCCTGCCATTGCCCTGCGTTTCCTGCTGCTGCGCTGACGTTACCGGCGGCGGAGACCTTCGCCGCGCTGCCTGACGTCAGTTGCCCTGCGGCCAGCGTCATATTCCCGCCGCTGGTCACCTGACTGCCCTGCACCGCCAGCTGCCCCTGGCTGTTGAGCGCCATATCGCCGCCCGACTGCTGCGCGCCGTTCAGCGCAATCTCCTGCGCATTCGCCGTCAGTTTGCCGGTGGCTGTCGCATTGTTCAGCGTCAGTTTCCCGCTGGCATCAATCTGCATGTCGCCGATGGACGCGTTCAGGTTACCCAGATTGACCCCGACGCCTTTGTCGCTGGAGACCAGATGGATACGGTTAGCATACATCCCGCCCAGCGCACCGGTGTCGATGGCCACCGACGGCACGCCTGCGCCAGAGAGCGGCGCAGCGTTACCCTGCGCATCCACACGATTCGCCCCCAAAGTGACGTTCAGGTCTTTGGCATACAAACCGGCATTAATCTGTGCGGCGCGGGAAATCAGCGAAAACGAGTCGCTCTGGCGGGCGTCCAGCCCCTGACCTTCGACCGTGATCGCACCCTGCGTGACATCGAGGGATTGCAGCGAACCGTCTGCACCCAGCACCGGTTTGCCCGTGGTTAACGTGGCGTTGGGGGTATTGAGGAATCCGCAGCCGTTACAGGTGATCCCATACGGGTTAGCCACCATAACGTTCGCGGCTTTACCGGCGACTTCCATGTAGCCATTAAGCTGCGAAGGGTTCGATGACACCACTTCGTTAATGATGCCCTTTGCTTCCTGACCTGCGGCAAGATTGGGGTTATTTTGGATCAGACCGCCGAGCTGAGTTTGTGTGAGTTTACCGGTGGCATTGTTGAGGATGAGGCCCTGCTGGCCGACGTTAAATTCGGTGTATTTATTGTGCGAAATCCCGGCCTGATTGGGAGTGGCAATGTTCACCACTGGCACGCCGTTCCCGGCCTGATCGGTGCGGGTGTTACCTTCCGCCACCGTGATACCCGCCGCGAATGCCGGGACCACCGGCTGCCAGACCAGCCAGCCCATCAGTCCATATGCCAGCGCCTTACGCCATAAAGCAACAGGTTGTTCTTTCACCGCTTTCATCCCCGAATTCCTTCTCATCTTTACAGTGCAAAGCCGATACGGTAGTAGACCGTGACGCGGTCCGGCGACAATGAATCCGGATAGCTCAGCGGCCAGCCAACGGTAAACTGGCTGGAGAAATGTGCATTAGTGCTGGCAAGTCCGACCGCTGCGCCCCATAAGGTGCCGGCAGCGTCCGAATCGTGATTGCTGTGTTGCAGGTATCCACCGTCGAGCGCAGTGATACTGCTGATTTGCCCCAGCCCCGGTAACGTGAACAGCTGAGCGTCGAGTTCATTTCGCCAGTAGCCGCCGTTATCGCCGGAGAGATACTGTTCTTTGAAACCGCGAACCGAGCTTTCGCCGCCAATCGTCAGACGTTCGCTGCCATAGAGACGGTCGTCGCCCCACTGCCCGTAGGCGCTGGTCAGCCAGGTGATACGTTGCGTCACCGGGCGGTAGTAACTGGAAGAGAGCGTCCATTTTGAAAATTCAGCACGCGGCGCATCAGGCGATTTTGCCTCGTCACTTTCTCCCCCAAACCACGGCACACCGCGGCTGAAGGCAGGGTTAAGCGTCGCGTATCCGCCCCAGAGTTTCTGGCTGTGATTGATGCCGGCGGTCCAGCTGGTCAGGCTGCGCGTGCTGCTTTCAAGCGGCGCATCGTTGAGGTAATTACGGTTCAGGCGGTGGGTAAGTCCTAAGCTTGCGGCGGTTTTCATGTTGCCATTTCGGAACAGGACACGTGAGAGCGTAAACCGGTGTGACTGGCTGTCGCCGCTAGATCGCCAGAGATAACCCTGTGATTCAATCGTGCTGAGATAATCGCTGTAGCTGTAGTTGTAATCGAATAACCAGTATCCGTAAGGCAGATTCACACCGGCCTGCACGCTCTTGGCGTCATGATCACTCGCCCCGTCCGAGCTGCGGGCGGTGCTGACAAACCACTGGTCAGCCAGACCGAGCAGATTATTGCCGGTCACCGAGCCGTTAAGCTGCCCGGTACCGGTACTTTTTTGCCCTGAGTTATCAAAACCGATGCTGGCCTGAAGCGGAAACTCCGGCGTCGACGTCAGGTTGACGATGGAATAACCCGGCTGGCTGCCCGGCTGGATTTCAATCTGCACCGGCGTTTTGCGCAGCCGGTTTATCTGCTCCATCCCCTGCTCGATATCGCGCAGATTAAGAATTTTTCCGGTAAGACCCGGAAACGCCATCGCCAGCATCGCACCGTGCTGATTCTCCATTTTGATAGCTTCGAGTTTCCCCTCCATCACCGTCAGGCTGAGTGTGCCTGACGACAAATCTTGTTCGGTAAGAAACGCACGGCTGGTAATAAAACCTTGCCCGATGTACCAGTCAGAAACCTGTTTCACCAGCGCATTAATCTGGCCGATACCGAGGCATTTTTGCAGATAAGGTTGAATCAGTTTTTGCTGCGCCCGGGCGGGCAGATGGTCTGCGCCGGGAAGCGTGATGGAATGGATTTCAAAACAGGGGCCGCCGGGCTGCGGTGATACTGGCGGCGCGGGCGTGACTGGCGTGCTGCGCTCCAGTTCCTGACGCTGCTGCTGGTTCTGCTGAAGAAGTTGCCGTTGCTGCTGTTCGATACTGTCGCGGTCGGCGGGGCTGAGTGATGCCGCGTTTGTCGCAAAAGGAATCAGTAACGCCAGCGCCGTTAAAAGGCTGACATTCCGGCGTCCGAAATGTCGTAAAAGAGTAACAAGACTTATGATTTCCATATCCGGGCAAGTTTCCTGAACATCACAGCTTCCCTGCCCGCCTCAAAAATCCGGCGTCAGAAAAGACTATGGCTTTGAATTATGATCAAACATTCAGCTCCTATCGGCATGCATGGCGTTTTTCTTTACGGTTTTTTTGGGCGAAAATGTTTCAGGATGTATATTCAGAATTAACAGGGAAATATTAATAAATATGGTGAATAAGGTTATTAGAAGAGAATAACAAACAGACTGATTCAGAATCCAGCCTCAGGATCTGTACTGAGGCTGGATCTGTGTTTACTAACTTTTCGCAGCCGCCACCGGTAACACCGATCCTTTAAACTTCTCTTTAATAAACTCTGCGACCTGCGGCGATTCGAGATCTTTCGCCAGTTGCTTAATCCGCGGGTCGTTTTTAAGTTTTTCGGTCGTCACCAGAATATTCGCGTAAGGATTTCCCTTCGCTTTCTCCAGCCCGAGCGCGTCTTTTGCCGGGCTCAGCCCCGCTTCCAGCGCGAAGTTGCCGTTAATGACCGCCAGATCGACATCCGGTAAAGAACGCGGAATTTGCGGGGATTCGACTTCCAGAATTTTCAAGTTTTTCGGGTTGGTGGCGATATCACGCGGCGTGGCCTGATTTTTCGCCGGATCGGTGAAGCCCGGTTTCAGCGTAATCAGCCCCTGACTTTGCAGTAAATACAGCGCGCGGCTGAGATTGGTCTCGTTATTTGGTACGGCGACGGTGCCATTTTGGGGTACTTCCGCATAGCTTTTGTGACGGCTGGAATATACGCCGAGCGGCTCGATATGCACCGTCGCGGCGACTTCAAATTTCTCTTTCAGCGCCTTTTCCTGCGACAGCAAATACGGTACGTGCTGGAAATAGTTGGCATCCACGTCACCGTGCGCCAGCAATTCATTCGGATTCACCCCGCTCGGAATTTCGATCACTTTGAGATTCAGACTCGGGTCGATTTTCTGCACGTACGCCAGAATTTCCGCATGAGGGACCGGATCCGCCTGCACGCGCAACGGCTCTGCCGCCCAGGCGGACAAGGAGGAAAGCAATGCTGCAACAGCCGTAAGACGACCGGCAATAGAAAACGATTTAGAAACCGGCAAAGCAATATTTTTCAGCATAGACATTCCCTAAAATTAACTTTTTTAATTGAGGTGATGGTTTTAATTGAGGTGATAGTGCCCTGCGGATTAACCCGGACAAATCTATGCTGACATATTTACAGGCCGTTACTTATACGCATTTCTCCCATGGATATCTGGAAAATTGAGATATTCAAAAAGCAGACAAATAATAAAGACAGCGACACCTCGCAAACATTATCGCTGCCTTTCCGGCATCAAATCACCGCACGCTTCGCCCGTAGACCAGCGATTCGGCGCTGATTTCTGAAATAGATTTCGCGCCGGTCAGCGTCATGGCGACGCGCATTTCTTTTTCGATCAGAGTCAGCAGGTTGATGACGCCCGCCTCGCCTGCCGCGGCCAGTGCGTAGACGAAGGCGCGGCCGAGCAGTACGCTGTCGGCGCCGAGCGCGATCATGCGGACCACGTCCAGACCAGTGCGGATACCGGAATCGGCAAGTATGGTGATGTTGCCTTTTACGGCGTCGGCGATTGCGGGCAGCGCGTGCGCAGTGGAAAGCACGCCGTCGAGCTGGCGGCCGCCGTGGTTCGATACCACGATGCCGTCTGCGCCAAACCGCACGGCGTCTTTGGCGTCTTCCGGGTCAAGAATGCCTTTGATGATCATCGGGCCTTTCCAGAATTCACGGATCCACTCCAGATCTTTCCACGATATCGACGGGTCAAAATTGGTGCCCAGCCAGCCGATGTAATCTTCCAGCCCGGTCGGTTTGCCGAGATAGGCAGAAACGTTGCCGAGGTCATGCGGTTTGCCGTTTACGCCGACGTCCCACGCCCATTGCGGATGCAAAACGGCCTGCAACATGCGGCGCGTGGCGGCGTTCGGGCCGCTCATGCCGGAATGGGCGTCGCGATATCGTGCGCCGGGCACCGGCATATCGACGGTAAAGACCAGCGTTTTCACGCCTGCCGCCTGCGCGCGCTCCAGCGCATTGCGCATAAATCCGCGGTCTTTTAAGACGTAAAGCTGGAACCACATCGGACGGTCGATGGCCGGTGCGACTTCTTCAATCGGACAAACGGAAACGGTGGAAAGCGTGAACGGAATGCCTTTTTTGGCTGCCGCGCGCGCCGCCTGAACTTCACCGCGACGGGCGTACATACCGGTCAGGCCGACGGGTGCCAGCACTACCGGCATCGCCAGTTTTTCGCCAAACAGCTGCGTCTCAAGGCTGAGATCGGACATGTTTTTCAGGATGCGCTGGCGCAGGGCGATATCGGCCAGATCAGAAGTGTTGCGGCGCAGGGTGTGTTCGTTGTACGCGCCGCCGTCGATGTAGTGAAACAGAAATGGCGGCAATTTACTTTTTGCCGCCGCGCGGTAGTCCGTTGATGCAGAAATAATCATCTGGTTTTCTCGTTATCGTTGTCTTGCGCTCTCTGGCGCGTAGGGGTGCAAAAAGTGTAGTTCAAAACAGACAAGTCGATAGAAAACAATGACAACGAAAAATGAAAAACTATTTCACAATGCACATCGGCATGCCGGAAACCGGCTCGGGGTAGATTTGCGCATCAATATCAAAGACCTGTGCCAGCAGCGCAGGCGTCATTACGGCTTCCGGCGTGCCTTGTGCAACGATTTTTCCGGCCGCCATCATCACCAGATAATCGCAATAACGGCTGGCCTGATTGAGGTCATGCAGCACAGCGACCACGGTTTTGCCCTGCTGATTCTGGCGGCGCAGTAAATTCATCAGCTCAACCTGATGGCTGATATCGAGATACGTTGTCGGCTCGTCGAGCAGAACCAGCGGCGTATCCTGCGCCAGCACCATCGCCAGAAACACGCGCTGACGTTGTCCGCCGGAAAGCTCGCTGACTAATTTTTCGGCCAGATCACCAATATTCGTTTCCTGCATCGCGCGCGCGACCCTCGCGTGATCCTGCTCCCCCAGCCTGCCCCATAAATTCAGCCACGGGCTCCGGCCATAGCCGACCAGTTCCCGCACGCGGATCCCTTCCGGCGCGACGTGCTGCTGCGGCAACAGCGCCAGTTTGCGGGCAAGCGCGCGGCCATGCAGCCGGAAAATATCGTCTCCTTCCAGCCGCAACGTGCCGGACTCCGGCGTCAGCAGGCGGGAAAAACATTTCAGCAGCGTCGATTTTCCGCAGCCATTCGGGCCGATCAGCGCGGTGATTTTTCCGGCCGGAAGGGTCACCGACAGTCCGTTCAGAATGGATTTATTGCCGTATCCGGCGTACAGATTTTCTGCACTCAGTTGCATAGTCAGCGGGTTCTCATCAGAAGCCAGAAGAAATACGGTGCGCCAATCACCGCCGTTAAAACGCCCGCAGGCAGCTCCAGCGGCGGATGCAGGGTGCGCGCCAGCACGTCGGCCAGCAGTAAAATCAGCGCCCCGACCAGCACTGACGCGGGGATCAAAACGCGGTGCCTTCCGCCGACCAGTTTGCGGGTCAGATGCGGTGCGACCAGCCCGATAAACCCGACCGGCCCGCAGGCGGCAACGCTGATGGCAGCCAGCGCGACGGCCAGCAATAACACCAGACGCTGTACGCGGGAAACGCGGATCCCCAGCGTCGAGGCACTTTCATCGCCGAGCGCCAGAACGTCCAGATCGCGGCAGAACCACAGGCTGAGCGGCAGCAATATCAGCAACCACGGCGCGACGATTTCGACGAAATTCCAGCCGCGCCCCCACAGACTTCCGGTCAGCCACAGCAATGCGCTGTTGATTTCCATCGGGCGCGAGAGCATCAGGTAATCCGTCAGGCTGGCGTAAAAAGCGGTCAGCGCGACGCCGGTCAGCGCCAGCTTCAAAGGCGCGGAACGGCCGGACATCAGGCGCAGCAATACAAACGCGGCGATCCCACCCAGAAAAGCCAGCGGCGGCAGCCACAGCACGGAAAGCGCGGGGAACAGCATCAGTGCGCCGACCGACATCAGCCCGGCGGCATGGTTTACGCCCAGTATGTCCGGCGACGCCAGCGGATTGCGGATAATGCCCTGCACCAGTACGCCGGAAAGCGCCAGCGCCGCGCCGACCAGCACCGCCAGCAGCGCGCGCGGCAGGCGATATTCGATCATCGGAAAATGGTTTTCATCGGAAGGTGCGAACGCCAGACGCATTTGTTCAAACGTCAGCGTGTGCGTGCCGTAACGCAGCGAAATCACGAAGGTCAGCAGCAACAGGCTGGTCAGAACGGTGAATACCGTGAACTGCCGGGTCATGTGCGCGTCCTCACCAGCCAGACAAAGAACGGCGCGCCAATCAGCGCCAGCACCACGCCTGCCGGTAATTCACCCGGCCACGCCAGAAAACGCGCCAGCAGATCCGCCAGCAGCATCAGCGTTGCGCCAAAAATCATGCTCACCGGCAACATGCGGCGTAAATCATAACCCATCCAGTAGCGGGAAATGTGCGGGACCAGCAGCCCGATAAACGCCAGAGGCCCGGCGACGCTGACGCAGGCACCAACCAGCAATAACACCATAAGATTGATAATCAGCCGCAGGCGCGGCAGGTTTACGCCGAGGGTCTGCGCGCTTTCATCACTCACCTGTAACAGGTTCAGGCGGCTGGCAAGCAGCAAAACCCAGGGCGCGATAATGAGGGTGAAAGGGAACAGGTGCCAGAACTCCGGCCAGCGGGCGTGCGCGACGCCTCCGGCCAGCCAGTTGAGAATGCCGTATGCGTGATCTTCTGAGAGGATCAGCGTCGCTTTTGCCAGCGCAGCGCACAGCGCCGACACGGCCACTCCGGCGAGGATCAACCGGCTGCGGTCACCCGCCTGTTGCCATCCGCCGCCAGTCAGCATCACCATGCTCCAGCTGATACCGCCGCCAGCGGCTGCCACCAGCGCAATGCTGAACCCGGAAAACAGCTGCGGGCTGAGTGCGCTGACCACCACCATCGCCAGCGATGCACCGGCGTTAATGCCAAACAGCGAGGGAGACGCCAGCGGATTGCGGGTCAAGGTTTGCAGCAGGCTGCCCGCCAGCGCCAGGCTGGCACCGAGCAACATCGCCACCAGGCTGCGCGGTAACCGCAGGTTGAGCACCAGCGCCTGCGCCAGTGATGCGGGCGGGCCGGGAAGCAGCGCACGCAGAGATTCCAGCGCACCAATCGGCACCGCAGAACGGCAAAAAAGCGTTAGCCAGAAGGTGACGCTCAATATGAGCAGAGGCAGCGTCCAGCGCCACCCCGTCGCGATCGCTTTCACCACTTTCATGGTGCGGTGGCAGGCGCCTGATGATGCAGAATCTGCACCACGTCATGGCTGATATGCTCAGCGGCAAACACCCCGCGCATTCTCGCCCAGACGTTAGCATCGACTGCCGCAATCTGATTTTTTTGCGCGGCTTTCATCATTTGCCAGAGCGGATCCTTCTGCCACGCACGCACAATACTTTCCTGACGGTAGTGCGCGACAATCAGCCAGTCCGGGTTGATCGCCAGCAACTGCTCGAAACTGATGTTGGCCAGCGCCTGCTGATTCACCGGTTCCGGCACAATCAGCCCGAGCGAGGTCAGCACGCTGCCGGTGTAGGAATCGCGCGTATGCAGGTTAAATTGCTGTTCGCGCGAGGTGCCGAACACCACCTGCGTGCCTTTCGGCAACTGGCTGGCAAACGCCTGCATCCGCTGATGATGTTCTGCCAGACGCTGCTGCATCAGCGCGTCTTTCCCCAACACTTTGCCGATGATCGCCGCCGATTCCAGATTCTCACTGTAGGTTTCGTTGCGGGATTTCAGCATCAGCGTCGGCGCGATCCCTTTCAGCGCGGCGTAAATGCCGCCATGACGGCTGCTGTCGGCAATAATCAGATCCGGTTTCAGCGCGGCAATCGCCTCGAGGCTCGGCTGCGAGCGCGTGCCGACGGATTTCCACGCACTGATACGCTGACGCACCTCCGGCAAAATACGTTCCGCATCGTTATCATCAGCCACGCCCACAGGGCTGACATCCACCACGGCCAGCGCATCCACAAAAGACAGCTCCAGAACAACGACGCGTTCAGGCGCCGTATCGAGCGTAAAAGTGCCCTGCTGATCAGTCACCGTCACGGCCTGCGCGGTGCCCAGCGAAAAACATAAACCGATAAAAAGCGCAAAGCGGGAGAAGAAAGACATAAAACCTCTGTGCGGGTGAAAAGGGAAAAACCGGGCGTCGTCACGCTAAGCCCGGCGTTTTTAAACCATCAGAATTTCAGGGAGCCCTGCATATACAACGTGCGTGGCTGTCCGGCATAAATCCCTTTGTTGTTATCGTCATACGCACGTGTGAAGTATTCGTGGTCGAAGATATTCTTCACGCCGAAGGCCAGATTCAGGTTCGCCATCTCCGCGCCAAACTGATAACCGGCGCGGGCGCCCCACAGCATAAAGCCGGGAATGCGGCCGGTGCTGCCGTCAGCACTTTCTTCGACGGTGTTGGCGTTATCCGCAAACTGTCCGGACTGGTATTCGCTGTTCACGTTGAAGAACCAGTTGCCCGGCGTGTAATCCAGCCCCAGCGTGCCTTTATTTTTCGGTGAAAACGGCACCTGATTGCCCTGCGTATCGCCGGATTCACGAATGACGGCGTTCACATACGCATAACTGGCGTAAGCGGAAAAGTTTTCGAGTTTTGGCGACAAGTCAGCGAGGTCGTAACGAATCTGGCTTTCCAGACCGGTATGACGGGTTTTTCCGCGCGCGGTGACGCTGTCCGTGGTCTGGTTGGAGTCGTACTGATTGTTGAAGTTGATCAGAAACAGCCCGACTTCCGCTTTCACAACGCTGTTATCAAAGCGCGTTCCCAGCTCCCAGGTGCGGGCTTTTTCCGGTTCGATGCTGCCGCTGTCCACCGCTTTACCAATCTGGCTGTACTGCACCGTGCCGAAAGAACCTTCGGTATTGGCATAAATATTCCACGCCTCGTTCATGTGATAAACGACGTTCAGCGCAGGCAGCGGCGCGTTGTAGCTGATTTCCTGCTTAGTGCCTTTGATGTAGTTGTTCTGATACGACTGAATGTGCTCGTAGCGCATGCCCGGCGTGATGGTCCAGTCGCCGACGTCAATGCGGTCATCAACATAAAACGCATTCGCCTGCGTGCCGGATTGCGTATCGCGGTCATACGGGCTGTCGCCGGTCGGCAGAACGCCGGATTTGGCCGGGCTGTAATAGCGCAATTCGTGAGTGGATTCGCTGACATAACGGTAACCGACGCCCACTTCATGCGCGGTCTGGCCGAGGTTGAAGCTTTGGCTGTAGCGCGGTTCAACGCCGCGCACCCAATACTGGCGCGGGGAAAGCGTCAGGTTTTTACCCTGATCGAGATAACCGCTGCGCAGCGTGTAGGTGTAAAACGTCTGCACGTTGAATTTATGCTGCTGGTCGGGCTGATACTGATAGCCAAAACTCGCCAGCTGGCGGCGGCCCCAGAATTCATCATAAGGGCGCGTGGACTGAAAACGGTCGGCGTTGTACGCGGCGCGGGATAAGCCGCCCGGCATTTCCGCGCGGCCTTCATAATATTGCAGCAGGCTGTTGAACGTGTGGACGTCGTTCGGCGCGTAACGGGTTTTGAGCATCACATCGTCAATTTTGGTGGCGCTGTGTTCGCGCCAGTCGCTGCCGCGCGTGCCGGAGTAAAGCAGCGCACCGCCAAGACCGTTATCCGCCGTGCCGCCGACCATCAGATTGCCGGTGCCTTTCGGATCATCCTGGCTGGACGTCGGGCTGAGCAGCCCTTCCATGCCGGCTTCGATACCGAAATCTTTCGGGATGGCGCGGGTGACAAAGTTCACCACGCCGCCGACGCTTTGCGGTCCGTAACGCACCGCACCGCCGCCACGCACCACGTCCACCGCATCCATGTTGCCAAGTGAAACCGGCGCGAGGGAAAGTTGCGGCTGGCCGTAAGGCGCAAACGGCACCGGAATGCCGTCCATCAGCACGGTTGAACGGCTGGCGAGACGTGGGTTCAGGCCACGGATGCCGAAGTTCATCGCCATATCATGGCTGCCGGTGCCGTTGTTTTCCGGCGCATTGACGCCCGGAATGCGGTTCATCACTTCACGAACGGTTGTCGCGCCGGTCTTCACAAAATCTTCACGGCGGATCACATCACGCGCCCCGCCGTGCTCAAAAACGTCGTTTTCACGCGCGTCCGCCAGCCAGTCTCCGACCACCGTCAGGGATTCCGGTGCCTGCACCGGTGCAGGCATAACCGCCAGCGTGAACGCATTATTGCCCAGCGGTCTGGCTTCCAGCCCGCTGTTTGCCAGCAACGCCGTCAGACCATCGGTGACAGTGTAACTCCCCTGCAAGCCGCTGCTGTGTTTTCCACGCGTCAGCGAGGCATCCACAGAAAGCGTAATCCCGGCTTTGGCCGCGAACTGATTCAGCGCGGTATCCAGATCCCCGACCGCAATCTGATAAGACGCAGGCTGCACCGCGGCGGCTACCGGCAGCGAAGTGAGCAGTGCGGCAGGAATAATGGCGCAGTGAATGGCAATCGCCAGTGGTGTTGTTTTGCGAAAAGAACGAATAACGCGTGAGCGTGAAATGGACATACCTTCTCCGATTTTATGTTTTTTGCTGTGTGATTTTTCAGGCAGTTTTTTAGGTGCTACTCAGGAGTCGGATGAGAATGGAAAAGGGACAATCGCGAATGCGATTATTTATCATTTTTATTTGCGGAAAGAATTTTACCGGGACATTACGCAGGCACCACTTTCACCCAGTAACGCGTAGCCGTCTGAATTTTCACGGGAAGTGTTCGTGAAAGAATTTCCAGCACGCTGTCGGTATCTTTCAGCGGAAACGTGCCGCTGATGCGTAAATCAGCCACTGACGGGTCGCAGCTCAGATGACCGTGGCGGTAACGGGCCAGCTCGGCAATCACATCCGCCAGACGCCAGTCGCTGACGCTCAGCACGCCGTGGGTCCAGCTCCCTGCACCGCCGGTTAGCGCGGTGACATCGCCGAAAGCACTGCCGGTAAAGCGCACCGCGTGGCCTTCACTGATTTGCAAAATGCCCTCAGGCCGGTCGCGCAACGTGATTTCCACGGCGTGTTTCAGCACCGTCAGCGTTGTGGCGTCATCCTGCTGGCGCACGATAAATTCCGTGCCCAGCGCGCGTAACATGCCTTGTTGCGTTTCGACCAGAAATGGTCGCGGAAGCGGCTGATTATCACGCGCGGTGGTAATGCTGATTTCGCCCTGATGCAGGCGGATAAGACGCTGTGTGTCGGTAAAACGGATATCGGCGGCGCTGGCGGTGTTGAGCGAAAGCTGTGAGTTATCCGGCAGTCGCAGGGTTTTGATTTCGCCGGTAGACGTGCGCGCATCGGCTAGCAAACCCTGCCCGGCGGGCGACTGCCAGGCTTTCCAGGTACCGCCCAGACCGAGCAACACCAGCAGGCTTTTCAGCACACGACGGCGGGTGACGTCCGACTGCTGGCGCGCATGGTTAAGCGTCTGATAACTGAATTTACCCGGCATATTGTGCAGTTGCCCCTGCAACGATTCCACGCGCTGCCACGCCCAGCGATGATCTTCATCCTGCGCCAGCCACTGCTGCCACTTCTGGTTTTGCTGCGGCGTGACGTCCCCCGAGCACAATGTGGCGAACCACTGCGCGGCCATTTTCAGCGACAGGCGCTGGTTGTCGGTCAGGGACGTATTCATCGGAGTCAGCCGTGTTCCAGGCTGAACAGCAGGCAATGCTCGGTGGCTTTCGCCATGTATTTTTTGACCGAGCTGACCGACACGTTCAGACGTCCGGCGATCACCGGATACGTCAGCCCTTCAAGCTGTGAGAGTAAAAATGCCTGACGCACTTTCTCACCCAGCCCGTCGAGCATCGTATCGATTTGTTGCAGGGTTTCGAGCAGACATTGCCGCTGTTCAGGAGAGGGCATCTGTTCTTCCGGCATCAGCGCCAGCATGTCGAGATACGCACGTTCCAGCGCGTTGCGGCGGAAAAAATCCACCATCACGCGGCGGGCAACGGTACATAAAAAGGATTTGGGCTCGCGAATTTCCTGTGCGGTATTGCCGGTGAGAACGCGCATAAAGGTGTCCTGCGCCAGATCGTCTGCGTCACTGGCGGACCCCAGTTTGAACTGGAGCCAGTTTTTCAGCCAGCGGTGATGCGAGCTGTAAAGTGCTTCAAAAGCACGAACCGGGGAAACGGCAACGTTTGCGGACATAGGAAGTTACATAACCAGACCAGAAATTCACAATTGGATGATAATTGATAATAGTTATCATTACAATCGAGAATCATTCGCTTTCCCATCTGCCATAAAAGCTAAGCCAATTAAGTGCGTCGATCGCATCTCTGCCAGGTGTTAGCCTGAATAAAAACCACAAGGAAAACATCATGAGTTCACTCCCTGTCGCCGTTGTTACCGGCGGAACCAGCGGTATCGGGCTGGCCATTGTTCATAATCTGGCACGCGATCATCAGGTTTATGCGCTCGGGCGTAATAAAGACAGCCTGGTTGCGCTGCGGCTGGTCGAAAACGTGGAAGCGGTTGAAATCGATCTGCTGGATTTCAGTGCCGTTGAGCAGTTTGTTCGTGAGTTATCGGTGATTGATGTGCTGGTGCATTCGGCGGCGATTTCCAAACCACTGCGCCTTGAACAGGCGACGCCGGAGGAGTGGCAAAAGCAGTTTTCCATCAACGTTTTCGCACCGGCGGAGTTCACCCGTCTGACATTACCGGCGCTGAGAAAACAGGAAGGTCAGGTGGTATTTATCGGCTCGGGATCGGGAACAAAGGCAGAAGGAGGAAATACGGTCTACTGCGCCTCCAAGTTCGCGCTGAGCGCCCTCGCCCATGCCTTACGGCAGGAAGAAACGGAGCATGGCGTACGTGTTTCCACCGTCGCGCCGGGGCCAACGGATACGCCGATGAACCGCAAAACCCGTGAAAGTCACGGCAACTTTGACGCCATTGATCCACGCGAATACAGTACGCCGGAATCGGTGGCTGCGGCGGTGCGTCTGGTGGTCAATGCCAGCGACGATACACAAATTACGGATATCGCGGTGAGACCGCGCCGTGATAAAGCGAAGCGATAGACCCGTAAAAAAATGCCCCGGAATGCGCAAAAATTCCGGGGCAAAAAGTTTTTTTATTATCGGGTTTGGGTACCCGTTCTGCGATTGATTTTAATTCACCGGTGTTGACGCAAATAACATTCAGTCAGAAATTAGTAATTCGCCGGGAGACGGTTTATCTGTATTAATTTCCCTTTATCCATCTCGATATAATTACCCTTGCGTAATTCACAGAGTATTTCTGCAATCACGGTGCGCGATATTTTTGAGCGCTGCTGGATAAACTCCAGAACGCCTAATTTTTGGCGAACTTCAGGCCGGATCCGTTGCATACGGATTAACATCGAACGGACAATACAATAGTTGTTAGAACCTAACAGGTCACATTCACGTTGTTTCAGATAGAAGGTCAGATAACTCAGCCAGATGCTCAGTTCATACCAGAGATTGCCCTGATTCAGCAGCGCCTTTGCCCGGCTGGCGGGAAGCCAGAAACCCTGACAGGCGTTGACGGCAACGGCGCAGGAACCTTCGTATTCTTTGAAAACGATGCCCGATGCGCCCAGTAACATAGCGGAATCGACAACATCCAGAAGCCATTCTTTCTTTTCGTTATAAATAAACACACAGCCCGACTCAAGGAAATAGACAATATTCTCCTTTTCTTCCTGCTCAATCTGAATTTTTTCTCCTTTATTAAAAGTAAAAGAGACGCCTTCTGCCATTAAACAATCATGAAGCTGCTGAAGTATTTCCAGTGGTTTTTCTGACATAGTTTAAAACCGACGAAATTGAGTAAGATTATTGGCGAACAGGCATACTCACAGCCTTGTGAAGTATGCCCGGAGTCGTATTTCAGGCAATCAGGTTAAACGCTTCTGACGTTTAACCGATATTACCAGCGGTATTTCACACCGACGTTTGCAGACCAGTCCTGGTCAACATCCCCGCCTTTAAGCAGAGCCGTATCGGCATAGGTTGCGAAGTTTTTGCTGAAGTTGAACTGACCGCCCACCCCTGCGCGAACCGCAGAACCGTTCATGCTGTTGTCGATACGGTCACCGTTAATACGGGCATCGTTATCGCCCGCATCATCGTAAACGTATGCCAGTTTCACGAACGGCGTCAGGGACTGTTCGCTGCCGTAATTGAAGGTGTAACCCGCATCAACACCGGCTTCGTAGCGCAGGCTGTTGTAAGACTGGCTACCCACGTTCAATCCGTTGCTCACTTTATAGCTGTCGTTGTTCTGGAACAGACCGCTGATGGCGGCATACGGCGTGACATAACCGCTTTCGTTGAACGCCCAGTCGTAACCCAGTTTCAGACCAAAGCCCCAGCCGTCTGTAGAGTTGTCAGCCGTAACATGCTGCCCGTCGCTC
Source organism: Rahnella sp. PD12R (assembly GCF_019200965.1). Taxonomy (NCBI): domain Bacteria; kingdom Pseudomonadati; phylum Pseudomonadota; class Gammaproteobacteria; order Enterobacterales; family Yersiniaceae; genus Rahnella; species Rahnella sp. PD12R. The sequence goes on along the minus strand of NZ_JAHTMS010000003.1, from coordinate 203,528 downwards.
ATGCCGCTGGTCAGGTCGTTGCTAAAGCGGCTGTAGCTCAGTGAACTGTCTAAGAAGACATGGTTGTCGAATTGGGCAGAGGCGTACACACGTGCAGATTGAGTATCCTGATCCAGGCTGCCGCTCTTATGAGAAACATCCCCCTTCGCGAAGCCTGCGGCCATACCCAGCATCCACTTAGCATCGCCCTCAATCATTTTATCCACACCGATCATGATGCCGTTGACGTCCTGATCGTAGGAAACTGTGCTGCCATCGGCGCTGAAATTACCGCCCGTGTAGGACGCCCACACGCCGCCTGCATCACCGGAATGACGGCCTGCGCTCAGACGGTTTGCCAGTGTATCCTGCTCAAGATTCCAGATGTTGGTGTTCGCAGACGGAATGCTCAGGGCGATATTGGCGGCATCGGTAAGGCCACGTTGTTTGAGAACAACGGTGTCGCCAACCTGTTTCGCTTCATAACGGTAGGCACCCAGATCGGCCTTATTGTTGGCGGTGAACGTTGCCGCAGTGGCCGTGTTGTTGTCGTACACACGAATCACTTCTTTGTTTTTATAATCAGCAACGCTGCCTTTGCCGGTGGCGTCGTTGATATTAACGCGGAAGTTACCGTTCACATCGCCATTCACTGACAGATGACCATCAGAATTCAGGGCAACGATACCCTGCTCCTGACGAACCTGGCTTGTGGTCGAATTCAGATCCGAATTCAGGATATAAGCACGGCTTCCCACGTTGAATGTGCCGCCGTTAGCCAGCGTCATATTGCGGCTTTCCACCTGACCCAGACCTAAATTCAGCTGAGACTGACGGTCAACGGTGATCTGGTTTGCGTAAAGTTCTGCGCCTTCATTTAACAGCGAAACCTGACTCTGGTTATCGAGGGACAGCGTATCGGTCGCCACAAAACCGTCATTGGCGATGTTCAGCCCGGACAGATTGTTGAGCGAAACAGAATCCGCCAGCAGGGAAGAAGCGTTGGTAATATTCACCAGCGAACCGTTATTCACGGTCAGCGTGTCGATATTGGAATTACCGCGCGTATCCCACTGGGAACCGGTATCGAGTGCGACATTAAACAGGCCGCTCTGGAAAACCTGATTGCCGGCCACGTGACCGCTGGTGTCGTAAACAGATTCAGGAAGAATACTGTTCGGTGCCACATCATATAAAGTGGCCGTCGATTCAACCGAAGACATGGCCGCGCCGACCCATTTGCTGCCGTTTTGCAGCGTCAGGTTTAATTCATCCTGATTCAGGGAATCCTGCGCGTAGCCGCCATTGGTATCCAGCGTGCCATCCGCATTTGAGTCATGCCCTGCCGGATAGAAATTCGCATTGAAGGTACTGGCAAATGCGACATCGCCGGTCAGGGTGGAATGGTCTAAGACCACATTGGTTTTCATCGAATGAACGGCATCAGCAGAATCGCTGACATCCAGCGCCACATCATCCCAACCCGCTGAACCATTATGGTAATCAGAAGGTTTGCCGGACTGACCGTAGAAACCTGAGTTATCCAGCTCAGACCAGGCACCTGACGTCAGCGCGGAATCACTGATTGTCACGTTATTATTAAACGATGTGCCGTTATTTGCTGAATCCGCTGCCCAGTCATAACCCTGCGTTAATGTAATACCCGCCACACGGGAGTTATTACGCAAAACGATATTACTTTGCTGATCCAGCGTGATGGCCGTGCCCAGATCGTAGGTATCAATGCTGCCTGCCTCGTTGGCATTGTTGACATAATTGTAATGCTCGTAGGTGTCATCAATCGTCGAATTATCAACGGTTAATGACAGTACACCCGCGTTTGTCAGGGTATCTGCGGCGCAGTTTGTGGTCATGCACTGAGAAGTGATCATGCCGCGAACGGTGCTGTTGGTGATGTTCAGTACGTTTTCGCTGGCATTGGCGTTCAGATAATAAGTCGAGATCACACCACGAACGACAGCATTGTTAATCCCCGGCGAGATATTCCCCTGCGTCGTGAGGTCTTGCCCGTTATTGAACCCAACGTAGCCCTGATAATACGGCGTGTTATCGGTCGTATTAAAATAGAATGTTTCATAGCTTGTGTTAGAAATATCCGAAGCGGATGCCTGAGCCATTAATGCCAATGAGCATGCGGCGGCTAACTTTGAAACAGACAAACCCTTTTTATGATGATTCATTTGTAATCCTTTAATTTGAATAATTGAGTAGAAACCTTAGCGACATGAAAAACGCGCTAACGATTTATTCCCCACCACGACTTCAAAATCAATTATTCACAATAAAATACAAAGGTTCAATCTTGACTGGCAAAGTATACGGATACGGACTTTATTTATTTTAAATAATAAAATTCATTAAAAACAACACGATAAATTCAAATAAAAGGAATGAGCCATCTATTTTTAGGATTATTTCATTTGCCATGAAAAATAATCCCATAACATTAATCACTCATCATACATTTCATCACGCGAAATAAAAACCGCTGCCAATTTAATTTAAGATTATTTTTTAATACGTTTTGAAAACTCTGATCATCCGGATGATAGATACAGTGTGAAAATAGCTATTTCCATAACTGGTCATTATTAAATTATCTGAAAAATACACGGCTCAGACTCGCCTGGTAACGTTGGCGTCACCCGCAGGACAGGGACAATCTCAGGTGGCCACCCGATTTTCTTAGCAAAATCCTCACAAATTTTAACTTGATACAGATCATCAAAGGCGCGGGTTGGGTTTGATCGAATGATAATCATTATCGTTTAATGGGCGATAATGACTGTTTCTTCAGGAGAAGAAGACCCTTATGAGCTTAGACCTCACGCGCTTTTATGCAGCCGATCAGGGCCTGCCGTTCCCGGATCGCTGGGCGGTTATGCCCTGGCGGCCGCAGCAACCCGTTCCTCCGCAGGAGGTTCCCGCACAATGGCAGGCGCTTTGTCAGAAAACGCTGCCTGCGAATAAACGTCTGGTCTATTTGCATATCCCTTTTTGCGCGACGCACTGCAAATTTTGCGGGTTCTACCAGAACAAGCTGGAAGCGGAGGCCACCGAACAATACTGCGATTACCTGATCCGCGAAATCGAGCAGGAAGCCAGCTCACCGCTGCATCAGTCTGCGCCAATCCACGCCGTCTATTTTGGTGGCGGTACACCGACCGCGCTCAGCGCCCGACAGTTACACCGGATTATTGTGACCCTGCGCCGCAGTTTGCCGCTGGCACCGGATTGCGAAATCACGGTGGAAGGCCGCATCCTGAATTTTGATGACGAACGCATTGATGCCTGTCTGGACGCGGGCGCTAACCGTTTTTCTGTCGGCATTCAGACGTTCGACACGCGTATCCGTCAGCGTATGGGCCGCCGCGCCAGCCGCGACGAAGCCATTAATTTTCTGCGCAAGCTGGGTGAACGTGACCGCGCGGCGGTGGTTTGTGACCTGATGTTTGGCCTGCCGGAACAGACCCGCGCGTCGTGGCTGGAAGATTTACAGATTGTCCGCGACCTGCCGCTGGACGGTGTCGATCTCTACGCGCTGAATCTGTTGCCAACCACGCCCTTGGGCAAAGCCGTTGAGAACAACCGGGTGACCCTGCCCGATGTCAGCATGCGCCGCGATTTCTATCTGGAAGGCGAAGCGTTTCTGGCGCGTGACGGCTGGCACCAGATCAGCAACAGCCACTGGGCGCGCACCACCCGCGAACGTAACCTTTATAACCTGCTGATCAAAAAAGGCGCGGACTGTCTGGCCTTCGGCAGCGGCGCGGGCGGCAACCTTGGCGGCCAGTCATACATGACGATGCGCAGCCTGGACGCTTATTATCAGCTGCTCGACGCCGGACAAAAACCGATCATGATGATGACCGCCGCGACCACGGGTGAACACCGCTGGCGGCTGGATTTACAGGGAGGCATCGAAGCCGGACGTTATGATCTGAGCCGCATCGTCGAAGATCCGTACCCGATAGAACCGTTGCTGCAACAGTGGCAACAGTGCGGCCTGATGCACAGCGACGGCCCGCGTTTTAACCTCACTCCCGCCGGACGTTTCTGGGCCAGCAATATGTTGCAGGCCCTGCAAATTCTGGTTCCTCAACTGACCTTAAGGAATGACAGCCATGCACACGGATAACCTGCAAAAACTGACCGACTTTCTCTCCACTCAGCCTGACGGCACTGTTGAAGATATTGCCCGCGAATATGGCGTGACGCCGCTGACGGTGATCCGGCATTTGCCCGAAAGCCACCTGTTTTCCGGCAGCCAGTTCGACGCGGTGTGGGACAACATCACGGAATGGGGCGACGTCACGACGCTGGTGAATAATGAAGATCTGATCCTCGAATTCCATGGCGCGTTGCCCACCGGCACGCATCGCCACGGGTATTTCAACCTGCGAGGTAAACAGGGAATGAGCGGGCATATCCGCGCGACGAACTGCCAGCAGATCGCGCTGGTAGAACGGCCATTTATGGGAATGAGCACAGCAAGTGTCTGGTTTTTAAACGCTTCCGGTTATGCGATGCTCAAGGTTTTCGTCGGGCGTGACAGCCATCGCCAGCTTCTGAGTGATCAGCTGAATGCATTTCGCGCCCTTCCTGCCCTTCTGGCCGAGAGAGAGAAACACCCTTGAATACTTTGCTGATTTTTGGCGCTGGCAGCGGCGTCGGGGCTGAACTGGTCGCCCTTTCCGCACAGGAGCGCCCGGTTGTGGCGCTTATCCGTAACCCTGAACAGGCAGAAACGTTGCGCGCGGCAGGCGTCACCGTGATTACCGGCGACGCGCTGAACCCGGAAGATGTCTTGCAGGCCTGCCAGATGGCCGGGGCGGAGGCGCAGATCGTGTCCACGCTGGGCGGAAAACTCTCCGATTACACCGCTAACCGGCTGATTGTGGATACCGCTGAAAAAACCGGGATCCGCCAGATGTTGCTGGTGACGTCGATTGGCTGCGGCAACAGCTGGCCGACCTTATCCGGCCGTGCGAAACAGGCGTTCGGGCAGGCGGTCCGTGAGAAATCACTGGCGGAAAGCTGGCTGCAAACCAGCACGCTGGCGTGGTGTATTCTGCGTCCGGGCGGCCTGATGAACGGCGAAGCCACCGGCAAAGCGCACCTTATCGAAACCGAAGCGCATGGCCGCGTCCGCCGCGCCGATGTTGCCCTGCACATCCGCCAGCTACTGGCCACCGGCGCAGGCTGGGGCGAGGTGTACGCGCTGTGTGATGCCTCGCTGGAGGGCGAAAGGTTTTAAAAAAATGCCCCGGAAACGGGGCATCTGTTATTTATTGCGCCAGTATCTGACGCAGTAACGCCGCATCCGCGTTATCCGCATTCATCAGCAAAAACTGCAATCTGTCCCACCGGTTAAGCCGGGCAGCCAGCGAGAAATACAGTCGCTGATGTTTTACTGAGGGCGCAACCGCCTGATTCTTCTGAATATCGCTCAACCGGATATACAGTTTCAGTTTTACAAAGTTGCGGAAGGCAAATATCGCCACCGGATATGCCGGATGCGCCATAGCCTCAAGCAACACTTCGCGGGCATTTTCCTGCAAACGGTGGACCGTGATTTGCAACGCCGTTTTACAGAGCGCCTTATTGCTGCTTTTAAGGCAATCCGCCGCCAGCGCCAGGACATTTTCGTATTTCTGCTCGTCCAGCCCTGAGAGCGCGATGCGCCGCCGGGATAATTTCTGGTTTTCATCGTCGAATATTGAAAGATAGTGCGCAAGTACCGGTTGCCCGCGCGCAATCAGTAATTTCGCCGCACGTTTGCGTACCACTTCATTTCTGTCGCACAGCAACTCAAGCAACAACGAAACCGGCACGTCTCTCGCCTCATCAGTAACGTGAGCCAGCGTCGCCTGTTTGACCGGCGCGTAGCGATCCTTTAACAACGTAAGCAGCCTTTCCTGTGTGACCAGTTCAGGCTGTGCCAGTAATGCACGCGCAGCGGCCAGCCTGACGGCGGCATTTTTATGCCTGCGCGTACTTTCAAAAATAACATCCGCCGCCAGCAGATGATGTTCCAGTAAAAGCGCCAGCGCGTGCCGTGCCACGTCTTTTTTCGGTGAGGCTAATCCGTTCATCAACGCCGCACAATGTTCCGGGCGGGCGAGAAAACTGACAATCTCATCAACCAGCAGAGCGTGGTTATCGCGCCGGGTGTTGAGCAAGGCGTAGAAATCCGGCAAACATTCCACAAGCCAACCGGCACTTTCGGGAGTCATAAATTGCCGGATGCTTTGGCGGGCGGCATCGCGCACCTGACTGACCCAGTCATTCACCCGCTTAATGATTGAAGGCAGCGCTTCGCCCTCTTTCATCAGCCCCAGACACAAGACCGCACGCTGGCGGATATGGCCGTTGTAATGACGCGTCAGGCATTCCAGCCTTTTTGGCGGATCCGTTTCGTTTGAATAGCTGTAATCCCAGTTTTCAGGATCAGCCATCATCATTTCGAGCTGCCTGAGCAGATAATATTCCGTCGCCATGAATTACCTCCCCTGGGGAACTGTGGTTCCCATCACCGTGCTGTATAACAGGCTGTCGAGCGACTGAGAACCTTGCATCCGGCTGTCGGAGAGCGGTGTCGATCTGTCTGCTGCCAGTTCCCTAGCGATAAATTCGTGGATACGCGGTCTGCGCGGCCCATACTGTGCCTCGCCTGCCCGCTGCTTGATCTCAAGCAAGTGGTTTATTTCTGCCAGCAGATGGCGATCCGTCACAGTCCCTTCAACAAGTTTGTCAAAACGCACCGGCGGGCAGCCTTTTCCGGCTTCAATCCACTGTGCGGCAAGCAAAGGGCGCAGAACGTAGAAGTATTTCTTCAGCCGGACTTCTTCTCCTTGCAGATAGCCACGAAAGTTTTTCTTCGCCATCGATACATAGTGCCAGCGCGCCTTTTGCGCCGAAAACCAGTCAGGAACAAGGGCGAGTAAAGGATTCATCGTTTCTGTGTCCTCCTCGTAAACAACGGGAGAATCCAGCCATTCAAGTAGTGTCGGGTTTGCACGTTTGAGTAATCCCAGCGCTTTCCGCCATTCCCAGCCACACACATCCAGTTCATTGTCTATGGGCAATTCGATCACATCCCTTGCCGGTTCAACACGCAAATACCATTCAGGCGGATGAACATAGAGAAATCGCACATCATAGTCGCTATCTGGCGAGGCAAAACCCCAGCCACGGCTGCCAGATTCGCAGGCATAGACCACACGAACGCCATAACGGTTTTCAACATCACGCATTATTTCCCGCACCCGGCCACGCATATCAGCATCAACGCCGTTTAATCCTGTTTTCATTTTTTTATCCCTAATACGTGTTTTACATGCAATGACATTTGCGAAAAGTATGCCAGATCCTACAAGGCGAAAAACAATTTATTAACTCATTGATAAATATAATTTAAAAAATACATTATTGCCGAAGTATTCTCATAAAAGACCCAGTGACTTATATTTAAAGATATAAACTTATCCTGTGAGACAAAACATGAAACAAGCCGTTGTGATAGGTGTTCCTGGTTCGACTCTGGATAAGTGCGGAAAATGCGCGAACCCTGGGATTTCAAAATCGTTTATGCCGCCCTTCTCGATTTCGTCCGCCGTTATCCGTTGGATACTGATATATCTGGTCCATATCACCACCGGTACTCATGTGACGCAGATTTGCAGGCTCCTGCTTACCGAAGCGCATTACCTGCCAGCTCAGACCCTACAAATCTCACCCGCCGAAAGGGCCGACCGCCCCGCACCACAAGGGGGGTATTCCATCACGGCCAAAGCCGCTGCCGCGACCTCTTATAAAATTATTTAAGCCGGTGGTCAGAACCGCATTCCCGGCACCGCCGTATTGTACAAATGATTTGGTGAATTTTTAGATTTAAAAACAACGTAGCCGCTCCCTTTCAGGAGCAGCTACGTTGTTTTTGGAGTTTTACCCCGTAACGATAAGTGCGCACCGGCCACTGGCTCAGGCAGGGACTAAATGTGTGCGCAGGAAGACTTAGGCCGCTTTCTACCATTGCAGAGGTCGCCTAAGGCGACCTTTTTGCTTGGCGATTAATTATAGTGAGTGATATAAACCGCATTAGAATTTATGAATAGTCATAACGTGTGGTTTAGGTGACATTAAGGAGTATCTATTTCTCATAAATCCTACTTCAAGATTGAGTTAAAGTGCAGGGAACATAGACAGTTCATCATTAATTCTACCAATGGTTCTCTTTGATGGAAAAAAACTAAAAAAATACAATCCTATAATCTCATAGATAACCGCAATAAAAAGAAATGACAACATCACCTGCATGCTTTTTTCTTCATAAATTGATATAATACCTAGCAAAATAAAGATCAAAAAAATAAAAATTGAAAGCATGCCTAGGAATTTATAAAACAAAGGCAAGAAACTTACCTTTCCAATTATCACCTTATAATGCCCATTGACTTTCTCTATATTATTTTGCAATTTAGATATTTCTTTTATATACTGTCTTTTTTCAATGCGATTGAAAATATAAACCATATCCTTTCTATTATTTGGGGATGGAACCCTTGATATATTTCGCATTATTTCATCATTAATACAAGTCTTCGTGAACGCCCTGTCTTCATCATCCATATAGCTGTTATAATTTTTTAAATACTTAATGAGCCGCGTTGTCTTCTTTGGGGATTTAGACTTATAACTTAGGTAGAACCTCTTAACTGCTGCTATTAATGCCATTGCTACAACAGTTACACCCGCCGTAAGCTTACCAAGTTGATCAATATGTTCTAGAATATAATTCCATACGTTTAAAACAATCTCCATTTAAATACACTCCTATTATTAACATGTTCCCAAAAATCTGTAATTTATTTTAAGCTTTAAGTTCTTACGTAAAGTCAAACTCATTAAGAATACATCTTCGAAAATCTCAAAACAATTAAAATCGAACTTAATAATAAATGGCGAAATCAGTATTTAGCAGAAACTGACATTACAAATTTTTTCAGTGGTTGAAACCCTACTGAGTAACGGTGTTTTTAAATAGATGTATTTTTATATGAAGCGTTTCCAACCCAACGTTCTTTCAAATATTTTGACTATTATCAGCAAATCACTCCGCTATTCTTCCGGATCCCGCGGCGCTATTCTTCTTCTCATCGAAGGCAGCCGCCTTCACCCAACAAACACTGAGAAGGAATGACATCATGAAAATCATCAAAACTTTCGTTATCGCAGCAGCACTCGCCACCGTTTCTTTTGGCAGCTTCGCCGCACAAATCGGTACTGTTACCGCCTCCGACAACACACTGGATGGTCTGGAGTCCACCTTCGCCGCTAAAGCCGCTGCCGCCGGTGCAACCTCTTATAAAATTATCGAAGCCGGTGGTCAGAACCGCATTCACGGCACGGCTGTATTGTACAAATGATTTGCTGAAGTCTGCGCTTTAAGAACAAAAGCCGCTCCTGTTACAGAGCGGCTTTGTTGTTTTTGGGTTTCCGCAAAATCAAATTTACATCTGCAACTTAACGCCTTTTCAGTAATAAAGAAGAAATCGCAGTGAGTCATATAGGTAACATTACGAGATATGCAGTGCCAGAATGCGTGTTAAAGGTTTCATTAATTGTTGATGTGACAAATAACGAGTAATATAGCACCCATAATCGTCTGGAGCGCCTTTTATGGAATATCTCACATTGCAGGCTTTTTTGAAGAACGGCTGGGCAGATATCGCGAACATTACGTTCCCGGATAGCGAACAAAATGGTTTCCGGATTACTGAGCTGAACTATCTGTCTGATTATGCGATTGATAATCTGGATTACGACGACAACCACGCGGTTTCGCTTAACCATCCGGTGTCATTATTTTTTGACGATAACGGACAGCGAGGCTGGATGAGATTTCTTGATGACATCATTCCCAGCGGTGCCAGCCGACGCTACTGGGCAAGATATCTGGATCTTGAAGGACTGACTGCCGATCAGCAAAAATTCGTACTGCTCAAACACGGCACTATGTCCCCTGTCAGTAATCTTCGTATCAAAGAATCGCTGCCAGAATACAATCCGCTTTCGGAAAAACTGTTTTTCACCATGGACGATGTGAAAAACCGGGCGGGGGATTTTTTAGATTACGCTCAGCAACGCGGCGCCGCTGCGGGTGGTGCAACGGGTGCAGGCGGTGAAGCACCTAAATTACTGCTTCGCTGTAGTCGGGATCAGAGGATTTGGATTGATACCTATCAAAACGATCCGGCGAACCGTGATATCCCCTATCTTGTTAAGTATCCCCGCGGCGCAAGAACAGAAGTTGACTGCAATATTCTGCGCGCAGAATTTCATTTCTACCATGAACTGGAGAGCATGGGGTTCGAGACGATCTCTACGAAAAATATGCGTCTTGAAGAAGGGCTGACATACCCTTCCCTCTGGCTTCCACGATTTGACATTTCATTTGAAAACGAAGGATGTATGAAGCGTTTTGGAATGGAGTCTGTCTATTCGGTCCTGAGAAAATCTCCCGGCGTGACCTTGTATCACGAAGAAACGTTGCGGGCGCTGATCGACAAAATTCATCAAAGCCATACGGTGACAGAGCAAGGCTTTGACTTTGATAAACAAGCCTTTGTTATTGAGTGGGTACGCCGCGATTTACTCAATATTATCTTTGGCAACAGTGATAACCATGGCCGAAATACTTCTTTTATCAAAGATGAAAACAGTATCCGGCTTTCACCAATTTATGATTTCGCGCCGATGAAGGCGGATCCGGAAGGCATCGCCCGGACAACAAAATGGAAAGCGCCGCTTGAAGTCGGGGGCGAATATGATTTCCCGGGCATTAGCGAAACACTGGCCGACCTGGTACCCGCAGAAACTCTGTTATCTGCCCTGCAGGACACGGCGCAACAACTTGCAGGCCTGAAAGCACGTCTTGCCCGCCGGGGTATTCCGCAGCAAATCCTGGAAATGCCGGCGATAAGTTTTAACTATATTCCTGAAAAATTACGCAGATGGGGTTTGCTATGAAAGAACCGCAAAACGCAGCAGGTTCAGTGAGAGACACGATTGATAAAATTCGTGCAAAGCAAAACTCTCTGGATAAGGCGGGTGAAGCCTCCGCCACGGTTGAGGTTCCTTCTCTGGATAAAAAACCAGCCCGGCGCAGGGTATCTGCACAGACCAAAGCAGTCAGTGCGAATAGCAGAAATGAGTTCAGAGCCGAAATTCTGAAAGCATTATTGCTTGGGGAAATGACGCAAGGGGAAGCCCTGAAAGCATTGAGAATTAGCGTGCTGGGTTTGAAACAGGATGCTTTTGCGAAACTGGTTTCCGTATCACGAAAAACTTTGTCGGAAGTGGAAAACGATAAGGGGAATTACACGTCTGACATCATTAATAAGCTTTTCAGGCCATTCGGTATGAAAGTTGGCCTGGTGCCGGTTTCCCGCCATATGCTCGCGGCGCTGATTAAAAAAAATCCTGAATAAATAACCGCTCCCTTTCCGGAGCGGCTTTGTTGTATCTGGAGTTTTACCCCGTCACTCTTTCGTTGCCACCTTCAGCAGAATGACCCCTGCGAAAATCAGCAAAACAGCGATCATACGTAGCGGATTAAGGCTTTCGCCGAACATCGTGACACCCAGAATGAATGCGCCGATAGCGCCGATGCCGACCCAGACGGTGTACGACGTGCCGAGCGGCAAGGTTTTCATGGCGATTGCCAGTAATACGACGCTGAGCAGCATGAAAAATGCCGTGATCAGGCTGGGAATGAGGCGGGTGAATCCGTGGGATTCTTTCATTGCGGTCGACCAGACAACTTCGAAAATTCCGGCTAAAAACAGATAAAGCCAGGCCATAAAACATCCTCAGGAATAACAGTCAGGGTCGTCCCCGAAAAATTAAGCTGAGTCTCTGGTCGTCCAGTCAGCATGAGAAGGCTGATTATAGTTCACCTCGCCTGCTCATGACAAAAATCACTCTCCCGGCAAAAACGAGTCTTTTTCAGTATGCAGCGTGATGATCGCCGGGCGGAAAAGCTTCTCTTTTTGTTCGATTTTAAACGCGCGGAAATGTTTGCTCTCGCCGACTTCCGATTCCGGCATCAGCGCAGCACCCGCAAGGCCGTCGCGGAACATTTCGATCACCAGCCGCGGCTCGGACACTTTCATAATCACGTTCACATCTTTCACTTCTTCATACAAACGGTTGAGCAGCACTTCATAGGTGCCCTCGCCGCCCATGCGGTGCAGCATAATCAGCGGGAAGCCGGACAAATCAGCGAAAGTCAGCGTACGGTCGGGCAGGTTTTCGGCCAGTTCGGTTGAGACAACCGCGACCAGTTTGATCGGCTCAAATTCACGGACATAGAAAGAACGGATATCGGCGGGCGTCTGAATCATCGCCATATCCAGCGCTTTGTTCATCACCAGTTCTTCCAGATAGGTGGATTCAGACACCAGAAGGTTCGGATCCCAGTCCGGGTTTTTGCGATAAAGCTCGAGAAATACCGTATTGAAATAGCGCAGATAAAGATAGGAAACGCCGATACGCACGGTGCGTTTTTTTTGCGACGCGATATCCACCGCCTGCCGCGTGACGCTGTTGACCTGGCTGAGGATTTCACTGGATTTACGGTAAAGAAAACGTCCGGCTTCGGTGAGAACCATCTGTTTGGTGGTGCGGATAAACAGGGGCGAACCGATTTCTTCTTCGAGTTCGTGCAGACGTTTTCCGAGCGGAGGCTGTGCGATATTCAGCACTTTCGCAGCTTTACTGATTGAACCCTGTTCAGCGATGGTGCAGAAGTAACGCATTCTTTTCAGATCCATCATTCCCTTCTTTTCATTGCGGCGGTGGCACGCTCAGTATACAAAAAGCCACTTCGCAATGAAGTGGCTTTGGCTGATATTCATCAGTGAATAAAAAGGCTCCAGTAATGCGAGATGGGCAACACCAGAATTAACGCCGGTAATAAATTTCCTACTGCGATAGATTTGATTCCGCTGATGCGGAAACCGGCGGCGAGCATAATAAAGCCCCCTGCTGCCGTGAAATCCCCCATCATTTGCGCATTGGTCAGCGGAAGAATAAACACCGCCGCCGACGCGATAAGAAATTGCACAATCCACTGCGGAATGAAAATCAGCGCCACCGCATAGCCCAGCACTGTGGCGAAAATAGCCGCCGTGAACAGATCCATAATCGCTTTAACGAACAGGATATTCGGGTCATGCGTCATGCCTTCGGTCATTGCGCCGATAATACCGGTGCCGCTGGCGCAGAACAGGACAATAATCGCGACGAATTTTTCGGTAAAGACGCTCTGATCCATGCCCGTATCAGGGGCAAAACGCGAGGCGATCCCGCGCGCCATATTGCCCAGACGGGCAATGTAACGTTCCAGATAAAACAGTTCCCCGATGGCCGCGCCGAGGATCACCGACAGGATTACCACCGGCATACTGTGCATTTTCACCAGCAGCACGACGCCGAGCGCCATCGAGCATAAACCAAAGGTCTGGGGCAGCGAGGTTCTTAACCGCTCTGGCATTTTTACGCCAAGAAAGCCCCCTAACAGGCCGCCGAGGATAATGGCGCCGCTGTTAACAATAGGTCCAATTAACATTTCTACTCCGCAAATTTAGAGGCTGTTTTTTATCGTTGTCACAAAGAATTTATCACTCAGTTTTCGCCCCAGCGCTTGATATTCGCCACGTCCAGATCAAATAAATCCAGGGCGCGAGCCACGCTGTGGTGAATAATGTCATCCACGCTTTCAGGTTTGTGATAAAGAGCCGGAACCGGCGGAAAGATAATTCCGCCCATTTCTGTCACCGATTGCATATTCTTCAGATGCGAAAGATTCAGCGGTGTTTCCCTGACCATCAGCACCAACCTGCGCCGCTCTTTTAACACGACATCCGCCGCGCGCGTGAGTAAATTACTGGTTAAACCGTGAGCGATAGATCCCAGAGTATTCATTGAGCACGGCGCAATAATCATTCCGATGGTTTTATAGGAACCACTGGAAACAGAAGCCCCCAGATTATTAATGGAGTGAACTTCGTCGGCCAGACAGGTGACATCTTCTCTTTCAATATCCGTTTCCATGCTCCGCGTCATTTCGGCACCTTTACTGATAATAAGATGCACATCGATATCCATATCACGCAATATTTCCAGCGCTTTCATGCCATATTGAAATCCTGAAGCACCGCTGATCCCCACAATTATGCGCCGTTTACTCATATCAAATCCTTAATTAATGCTTAACGTTCGTATTATTTAAAGTCAGGTAAGAATTTCTTCACATCGACTTCTTTAAATTTAGAACGTTCGAAATGCGCTTTCAGATGGAAAGGAACGGTGCAGTCGAAGATCGTTTTGCATGACATCCCTTCCTGCAAAATGCTCGGGCTGTATGCCGGGTTCTGCGACGGATCAAGCGGATGGCAGCGCACGCCGGGAATAGTGGCGATATCCACGTCGCCCTGGAAGCGGGTTTGCATCGCCCACAGGACGTCGTCGGTGTCGAAAATATCCACATCTTCATCGACCAGGATGACGTGTTTCAGCTCGGAGAAAGCGGCGAACGCCAGCAACGCGGCTTGTCTCTGACGGCCTTCATCAACCGGAGAAGCTTTCTTAAATTGCAGCACCGCCAGCAACTTACCGCCGCCTGAGGTGTGTGCATTCACATTCAGCACGCGGCCCGGCATGGCGCGGTCAATCATGTCCAGAATACTGGCTTCGGTCGGAATACCGGCCATGCTGACGTGTTCGCCGCTTGGGCCTAATGTGGTTTGCAGGATTGGGTTCTTACGGTGAGTGACTGCTTTCACCTTAATCACGGGCAGCGCCGCTTTCGCTTCGCCGGTGTAACCCGGGAATTCGGGCATCGCCTTGCCGGTATTGGTGTTCTGATCTTCACGGACGCGTACGTTTGGCAGCAGTTCGCCTTCGATCACGATTTCAGCGTGGGCAATGGCTTTTTCGTCGATGGAGACGCAGTGTGTCAGTTCAACCGCTTTACCGCGCAAGGCACCGGCAATGCTCAGTTCGTTGAAGCCGAGCGGCGTAGTCGGTGGCTCGAAGCAGGCCGCAATTTCAATCGCCGGATCCACGCCGATGCTGATAGAAATTGGCAGCGGTTTGCCCGCACGTTCCGCTTTTTCACGGAACGCGTCGATATGACGGCCCGGTGTCAGCCACATGGACAGTTCGTCACGGCTCTGGATGCACAGGCGATGAATGGTAACATCGGACTCTTTGGTTTCCGGGTCAGACGCGTAGCACATGCCCATGGTGAAATACGGACCGGCATCTTCTTCCGTGTTGGTCGGCGCGGGCAGCAAGGTACGCAGGTCAAAGTTTGGGTCATCGGCCAGATACGTGACTTCCTGACATTGCGCGGTGCCGCGGTCGATAACGACGGGTGCGATGGCATTTTTCACGGAGTCTTTCAGCAGAAAACCGAGTTTTTCCGGCGCGCAGTCCAGCAGATGGCCGACGCGTTCGCGGGTCGACATCAGGCCGGTCACCACACGGACGCCCGGAAAACCTTTGATGTTGTTAAACATCATCGCCGGGCCTTTGCGGGTCGGACGTTCGCAGGTTCCACCGGCACCGACATAACGGTAAACGCCGGACAATTCCGCATGCGGATCGACTTCCACATCGGTGCTGACCATTTCGCCTGGCAGGCTTTCAAGGAATTCAATAGCGGAGCGCAGATCGTGCACTTTATTATTTTGAGGGTGGGTTTCTTTCTTAGACATAATATATTCCACGCAATAATGAGAAAGTATTTATTCGTCGCGGTCAATATATCGGCCTGAATATAAATCAAAAAGTACCGTTTAAATATACAGGCTAAACCTTTTTGGTTTACGTTATAAAATTAAATTATTATTTAACACTTAGGAATACATAATAATAACTTTGTGACAATAAAACAGGATATTTGCGTTACGCCGGTCACAGCGTAACGCAAATTAAAAAGAAGGGAGTTCAGAGCGGAACGGAGAATTGAAAACACGCGCCCTGCTTTTGTTGCTCAACCAGCCGGATATCCCCGCCGTGAAGCTGCAAAATACGGCGCACAATCATCAGCCCCAGCCCGCCCGCGCGGTGTTTATTGGTGCTGAGAATTGACGGCCGCACAAACAGGCTGTCTTTCAGCTCCGGCGCAATGCCCGGCCCGGTGTCTTTGAGCTGTACCATGACCTGTTCGCCGTTTTTCCACAGTTTAATCTCAATGACGCCGCCTTCCGGCGTGTGGCGGATGGCGTTATCGAGCAGGTTCGTCAGCACGCGTTCAATCATGCCCAGATCGGCATTCACCAGCGGAATACCCGGCGTGATATCTGCCAGCAATTTCTGCCCGCGCGTTTCGGTCGCCAGCTCAAATTTCTGGAAGACGTCCTGCACCAGTTCGCTCAGGGAAAACGGCTCTTTCTGCGGTTTCACCACGCCATATTCCAGGCGCGCCAGTTCAAATAATTCCTGCGCCAGACGCCCGACTTTTTTACTTTGCGTCAGGGCAATATTCAGATAACGCTGCCGGTCTTCGTTGCTCAGATGATCGGACTTCACCGACAGCGTTTCGAGATAACCGTGCAGTGAGGTCAGCGGCGTGCGCAAATCGTGGGAAATATTGGCGATAAATTCACGGCGCTGCTGATCCTGCACCATCAGGCTTTGCCACTGCTGGTCGATGCGTTTTGCCAGCGCGACAAACGCCTGTTGCAGTTGCGACACTTCATCGCGCGGCGCACCGGCAGGTGTCGGAGTTTTTGCCAGTGCCTGAATGGCGTCCATTCCGCCGCTGTCGAGTTGCGCAATCTGCTGCGTCAGTTTACGCACCGGACGCGTCACCCAGCGAAACGCCAGCGCCCCCGCCAGTAAACCGAACAGCGCCACCAGCCCCATGGAACGCAGCGCCAGCGCAATGGAAGACTGGTATTGCGCATCGCTGGTCAGCGCGGTGTATTCATCGCCGAGCAGCACAATATACACGTAACCTTTGGTCACACCGTTCTCTTTGAGCGGTGCCGCCGAGAACACCTGACGGGTTTGCGGATCACGCGGATTGTCGCCGTAAACCGGCATATTCGCGCCCTCGAGCAGCGCGTTAACCGGCGTCAGATCGACTTTATCGGTTTTCAGACGCCCCGCCGGTGCCGCGTTGCCCACAATCTTGCCGTCTTTATCCAGCAGATACACTTCCACACTCGGGTTCACCGCCATCAGCTGATCAAACAGCGAATGCACGGCTTTCGGATCCCAGTCGCCCTGACTGAGCAGCGGATTATTGGCCGCAATCTGCGTCGCCAGATTCGCGGACAGCCGCTGGATCACCGACTGGCTGTACTGATTGCTGGAGCGCACCTGCATATAGCCGGAAAGCGCGCAGCAGGCGATCAGCAGCACCGTAAATACCAGAGTCAGTCTTTGCGCCAGCGTGAGATTTTTCATGATTTACCCTTGCGCATCTTCAGCCGAAGACACGAATTTATAGCCTTTTCCCCAGACGGTCAGAATGCGTTCCGGCTCTGCCGGATTGGCTTCTATCTTGATGCGCAGCCGGTTGATATGGGTGTTCACCGTATGTTCATACCCTTCGTGCTCGTAGCCCCAGACCTGATTTAACAGGCTCAGGCGTGAGAACACTTTGCCGGGGTTTTTGGCAAAGAAGTACAGCAAATCAAACTCACGCGGCGTCAGTTCTACCGGCTGATGACTGAGCATCACTTCGCGCGCAATCGGGTCGATAACCAGCCCGGCAAAACTCAGCGTCCCGGCATCCATTTTCAGGTTGCGGCTCATCGCTTCCTGACGGCGGAACAACGCTTTTACCCGCGCCACCAGTTCCAGCATGGAGAACGGTTTTGCCAGATAATCATCGGCTCCCAGTTCCAGCCCGAGCACGCGATGCACTTCGCTGGAACGGGCGCTGATAATGATGATGGGCGTGTAGCGCGTCATGTTACGGGCGCGGCGGCAGATTTCCAGCCCGTCCACGCCGGGCAACATCAGATCCAGGATCAGCGCATCCCAGCCGCCTTTTTCCAGATGAGCGACGCCCAGATTGCCGTCCGCCGCATGCGTAATTTCATAACCTTCGTCACGCAGATGCAGGCTCAGCAGTTCCGCAATATCCCCGTCGTCTTCAACGATCAGGATTTTTTTCGTTTTATCCATTTTGTTATCCCACCGCGTGGCGTCCTCATATCGTTTGAGTCTACACAAGCAATGACCCTTGAGTTATCACATTTTATTTAACTTTGCGTGAGGTCTCGGGGAACAAATCCGCTCAATACTCGCTACATCACAGGGCAGATGGCGGAAACGCATCATGACAATTCACACAGAAATGCCTCAGGTCGCGGGGCAAAAACCGGCCACGGTCCATCCTTTATGGCTGCGTTTTGCGCACTGGCTGAATGCGCTGGCGGTGCTGATTATGGTGACCAGCGGCTGGCAGATTTATAACGCGTCGCCGCTGTTTGATTTTGACTTCCCTTCCACCGTCACCCTTGGCGGCTGGCTGGGCGGCGCGATTCAGTGGCATTTCGCCGGAATGTGGTTGTTCGGTTTTAACGGGTTGTTCTATCTGCTGATGAACATTCTGACCGGCCGGATGAAACGAAAATTCTGGCCGCTGACCCCGCGCGGCATTTTCAACGATTTGCGTGCAGCCCTGCGCGGCAAGCTGCAACACAACGATTTACGCCACTACAACATGGTGCAGCGCGCGGCGTATGTGTTCGTGATGTTCGACGGCATCGTGCTGGTGCTTTCCGGGCTGGTGGTGTGGAAATCGGTACAGTTTCCGTTACTGCGCGAACTGATGGGCGGTTATGACACCGCGCGCTACGTCCACTTTTTAGCGATGGCGTCGCTGGTCGGGTTTGTCGTGCTGCATTTAATCATGGTGGCGCTGGTGCCAAAAACGCTGATCGCCATGATCCGCGGACGTTAAGGGCTGAATATGAAGAACATTATCAAAAAAAGCATCGTTCAGATTTTCAGCACGTCGGACAGTGAAGCGATTGTGCAGGAAGCTAAAAAACAGATTATCCGCGAACTGGACGCGCCCTCGCGCCGCCTGTTTTTGCAACGCGGGCTGACGCTCGGCGGCATTGCCATGCTGACCGGCTGTGACATCAGCGATAACGCCAGTGTGGAAACCGCGCTGGGAAAAATTTCAGGCTTCAACGACCGCGTTCAGGGCTGGCTGTTTGGCTCAACGCGTCTCGCGCCGGTGTATGCCGAATCCATGATCACCCGCCCGTTTCCGTTTAATGCGTTTTACGCCGAAGACGATGCCCCGGAAGTTGACGGGCTGGCCTATCGCCTGAAAATCGCCGGACTGGCGCTGGATAAACGCGAATGGTCACTTCCGATGCTTTACAAAATGGCGCAGGTCAGCCAGGTGACGCGGCATATCTGCGTGGAAGGCTGGAGCGCAATTAGCAAATGGGGCGGCGTGCCGTTTGGTGATTTTTTGCGGCTGATTGGTGCCGACCTCACGGCGGAATACGTCAGTTTCAAATGTGCCGACGAGTATTACACCAGCATTGATATGGCGACAGCGCTGCATCCGCAAACGTTGCTGGCGCTGACCTATGACGGACAGATTTTACCGCGCAAATACGGTTTCCCGATGAAACTCAGGATGCCGACCAAGCTCGGTTACAAGAACCCCAAACACATCGAAGTGATTGAAATTACAAATAAATTCACCGGTGGCTACTGGGAAGATCAGGGCTACAACTGGTTTGGTGGAAGTTAGAACACACGACGATGACTTAATAAAACCCAACAGAGAAAAGGAATACCCCATGAAAAAGTTAACCGTAATGATGATGTCTGCCTGTCTGATGATGGGCGCAGTGAGCACCACCTACGCCGCAGATGCGATGATGAAAAAAGACACCATGGGCCATATGTCCAAAGACTGCATGAAAAAGGACAGCATGAGCAAAGACTCGATGGCGAAAGACAGCATGGGCAAGGACTGTATGTCGAAAGACAAAATGTCTAAAGACCACATGTCCAAAGACGCAATGAAGAAAGACAGCATGTCGAAAGATGCCATGAAAAAAGATGCGATGAGCCAGTAATCCGAATGCATTTTTAAATTCAAAGGGTCATGCATTCTTTGTAAAAGCCGTCTGAGGGCGGCTTTTGTTTTCAACGCAACGTTGAATCTCCATTTCAAATACCATTACCTCCAAATACATTCATCTTCAAATAAATAGCAAACATCGAAAACGCATGCACAAATAACACCAAAAATGGACATTCAACTTCATCCGTTCCAGAGATATTATGGAACATGAAATCATAAAAGGAATTAAAAAGATGAATGTTATTTATATAGACCAGTCTGCTTTTCATCAGCAGGGATTAGCATCACTGATAGACGAATTAAACATTCATTGTTGCAGTGATATGCAGGGCATTGAGAACATTTTCTCCCAAACTGAAATGATCTTGCAGCCTCCGTTATTTGTGATTTTCGATTTACCCGCGCACTTTCTTACCGCACTGGCCTGCGCAGAACGCCTGGCGGAGCTGAAGAGAAAGTTCGGTGTAAAGTTAATTCTCTTTTCTGACAAAAACAAAAAAACCTTTAACTTCAATAACAATCGCATTCATATCGACTTTTATATAGATAAGAAACTGCCTCCCGCAATCATCCTGAGCTTCATAAACAGAATCATTAAAAATGAAACAAAGACCCCCAGGCCTTTTGCCATTCACCCCCAAAATGAATTAAATGAAAATGAGATAATCTTCTTACGTTGTTTATTTACAAAAGGTTCAATAGAGGGTGTGGCAAGAGTGACCCGTAAAAAACCTAAATCGCTCTACAGCTATCAGGCAAATCTGGTGAAGAAGCTCAATTTAAAAAATACACTTCATTTGTATAAATCTTTTATTCTCAACTGATAAGCCGCCCATTTTTCTGAGTGGCTCATCTAGTCTGAAATATATTATTGCGTCGTCGGGGTATAAATAATTCTGAGCGTTCCGCTATAGCGCCCCGCTGTTTTCGACGATAAGGTGAAAGACGGGGTGACTAATTCCATGGGCGCGGGAACACATAACACAGAATTTCTCTGGCCCGGTAAAACGACGCGTCGCAATATGCCTTTATTCGTCCCGCTCCAGACGATCTCACTGCCGTTTTGTACCACCTGCCGCCCTTTGGTCAGCGGGTTAACCACTTCAACGGAATAATCCAGACGATCTTGCGCCAGATTTTTATCCCCGCCCTTGCGATATACCGAGAACAACCCGGTGGCGCGGGAGGGCGCGGCGGAGCCTTCATCCTGAAAGATTAAACTCACCCGGTTGCTGTCCGAATTATTGCCATCGTACAAACACATATCCAGTGAGCGGCTGCCCGTTACATTCGTTGTGCCGCGCCCGCCGGGGAATATTTTTAGACCCAAATCCACATTGGCGGCCGCATTACCAAACTCAGGCAGGTAGATCTGCTGGTTGCCGTAATCCGTGACTTTAAACGCCAGGGTAGCAATCCAGTCGGCTAACTTTGTCGCATTGGTACAACCGACGCTGACATTCTGGGAGTTACCGGTGCAGGTTGCTGGCCACTGCATCAGCGACATTTTCAGGGTCGCACTCCAGGTTCCGGCCGACGGAAATTTACTTAATTCAGCCGACGGCAGATAAGCAGAATAGTCCGTCCCGTCACCACGCGGAGTCACTGCCCCACCGAACGCATTCAGCGGCACCAGATTGGAGGCCACCACCACGTTATTCAGCGATCTGCGTTTGGTGAGGTAAACATTGAGCACAAGCGTTTGTTTCGTGGTGCTTTCCGTGAAAGTTACCGGCACAGGATAGGGAGCAGGCGTAGCTTCGAGCCAGACGGGGAACGTCGGGCAGGCACCATACTGATTGCTGGTGCGTGACTGACAAACCAGCGTATTTCGTCCCCATTTCGGCGCGTCATTCGTGTCATATCCCCCGTTTTCGTTCGTCCAGATCGGCAACTGCGCTGGCACGGACATCCGGTCGAACGTGACCACCACGCTGGTGTTACGTCCCGATGGCGTAAGCGTTGCCGCCTGCACCTGAACGCCTGTCATCCACCCGAGCAGCGCCAGCCCCGCGATAAATCTGAGTTGCATACAAAATCCTTATTGTTGTTCCTGCCGGAAAGATTGCTCGCGTGCCAGAGGGACATTGTCAGCACGCCGCGTGGCGATCAGCATTTTTGCCTGCTGCTGAACGTTCTGCGGGACTGCTGCAAGGCTGATCGTTTCGCAACCGGTATCTCCGACGTAGCGCACGACGTCATGCGTGCTTTTTACCTTCATCTCACAGCGATACATCTGCATCCCGCGCGCCATATATAAATCCTTCATGCGGTGATCGGTTTCAGCAGTAAATCCTCCCTGCCCTAAACCGGACCAGCTGACCACATTGAGCGGAATGGCGCCTTCAAGCGGCGTTTGCTGATTGATCATCAGCCTGCCGAGATAGGTGTAACGCGAAACGATATTCACCTTGCCAACCAGCATCCGGCCCGGCGGGATAAACAGCGCGCGGCGTCCGGCACCCTGAGTAATTTCACTGCGCATGCCGGCGGTAGATTCGATGGAATCATTAATGCTGATATGACTTTGCGTGTAAGCCGGAACGCTAAATAACGTGCGGCCGGTGCCGTGCAGACTGGCGCTACCCGCGCCATCAACCGAGACATCCACGCGGGTATCACGGCTGTCATCCGTGCTCTCGACGTTCAGCCCCACCGCAGCCCCCGGTAAACCGTTGCCCCATTTTCCCCAGTACAGGCCCGATCGTGCCACGGCCAGTGAGGAGTTATAGCTGCCACTGCTGCTGAAACGCTGACCGGACGAACCGGAGGACGCCGAACTTACCGCCAGGCTGCCGTTGCCATATTCGCCGCCGGTTTTACCGTAGACCGATGCATTCAGGGTGTTCTCCTGATTGCCGTTGAGATTCACACCGATTTCCTGCTGGTTCTGCGCATCGAAATACCAGTTCTGTGCCACGTTGTAGCCGAGCTGATTTTTATTGCTGCGATCTGACTGATACGTCATGCCCAGCGAGCTGTAGTTCGAGCGCGCATCAATCGTCGGCGTGCTGACGCGCGAAAGCGAAACGGACAAAAATCCCCCGTTATCACGCTTCATACCGGTGCTGTTGGTTCGCGTAAAAAGGTTGCCGCTGGTGTTGATGTTGATTCCGTTGAAACTGAATCCGCGCCCCAGCCCGGCCTGCCATGTCGTGGTTTTTGTTTTGCTGTAAATATTACGGCGGGTCCACACCGGCACGACGTCGCTTTCATCGCGAAACGCCGGGATCACATTGCGGCCTTCATTCTCACTGGCACTGTAACCGGCGTTCACATACCAGCTTTTAACAGGCACGCTGAACATCAGGCTGCTGCTCTGGTAGCAACCGCTGAAACCATATTGCCCGCCGTTGTTGCTGTAGCAATCCTGCGCAAACAGCGCACTGCGGTAGAAACTGAGAGAAAAGCCGTCGTTATACGAAATCTGCTGAATATTGCCGCGCGAGCCTTCACTGCCTTTCAGGTAGCTGAAGCGGGTGGCGAGAATGCCGTCGAGAAGTGCGTTGTCGAATCCATGGCTCCAGTCGAGGGCGCTTTCGACAAAATGGTTGCGGTTCGTGATCGCGACACCGCCGGTCAGCGCGGTCTCCAGGCTCAGCGGGACTTTGATCCCCGCCTGAACTACGCGGCGATCCGCACCATTTTGTGATTCCGCGCCGTTACTTTGACCGTCCCGTGCGGGAATAGCGCCACCCTGCACAAACCACTCAACGTTTTGACTGGTGGAACTGCCTGTCCGGCTGAAAGGTACCTGTTCAGTACGCGACAACTGATTGTCTTCATACACACGCAGCGTCACGGTGTAGCTGCCATTAGGGAAAGCCGTGGTATCGAGGTTTTGCGTGCCCGCATTCAGGTAAAAAGTGCCCAGCAATTGCTGATCACGATAGGCATCAATGCGCGACGGGCGGGTAATGAATACTGTCACCGGCGTACCCTGTGCGGCCAGAGTACTGTTCACCCAGGCCAGCGTGGAACCTGCGCGCACGCCTTCGATGGTGCTGAGCGGTAACTGGCTTAGTGTGATGTTTCCGCCAGCGTTGCTGAAAATGTCCCGCGAATCCATGCGCCCGGCCTGAACGTAGTAGCGTTTGCCCAGGTCACGACGCAGAAAGGCGTTATTGAAGCGAACTTCCTGATGATTTTGCTGACGGTATTTCTGCGCGAGGTAATCCCAGTCGACACCGGCATAGCTGTTTTGCGTCAAACCCAGTGCGCCCGCACCTTGCAGAGAAAACGTCTGGTCTCCGCTGTTGGTCACGAAATTGATATTTTGCTGATGAATAAATGCCGCTTCGGTTTCGGCGGTCTGTTCGTAATAGGGTGAGGCATTGCCTGCGGAAAGCGGAATAAATTCCGGGCCGAGGAACAGCGCAACTTTGGCATTATTTTCGTCATAGATAACGGCGACAGAATCTGTATCCAGATAGTCACATCCGGCCACCCCGCCGTTACTGCTGCAAGCCAGATTGCCGTTGCGCGCCAGAGGCTGACGGATCAGGCCGTCTAAGTGCTTTTCCTGCTGCGGGTTCTTCTGATAGTGCTGCATAACCGCACGGGCGACATCATCGGGTTTCAGGAAAGTCACGGTGTCCAGAGAAACGGTGGCTTCAAAAAGCCCGAGCGATTGTCCGTAGACAGAAAGATTGACCCACAGAGTCTGTCCGGTCACCAGCGATTCAAAACCCGGCGGGACCTGTGTCGCTGCGCGGACAGAAAGAGAGGGGATCAGGGTAATGAAAGAGGCTATTAATACAATGCGAATATTGACCTTCATTACAGCGTCCTGCTGAAAAGAATAATAAGGGGGCAGACTGCCCCCCGAAATAATCGATCAGTCAACTCAGGCAAATCAGCTTGATGTCGCCTGGGTGATCAGCAGGCTGACCACGCCGGTATAAGTGCCGGTCGCCAGAGGTGCAACGGTTGCCGGAGAGATTTTCAAAGGCAGAACTGAAGAACCGTTCGTTGTACCCGCCGGGAATAATGAGGCATAAGTCAGTGTCGTTGAGCTCGTGGTGATCGGTTTAAGATCTGCACCCAGCGTCACTTTCAACGGTACCGCAGTGCCGCTGACCGCTTCGTTTAACTGCGCAGCACTGACCAGCGCAACGTTAATGCTTGCGGTAGAAGAGTTAGACCAGATCTTGGTGTCCAGTGAATAGGTAGACAGACCACGGCCCGGGATATATTGCATATCAATCGTGCCAGGTAATGCGGTACCGTCCGCCTGCGTCATATCCACTGTCGCATCGACGTTGGCATTCACAGTAATATCTTTCTGCACAGCCTGTGCATTAAATGCAGCCGTTAATACTGTTGCGATGAAAAGTGGTTTAATTAATTTTTGCATTTGTAGCTCCATGAAAATCCATGTAATGGTCTTTAATGACCGTCTCGTCGGTAATGAACCGTCTCATAACAAACAGGTTGTTATTCCCTTAGAACATGCTGACTGTGTTTTCGATAGCGTACTCATGCAGGCTTTTCGAATTCTGATCAACATATTTAATTCTTATTTCATGTGCTGAATTTAATTGCGCAGGCGTCCACGATTTAAATGTCAGAGTTTCATCCGGATATACCGTGGCATGTTCTTTTTTCCACTGACAACTGCCGCTCATTTTTCCCTGCGGACAAATCCCCACCTCACGGATAACAATGCGCACTGTGCCATTATTTTTTACTTCACTGCCCGTTAACTGACGCAAAGATAACACCGGATTTTTTGGCGGAATATGAACAAGCACACCCCAGACTAAATTAATGCCGACCTGATTGGTTATTTTATTATCCTGCCCCGGTTTATCTTTCAGCTCATCAGGCGCACCGACAGCCTCGAAATAAACACGCCACGCGGTTTCCTTCTCCGGCGGTTGTAACGAGATCAGCCGAATAATTCGCTGTGAACCCGAAGCCAGTGCGAATTTGTCCGGTGTGGCAATCAGCGACGGTGAAACCGCATCATTAACCGCTATTTCTTTTTCAAAAGGTGTCGCCGGACGCTCAATTTCCTTAATACTGACTTTAATAAACTGCGCCTCACCGCTTTGAGATAAGGTCTGAATCTGCGCAGCGCCCTGATTATTTAGCGCCACTTCCATCGGATAGACGCTCATATTTGCGCAAGCAGAATGAATGCCTAAAAAAGTCAAGGGTATCAGTGAGAAACGCAGTATCCCGGCAATCTTTTTTTTACAAAATTGCCCAAGAGAAATGTTGTGGCGCAGGGCCTGATGACGTGACTCATCCATGATAAATCCTTATAAATTCCATTAAAAAACGTGCCGGCAATTCCCTCTCCAGAGGGTTCTGCCTGTTTACCCGGACTTCTGAGCCCACGGGAATAACCTGGCGATAAGAAAATTCTCACATGGCGTTTGTTAAGTCACTGTCCATTTTTGTGGTTAATTTTTTTAGAGGGAATAACCCCAAAAAAAACCCCGTTAGAAAACCGACATAACCCGATGAAACCATTAATTAAAATCTTAAAAATAATAAAAATGCCATTACTTAAAAAAGTAATATCACCGGACAAAATAAAATCAACTCTTATGCAAATTCGTTAATGCGGTGTTAGGATTATACTTAGCGAGGCAAATCAGACCTTTCAGCGTTTTAAAAAAACACGCAACACTCCCGTCGCCATATAGCATTCTAAACTGTTTTTCAACACGATTTAAATTAACGCTAAGTAATAATTGCGTTATTTTTTAATTTGTAATATGACACCAGGCAAAGTAAGAAACGAAATGAAGAGCAAACAAGAACTCAGGGATTTAATTTCTCATCGTGCAGAGGAGATTAAATCGCATAAGGATATAGAGTTAGTCATGCAGAAACATTACAAACTTATGTTTAAACTTTATCTGACTAAACCCCTCTATTTTAAGGTTATTTTCAAAGCTAATCGGTTTATTATTGGAACCGCTGTCATGACCTATTTTTTCACGACAGAGAACCCCACACTCCGTCATGTGAAAGACTTCTGTAAGACAACGGGGTTAATCAGTGAAAATACCATTGACTCTTTCCTGCTCTTTATTCGTGTGGGCGGGCGAATGGAAGTTAAAAAGGATCCGCTGGATAAACGAAAACTGAACTATACGGTGACATCAAGAGCGCAGGATGAAACCCGCGCGCTCATTAATACCATGATGATCCCCTATGGCATGTTGTACCCGGATTTCGATGTTTCACGCTGCCTGAAGATGGAAAATTTCAACGCAGAATATTTTCGGAAGTATTCGGAAATCATCCTCAATCAGATCTATTTATTCGATATGGTGCCAGATTGTAAGGAGTTCATTTTCAGGGACGCCGGGCACATGATGCTGATGGATTTGTACATCGAAAGCATCCGCCAGCAGAATGCGGTGATCGAGTATAACTATCTGAAAGCTTCGCTAAAATGCGGGGTTTCCCGCTCACACATTAAGCGATGCCTGAAAGCCGCAGAGGCCGGTGGCCTGCTGAGGCTCGACTCCGCCAATAACACGATCGTGTTGCATCTGACCTTCATGCAAATGGTGCTCAACTATTTTTCCGTTTACATGGCGATGGTCGAGTATGGGCTTAGCGGTCTGCCAGATATGACACAACGCCCCTGCTGACTGCGTTGCTTTAAGCGGCCTCTCCGGGCCTCTCTTCGGGCCTATCTTCGGGATAAGACCGGGGGCTTGAAACTCACTTCCCTAAAATTGTGGTTCAGATCACACTTCAATTATGTTAACGTTAACACTTGTGATTAACATCATAAACTCGCCTTACAACATCTGTGAAAAACTAAAAGTTAACGTTAACAATGTGGTCTACACATTCTAATAATGAACGGACACACACATGAAGAACAGCAACCGAAGTCCATACACATTGCTTAGCGGATTACTTTTTTGTTTTTTCTACACCTGGTCATCAGCCTTCTCGCTTATCTCACTCTGGTTAAGCCAGAAGATTGGCCTGCGGGGGGCTGACACCGGATTATTATTTTCTGCCATCGCCCTGACGGCGCTGTGCGCTCAGCCGTTGTACGGTTTTATTCAGGATAAGCTGGGGTTACGCAAAAACCTGCTCTGGGCGATTGGTTTTTTGTTGTTGCTCAGTGGCCCCTTTTTCATCTTTATTTTTGCCCCGCTGTTACAGGCCAATATTTTAGCGGGTGCGGTGGCCGGCGGGCTTTATGTCGGCGCCACTTTTTTTGCCGGAATTGGAGCGCTGGAGTCGTACACCGAACGCGTCAGCCGCATTTTAGGCTTCGAATTTGGCAAAGCCAGAATGTGGGGATCGCTGGGCTGGGCGGCTGCAACGTTCTTTTCAGGAATGCTCTTTAACATCAATCCAAATCTAAATTTCTGGATGGGCTCCTGCTCCGCGCTGATTTTCCTGCTGTTATTGTGGGGATTACGCGAAGTCAAAACCGATGCCCTGAACCAGCTTGAGTACGGCAAACCCGGAAATCTGCATCTGTCCGACGCCATCGACCTGTTTCGCCTGCCCCGCTTTTGGGCGCTGATCGTGTTTGTCACCGGCGTCAGCGTTTATAACGTGTATGACCAGCAGTTCCCGGTGTACTTCTCGTCACTTTTCCCGGACGTCAGAAACGGCAACGAGATGTACGGTTTCCTGAATTCCTTCCAGGTATTTCTGGAAGCGGGCGGGATGTTCCTTGCACCATTTGTGGTCAATAAGATTGGCGCTAAAAACGGCCTGTTGCTGAGCGGTCTGATTATGGCTTTGCGCGTCTTTGGCTCCGGGCTGGCAGCCGATGCGGTCACGATTTCCTGCATGAAACTCCTGCACGCCGTGGAATTACCGATTCTGCTGATCGCCATGTTTAAGTACATCACCACGCGCTTTGACCCGCGCCTTTCTGCCACGCTTTATCTTGTGGGTTTTCAGTTCATTACGCAGGTCTGCGCCAGCGTATTTTCACCACTGGCGGGCAAAGGCTATGACGTGATCGGCTTTGCCGACACCTACATGATTATGGGCGCGCTGGTACTTTCCCTCACTCTGATTTCCGCTTTCCTTCTCACCGGTGATAAAAGCCGGACACCCTGTTCAATGGACTTTAATAAGGGCGAAAACGTATGAAACAGCGACTTGAACGTGCTGAGCACGCTTTGCAGGATGCGGCAGAAAAACGCGGCGATGCATTCTACCCGCTCTTCCACCTTGCCCCACCGGCTGGCTGGATGAACGACCCGAACGGTCTGATTTTTCATCAGGGCATGTACCACGCTTTTTATCAGCACCACCCGTTCAGCGAAAACTGGGGGCCAATGCACTGGGGGCACGCCGTCAGCAAGGACATGGTGAACTGGCAACATCTCCCGGTTGCACTGGCGCCGGGCGACGATGATGACCGCGATGGTTGCTTCTCCGGCAGCGCCGTGGATGACAACGGTATACTCAGCCTGATTTATACCGGCCATGTCTGGCTGAACGGTGAAGGCAATGACAGTGCCATACGCGAAGTGCAATGTCTGGCCACCAGCGAGGACGGCATTCATTTCACCAAACAGGGTGTGGTGCTCACCCCGCCGGACAACATCATGCATTTTCGTGACCCGAAAGTCTGGCGTGAGAACGGCTGCTGGTGGATGGTGATCGGCGCGCGCGATGACAGCGACTGCGGGCAGGTGCTGCTCTATAAAGGCAAGAGCCTGCAACAGTGGGAACTGGATCGCGTACTGGCCAAAGCGGACAGCCATACCGGCTATATGTGGGAATGCCCGGATTTCTTCCCGCTTGGCGATGAACATATTCTGATGTGTTCTCCGCAAGGGATCAAAGCACAAGGCTATGATTATCAGAACTTATTTCAGAGCGGATGCCTGCGCGGATCGTGGAAACCGGGCCAGGACTTCACGATTACGGAAGGCTTTACCGAGCTGGATCACGGCCATGATTTCTACGCGCCGCAGTCATTTACGGCGGCTGACGGACGCCGGATTGTTATCGCATGGATGGACATGTGGGAATCCGTGATGCCGTCAAAAGCAGAAGGTTGGGCGGGCTGTATGACATTGCCCCGTGAACTGACGCTGCGTGATGGCAAAGTGCGCATGATGCCGGTGGAAGAGGTACGGACGCTGCGCCGTGAACATTATCCGGTCACCCCGTGCGTGATTAGAAACGAAATACGGCCTCTGATGGAAGATGCACAGGCCGCGGAGATCATCATGCAATGGGATCTGGCCGCGTCAGAGGCGGAAAGCTTCGGGATAAAACTCGGCGACGGCGTATCCCTTTTTGTGGATACCCAGGCGCAAAGACTCTGTCTGGAAAGGGACTTCCCGATGCACGGGATCAAAGACGCCCGCAGCATCGCACGGCCACCGGGTAAGCTTCTGGATTTACGCATTTTCATCGACCGTTCGTCGGTGGAAGTTTTCGTCAATCAGGGAGACGCGACGTTCAGCAGCAGAATTTATCCGCAACCCGGCCAGCGCGCCCTCTCCGTTTTTGCCACAAACGGAAAAGCAACCTTAGTTCAGGGTGACCTCTGGACGCTGAGCGCTGGCTGATTGTGCGGGAAGTGTATAAAGAAAAGACGTTATAAAGACTCGCGCTCCAGTACAGGGGAATCGATTTTTATCAATCCCTGATTGGGGCGCTGTTCGATCAGATGCAACACTGCCTCGCGGCCAATTTCGCGGTGAGGCAGCTGAACGGTGGTCAGCGGCGGGATAAATAAATCGCCGATACCGACCATGTTGTCGTATCCCAGTACCGCAACCTGCTGCGGGATCTGAATCCCTTTCGCCAGCAAGACCTGATAAGCCAGAAAAGCAATGCGGTCATTGCCGCAAATCAGCACGTCAAAATCAGGTTTGCCGTCGGGCGTAAATCTTTCCAGAATCTGCACAATGTCCCGGTAATGCTCATCACCGAATTCCATATGAAACTGGCGAAGTTGCTCCGCTGGCATTCCGGCTTCGCGCCAGGCCTGCTCTGCGCCAGCGCGGCGGCGGATCCCGGCGGGAATGGAGCCCGGTAAATAAAAGCACAAAGGATGCCGGTATCCTTTTTTCAAAAGCAGTTTCATGGCCTGATACTGCCCGCCAAAATCGTCAGGAATGTAACCCGGAAGTTCATGATCAGGGCTGATGCAGTTGGCCAGTACAAGATTTTTACCGACAAGGCGCGGCGGAATTTTCACTTCACGCAGCCCCATGGTGGTGTAAATGATGCCGTCGGGGCGTTGAGAAAGGAGCTGACTCACCGCCCGCTCGCTGTCGGCCTGCGAGGTAATGCTGACAAGAAAACTGCTCCAGCCAAATTCGCGCGCAGTGAGTTCAACAGACAGAAGCAGTTCGACGGAGAATGGCGTGGTTGCCGTATCCATCGCCAGCACGCCAAGCGTGGATACTTTGCTGCTTTTCCCGCGCATTTTTCGCGCTGAGAAATCGGGCACGTAATTAAGTGCATCGATAGCTTCCCGCACCCGTGCCAGCGTCTCCGGCTTGAGTCGTTGCGGCTCGTTAATGGCGCGTGACACCGTCATCAGCGAAACTGAGGCCCGTTGGGCCACTTCTTTCAGCGAAGCCATAATTCTCCAGCTCATAATATTTCTATGTGCTGATCCTACACAAAAACAGGGCCGCTGCGCACTTAAAAAACCCTTCTATTGAGAGGTAGGAACATATTTAACTGAATGCATGTCTGGATATTGTTCGACGATCAGCCAGAACAGCTGAACCACTGAATACCTTAATGCGTTGTGATATATTACTGAATTACAAGTGGAGGGGGTTAACCTAATGGAATATTATCTTTTAGTCCTGGCAAAATTCGTCATTGGTTTTTTGATCGTCATTTCACACCTGAATTTCTCAGGAAAAACACAGCTCTCTCAGATGACACCCGTCGATTTTATCGGCAACTTTGTTCTGGGTGGAATTATCGGCGGCGTCATTTACAACGATGTTATCCCGCTGTACCAGTATATTATCGTGCTTATTATCGGTGTTATGTTGATATCTTTGCTAAATGCCGTCAGCAAGAGATTTTTTATCTTTCGTTCATTTGCGATTGGTAATCCCATCCCTATTATCAAGGATGGGAAGTTTATTATGGAAAACATACTAAAACGAAAAAACAAGATTGATATCCTGAATGTCGCTTCCCAGTTACATGCGCAGGGCATCCACTCTTTTCAGAACCTGAAATATGCCCAAATCGAACCGGGCGGCCAGATCACTGCGGTCTGCGAAGGTGCAGACATGCCGTCGGTGATACTGATTAAAGATGGCAGGATCCGTTACTCTGAGCTGGATGCTATTCAGAAAGATGAAGAATGGCTGCATGAAAAAATTACCTCACTGGGCGTGACTCAGATCAGCGAAATCTTCCTCGCCGAGTTCTGGCAAGGAGAAATGACACTGGTGATGTCCGACGGAAAAGTGTGCCGGTAGTGGCTGCCTGAGATAATTTTAAGGGATGCTGCTTAGGGCGGCATTTTTTACGTTGGCAGATGAGATTTAAGGTCCGCTTAGTGCCAGGAGCGGACGTTGCTGACATCACAATATGTTAATCAATGGGGAGCAGGTCACCATAATATCATGGGTATCGCTGGTGATATGATCGCGACACATGGCAATTATTATGTAATGATTTTAAAAAGTTCATTGTAGCTACAACCTTTTAATATTTCGAACTGATCATGATATTTTGAATAAGCGCTTGCCATCATTCCGATATAACTATCCCATGATGGCTCAGAAACTACCCTTTCACCACGTTCTAATTCATCAATTAAAATATAAATGATATCAAATTGTGCAACAAGAGCAGTGTAGGTATTAATTAGATTATTTAGAAGGTCTGAATTATTAGGTTTAATTTTCCACAAGCCAAAACTATCACGAATTGCAGATAATTCAAATCGTAAATCTTTTGACTCAGAAAGCAACTCCCTCCCACTTGTAGTGAGATGCTTGTAGAGTATGGGATCCTCACTTTTAATTCTTGGTCGTATAGGAAGAAGCGCTTGGTAACATTGATGATTTAAGTCCTTTGATCGAAATATGCTGTCGATGAACAATGTGGTTCTCTCGAAAGCCTTTTCTGATTTTTTGTTTTTTATCCATTCATTTACCTTTGTTAATGCATAAATCGCTAGCCCAAGTGTTATTGTTGAAACTGTTGCAGTAATTGTTGATGGTTCAATTTTTTTAAAAAACCAGATATCAATCCATGCATAAGAGACTGAGCCGAGATACATAAACAACATGTGACTCGCGAAATATTCCCAAACACCTTTTAAATAGCTTTTCATGTAGTTCCTTAACATTTTCTTAATTATATTTTAAGTAGGTATCTTTTTTAGTATCGGCATGGATTAGAAATAGTTGATACTTTTATGCCCTGAGAGCATGAAAAGTGGAAAAGCCAAATAGTGTTAGTTGCCACTGCTTTGGAAGTTATCCTTTAAATGGGCTACTCTACCCCTAACCATTGATGCACAACCTGCTGACCCGCTCCCTGTTTGTTAACACAGAATGCTGTTGGCAATTTCCGCTTCTCGCTCATACCGGACGATTCACATCAGCATGTCCGCCCCTGTGTCATCAGCAGACGTTACTAACATTGTTCCGTATAAATATACATGGGGAGCATCCCAGAGATACTTGAGATTGCAGAGAATTTTACCCTGCCAGGTCACAGGGTGAGAAACTGCCCAAGTACTGTAAAAAAGAAGCCGCAACGCCCGGCGTTACGGCTTCCGTCAAAAGCTTAACGGATAAGCAATAGAAGATAATCCGGGCTTAATTTAACGACAAAAATCAACAATCAATGTTGATCGCCGCTGGCCGATAACGCAAAGGTGCCCACCGGCATAACTGGCAGGTATTTTTGGTAATAATCGTGATAGTTTTTCACCGGATCAATATCCTTGAATAAATCAGGATAAAGAGATTTAGCGATAAACTGTACCATTGTGAAATCGACCAGCGTACGAGATGCGCCCTGATATACACCGTAGAGTTTGCCATTCTGAATCGCCGGTAATGAACCCCAGCCGTCACGGTGGGCGAACCCGTTGAGCTTAGCTCTTGCTGTGGCTTCATTGACGCCGATGCCCATTTCCAGTGCCGTATCGACTTTATTGTTTTCCCTGCCGGAAATAAAAATGACATCCGGTCTGGCGACCAGCAACTGCTCAGGATTAATTTCGCCCCACTGTTTAACAAAAGGCGCAGCTATATTTTCGCCACCTGCAAGACGCAGCATCACGCCCCACATATTTTCACCATAGGTGAAGGAATACTCCGCCGGACCTTTATTACCAAACTCAATGTAGACTTTTGGCTTCGGCAGATTTGCCTCTTTTATCCTGTCTTCAATCAGTGTGATGTTATTTTTATAAAGCCGGGCCAGCTCATTGGCGCGGTCAGTCTGACCGGTTAATATCCCGATGATTTCCGTGGATTTCACATGGTTTTCTACCGTCTGATCATTGTAATCGAGCACGACAACCGGAATATGCAAGCTCTGAAGCTGCGTGACTTCATACTTCAACGCCGCGTACTGCCAGCTGGCTAAAATGACCACATCCGGCTTCAGGCTGATTAACTTTTCCAGCGACACATTGTGCAGGTCGATTTCGCCGATATCCGGAATGTCGGCAATGGAAGGACGGTGTTTAATATACATATCCCAGTTCGCCGGCACTTTGCCATGCCAGGCTTCACGCGAAATGCCGACAATATGATCAAACGCCTGTTCTCCCCCCACCGCCATATAATCTTCAAAATAGAAACCCAATACCGCCCTTTTCACCGGCGTATCTAAGGTTATTTTATTTCCCAGCACATCAGTCAGCGTGGTGGTGGC
This sequence comes from Rahnella sp. PD12R, assembly GCF_019200965.1. Classification (NCBI taxonomy): domain Bacteria; kingdom Pseudomonadati; phylum Pseudomonadota; class Gammaproteobacteria; order Enterobacterales; family Yersiniaceae; genus Rahnella; species Rahnella sp. PD12R. Next base: position 168,541 of record NZ_JAHTMS010000003.1, on the reverse strand, counting down.
GGCACTGGCCTGACCGGTTATTGCAACGGACAGTATAAAAAGCAAGCCTTGAAGTAACTTCATTTAATTCCCTTAGGTATTGTGTGATTATTATCTGAGGCCAAAATTTATTTTTATAAAACAGATTTACTACACTTTAATTTAACTTAAGTTGCCGCAAAAGATAGAAAACTCCGCTCTGTCACTACCACCATATTATTCCCATAACATTCCTGAAATTCAATAAATTGAAAAGTGTAAAAAGAGAAGGTGTTATAATCCAGGCATTCATTTGCCCTCACAGACGATAATGATGATGAATAAAATACTGGTAAGTGCTTGCCTGATGGGGTTCAAAGTGCGCTATGACGGAAGCGAGAAAGCACAAATGACCGAACAGTTGCAGCGCTGGCATCAAGAGCAGCGTCTTGTGATCCATTGCCCTGAACTGGCCGCCGGATTGCCAACACCACGTCCTCCTGCGGAGATTGTTTCTACTGATGATCAAGACGTCATGCAGACGCAGATCAGAATACATGAAATTACGGGGCAGGATGTCACTGAGCACTATCAGCTTGCCGCCTGGCTGGCACTGCGTACAGCTCAGGAGTCAGGTTGTACCGCTGCGCTGTTAACCGACGGCAGTCCTACATGCGGCAGCCAGTTCATCTATGACGGTTCATTTAGCGGCAAGCGTAAGTCAGGGATGGGTGTCGCAGCTTCGCTACTCACGGAACACGGGATAGCCGTGTTTTCTGAGAAGAGGCTCGCCGATCTCATTGCCTGGATTGATGAGAAAGAACGCTGAACCTATTTTTCATTGAGGCATGAAAAGAAATCAGTTTTTGGTTAATTAATAGCATCACACCTTCTCACGCCAATTTGTGCCACAACACAATAAAAGATCGTAAGGTGTTTCCGGCAAATGAACGGCCCCTGAGGAGGTCAAAGGTTAGTTGTTTGTTTTCGTTCGATTTTGCAAATCTGCCCTGAGGATACTGATATGACCCCCTTTCATCAACTTACCGCCTCCCGCCTGGATGGCCAGCTCATTTCTATGGCCGACTATGCTGGCAAACTGGTTCTGGTGGTGAATACCGCCAGCCATTGCGGCTTCACGCCACAATACGCAGGGCTTGAAACACTCTACAAGAAGTTCGCCGCCTCAGGTCTGGTGGTGCTTGGCTTCCCCTGCAACCAGTTCGGTCATCAGGAACCCGGTGGTGCCGACGAAATCGCGCAGACCTGCCACATCAACTATGGTGTGAGCTTCCCGATATTTGAGAAAGTGGAGGTCAACGGTGCTGCTGCACACCCGGTATTTCGTTACCTGAAAAACGAATTGCCCGGCGTGCTGGGTGGACGGATCAAGTGGAACTTTACTAAGTTCCTGATCGGTCGCGACGGCAAACCGCTCAAACGTTTTGCACCGTTCACCTCCCCGGAGAAAATGGAACCCCTCATTCTTGCTGCACTTGAAATCTAAGTGTTCCTGTCATTCAAACCGTCCATACTTAGAGATCTTCCGGCAAACTGATGTCTGCTTATAAAAGGCTTAACGTGAGATATTTTCCCTTTTGCAAGCAGCCCCGTCTTTTACCCGCTAATTACACCCGGATTTAATCATCAAAAACAGGCCTGGTCAGTTATGCGTTTTCCCACCAATACCACTTTGAAGCTTTGGGGATCGACATTGAGTACTGCATAGCGTATTTGCGGACAAATGAGTTCTAAGCTTCGTTTGCTACAATCAAGTTGTATTAAAGTGCGTGGGCCGGATTTGGTTTGCACCCTGTTGGTCTCAGGATAGTCGCTGCAATCAAATCCTTCTTTACTTAACTTTCCTTTCGCCGCATCCAGGCTCATTCCGATAACATTCAGGCTATCGACTTCTCTGGCATGCGATTTTTCAGAAACCCGGGTCAGTACGCACCCGCTCAGTAATTGAGTGGAGAGTAAGAAGAATATAAGGATAAAAATCTTTTTATGGTTTGTTCTGTGCATCAGGCGACCCTTTAGGTTTATACGTTTGAGCGATATTGTCAGATATTGCAATCAACAGACTGAGGAGTAAAACTCAATAACCAGCTGGAGAACGCCTTCATAGCGGGACTTTCGGCGCGCGTTTGTAGCCGTGTCAGCCAGTAACCCCCGAGGTTGATTTCAGCGGCAAAGGGGCGAATGAGTTTCTCCGTTTGCAGCAGATGATTGAAAATCTTACAGGGGGCGAGCGCAATGCCTGTCCCCATCAGCGCGGCTTCGATCATGGTCAGTGATGAGTCAAATATCATCACCGGTTGGGCGGGAGAAGGTGGATGTTCATTAATGCTTTGCAACCAGTGGCTCCATTCATCACGGCGAAAAGAGCGTAGCAAAGTAAATTTATGCACGTCGGCAAGATGCTGCAACTGACGGGCAATCGCGGGAATACACAGCGGCGACAGGGGTGCATCGCAAATAAACTGTGCCTCTGTGCCGTGCCAGGCACCGTTACCAAAGCGGATGGTGTAATCATGCCCTTCCGCAGCAGGATCTACGCGATTATTGTGGGTGGAAAGTTGCAGTTCAATGTGCGGGTGATGATGATTGAAATCGTCGATACGCGGTAACAATAAGCCGATAGCAAAGCTTCCTACCACACCCACTTTGAGTTTTTCCCGTACCTGCCCTGCCCAGAAACGATCCAACGTATCAGCAATACGATCGAAAGAATCATTTAATACCGGCAACAGACTTTCGCCTTCAGGGGTCAGCATCAGTCCGCGCGAAACACGCACAAACAACTGGCAGCCCAGCTGCTGTTCCAGTGATTTCACCTGCTGGCTGACCGCCGCATGCGTGACATGCAGCTCTGAGGCCGCATTAGTAAAGCTTAGATGGCGGGCGGCGGCTTCGAATGATCTCAGCGCATTTAAGGGGATGTAAGGGCGAACCACGATTTCACCTGTAAGTTTTTCTTTTACCAGCCCCTAAAATTAACAGTTTGTTGCAATCTGTCAAACTGGGCAGAATTCAGGTGGGACAACAAACCATAAGGTTAAAAACAGTGAAGTTAATTTCTAAAACGTTGATAGCGACGGTATTGGCCTCTGTGTGCTCAATGAGTAACGCTGCCGCCCCGGATGTGGAAACTACCGTGAGTCAGGCAATAAAGCCTCTGATGCAGCAGCAAGGCATCCCCGGAATGGCGGTCGCGGTGGTGGTTAAAGGAAAGCCCTACTACTTTACCTGGGGCATGGCTGATGAAGCACAAAAGCGTCCGGTCACAGAAGACACCCTCTTTGAACTGGGCTCAGTGAGTAAAACCTTCACAGGTGTATTAGGTGGCGTCGCCGTGACGAAAGGCGAGATTGCGCTTAAGGATCCGGCCAGCAAATACTGGCACGCACTTAACACGCCGCAGTGGCACGACATTACGCTGCTTCAGCTGGCGACTTACACCGCAGGTGGCCTGCCGTTGCAGGTTCCGGATGCAGTCACCGATGAGAAGGCGTTGGTACACTTCTATCAGCAGTGGCAACCCCAATGGTCACCCGGAACCGCGCGTCAGTATGCGAACAGCAGTATCGGTCTTTTCGGGTTTTTAGCGGTCAAACCCACCGGACTTTCCTTTGAGCAGGCCATGCAACAACGCGTGTTTACGCCGCTGAAGCTCAGCCACACCTTTATTACGGTGCCGGATTCCGCCAAAAACGCTTACGCCTGGGGTTACCGTGAGGGTAAGCCCGTTCGTGTATCACCGGGTATGCTGGATGCAGAAGCCTATGGGGTGAAATCTTCGATAAAAGATATGTCGCGCTGGATGCAGGCGAATATGGATCCGCAGGACGTGGCAGATAAGACCTTACGCCAAGCTTTGGATCTGGCACAAACGCGTTTTTATCGCACCGACGCACTCTATCAGGGGCTGGGCTGGGAAATGCTTGACTGGCCAGCGCAGGCTGAGCTGGCAGTAAACGGCGCAGATAACCAGATCGCGCTGGGCCCGCAACAGGTACGGAGTGCGCAGTCGCATCCGCGCGTGAATGCATCATGGGTTCACAAAACCGGAGCAACCGGCGGATTTGGTGCCTACGTGGCTTTTATTCCTGAAAAACAGGTAGGCATCGTTATGCTGGCGAATAAAAATTATCCCAACACTGAGCGGGTAAAAGCTGCGATGCAAATTTTAAAGGCATTAGAGTAATCAGTAATAAGACGATGCGGCACTCCCGTATGAAACCCCGTAACAAACGGGCATCTGTCTGACATTAAAAAACCTCCGGCGCTTAACGGAGGTTTTTTATTTCTACATATTCAGGTTTTTACGCTGCATAAAACTCTCGTAGCGAAAATACATATCGCAGGACAAGTGAAACTCTTTAAGCCAGTACGCGTAAACATGCAGGAAGTGATACATCAGACAAGGCAGATAGCACAGCAGGAAATACACCACGAATGGCACGCTGACAGTAAGGCCACCTGCAATGAAACTCAGAATGAATATCCACCCCGCCTGCACCATCGCTAACAGTATTATCCGGACGAAAAAGGGCTTGCTGATAAACCGCCCGAAGGGCAACGGCGGCGCAGAATAGATGGTGATCTCTTTCAGAAAGATACGCCCCAGAAACAGGTAGCGTTTAGAGAGCCGTGAAAACGCCAGGTTTATCGCCAGCACGACGCCGCAGAGGATCAGCATGGCAATCATCAGTCTGGCGGAAAAATACCCCTCGCTGAAGGAAAACGCCGGATTCGCCTGCAACGGGCTAACCGAAAGCACATTGAGCGCGGTATTCACTGCAACGTAATAACCAGTGTACTGATAGATATTCCTGAAACTCACCGTGCTGCTCATGCCGGTCAGCACCTGGCGGATATAAACCCGCCGCACCGTTCTGAAAACCAGGTACATGAAAACCGGTGATATCAGGTACAGATAAACCATGCTGAACCGGCTGGCGGGCAACCGTAAACACGCCTGCGCCATCAGCCAGAAAAATAGAACAGAACAAACGCTCACGACCGCAGGCCTGGCGAAAAACGCCGTGATTGTTGAGCAGCTTCTGCCTTTCAGGGCATCCAGATTAATGCGGTTAATCACATAGCTGTAGGCCCAGTACGCTTTCAGTTCGTGCAGCAGCGTAAAGAGCGTGATCGCCAGAATCACACTGATCACCCCCGCATCCCGGGAAGTAAAGGAACAGGCGTTATTTTTCCAGTAGAAACCCAGCACAACGAGCAGGATAACGTAGATAAACGGGATGAACCTTTTATCCTGAAAGCGGACAAATTTTGCATAATCGGGGATCATTTCACGCCACTCACTGTGCCATCAGTTTTGCAATGTACCGCCCTTTCAGGCGTGAATTTTGCGAAATCATGGAGTAAATGAATCAGCCAGGCTTTGTTGCTGATCTCGGCAAATTGCACCGGCGCCGGCTTATCCAGAAAGTGATCCATTGAAGCGGTCCATTGCACGGAGTGCGTCAGATGCAGGGACAGATTCTCCCTGATGATTTCAGGATTTGTTTCGGGCAAACCGGTGACATTCATCAGCACGTCAAACTGTGGCGGCCTGATATCCACGCCTGCCAGAAAATCGCGCATAGGCTGAACGCCGCTGTTCATCAGGCGGGTATGCCACGCCCCGCTCACGCCGGGTTTGGTGCTCTCAAGCCCGGCGCCGGCAACCGCCTGACCGGCGTCGCGCAGCGCGGTCAGCGTACCGCCGATCACCTGCTGCTTACGGCTGTTATCGCAGCTTATTTCTGCCTCAATGCCTTTTTGCGCGAGCAGTGCAGTCAGACCCGCCCGGTCGCAGCCCTTCACCACCAGCATGCTCCCTTTACTGGCGAGGCTCAGGTCGTGCATCAGCGTGGAACGGAAATGAATGACCCGGAATAAATCCTCCAGCGTGAGGGCTCCGGCGGCGTAAAGCGCGGAATATTCCCCCACGCTGTGACCGCAGGCACCGGAGAAGACCGCATCGCCGTGACTTTCGCGATAAAGGGTAAAAAGCATGGTGTTAATGGCCGTGACGGCAATTTGTTGTACGGGGGTCTGAACCAGCCGCGTCATCGGCCCTTTTGCACACAGGCGGCGGATATCCAGCCCGGAAATATCACTGGCGCAATCCCAGATACGACGGGTTTCGGCGCTGGTATCCCATAAGTCAGATCCCATCCCGATGACCGGATTCCCCTGCCCGGCAAATAATAAGACAACCGGTTTTGTTGCGTTTATGTCCATCTCTCTGTCCCTGTGAATCACCTAGAGGTGATACTTAAAACCCAGATAAGTGCCAAGAGTTTCGCCGAATAAAGCAAACTCCGAATCACTCTTTCCAAATGCGGTGTAAAGACCGCCATAAAGTTCAAGCCGCGGGTTCAGCGGTTTGTTGATATTCAGGCCGACCGTCGCACTCTTGTCCTGTAAATTCATCACCGCAAAAGGCTGCACCGAGGACTGATCATCCATCAGGTAACTGCCGTAAGCGTTGAGGTAATGTTTTCCCAGCAGGTTTCCCTGGCTGGACGCGTTGTAGATTTCAGACGCCATCAGATATTTGTAGGCGTCAAATGCCCGGTCCAGCGGCGCGTAATTCGTCCTCTGGTTCAGGAATTTAATGAGGTCCGTTTGTTTGTCCCACTGTGCGGAAGAATAGCCTTCACTTTGATAGTAATATTCGAGGCCAAACTGACTGAAGCGATCGGTGGTGTATTGCATTCCGAGCGCCAGCTCGACGCCATCTTCATCCTTTGCGCTGTAAAGGGAATCCGGAAAACGGTAATGCTCCACTTCGCGCGCACTATTTTCGTCAAGGTGCCGCCATTGCTGCTGAAAATGGTAGGCCAGTTCGGTGCTCAGAATGAACTGCGGCGTCACGTTCAGCGTTTGCGCCACGGCGACCGATTTTTTATCGCCCGTCATCAGGCTCACCGAGGGCGTGCTGTCACCAAACCGGTAATCCGTGTACGTCAGCAGATAGCGGTCGCTGGCATTGGAACGGGCCAGCGCATTCCAGTTTCCCGAAGATTCATAGCGCGGGTCGGGCTGCGTGAGCCGTGGCGCCGCGGTTAACGACAGCGAGTAAGCAAGCGTATCCTGCGCCAGCACCGCGCCCCAAAACGCATCGGTATAAAGCGGTTTCATGTCAGGTGAATGAATGCGCGTGGCCTTGAACCCGGCGTTGTAATTACTGAGCAGGCTGGCCGGGGATTTCAGGTAGAAAGCGCCGCCTTTTGGCCGGAGCTTACCGACGTCCAGCCGCAGGCTTTCTGTCGGTGTATAAGAAAGACGAAGTTTATCGATCAGCGCCCGCAGGCGGTGGTCGTCTTTCTCAAAGGCTCCGGGGCTTTTATACGGATAATAGGCCAGGGCGAGCAGCGAGAAATCTACGTCCAGCTTGTCTTCAGCCAGCGTGCAATCGTTACGGTAATTCACCGCGATATCATTAAACGCATTGTTCGCGGCATACGGGTTTTTCCCGTCAATCTGCCAGACAGGTGGTTCTTTACTGACGTAGGACGCTTGCGCGTAAATCGCCGTGTCGGAATTCGTCAGGCAGGCGGCGTAAAGCGGTAACGACGGCCACACGCCGCTGGCCAGTATCAGCAAGGCAGACCGGTTCAATTGCCGCCCCGCTGAATACTCTCTTTCGTGAAGCGGGAAAGCGGCAACGACTCAAAACGGACATCGCTGTATTCCATGACCGAATAACCGCTGCCACGGCGAGGATCCGTGACTTTAATTTTGGACGGTCTTTCCCTGCCCAGCAGCAGTTTGTAACCGAGGTACCACACTTCCTTGAGCAGCTTGTCATCGAGGGAAAAATACGCGGCTTTATAAGGGCGGTAGCTGCCTTTCTCCACCAGATAATTCACTTTCGGATAGGTGACTTCCGCTGACCGGCGGGTGAGCATCAGCGAATAGCAGACGTTCGCGCCGCAAGGGACTTCCCCCTGCAACGTGGAGTCATACGCAAACTCAAAGTTGGTCACAATCACGTCGCCGTTAGAAATCTGCCCGATCAGCCTTTGCTGGCGGGAGATCGGCACAGGGCGGCGCAGTTCCGGCGTGTAAAACCATAAGTCGTAGCCGTCGGATAACATAATTTTTCCGCGATCCCGTGGCGGAGAAACAAAGCGCGCCAGTGAACGTGCGTCGGCCTGTTCACCGTCTTTCGGTTTCAGAAATCGCATGGAGATATCCAGAACCTGCTGATTCACCGGCGCATTTTCGCCGGATTTGAATTCATTCACGGTGACCGTATAACGAAAGGGCTGGTCGGGTGACCGGATATCGTCTGCCTGCCGGATAATGTTCAGAGCCGTGACGGCGTCCGCCGCATGCGTGAATACCGGGAACCACGCGAGACAACCGGCGATAAGAAGAAGGCCTGATTTCATGAAGATGTCCTTATACCGCTTTAAAAGCGTCCGAAATATTCAACCGCGATGCCCGCAGTGCCGGTAAAACCGAGGCCAGCGACGACGTGATCACCGGCAAAATCAGGGTGATCCAGATGAGTTCTGCGCTGTCCGTTTTGATAAAGGCGTTGTAGCCGAGCGTCTGCCCCGGAGACGGCGGCATCGCGATACCTTTCAGGTTGATCAGGGATGCAATCATCATCCCCAGAATCAGGCTGCCCGCAGCGCCAAGTGCACCGATATAAATCCCTTCAAGTAAAAACAGGCGGGTTACATGCGCAGGGCGCAGGCCGATCGCCCGCAGCGTAGTGATTTCGCGGGTTCTTTCGACGATATTCATGGTCATCGAGTTGCTGATCATGAAGATCACAATCAGCGCGACAATCGCTTTAATGAAGAAGTAAATGCCGGTCAGTAAACCTTCAACCTGCTGATAAAAGATCGAGAGTTCTTGCCAGTTTTTGACTATCAGCGGCAAATGCCGGTCGGCAATAAACTGCGTGAGTCGGGCGCTGAACACCGGTAAATCCGCATCATTCTTCAGCAGAATGACAAACTTACTGACGCCATTGGTGTTCATGATGTGCTGCGCGGTTTGCAGGGGAATTTTCATCGCCACGTCGTCATAATCTTTAATGCCGGAGGTGAAAATACCGCGGACTCTCAGCGACAAGGCTCCCTGCCCGCCCTGTGCATTTGCCACCAGAACGTCGAGCCAGTCGGCATATTGCGCGTTCAGGGTTTTTGCCAGCCCGCTTCCCAGGATCACCTCATCCGTTTTAATGCGCGACAGATCGCTGCCGGACACCAGTTTGTCGAAAGAGCCCAGCTTCAGCGCCGGTAAAGGCTCGATCCCCAGACCGGCAAAATAGCTCGAGGTTTCACTCTCGTAGTGCGAAATCACACCGGTGAATTCGAGCTGGCCTGAAATCGTGGAAATATAATCTTTCAGTTCGGGGGCATTCTGGATTTCATTTTTCAGCTCGTCATAATTGCCAATAATGCTTTTACTTTTATTCGAGGTTTCGAAATAGTTTTTGTCGTAAATCTGAATATGACCGACGTTGGTTCTGACAGTTTGTTCTTTCAATATCCAGAAAGAATACTGAATAAAACCGCCATAAAGGAAAATGGCTAATCCCCCCAAAATAATGGCGATCAGAGTAGAGAAGGAGCGTCTCTTGTGTCTGAATAAATTCAGGAAGGCAAATTTTGCATCCTGCGGCCGCCGGATCAGGCAATACAGCACAAAACCGACGATCGCCAGCAGGGCGAGGTTGGTTATAATCATTCCAGTTAACATTTATTCACCTTTCATCAAAGGCACAACAATCTGAGTTATTTCACCGATATCCCACGCGGGGCTGGCATCTGACTTCAGGGATAATAATTTTACCGCCACCGGCCCGCGGTTTTTTAGTTGTGTTAAAAGCGTATTTGCGCCGACGGTATCTCCGCAACTGAGCAATGCCCGGTAACGCATAAAAAGGATATTAATCAGGATATCGTTATCGAAATTAGCCCGGTTTTTTAACAGATAGTCGGTATCTGCCAGCGCTATGACACAGCGCCCTTGTTTTGCCGGTAAATAAGCATCAATACGGGCGCGTAAATAACGCACCTGCGGCGTATTTTCATGCGAATCAGCTGCTTCATCCAGATAAAAAAAGCCCGTTTTCCCATATTCCGAGGCCAGCACATAATCATTCATTGCGGCATAATGATCGGCCATCCGCAGCGTGCCGTAAGAGTAGAAAATCAGCGACGCGATATCTTTTTGCTGTTCATATTCATGCAGCAAAGCCTGCGTGGTGGCTGATAAAGCCTCCGGCTGAACTGGAAAACCCTGTTGCAGCACGGCCTCCAGAGCCGGTGTCCCGGAACGGGCGGCGGCGGCTCCGTGAGCGGCTAAGGACAAGCAGAACGCGAGAATAACGGCGCTATTTCGAAACATCATGAACAATTTCTCCATCCTTGATTTCAATCACCCGCCGCGCACGGTCCCTGAGCTGCGCAGAATGGGTCGAGACAATAAATGTGGTGCGGGTTTCCTGATTAATTTTCATCATTAACTCCAGAATCGCCTCGCCGGTCGCCTGATCAAGATTGCCGGTAGGTTCGTCCGCAACCACGACCTGCGGGTCATGAGCCAGCGCCCGGGCAATCGCCACACGTTGCTGCTGACCGCCGGACAGTTGCCCCGGCGTGCGGTTGCCCAATGCGCCAATGCCGACGTTATCAAGGGTATGCTGCGTCCGTTCCCGCGCCTCTTTCCGGCCATAACGGCCATTGAGGATCAGCGGATAACACACGTTATCAAACGCCGAAAGCACCGGGATCAGGTTGAAAAACTGGAAGATAAATCCCAGATGTCGCCCACGAAGGGTTGAGAGCTGGCCTTCATCAAGCTCGTTGAGCGATTTATCCAGAAACAGCGTCGAGCCCGACGTGGGCTTATCAATGCCAGACAAAATATTCAGCAGCGTACTTTTCCCGCTGCCGGAAGGCCCGCACAGCGCCAGAAACTCGCCGCGGGCAATTTCCAGATTAATATTTTTCAGCGCATCGACCCTGCCTTCGCCCGTTCCGAAGCTTTTACACACATCCATCAGCAATATTGCCGGCAGTTCCCTGATCGTCATCGCCATCATTCCGTCCGCTTAATTTCCCTGATACCGGGTGTCAAAGTAGTGATATCCGCCAAAGTTATCCGGCACGACAGTGCGCATTTTCCCGCCCGCAACACGGTGTTGCTGAAGATAAATCCAGCTCAGCGCAGGCGTCAGGCACCCGCTGCCGCCATAGCGTTCGGGCAGGCTGATTTTTTGCGTATTACGCTTATTTTCGCTGAACGCTTCGCGCCATAGACGGTTTCGTCGCAAACCTGAGAAACACATCAGATCAATATCGTTATCCGCGCCGGATAAAATACCCCCCGATTCCCTGTCTTTATTGTGCAAAACATATTGCCCGGTATTAATTTCCAGAGCGCTTTCCCGCTGACTGAAAATAAAACACCCGACGCGCTCAACCGACAGGTTTATTTTTATGTCCTGCTCCTGAGCTTTCTCTTTCTTATTCACGGGCAGATCTTCTTCGGAGAACACCAGCACCGGCACCGCACGGTATGCGGCGCAGATCACTACAAAATCGAAAATATCCCAGTCCAGATAATCCTGCGCCAGACGCATGGCCTGAACCAGCGACTGTTTTTCGCCGCGAATTTTGCAGCTAAAGTCTTTGACGGAAAATTTCTTGATCAGGTTTTTCGGTAATGTGTCGATCATGGCCTGATGCAGCGCGCTGCTGATATTTTCAAACGAAGAACTTTCGCCCCAGCTGTCGGCATAAATAAAAGCCGTTCGCGATTTCATCAATAACATCCGCTCTTTCGCGCTGAGGTTATGTAATGCCGCTTCCGAGACCTCTTCCATCGCAACAATATAATTCGTGTAATGGGGCGTTCTGATCATCTCACTGGCGTAAATATCACTGCTTGTTCCAAAGCGTTTAAATCCCCAGCCGTTTGACCGGGTGGATTTAAGCGAGCGGTTATACATGTGAGATTCCCACACATTCAGCCAGCAAGGCGCATACATATACACCCGCCCTTCCGGCTCGGTCATGGAGAAGGAAGATAAATACATAGTACTTTCCCTGTAAAATTAAGAGGCGGCAGCGTTCTCAGACATCACAACACCAATGACCGAGCCATCAACGCCCAGCCCGACTTTCAAAAGATGGCGCTTGTTGTGTGTTATCTGTCCCTGATTGAGCAACACATACGACGCGACATTTTCCCGGATCGGGCCGGTTCCCACCGGAGAGAGCAGCGTCTTCTGGCACAAGGCCTGGTGACCGATGATCAAATCCACGATCCCTGAACCGGTTGAGGTGTAGCCGATTTGCCCTTTATAGGCCAGAACCGGCACCGTGCTTTCACCGGGGAAAGAGGCCAGCGCCAGTGCCTCGGCCTTATCGCTGGCTTCAGAACCGTTTCCGTGCGGAATAATCGCGGCCAGATCCCCGCAGCAAATGTCCGCCTGATCCAGCGCTTTGTTCATCACTTTCAGCAGGCTTGCACTCAGTTGCGCCCCGTCGTTGCTCCGCCCCGCGCTGGTTTGCGTATAGACAGACGTGAGCCGGACGCCGTCCGCCATCTGCCGGGCATGACGATGCCGGGCGCTTTCCAGCAGCATCACGCAGCCGCCTTCGGCAAATAGCACGCCCTGACCGTTCGCACCAAAAGGCTGAACGGTGTCGCCGCCGAGCATTCCCTGACTGGTCAGAAAACTGATGTCCTGCGTGGTAATCAGGGAGCAGTTCACCACCATCACCACGTCAACATTCCCGCTTTCGATGGCCTGAATCCCCAGATGCACAGCGGCCAGCGAGGAATTGCTGGTGCAGTGCAGATTGGGCGGCAGGTGTTTCAGGTCAAACGCCGTCGCCACGTGATGCGCCAGTTTGTCCTGAGACATATTGGCGACATGTAAATTCTGCACCGAACGGGTGAGCGTGACGTCTTCAACATCGTTGTGATCATAAAAGGCCAGATAATCCGCCACATCCACGCGCGGACCTAAACCGGTCAGGTAAACCCGGACGTTTTCGCCGGTCAGGTGGTGTTTATCCAGCCCGCCGTGGGCGAGTGCCCCGACCATAAGCTCACTCACCCACGCGCCGGTGTCCTTTACCGGCGCCGGTAAACGGGCAACGAAACCGTTATTACTCAGCCCGTATTGTCTGGCCGCCTCGTCAGAAGAGAACCATCGCGCTTTACTGACACAACGGCCTGCTTTAAGCCCGTCGGATAACCCGTCGCTGCTCTGCGCGAAGGCCAGACGTGCGCTGTAACCCGCGATGATTGCCGCGTTATCCACGTGTTTATCCTCTGATAACGAAGGCATTGTAGTTTCCACCTTCGTTCGCTCCGACCAGCAGGACATGCCTGATGGCCATTTTCAGCGGAGCTTTAACAAAGTTGATGCGATCGTCGCAGAACACCTGAGTATGCGGAATGGCGGGCACCGCCTGTTTCCTGATGCAATCCGCCAGCACCGCCAGATTGAGCAGCCCGGCGCAAGACTCCACAAATCCAAAGCTGGCGTTGTAGTTCACCACCGGCACCTGCGGATTTTGCTCGCCGAAGGCCAGACAGATCGCGCCAATTTCAATCTCAGAACTCTCTTTTGTGCCGTTACTGCTGCCGCACACCAGATCGATATCCCGCGCCGTGAGGCCCGCATCGGCTAAAGCCCGGTGGATTGCCAGCGCCATGGCGGCCGATTTTTCATCCGCGCAATCGGCATCAAAATAGCTGATGCTGTTGGATTTGCCGTAACCGGCGATTTCCGCGCAAATCTCCACGCCGCGAGCCTGAGCGGCGTCCAGATCTTCGAGCAACACCATGCAGGCACCTTCGCCCGGCACAAAACCTTTCGCCTCCTTGCCGTACACCTGATATTCGCGGGGATCAGAGGTCATCTGGATTTTTTCGGTGACGGCATCCATATACAGCGACATGGAAGGGAAACATTCGTCGGCGCCACCGACCAGTACCTGCGGTTGCAGCTGCTGGCGGATGATTTCATAGCCGTAGGTCAGCGCGCCCAGCGACGCGTTTTGCCCGGTCGCCAGCGTGGTGGTGTAGCCTTTGATCCCTTCAGAAATACCGCAGAAAGTGGCAATCGAATTCATCAGCGAGCCGGGGAATTCGGACGTACGCACTTTGCGCGGATCGGGTTTCAGGCTCTGCAGGTATTTATAGGTCGTCTCCTGCGGCCCGCGCGACATTCCCATCACCAGCCCCAGTTCGTGGCCGTCGCGTTTGATTTTATGCTTCGCGTTGTTCAGCGCTTCCGCCAGGGCAATCAGGGCAAAGGTTCCGCCACGCGTGGCTTTGCGTGAGTCAAAACGCCGCAGATGCTTACGCGGTTCCAGCGCCGTGACCTGAAAGGTTTTAAAATGGACGTTATTTTCCGGCAGAACCGCTCGCTGTAAACGGCGCGTCGCCCCCGGCAAATCATCAAACTGGTGCGTTCTGGTCAGCACGTCCAGAAGCTCAACGGCTTCTGTGAGGGTATCTCCATTGAATTTTACGCCCGTCAGTTCAGGAGATTTCTCAGCAGACCAGATATGCTCAAGTATTTCGTTCAGGGTATGCCCGATGGCCGAGACGGCACCGATACCGCTTATCGCCACGCGCTTCGCCTCGTAGGCGGTCACCGGAACCGTGCCGGGACGCGTGCTCACAATCATGCAGCAGTTATTTCCGCCGAAAGCATAATTGTTTTTCATGAAGATATTGATGTCCTTCTCCCTGAATTCATTCGGCACATAATCCAGGTCGCAATTCGGACGTGGCACCGTGAAATTCAGCGTAGGGAGAAGTTTCTTTTCCGGCAGTGTCACCAGACAGGCGATGAGTTCGACAATTCCCGCCGCGCCGATGTTGTGGCCAAAGAAGGATTTGGTCGAGCTGACAGGAAGATCGACCGCATCGGGAAACACTTTCTTCATCGCCAGCGTTTCGATCCGGTCATTGGCTTCGGTGCCTGTGCCATGCACGTTCACGTAATCAATCTGATCGGGCGTGACACCGGCATTTTCCATCGCCTTGAGCATGACCTGCACCGCACCGTTGGCACGCGGATCCGGGCCGGTTTCATGGTAGGCATCGCACGACGTCGCGTAAGAGAGAAGCTCGCCATAAATCGTTGCACCACGGGCGACGGCGTGCTCGTATTCTTCCAGCACGATGGCGCCCGCACCTTCACCGATGGACATCCCGGACGTGCCGGAGAACGGCGTACAGGATTCGGCATGCATCACGTTGAGCGCGTAGAAACCGGCGAAGGTCGGCAGATAGATCGGCTCGGTTCCGACGGCAAGCATGGTTTTACTTTTGCCATTCTGGATATAGTCAAAAGCCATGCCGATGGCGTTCGGGCTGGCGGTACAGGCCGTCGCCACCAGTTCCGTGCCCCCTTTCAGCCCCAGTAATGTCGATACGCTGGAGCAACAGGACGCAAACCCGCCGGAGTAAATGGCTTTTTTCAGCGAGAAATCCTGAATACGCTGTTCAAACAGCGGCAGGAACGCTTCGGTTCCCGCCGAGGACACGCCGACGATCATCCCGGTTTCTTCAAGATCCCCCGTTAACCCGGCGGCATTCAGCGCATCTTTGCTGACTTTGTAGGCCCACAGCGCGGCGTTATCCATTGCGCTGACTGTTTCAGCGTCCAGCGGAGCGTAATCGATATCTTGTAAGACCTCCGCCGCACGCGCGTTTTCAAACCAGTGCGAAAAGCGTGTGCTGTCTTGTACACCGCATTCTTTATTGAGCAGAGCCTGTCTGAACCCGGCAATGTTATCCGCCAGTGAAGACAAAATCCCCATCCCTGTAATGACTACTCTTTTCCTGCTCGTTTTCATAAATAAGTCCCTTAGTTCTGATCAGCCCGGGTGATCAGACAACGTCTCCGGTGCGGTGTGTTTAAAAGAAATTACAGGGCGCTTTTCGGCTTTGAGGCATCGATATAGCTGTGTTCAGTCGGGTTAACCAGCATGCTGAAGTTATAGAAGAAGGGAACGTTACGGGTCATGGCCGCCACGGCTCCGCCCTGCGTCGCAATCTCAAACCCCGGAATGTCGGAATAGGCGTATTCGCTGTCAATCAGTGCCAGTGCGATCAAAGACTGACATGCCGGCGAGTAGACACTTTTGACGATAACCCCGACGTCGCGGCCTTCGGCGCGCACTTTGTCATCGGCGGCAATGCCTTCGCACGCGGCGAGCGGAACAATACCGACCAGCTTGCGTTCTGCGCCCGCACAGGACAGGGATTCTGCAGCGAGTTTGCCGACAAAATCGTCTTTGTCATACTGAATCGCCCACTGCATTTGCAGCTCAACCGGGTTGCGGGAATAACCGCTGAACAACGCGGGTTCCCAGCACGGGTTTTCAACGCGGAGCGTATTTTGATAATTCAGGCCGCCGGTCTTCAGGTCGAATGGCTCACCGCTTTCCAGCAGTTTTTCCCAGACCTGGCACAGCGCCGCTTGCCCGCCAATCAGCTGGTAAGCAAATTCACCGTGTTTGCCGCAGCGCAACACCATCAGGCCATCGTCAGTGCTCATATATTCGTGATACGGCAGGCCGATAATGTCGAAGCCGTAAATACCGGCGAGCACTTCCCAGGCGTAAGGCCCTTCCAGCTGAATGGCGCCCCAGCCGTGCGGTTCCATATCCTGAATCACCGGCGACTCTTCAATATCAAGATCTTCGGCATTCTCCAGAATCTGCTTCAGGCGGTCGATCAGCTCAAAAGCGGACAGGTTTTCTGACAGCAGGTAATACCCTTCATCGGTACACAGCACCGAAATATCCCCGGCAATGGTACCGTCCTGATTGAGCACCAGCGAGTACATCGCCTGCTCATCACGGATTATCGAGACATCCGCCGAGGCTAAATAGTTGACCAGCGCCCACGCGTCATCGCCCATGACACTGACGACGGACATGCTGGAATAATCCACCATCAGGATATTTTCCCTTACCGCTTTATATTCCACTTCCGGTGAGTGATAAAAAGCAGGCACGGTTCTGCCGTTAAATGTGCCCATCGTGGCGTTATTTTTTTCATGTAATTCACGAAGCGAAATCATCTGAACCTCATTATTCAAAAAGGAGTTTTACTGTGGCTTTCGGTTTTTAATCACAAAAGACGCCAGGTTATTTACCGTTCTCATAAAAGAGGGATCATCGCTTTCGCTGACCTGAATGCCGTAAAGTTTATCCAGCAACACCAGAATTTCCGTCGCATCGACAGAATCAAGCTTCAGGCCATTACCAAACAGTGCCGTATCATCGTCAATCTGCGATTCTGTTTTCTGAATATGCAGACGCTGAATCAGCTCGGTTTTAATCTGATGTAATACGACTTTGCGTGCTTCGATATTTTCTTGAATTAAGCTCATGGGTATTGCTCCATATTATAATTGTTTCACTTCTCTGAAATTGATGATCACGCCCTGGCTGATCATCTTTTTGCCGACCTGCGCCGAAACACTGTAATGCCTGAAGCCGCTGGCGTCGGAGAACGTCAGCTTACTGGTCACTTCTATCGTGTCACCCGGATAGGCGACATCTTTGAATTTCAAATTTTGTGAAGCCAGAACGCCCTGCACCTGCGCGCGACGTGTCCGGATAATATTGCGCATGTCTTCATCATGAATTTTCGAATAAATATCACGAAGTGAATGCAGTGCTTCACCGTGGTTTTCCTGATAGATGTCACTCATATCTGTCAGAAAAGAGAAATACTCACTCGCCTGACCAAATATTTCTGAAATAATCGCACCCGGCATAATAGGATTGTCAGGGAAATGCCCGGCCAAATAAGGGTCATTATAGGTAACATGCTTAATCACCTTGATGTACCCGTTTTCGCCATATTTAAAATCTTCAATCCGGTCGACCATAATAAGAGGCTGACGCCAGCCGCCCATTTCAAGGAATACTCTGGAAGGAATCGCATATTTAGACATCATTCACCGCATCACCAGGCCGCCATCTATAACGATGGTTTGCCCTACAATATAGCTCGCCGCTGCGGAGCTTAAATAAACCACGGTATTCGCCACTTCTTCGCATTTCCCCAGACGACGCAGAGGAATGGATGACGTTATTTCCCGCACGACGGTACGCGACACCTTTTTCACCATTTTGGATTCGATCATGCCCGGCGCAATGGCATTAACCCTCACGCCTCTGGGGGCCAGTTCGGCGGCCAGTGTGCGGGTGAACGCGAGCAACGCGCCTTTTGATGCACTGTAATTGCACTGGCCCACGCTTGGGATCAGCGCGGCAATCGAGGCCACGTTGACGATCGCCGGGTTTTCAGCGGCTCTGAGCAACAACAACAGCTCTTTGGTCAGCCTGAACACGCTCAGCAAATTGGTATCAATAACGGTGCTGAAATCTTCGAAACTCATGGCGGCAAACAAATTGTCTTTGACGATACCCGCGTTATTGACCAGCACATCGATGTGTTTCGCTTCCTGCGCCAGCCTCTGACACATGCCGCTGACTGCATTTTTATCCGAAAGATCACACTGAATGATGTTCAGTTTACTCCCGTCCGGATGCTGATTTTTCAGCGCCTCCAGAGAACCGGCATTGCTGTTATACAGCGCAAACACCTGACATTGCTGGTTCAGGTACTCGGCACAAACCGCCAGCCCGATATCACCGCTTGCCCCTGTCACCAGGATGTTTTTATCTGCTAAATCATTAAATTTATACACAATGTTCCCTTAATCCCTCCGGGACGAAATAACCGTTACTGCAATCGCATGTGTACGGCAATGAGAAATGCTCAACGAAATCGCATTGATTTTTTTATCTTCCATGACGTCTTTTAAATGCCCCCTGAGAACAAAATGCGGGCACCCGAACTGATCATGTTCGATTTCTGCATCGTGAAACCGGATCCCTTCCCGGAATCCTAATCCCACCGATTTAACAACGGACTCTTTGGCGGCCCAAAATCCTGCTGCCCTTTCATAATCAGGGTCGTGGCTGTTTATGCTGATCAGTTCGCGCTGAGTGAAAACTCTTTGCAGGAAATTATCGCCGCCCCGCAATATCGCCGTCTTCACGCGCTCTACTTCAACAA
The DNA here is from genome assembly GCF_019200965.1 of Rahnella sp. PD12R. Lineage (NCBI taxonomy): Bacteria > Pseudomonadati > Pseudomonadota > Gammaproteobacteria > Enterobacterales > Yersiniaceae > Rahnella > Rahnella sp. PD12R. Next base: position 149,470 of record NZ_JAHTMS010000003.1, on the reverse strand, counting down.
TATCGGTTCCAACAAACATGATGCTTCCTGCAATCAGAGCTGATAAGACACGGTGAAATTCACATTCAGCTTATCGGCATTTAATTCATCCGGATAAAGCAGCGGCGTGGACAAGGCAATATCGTAAGACAGCGTATTAATATTGCCCTTGAACCCGCTGGTTGCGCCGACGAGTTTCTTCCCGGAATAAGCGCCCTGCGGATAGGCTTCGCCCCATATTTCGCCGTAATCAACGCCGGCATACCATTCGATATTCTTAATGCCTGTAATCAGATTAAAGGTATTCTGGGCGTAAAAGCCTTTATCGCCATACAATCCCTGCGTATTTTCAAAACCACGCACATTCCACCGGTCACCGAGCGTGAACTGATCCTGCAATGTCAGCTTGTCAGGCGAATACTGAACACCTGAATTTAACGCGTAATAGGCAACGAAATTTTTCACGTTGAATAGCTTCGTGTAATTCACATTCAGGTTATAGAGATTGCTCTGCGCACTGACATCGCCGGATTTCATATCCGGCGTTTTCTCACCGCCTAAAAACGGAACAAACCGCTGATATGACAATGTGCTGTCGAGTAAGGCCCGGTCAAAATTCTGTTTATAGTTAATACCGAAGCGTGCATTGGTCATATCACGTTTTTGTAATGCCAGCTCAATATCTTCTAACTTGTAATCAACCTTTCTTTTTATTAATTCAGCACTGAGCGCAACCTTTTTATTACTGTCACGATAAACCGTTCTGTTGCCTTTCAGGCTGAGATAATCGCTGTCACCGGTGTATTTATAGTTCCAGGTTCCCAGAGCAATATTCTGTTTCGACCGGCTGCTGCTGTAAAACAGCTCATAATCCCAGTATCCCCAGGGCACGGAATAGTAAGCGCTCACGCTTTTGTACCCGCCAGTGCTCCGCTCCGTATTCGTCGTCCCCGAAAGATAAAAGGTATCGTTCAGATGCGCCAGGTTGTAAATATACGCCGCGCCGCCTGCGAGCACTTTGCCGGTTGCGTCATCGCCCCAGTTGTTCATCCAGACTTTACCGTTCCAGTTTTTTGTCCGGCCCGCGTTTATAACGACGTTGCTGTACCCGTTCTGGTGTCCGGGCTCGATGTTGATCTTCACTTTCAAGTTAGGGGCTTTTTGCAGGACTTCCAGCCCCTGTTCGATATCCCGAAGATTCAGGATGTCTTCAGCTTTAAAAGGCAATATTCCCGGCCTGATTGCGTCATCGCTGATAATAATGTTTTCAATTCTGCCCGGCATGACAACCAGCTTTAACTGGTGCGTCGTTAAATTCTGCCCCGGCACATCGACCCGCGTGGTGACGTAGCCCGAGTTGATATAGTAATCTTGCAGCCCGATGGCCAGTTGTTCAATTCCCCGCGCCCCCAGACATTTTCCCGCCACGCTTTTTTTAATTTTCCGTATCGTGGAGTTGTTCAGGAAATCATTTTCGACGATCAGTGTATTAATCGTCAGGCAGTTTTTCTCAACCGGAAAATCCAGGAAATCAACCTGCTTCTTCACCTGGCTGGAGTAGACATCCTTTTTGATTATTTTATTTTCCTGCCGGTTACTCCGGTCAATATCCTGCTGTGTTTTAACCAGGCTATTTAAATCCACGGTTTCAGCGTAAGACACTGTCTGACTTAAGAGGCTCAGGGTAATAATGAGTGCAATTCTAATTTTCATGATGCCTGTCCGGAAATGAAAGCAGCCATTACGCTGCTTTCATTTTACCGTTTAATTATAAACCAAAGACTTTACCGCTGTAGGTAATAGAATTCACATTCAGATTTAAACCCTGACGCCCGCCTAATACCGTGGAAGAACCCAGGCTGGAGACCGTTTTTGCCGTAATGCTGGCTTTCCCGTCGGTATAAAGTGTTCCGGTGTTATTCACTGCACCTGTAGACGTGACATTTAACGTATTGCCTGCAACGATATCGTTGTAGTTGTTAATTCCCACGGTGCCATGAACGGAAACAGCATTATCAGAGTTGATGGTATTACGGTTGTAAAGAATGCCTTCAGTCGACACATTGACGCTGTCTACACCGTTAATCCAGCCATAGTTGGTGAAACTGTTAAATACATTCAGAACCAGCGCACCGTCGGCAGAAATAATCCCTGTGGCATTATTGTCGATCATGTTGCCGCTGCTCGCCAGATTGAGGCTTTTAACATCAATCGCCAAATCACCGGCAGAGTAGATCGTTGAATAGTTGGCGTTAAGCGTCCCGGCGTTAATTTTAGAAGCGCCTGCACCCGCCACCAGCATACTGCGGTCATTATCAATCGTGTTGGTGACGGTCAGGTTTAACGGGCCACCTTCAGCAACAATACGGCTGCTGTTGTTGTTCAGAGCGCGGGCGGTGATATCCACCCCACTCTTACCAATCATGCCGCCTTCCTGATTTGCCATGCCCAGGTAGATACCGTAATTTGTGCCAAAACCTTTGCTGTTCTGGTTATAAACCGTACCCGCCGCATTCACGGTTAACTTTTTCTTCGCAACCATCAGCGCATAGCTATTATCAACATCTCCGCTGGAGGTCACATTGACATTTTGCCCCTGAATCACGCCGCCTTTGTTATTGACGCGGGAGGCCGTGATGTTGACATCACCGTCTTCAGAACCAATCACGCCGAGATTGTTATCCAGAGCACCGGACGTCAGTTCAATATTAACGCCTGTCTTGGCACTTAAACCTGACTGGCTGTTATTCATTGAAGCAGCCTGAATCGACACGCTTTTATCTGTGAGGATCATGCCGCCCACGTTGCTGACGTTTGCAGAGTTCTGGAACTGGATATCACCGTAAGATGCAATCTGCCCGCCGTTGTTGTTCAGCGTGGAAGAGGCGATCTGGATACCCCCTGCACCGGCGATAATACCCAGAGAGTCGCTGCTGGACGTATCGGCTGAACGGGTTGATGTGTTCGTGACGGTATTTTTAGACGCATCGATTTTGACGTGGCCGTTTGCTGAACGGATCAGGCCGTTGTTGTTATTCACCGCGCCGGTGCTCGCCATATCCACATCACCGTACGAGTCAATCGTACCCTGGCTGTTGTTCACGCTGGTAGATTGCGTGCCGACGTAATAACCCGTGATCTGCCCGTTGTTATTATTGAGCGTGCCGGTCTTGAGGCTGACGACACCGGCGGTAATACCGACAGTCTTGCCTTTGCCGGAGTTAGTCAGCGTCCCGTTATTGGTATCGATGCCCAGAACGCCCGTCGCGGCTAATTTACCGTTGGTATTATTGATAGCTCCGCTACCGATATACACGTCAGCGCCAGACATGATATTGCCGGCGCGGCTGTTATCGATCTGATTCTTGTTGGTATCGATAGAGATGCTTTTATCGCTTAAAATCTTACCGGTGACGTTGGTCAGTGCGCCGTTGGTTTTCATGTTGATCGCGCCGGAAGACTTGATCTGCGCGTTACTGTTGATCAGGGCGCCGTTGGTATCAATCTGAATGCCGCCCGTGCCTGCGGAGAGAACCCCGAGGTTGCGAACGCCGACACCGCTTTCGGTGCTGACCAGATTAATTTTATCAGCGTACATGCCACCCAGTTTGGCAACGTCAATGCCATAGGTGTTTCTTGAACCTGTTGCTTTCACTGTGCCCGTGACCTGATTATTCACATCCACATAATTATTACCGGCAATCACGGTGATCCCGTTGCCTGCGACATTCATATCGCCATTAACCGTCACGGAGCGGGCCAACAGAGCGGTTGGCGAGTCGCTGGTTAACCCGTCGGTGGTGATCACACCGCCACTCACGCTGTAACCTTTTAATTCACCGTTTTGCATATCCGGCTTGCCGGTGGTGACGGTCACTTTTTCAGCATTGATAAAACCGCAGCCTGAACAGGTAATACCGTTCGGGTTCGCGATAATCAGATGCGCCTTATCACCCGCCACTTCCATCATGCCGTTCAGGGCACTTTTGTTAGTGGACGTGACTTCGTTGAGGATCACTTTTGCCGTGCCTGAAGCCAGATTGCTGTTTCCCGCAATCTGTCCGGCCAGAGTGGTGTTGACTGCATTCTGGCTGTTATTGAAAATCAGCCCTTCTTTGCCGACGTTAAGTTTGTCGTAAATATTATGCGAAATGCCGTTCGCATTCGCTTCATTGATATTAATGACAGGCACACCGTTTGCCGATGCGACTGAACCGTTGGACATGCTGATATCTGCTGCATTCACAATGAATGGCATGGAGAGTAGAATTGACGCCGCAATTGGAGTGAATCTCGCTAACCCATTTTTAATCTGTTTGTTTTCCAATTTTCTGTTTTCCTTCATCTTTGAAGTTATAGACATAACAGCGCTGCAAGGATAATTAACAACGCAAAAATAATGGCAAAGTAAAATCAATGGTAAAAACCATTAGTTATAACCCTGTGCCACGATTATAAATAGGAGCCAACTCGAAACAGGTTCTGTTTAAGCAGAGCAAAAAGTATATTTTTTGCCCGTGAGATCCACCCGATGGGTATGTTGTTCCCATCGCAATCAGATATTTCGTCTGTGCGTATAGAATCAGGAGCATTATTATAATAGTGGAGTTCTATACATCCAGGGTATTACGGAGTGTTATATATTTATATCTGCCTTGTTTGAACAACGTGAATATACGTTTCTGAATTTACAGAATCAAGTGATTTTTCATACTCAGAGATACCCTGAAATCCTATTCGATCCGGAAACACTCTTATTAAATAATTAGAAATATCCTGCATAAGTGTATTTATTCCCCTGCTGCGCCTGATAACTCAAAAATATCATTATCAGTATATTCTCGAATATTACCTGTTCTCCCGAAGAAATAAGGATAAAAAAAGCACCCGCAGGTGCCTGAAATTCTGCCGGAGACATCAGCAACAAAGCGATATTATGCCGGTAGTGAGTCTTTGTGCATGCCCGTATCCTCGTCAGCAAGGCCAGACGGGAAAGTCGTATTACAACGTAATGGATCTGAAGCGCCCGGCGTTGCTGGCCGTATAAATCACCGTGTTTTGTATACTCCGGTGCCCCAGGTAATCCTGTATCAGCCGGGTATCGCAGCCGTTATCAGCCAGCGCATAACCGCAGGCATGTCTGAGCATGTGCGGGTGAACAGCCACGTTAATTCCTGCATTTTCTCCGTATTTACGGAACAAACGGTACAATTGCTGTCGGGACAGTTTGCCCCCGTGGCGGGAAAGGAATAACCAGCTGGAATCAGAATCAAGATATTGTGGCCTTATTTCCAGCCACTTCCTGATAAATACCATTTCCCGGTTTTGTATCGGATGCTGAACGGAGAAGCCATTTTTAAGGCGGGAGATGTAGATTGTCTTTGTCGAAAATTCGACGTCTTGAACCCGTAATCCGGCCAGTTCACTCACGCGAAGTCCGTGAATAAAACACATCAGCAACATGCACTTATCACGATGTTCGTTAATCCCTGCCGATACAGCGCCGACGAGTCTCTCCATCTCCGTCCGCGTTAAATACTTTCTCTCACGCATTCATTTTCTTTCCCTGTGGTATGTCATAATCTTGTGAATTCTTTCGAATCTGTTTGAGTTTTTTGGCGAGGATACGGTAATGAAACCGTTATTTCCACTTGTAAATTCCCGCTCACGGCAATCACAGGCTCAGGCTATAGAACGGCAGGAAATATCATAAAAATACAGCACAAAATATTACAAAAACCGAATACACTACTATTAGGCACTTTATATCTGCTATGTGGTGGTGCATTTATCAATGAACTCCAGTGGAATTAACTCACTGCGAATGGAGATCATTCCCGCGCATGCCGGGATTACTACGCCTGAATGCATAAACCTCTTAATTGAGAAGAATATAACTTTTATATTTGAATGCTCATTCAGAATAATCCCCGGCAATGCGGGATTTTTCTTAAAAGAAAATCCGCTGGAAAAGAGCAAAAAAAACCTCCGTTTCTCAACGGAGGCCTTTTCTCTGACGGTCAGTCATGAATAACGACGTGACCCGGGCACACTTTATTTCGTTGCGCTGGACGCCAGACGGATCTGAATATCGTTATCGAGGTTGTTCACCCAATGGTTGTAGCTGCGGTGAATTTCACCTTTCTCTGCCAGCAGGTTGGTGCTGCCAACATAATTAATGGTGTAACCGGTGGTGTTATAGGTGATGCGGATATCCGCTTTGTGCTCACGGTTATTCAGGTGGCCGTTAATCACGCCCGGCGCGCCATCCGTCATTATCCAGCCACGTTTCTGCCCGGCGTCAATAATAGCCGTGCGGATCTGATTTTCTGAATTATGCGTCGTCAGCGTGGTATGTGGCGTTAATACCGGCTCGGTACGCGCGCAGCCGGAAAGTGCCATGACACAGACAAGCCCAATAAGTAACTTACTTGTAGATTTCATGTGAACCTTTTTGATGTGTTTTATACGATAAGAAATTGAAAACTGGCCACAATATACGTCAACGCCGGAAAGGTGTCATGAGCGGCACAGGTTGAGCTGCGGCTTTTTTCCGGTTAGTATATAAAACATATATGTTTCGTATACTACTGAGGCACACTTATGGGCATCATCAAGATTTCAGAACTGATGCATGAAAACTTACGCATCGCCAGCCTGGCTTATACGCGTTCGATCAACGCTCAGGCTGAACACTGGATGAAAATTGGCATGTTAATGGAAACCCATCCGGACATGACTCACAGCGAAATCTCACGCCTGCTGGTGCGTTGCAGCATGGAATCCGATGAGAACACCGACAGTTTCCGTACGCTGTTAAACGTGGGCGGCACACACAGGAAGGCAAGTAATGAATAGTGGTTTAGACAGCGCGTATTTTGTTAACAATAACCGGATGATCAAAACGCCGGAAGGTATCAGCAAAGCCCGCATCGCAGGCAAACTGGCCGCCCGGGTTTTGCATATGATCACGCCTTACGTTGTGCCCGGCGTCACGACCAATGAACTGGACCGCATCTGCCACGATTATATCGTCAACGAATTGCAGGCGATCCCGGCCAATATCGGCTATCACGGTTATCAGAAAACGACCTGTACCTCCGTCAATCATGTGATTTGCCACGGCATTCCGTCCGACAAAGCGCTGAAAAAAGGCGATATTGTTAACATCGACGTCGCGCTGATCAAAGACGGCTGGTACGGCGACACCAGCCGCATGTATTACGCCGGTGAGCCCAGCATTCTTGCCCGCCGTCTGACGGATACCACGTATGAAGCCATGATGGCCGGCATTGAAGTCGTCCGCCCCGGCGCAACGCTGGGTGACGTCGGTTATGCCATTGCCGCCGTCGCGAAACGCGAAGGGTTTTCCATCGTGGAAGAGTATTGCGGCCACGGCATCGGCATGGGCTATCACGAAGACCCGCAGGTTCTGCATTATGGCGAAAAAAACCGCGGTCTGGTTTTGCAGGAAGGCATGCTGTTCACCATCGAACCGATGCTGAACGCCGGTAAAAAGCAGAATAAAGTGCTGCCCGACGGCTGGACGGTGGTCACCAAAGATCACTCGTTGTCCGCGCAGTGGGAACATATGGTCGCCGTGACCAAAGATGGTTTTGAGATTTTGACGCCATGGCCTGAGCACGAATAAGCGGAATTTTTACCGCATCCGGATCATGCCCGATGCGATGATAAACGCCTGACTGGTTGACTTTAATTCGAATACTACGAAAATGTTTTCATTCGAAAAACGACATGAAAGTCCCGGAGTTTATCATCGCTTCTTCCCCTGTTTTGCCCTTCGCAACTCCGGCTAAAAAGTCAGGCGTTCTTATTGCCATGGCGCTGTTACTGGCGAGTTGTTCATCCACACCGCCGAAATCACTGGTCACGCCGCTGCCGCCGGTCGCAAAGCAACCTCTTGCGCCAAAAGGTGAGCAGAATAAAGAACCGGTGCGCGGCGTCTGGCTGGCGACGGTTTCCCGTCTCGACTGGCCGCCGGTGTCTTCGGTAAATGTCAGCAGCCCCGCCCAGCGTATAAGTCAGCAGAAAAAGTCCCTCACCGACAAGCTCGATAACCTGCAATCGCTGGGCATCAACACCGTATTCTTCCAGGTTAAACCGGACGGCACCGCGCTGTGGCAATCCAAAATTTTGCCGTGGTCCGATATGCTGACCGGCACGATTGGCCAGGACCCGGGTTATGACCCGCTGAAATTTATGCTCGATGAAGCGCACAAGCGCGGCATGAAAGTGCATGCGTGGTTCAACCCGTACCGCGTTTCGGTGAATACCAAACCTTCAACGATTGCCGAGCTGAATCGCACCTTGTCTCTTAGTCCGGCGAGCGTTTATGTGCTGCACCGCGACTGGATCCGCACCGCAGGCGATCGTCTGGTGCTTGACCCCGGCATTCCTGAAGCGCGTGACTGGATCACCAGCATCGTGGCCGAAGTCGTGGCGCGTTACCCGGTCGACGGCGTGCAATTTGATGACTATTTCTATGCCGAAACCCCTGGCTCGGCGCTCGATGACAGCATGACGTTCAGAAAATACGGTCAGGGATTCAGCTCAAAAGCGGACTGGCGTCGCCACAATACGCAGATGCTGATCGAACAGGTTTCCCGCACCGTCCGCCAGCTGAAACCGGGCGTTGAATTCGGCGTCAGCCCTGCCGGTGTCTGGCGTAATCTGTCGTTCGATCCCGCCGGTTCCGACACACGCGGCGCGGCGGCATATGACGAAGCCTATGCCGATACGCGCCTGTGGGTGAAACAAGGTTTGCTCGATTACATTGCGCCGCAGCTTTACTGGCCGTTCTCCCGCAAGGCGGCGCGGTATGACGTGCTGGCGAAATGGTGGGCGGATGTCGTGAAACCGAACAACACGCGTCTGTATATCGGCATTGCGCTGTATAAAGTGGGCGAGCCGTCGAAGAATGAGCCTGAATGGACCACCCGCGGTGGCGTACCGGAGCTGAAGAAACAGCTCGATATGAATGAATCGTTACCGGGCATCAGCGGCACCATTCTGTTTCGGGAAAATTACCTGAACCAGCCGCAAACACAGGAAGCCGTGCGTTACCTGAAAAGCCGCTGGGGCCATTAAGTCAGAGCGGATAAAACAAAAAAAGCCCCCTGCAATGACGCCGGGGGCTTTTCATTTTTCAACCTTAACTGCGCTCAATTTCTTTGGTTGCGCGATCTAACGCATCGGTGATTTTATACAGCGTTTCCTGTTCGATGGGCCCTTTCGCAAGCCTTAAATTCAGCGCCGAACGGATATTATTTATCGCCCTTTGCATTTCCGGAATGCTGCGGTTATTCGACAGGATCGCCAGCGAATGCAGCCGCTCAGTCACCGTCGCCAGTAATTCGTCCTGCTGGTTCAGCAATACCACCCCTTCTGCGGTGATCGTATATTGCTTCTTCCCGCCTTCTTCCTGATTCGCCAGAACCAGTCCCTGATCTTCCAGAAAAGTCAGGTTCGGATAAATAATACTGGCGCTCGGGGTGTATTCCCCTTTGGATAACTCTTCGATGGCTTTGATCAGTTCATAACCGTGGGCGGAACGTTGTTGCAGAAAATGCAGCATTAATAAGCGGATATCACCGGTTTCGAACATTCTTTCACGACGGTGTTTTTTCGCAGCAATACAGTTTGCTTTGTTGCCGGATCCGGCGGGAGGACGGTCGTTGCCCAGAGGATTATTTTTCATCAGAACCATGGTTAAAATTGCGTAAAGATATCCCCTAAAGATAACGGGTTAAGCCCCCGATCACAATCTCCCCTTCAGGTGCGAAGGGGAGCGTTTTTACGATGCCATTAGTTCATGAAAGTAAAAGGCTTATAGAAATCTTCGCCCAGCCAGCGATAAGCCGCAGGCTGCGTCGCCAGCGGTTTGCGCACATAGCTGGCGGCTGAATTCACATCGCCTTTGCCGCTGTACACCGCGTAATCCGGGTACGGGAAAACCGGGCGCGAAGCGGCATCTGCCGGAATTTTCTCCAGACGGATTTCAGTTGCTGGCTTTTTACCGCGTTCCGGCAGCGGTTGCCCGAACGACGTTTTCTGCTCTTTTGCCGCCTGATACGTGGTGATGTTATCCGGCGCAGTGCCCTTTTCCACCCAGTTCATCATAGGTGTGAGGAAATCCACCAGGCTCGGCCCTTCACCGCCGGAGCAGTGATGCACGCCCGGCAGCAGATACAGACGCTCAAACTGATCGCGGCTCGCTGCCCCCATGACGTTGCCGACGGCCTGATGATAAGCCACGGAATTGAGCGGTGAAATGTGCTGATCCGCCCAGCCGTGCCAGATAATCAGCTTGCCACCGGCAGCTTTAAACGCCGTCAGATCCGGGTTAGTCGCGTCATAAAGCGGATGCATTTTACGCAGTTCGTCAAACGCCGCTTCGGTGAACTTCACGTCTTTTAACGTAAAATCCGCTGGCGGGTTTTTCTCGTAATTCATGTATTTAAGCGACGACAGCGCGATCATCTGGCTGAAAATCGGGTCGCTGGCTTTTTCCGGCACAAACACACCTTCCCACGCCAGTTCTGAACCCGGCATCGGGCCGCCGACAATCAGTTTCTTGCCGGTTTTCGGATCTACAGGCCCGGCGTATAACCGGTTCAGCGCCGTCAGTTCGGCGGTGGATAAACACGATCCCTGCGGCGTGGCCGGATCGGTTTTACACGCCAGAACCGAGGTGTCGAAATGGCAACTTTGCGGGTCGGCAATCAGGCCATCGGTCTGACCATCCAGCGCGTCGCATTGTTTGAGCACGGCGTTGTGGATCAGCGGCAAACGCGCGGCCAGCAGCACCGGTTTGCCGTCAGGCCCGGTATTGGAAAGCGCCTGCCAGGCGTGATAAACCGCATTCTGCGACTGGAAATTCATCGCGGCGGCACCGGCAATAATCCCGTTGAAATCATGCGGGAAACGCTGCGCTTCCATCAGGGCTTCACGGCCACCGTCCGAGCAGCCGTTAAAATAGGAATACGCAGGCGCGCGGCCATAGAACGCCGTGATCAGCTTTTTCGACACTTCCGCCGTCAGATGCTGGCTGCGGTAGGCGAAATCCACGCGTTTCTGAGGATCCTTACCAAAGTCACCTTCCTTCATGGAATGGCCCATGTCGGTGGCGGCCAGAACAAAACCGGTGGTATTTAAGGGCGTACAACCCGCTGCTGCGCCGATTTGCAGCTGAATATTCCCGCAAAGGCCGCCGCAGCCGATTTGCATATAGCGTTGCTGCCAAGATGAAACCGGCAGGATCACCTGAAAACCGATCTCAGGATGCAGATTGCCATCGACTTCACAGGCCGGTGCACCGTTCACGGTGATTTCTTTGGCGGTCGTGATCCGGCTGCCTTCGCCGCCGATGTCCGTCAGTGAAACGTCGGCAAGTTTTGCGCAGGACATCACCGGCCTGACCACCTCCCGCGCAGGTGCAGTGGGATCAGCCGCGGCGCTGAGGGAGGAATATCCGGCTAACAGCAGAGGTAACAGACAAAGCGCCCGCCAGCGCCCGTTGAGGCTTTTTAATTTCATAACCATTCCTTTGAATAAAGATTCAGAATTTGTCATAAGAATTATAATGATGGCAGAAATAATAAATAATGGCGTTCAGGGCGGCTGCCGTAATGATTTGCGCGGCAGTTGCAACAAAGTATTAATTTGTGGCGGCTGAGATAATAAACCGCAGATAACAGAGAAAATACGTTCTGTTATCTGCGGGAGAATTATTCCGTCACGCTTTACAGGGGTAAATCAGTTCCGGCGCGGATAATTATTTCGCGTGCCAGTACGCCACGCAGCGGACAAAGTTTGCGTCCAGCCCGCGGGTTTCGGTGAAATAGTCACTCAGGCCTTTGACGAATTTCCCTTCGCCGGTGGCCCAGACGTAATAATCATTTTCCGGCAGCATCAGACTTTTCAGTTTCTGCACCACCGCATCGTCTTCGCGATAACCATTGTGCTCATCGCTGACGATCCACTCGACGTTGAAATCTTTTTCTTCATCCAGATAACTGATGCAGCTCACATCTTTCACTTTCACCAGTACGGTAATTTTTGCGTTTACAGCCGCCTCTTTCAGTTCACGCAGGCGGCGTTTTACTGCCGGAAGACCGGTTTCATCACAAAGATACAGTTGCCACCGGTAGGTCGTCGGAATAATCAGGGAACCGCGTGGCCCGCCAATGATCAGCTTATCGCCCGGTTTGGCATTGTCGGCCCATTCGCTGGCCACGCCGCCGTCGTGAATATAAAAATCCAGCGTCAGTTCGCGGGTTTGCGCATCGAAATGCAGCGGCGTGTATTCACGGTTAACCGGACGCGGGCCTTCGCCCCAGGCAATGCCGTCTTCTGTGGCGGTCGGCGGAACAATCACGTCGCCCTGATTCGCCGGGAAGAACAGTTTGATGTGGTCATCAAAACCGCGGGACGTAAAACCTTTCAGCTCGTCGCCGTTCAGTACAATGCGTTTAAAACAGCCGGAAACCGTTTCAGCGCTTTTTACCGTGATGTGGCGGAAAACCAGTTCGTTCTTAACGCGCACCGGCAGGTTGGCGGCGGAAGATTCAGTGCGTTTGTGTTCCATATTCTTTCTCTCATTGTTCCGAAATTAGTATTCGAAATTATTATCAGTGCCAGCCCGTCAGCCCAGCATAATACCGCCGTCAACGGCCAGTTTCTGACCGGTAATAAACGTATTGCTCATCAGGAAAATATAGGCCGACGCCAGCTCATCGATGGTCGCAACCCGGTGCAGCGGAATGCTGGTTTCAAAACGCTGCCTGATGGTTTCAAACTGCTCCGGTGGCATATCGCGCCAGAACGGCGTGGGCGTCCAGGTCGGTGCCACCGTATTCACGCGCACATCGGGCGCAAGTTCCACAGCCAGGCCTTCCACTAGCGCCTGAATGCCCAGATTGCCGGTATAACTGGCGCAGGCATCCTGCGCACGGCCACCGGTTCCCGACGTGAAAATCAGACTGCCTCCGGCGTTCAGTTTCGTGGCCGCCAGCTTGCCAATCAGGACGTTCGTGAAGAATTTGGATTCCATCACGCGCCGGATTGTTGCCATATCGGCTGACAGAAAACCGCCACCCATGACGTCACCGACCATTGAAACAGCGTGGTCGAAAGCGGCCATTTCAGCAAAAAAAGCTTCCAGCGCAGCGTGGTCGTGCGCATCGAGGATCACGGTTTCGACTTCCGCGCCGCTGCCCGTCAGCCCAGTTTTGGCCTGCGCCAGACGCTCTGCATTTCTGCCCGCCAGCGTCAGTTTTGCACCCTGCTCTGCCGCCAGTTCCGCCACGCGCAGCCCGATACCGGAGCTGCCGCCAATCACCAGAATACGTTTCCCTGATAATTCGTTCATCGCACTTTCCTTCAGAAGTGGAATCATTCTCAATTCAGTGAAAGATATATCTTAGTAATATTTTATGCAATGACTTCAAAAAAAAACCGGCCATCGTGAAGAAGGTCGGTTGGAGGTCTGTACAGCAGAACGCAGCCCGTGAATTAACGCACCGCGCCGCGCAAAAACATGTCGACAGCGCTGCTCACCATCTGGCGGATTTCTGCAATTTCCAGCGGTGCCGGATTACGCTGATAGACGCGCGTATTGGTTTGCGCCGTCACCAGCGCCAGAAACTGTAAGGCGCGCAGATGCGCATCGGCCTGCGCCAGTTGCCCTCGCTCCATCGCGCTGGCGAGGAATGTTGCCAGGATTTCCACGCTTTCCCGCGGGCCGGCGTCATAAAACAACGTGCCGATTTCAGAATGCCCGGACTCGGCGATCACCATGCGATACACCGCCAGCGCGGAGACATCATTAGTCAGCACCAGCAACATTCTTTCGCCAAAACGGGTGAGGATGGTTTCGAGACCGGCCTCCGCCCACGTTTGGGTCAGATCGCTGACGGCGTCGGAAAGATGCCCGGTGGCATAGGCTTTCACCACCGCCACCAGCAACGCTTCTTTCGACGGGAAATAACTGTAGAGCGTGGCTTTGGAGCCGCCGAGACGCCGGGCGAGCTCATTCATTGACGCGCGTTCGTAACCAGTTTCCTGAAACAATTGCGCTGCGGCATCGATAATCGCCTCCCTGCGGGCTTCGGTGCGGACTTTCATCTTCCCTCCTGACGTTGCTTTTACGGCCACGGCCAAAAACCGTCGCGGCGAAACTGTACAGTACAGTTCCCTGATGTCCCCACTCTAACGACGGGTTTGCGCCTTGTAAAGCGAGCCGCGTAGCCCATTTTTCAGAACCAAGTGCAAAGATTTCGTTAAGAAGCGCATTTTTATTTACCAATTTGTTGATAACAATTATCAGTATCATTATCATTCGCACAAAGCTGAAATGGGTAAGGACTGTAATTAAACCCATATTTTATAAGGACAACGGCTTTTTCACGGAAGATTAAAGCAGATGACAAGCGCGTCTGAATTTGTCGAAAGGCAGTAAATGCGAGCAGAACTTAAAAAAATTAGTGCAGGACTAAAAACAAATGTTCAAATCCTTTACACAGCAGGGTTTGGTGAAAAACGTCATTTTCATGGGGACGATTCTCACCACCACCTTTAACGTAAACGCAGCGGAAGCCGTTAAAGACAACACCGATCTGGCACAGAACAAAGCGCAATCTACAGAAACCATCAAAAAGAAACCGGTGGTGCGCAGTGCGAAGGATCTGGCACAGAACAATGAAGAAGTGATGACCGTCACCGAGACCCTGCCGGATAAAACGCCGGGCTCAAAAACCACCATCACTGCGGCAGAAATGCAAAAACGTGGCGGTAACGATTTCGGTACCATCATGCGTTATGAGCCACTGATCACCGCGACCGGCTCAAGTGGCGGTTCCGGCAACGGCAAAAGCGGCTTCGACCGCAGCGGTTACACCGGCTATAACATTCGTGGTCTGGAAAGCAACCGCGTCAGCATCGATGTTGACGGCATCCCACAGCCAAGTGCTACCGGCCGCAGCTACGCCAGCCGCGCGGGTTTAGGCACATCCGGCATCGGCCGTGATTACATCGACCCGTATATTTACGGCCAGGTGGATATCGAATCCGGTGCAACGTCAGCCGAACGCGCCAACACTTCCATCGGCGGTGCCGTTTCCTTCCTGCCAAAAACCGCAGACGATTACCTGCGTCCGGGCAAAGAAACCTATTTCGGTTACCAGTCTGATTATGATTCTTCAGACCGTTCATGGCACAACGGCATTACTGCCGCTGCCGGTGACGAAACCCTGCGTGGACTTGTGGCGATCAGCCGCCGCGACGGTCAGGAAACCAGCAACAACAGCGGGACGCACGACGCTTATCCGGCGAACTGGCACTCTAACGCCATCATGACGTCCGGTATCTGGCAGCCAAACGACGAACATAAATTCACCGGCACGCTCGATTACTACGAGAAAATCAATCACACCCATTACGACGCGTGGAACAGCGCTGGCAGCTCCATTCTGGGTACCGCGCAGCAGCAAAGTAACACCCGCCGCTGGGGCGCAAGCCTGAAAGACGAATGGACACCGTTCAACGATTTCGCTGACGCCGTGGTCTCCAAAGTCTATTACCAGTACACCCAGGCGCACGACAACACGTACATGCCGAACGCCAGCAAAGAGATGATGAACGTCTATTCCAACTACGACGTCAGCACCTATGGCGCGGAAACCAGCTGGCTCAAAACGCTGGGTCGCCACGAGCTGAGTGCCGGGATTAACGGTCGCATCTCTAACACTGAACGTCCGTTCCGCGAAAGCCCGGATCAGAGTGTTTACACCACCATCATGCAGCCGGAAGCCAACAGCCGTTCTTACGTTCTCGGCGGTTTCCTGCAAGACACCATGAAGTTTGACCTCGACGGCCATAACTTCGGCATCGTGCCTGCGGTGCGTGTGGCTTACCAGAATACGAAAGCGACAGACCTCTCCGATTTGTCTAACAGCACCGTGTCTGAAAGCCAGGTTTCTACTTTGTACGGTAAAGCCAACTCCGATACGCAAGTTCTGCCATCACTGGCATTCACGTATGACATCACGCCTAAGCTGATGACTTACCTGCAATACCGTCGTGGCGCGCAGTTCCCGGATGCCAGCCAGCTTTACGGTTCCTGGAACCTCGGTTCTTCTTATGCCGCTTCTCAGCAATATGCGCTGATCGGTAACACCAATCTGAAAACCGAAACCAGCAACAACTTCGAATGGGGCATGAAAGGTGAAGCGACCGAAGGCGTGACCTTCAAAACGGCCGTGTTCTACAACACGTACAAAAACTTCATCGCCAACACCCGTTACACCCGCTCGGCTAACCCGGGCATGTTCACCAACGTGCCTTCCAATATTTATACGATTTATCAGGCCGAAAACCGCGATGAAGCGTTTATCTACGGTGGCGATCTGAGCACCAAAATCAACTACGGTACGTGGTTCAGCAGCGTTGACGGTCTGAGCACCAGCTTCGCACTGGGTTACGCCAAGGGTGAATCCAAATCCAGCTACGCGGGCGACAAATACGTTGATATCGACAGCGTTCCGCCAATGAAATTTGTAGCCGGTGTGGCATGGGATGACCCGTCAGGCATCTACGGCACGGCGCTGACCGCAACCTTCGTGAAAGGCAAAAAAGCCGAAGCGACCAACCGTCAGAGCTACACCAACGCCGGTACACCGATAACCGATTCCACCACGGAATACATGAATGTTCCTGGCTACGGTTTGCTTGATGCAACGGCCTACTGGAAAGTGGCGAAAAACGTAAAACTCAGCGGCGGCGTGTATAACATCACCGACCGTAAGTACTGGGATTACCTGAGCAGCCGCAGCCTGACTGAAACCACCAATCAGGATGCATACAATAAAGCGCTGGCCGTGATGCCAGGCCGCAGCTTCCAGCTGGGCGTGAATGTCGATTTCTAAGCGATAATTCATCACCCGAAAAACCTGAGCGCTATGTGAAAACATGGCGCTTTTTTTATGTCACAAGGTCAGGCTAAGGCCAATATCCCACGGCCATCTGGCAGATTTTCTCATCGTATCTCTGGTGCTAGTTTTTAATTTCCATCCATGCTGTCCCGTAGCGAAAGGAAATAAAAAAATGCCGATTACCCGTACTCAGGGGGCTGCCATCCCCCATATTTATCTGCCAAATAATGCTCAGAAACAGTCCGCCTACAATGTGATTGCACAGCTGCAATATGCCGATCTCTGGCGGGCTGCGGGGCAACTCCGAACCAACGGTGTCATGCGTGTCGATATGCAGGGGCATATTCCGGGTGCCGTTACGCAATATAATATTCAGGTTCAGGTCAACGGAGTTAACGGACAGAGCACCGTCGCGCATGTGATTGTTTCGGGATCATTACAAACAGGTAATGCACAAAATCAGCAAGGCGCACTGAACGCCGTTATTGCCGGTCTCAATCAAAGTATCGACACAGGCTGCACCTTTACAGTGGCCGGTTCCGTTCCGTAATGGCTTCTGAGATGTTTTTCCACGCCTCTGTCGCTTTTCGCAGAGGCGTTTTTGTATCTGATTATCAGCAAATAAACGGTTGCCGCGCACAACCGCATCCGCCTGAAACCGATAGACTTCCTGTTTTCCTCATCATTATTTCATTGAGAGATTACATGGAATTAATCAGAAAACCGCTCGCGCTGGTGCTCGCCCTGCTGCTGTCACCCGTCTGTGTAACCGCCACCACCCTGCTGAACTACACCGATCATGAACCGCTGGGCGGTACGCGCACCCGCTTCATCAATGACGTTCTCTTCCCGGCGATTGAAAAAGAATCACAGGGTCGCCTGAAAATTAACGCGCACTGGGGCAGTGAACGGGCGACCGGTTATAACGCGCTGAGCGTAATCAGTGAGGGTTCAGCAGCGGATATGGGCACCGTTGTGCCGGAATACGCAGCCAGGGATTTGCCGCTGCATCAGATTTTTAAAAGCTTTCCCGCCGGGCCGACCGGTGACAAACAGATCGCATTCTTCCGCCGCGTTTACGCCGAAATTCCGGCTTTTCCCGCCGAATTACATCACGAAAACGTCGTGAACATTTTCTTCGGTACCGGTTATCCGGTGGCGTTTTTCAGCACACATCCGCTGAAAAATCTGCAAGATATCCGGGGCACGACGTGGCGTTCGGCGAGTTTCTGGCATCAGGATTTCCTGCGAAATGCGGGCGCGAAGCCGGTCACGATGCCGTGGGGGCCGGAAACGGTGAAGGCGTTTCAGATCGGCGCTCTGGACGGCATTATGGTCAACGTGGACAGCGGTTATGATCTGAAAATTCAGAAAATGGCTCCGGAGGTTTTAGTCTCGCGCGAGCTGTGGCTCGGCCACGTTTATCTGCTGGTGATGAATGAAAAAGTCTGGAACGGGCTGGCGAAAGCCGATCAGGATGCCATTCACCGCGCCGCAGAAACTGCCTACAAAACTGCCGGTCAGGCGATGGACAACGGCTATATAAACCAGCTGGATGCGCTGCGCAAAGACGGCGCAAACGTCCGTGAACTTCAGCACAGCGAAGTGGAACACTGGCAAACGGTGAGCCGGTATCCGGAGATTCAGGCCGCGTGGGCAAAAGAGCAAACCGCAGCAGGCGTGACACAGGCGGCTCCGGTGCTGGAAAAAGTCCGCGCAATTTTGGCGGATGAGATGAGGTAAATAAAGCCGACCCGGC
Source organism: Rahnella sp. PD12R (assembly GCF_019200965.1). Lineage (NCBI taxonomy): Bacteria > Pseudomonadati > Pseudomonadota > Gammaproteobacteria > Enterobacterales > Yersiniaceae > Rahnella > Rahnella sp. PD12R. Next base: position 130,783 of record NZ_JAHTMS010000003.1, on the reverse strand, counting down.
AGAGGTGGCCGCCTTTGCCGGAACCCGTTTGTTCGCCCTTCCCCGCAAACCGCTATTTGTCACACATTCTCTTTTTTACTTTCATAACTGAACCCACCTGTACATTTTCTTGACAGGAGAATTGTCTTACTTCATAAATGTACCGTACTGTACGGTTTAATGAAAAAGTAAACCGACATCCCGCTGCATTTTTTCATAAGAAGGTAAGACGTATGTCTGCGTTAACAAACAGCTATTCGCTGGCAGCTTTGATTTCTTTAGGTTTATTAACGGGGTGCGCGAGTACCCAGCCTGTGCCCTACACCGGGGTCACTTCTTCTTCCCAGATGAAACCTGACACGCAGGATGAATCCGGGCATATCGCTTTCAGCTACAACACGCCGGTCGACTGGAATAAATATTCCCGCGCCATTGTGGATCCGGTGGTGATTTATCAGGGATTGGATGCCCAGTTTGATGACGTTTCTCCTGAACAAAAACAACAACTGGCGGCGCATATGCAGCAGGTCTTCGGCAAAAGCGTGGCGGAGCGGTTCCCGCTGACCAACGCCATCACGCCGGGCACCTTGCGCATTCGTCTGACGCTGACCGGCGCGGAAACCAGTACGCCGTTTGTCGGCACGTTCACACGCTTTGACCTGATGGGCGGGCCGTACAACATCGTGCAGTCCATCCGCGGCAAACAAGGGTCGTTTACCGGCTCGGTGAGTTATGCGGTGGAAATCTACGATGCGCCGAGCAATCAGCTGCTCAAATCCTATATCTCACGCCAGTACCCGAACTCATTGAACATCGGGGCGACTTTTGGCGCGCTGAGTGCGGCAGAAACCGGGCTGGAGAAAGGCGCGGATCAGTTGCAGGAACAGCTGAAATAACCGGCTGAATCAGAAAGGGCTCGTGATGAAAATCTATCCGCAGCAAATCATCTGCAAACACTGCGACAGCCTGTATACCCGAAAATCCGTGCGGCCCGGCGAGGCCGCACACTGCCCGCGCTGCCGGGCGGTGTTATATCGGGGAAGCTGGCTGAGTCTGGAACAATGGTTCGCGCTCACCCTCACGGCGGCGCTGTTTTTTATCATCGCCAATGTTTTTCCGGTGCTGGAAATCGGCTTCCACGGCCAGTCGCAGGCGGCCACGCTATGGCAAACCGCGATGGCGCTGGCACACAGCTATGCGTCGCCGCTGGCGATCCCGTTGGCGTTGCTGATGATCGTCTGCCCGTGTTTGCAAATTTTGCTGCTCGGCTGGGTGTTATTTCACGCGTGCAGGAAAAAAGCCGCGCCCGGTTTTGCCTCCGCCATGCGTTTGCTCGCCGGGCTGGCACCGTGGAGCATGGCGGAAGTCGCGCTGCTGAGTATCCTGATTGCCGCTATCAAACTCTCCGGCCTGGTTGAAATCACCACCGGCCCCGGTACCTGGGCATTGCTCGGATTATGTCTGCTGTTACCGGTGATCAATCATCAGGATTTCCAGCCGTTATGGACACTCAAAACCCTCCGCGGCTACCGCCCGTGATGCCCGTTCAGGCGCTACCGCAGGGGCTCGTCCGCTGCCACGTTTGCGGGCTGGTCTGCGAGCATGTTTCCGGCGTTCATCGTTTGCCGTGCCCGCGCTGTCATGCGGCGCTGCACCCGCGCCAGCCGGACAGCCGCAGCCAGTCATGGGCGTTTTTGCTGACCGCCCTGCTGTTGTATTTACCCGCCAATTTACTGCCGGTGATGTACAGCTCATTTGCCGGTCACCGCGGTGAAAATACCATTCTGGGCGGCATCGCAGAATTCTGGGCGTCCGGTTCATACGGCGTCGCTACCGTCATTTTTATTGCCAGCGTGGTCGTGCCCTGCGCCAAATTCCTGATCCTCGGCGGGCTGTTGCTTGCCGCCGGAAAAGGCCAGGCCAAAATCCGCGTTCGCCGCGCCCGGATGTACCGCCTGACGGAATATATCGGTTACTGGTCGATGCTCGACGTCATGGTCGTGGCACTGGTCGCCGCACTGGTGCAGTTCCCCGGTTTCAGCACAGCCGAACCGCGCACCGGCATTGTCTTTTTTGGTGCGGTGGTGATTTTTACCCTGCTGGCCGCCATGAAGTTCGACCCGCGTTTGATTTGGGAAAATAACAAGAATGAGTGAACACGTTTCTCCGGCACCTGAAATCACGCCGCGCCGCTGGCGTCCGTCGCTGGTCTGGCTGGTGCCTGTCGCCGCTGCGGTAATCGGGCTGTTTTTGTTTCTTCAGATGTGGGTCTCCGCCGGACCGGAGATTTCGATCACGTTCCAGACCGCCAGCGGATTACAGGCCGGAAAAACCGAAGTGAAATACAAAGACGTCACCGTCGGATTGGTGAAATCCATTACATTGAGCCCGGACAGTCAGCGCGTACTCGTGACAGTGTCACTGATGAAAAATGCCGAAAACCTGGCGAAAGCCGATACCCGCTTCTGGGTAGTACGCCCGCGCGTCGGTATGGGCGGCGTTTCGGGCATCGACACGCTGCTTTCCGGCGCGTATATCAGCCTGGATACCGGTACATCCGGCAAAACCGGTTCGGTTTTTCAGGGGCTGGAATCGCCACCGGCGGTCATCAACGGCATGCCCGGCAGGCAGTTTGAAGTGGTAGCGGGCGATCTCGGTTCGCTGGATATCGGTTCCGCCGTGTATTACCGCCGCGTGCCCGTGGGCCGGGTGTCGTCCTACGCGCTGCGCCAGGACGGCAAAGGCGTCAGCCTTAACGTCTTTATCGACGCCCCCTATGACCGTTTCGTCACCTCTGGCACGCGGTTCTGGAATGCCAGCGGGCTGGATTTATCGCTCGATTCCGAAGGATTACAGCTGAAAACGCAGACCATGGCGTCGGTTATTGCCGGCGGCATTGCCTTTGCCAATCCACCGGACGCCACTCCCGCCGCCACACCTTCCCCCGATCACAGCGTTTTTACGCTGGCCGACGATCAGGCGTCCGCCATGGCACCGCAGGACGGCACGCCGCAAATCCTTCAGCTGCGTTTCCAGCAATCGTTACGCGGAATGAAAACCGGCGCGCCGGTGGAATTCTCCAGTGTGAAACTCGGTAAAGTGACTGCCATCGATCTGGATTACGAGCCTGCCGGTTCACGGTTTATTTCGGTGGTGACGATCGAGGTTTACCCGAACCGGCTCGGTCAGGTGCTGGAGAAACTGCCCAAGCCAGAAAAAGATGCCCAGAAACAGGCCGCCGTTTTCCTGCGGGATATGGTCAGGCACGGCCTTCGCGCACAGGCGCGCACCGGGAATTTACTGACTGGCCAGCTGTATATTTCGCTCGATTTTATCCCGAACGCCGCGCCGGTTTCTTACGATATCAATGCGCGGCCGCTGCGCATTCCGACGCTGAATGGCGGATTTGATCATCTCCAGGAACAGCTCGCCACGCTCATCGGCAAGGTATCGAAAATGCCCATTGAGTCGATTGGCAATAATCTCAACGCCACGCTGGGCAATCTCAACCAGACGCTGATTCAGGTGAACAGCCAGGTTCTGCCGCAAACCACGCAGACGCTCAGCACGATGAATCAGACCCTGACCCGCGCCCGGTTATTGCTGGCAGAGGATTCGCCGCTGCTGCAAACGCTGGCTGAATTCCAGCGCACGCTGTATTCGCTGCGCACCCTGACCGGCCTGTTAACGCGTCAGCCGCAGGCGCTGCTGACCGGCAGACAGGATGACAAAAAGGAACAGCCATGAAACTTGCCCGAACCGCTTACGCGGCGCTTACCCTGCAGGTTTTAACCGGCTGTGCGTCTTCCGCTCCGCACTATTACACGCTGACCACTGCCGCCGGAACCGCTCCCGCAACTGCCAGCGCCGCGCCTTTTGTCATCCGCGTGAAACCGGTGAACGTGGCGGAGCGGCTAAATCAGCCGCAGCTGGTGGTCCATCAGCGCAACGGCGAACTGCTGATGTCGGATAATGCACTCTGGGCCGCGCCGTTGCCCGAGGAAATTCGGGCGGCGCTGACCGCCCGGCTTGAACGTTCGCTGAAGACGACGGACATCCGCAGTCTGACGCCACCGGCGGACAAACCGGTGATCGGTATCCGCGTGTCGGTGGAACAGTTTGACGTCTGGCAAGGTGAGAAAGCGACGATAGCCGCCACCTGGCAGCTGGATCACGCAAATGAAAGCGGGCAACTCACCTGTCAGACACAACATCAGCGCGCCGTAAACGGCGGCACGCAGGAACAGGTGATGATCCGGCAGAAACTGGTGCAGGACGTCGCAGATGACATCGCTTTTTCCGTGCTTCAGCGCCGTTGTGGCTGACTTTTTCGCAATGCTTACAGTGTAAAACCGGCCTGTGTCACATCATTTTTCAAAATGTTTTAAATCAATACGTTAGCGATAGTTAAAAGCGTTAAGTTTTGTCAGTGCAGTGAAGGCCTCAGCGAAAATATGAATTTAAAAACCTTAAAAAATAGCAACTTAACTAAAAACTTACACATGACTTTCACTCAAGAACTGTCTTGACCCTAAAACTGCATAAGATATATCTTGAGGCCATCCGGTTCATGGCAGAAGGCAAAACCGATGACAAACTCAGGGCCCACCGCCCGCCGCAAAAGTAAGCTGTTTACGCGTCAGGAACTGACGTTATTTGTGCTGCATCTTATTCAGATCAACCCGGCGCACGGTTATGAAATCATTAAAACCATCGAAGGCTATTCAATGGGCGCGTACATCCCCAGCCCCGGCGTGATTTACCCCATTTTAACGCTGATTGTCGAAGAGGGTTTCGCCACCGCCAACGACATTGAAGGCGGTAAAAAACAGTTCACCATGACGCCTGACGGTTCAGCATTTCTGGCGCTCAAACGAAAAGAAATTCGCGTCATTGAAGAAAAAATGAAAACGCTGGTGATTAAAAACAATCCCCCGCCTGCGCCTGAACTGATTTATGCCATAGAGAATTTAAAAATCACAGTACGGGCTAAATCGTATAACGGAGAAGTAACACCGGAGAAATACGCTCAAATAATTGAATACGTCAATGAGGCGACACGAAAGATCAACGAACTTTAAACTTTCCTGACCTTATTTAATTAAATCCGACGTTATCCCCGCTGCTTTATTTAATAAGCAGTGAAGGATTTCCGTTGCCTTTTTTTATTTTGTTATTATTTACGGACACCAAAATGCCATCCAGACTTTTGCCATTATTCATTATCCTGGGGCTGAGCGGCTGTGATAATTCGCAGACCGCTCAGCAATCTGCCCCGCCCGTCGACGTCGGCGTTGTCACGCTAAAAGCACAATCTTTTAATCTGGTCAGCGAATTAACCGGGCGCACCACGGCTACGTTAACCGCCGATGTGCGCCCGCAGGTCGGCGGTATTATTCAGAAACGCTTATTCACCGAAGGCGACACGGTCAAAGCCGGTCAGGCGTTATACCAGATTGACCCGTCATCCTATAAAGCCACCTACGATCAGGCCGCCGCAGCGCTGAAAAGTGCCAAAGCGCTGGTGATTTCCGATTGCCAGAAAGCCAAACGCTATGCCGTGCTGGTGAAGGAACAGGGCGTGTCGCAGCAGGACGCCGAAGACGCGCAGTCAGCCTGTGCGGAAGATCGCGCCAGCGTTGATGAAAAAGCGGCGGCGCTGGAAACGGCAAAAATCAATCTCGACTGGACGCGCGTGACATCGCCGATTGCGGGCCGGATTGGCATTTCATCCGTTACGCCGGGCGCGCTGGTCTCTGCCGCGCAGGACACCGCGCTGGCTACCGTCCGTAATCTCGATTCCATGTATGTGGATCTCACCCGTTCCAGCGCGGATTTACTCAGCCTGCGCAAACGCGCGCTGGCGACCAACAGCGACACTTTAAGCGTAACGCTGACGCTGGAAGACGGTTCGGTATATCCCGAAAAAGGCCGTCTGGAGCTGACCGAAGTGGCCGTCGATGAAGCTACCGGCTCCGTGACACTGCGCGCCGTGTTCCCGAATCCGAAACACGTTTTGCTGCCGGGGATGTTTATCCGCGCTGATGTCGATGAAGGCGTGGTCGAAAACGCCATTCTCGCGCCGCAGCAGGGCATCACCCGCGATGCAAAAGGCGATGCCACCGCACTGGTCGTCACCGCAGAAAACAAAGTCGAGCAACGTGATGTCGTGACCGGCGACGCCAGCGGCACAAACTGGCTGATCCTCAAAGGCTTACAGGCAGGCGATCGCGTTCTGGTGGAAGGCAGCGACAAAGTCTCAACCGGCGACACCGTCAAACCGGTGGAAGTAAATAACGACGCCACCGCAGCCCAAAGCACAGAAGGAGCCGCCTGATGTTTTCCCGCTTCTTTGTGCGTCGCCCGGTTTTTGCCTGGGTGATTTCCATTTTGATCATGATGGCCGGGGTCATGGCGATCCGCACGCTGCCGGTCGCGCAGTACCCGGACGTCGCGCCGCCTTCCGTTAAAATCCAGGCGACCTATTCCGGCGCATCCGCAGAAACGCTGGAAAACAGCGTCACGCAGGTCATCGAACAGCAGCTGACCGGCCTGGATAATCTGCTTTATTTCAGCTCCAGCAGCAGTTCTGACGGCTCCGTGGATATCACGGTGACGTTCAAACAAGGCACCAACGCGGATACCGCGCAGGTTCAGGTGCAGAACAAAGTGCAGCAGGCCGAATCGCGCCTGCCGACGGAAGTGCAGACCGCAGGCGTGACCGTCACAAAATCGCAGTCCAACTTCCTGCTGATCATGGCGGTGTATGACAAAACCGACAAAGCCACCAGCTCGGATATCGCCGACTGGCTGGTGAGTAACATGCAGGATCCGCTGGCGCGCGTCAGCGGCGTCGGCAGTTTGCAGGTGTTCGGGGCGGAATATGCCATGCGCATCTGGATGGACCCGACCAAACTCGCGGCTTACGACCTGATGCCGTCTGACGTTCAGACCGCGATTGAAGCGCAAAACGTACAGATTTCTGCCGGTAAAATTGGCGGTTTGCCGTCTTCAGGTACTCAGCAACTGACTGCCACCGTGCGTGCGCAGTCGCGCCTGCAAACGCCGGAACAGTTCCGCAATATCATCGTGAAAGGCAATACCGGCGGTGCGATTGTCCGCATCAGCGACGTCGCGCGCGTTGAAATGGGCAGTGAAGATTACACCGCGACCTCCCAGCTGAACGGCCATCCGGCTGCGGGTATGGCAGTCATGTTGTCGCCGGGTGCCAATGCGCTCGACACCGCCACGCTGGTGAAAAATACCATCAGCGAATACCAGCGCAGCATGCCGAAGGGCTATGACATTGCGTATCCGAAAGACAGCACCGAATTCATTAAAGTGTCGGTGCAGGACGTGATTAAAACGCTGGTCGAAGCCATCCTGCTGGTGATCGTGGTGATGTATCTGTTTATGCAGAATCTGCGCGCCACGCTCATTCCTGCGCTGGCGGTGCCGGTGGTGTTGCTGGGGACGTTCGGCGTTCTGGCGTTATTCGGCTATTCGATCAATACCCTGACGCTGTTTGCGATGGTGCTCGCGATCGGTTTGCTGGTGGATGACGCCATTGTGGTGGTGGAAAACGTCGAGCGAATCATGCGCGACGAAGGGCTTTCTGCCCGCGATGCCACCGAGAAATCGATGGGTGAAATCTCCGGCGCGCTGGTGGCGATTGCACTGGTGCTCTCCGCCGTCTTCCTGCCGATGGCCTTTTTCGGCGGCTCAACCGGCGTGATTTACCGCCAGTTCTCGGTCACGATTATCTCCGCGATGGCGCTTTCTGTTGTGGTCGCGCTGACCCTGACTCCTGCGCTGTGCGGCGCTTTCCTGCGCCATAAACCGCAATCGACCACAGGTTTCTTTGGCGGCTTCAACCGCCTGTATTCCCGCACTGAGCATCGCTATGAGAATGGCGTCACGCACGTTCAGCGTCGCCCGGTCGCGATGGTGCTGATTTACGGTGCGATGGCGGCGCTGATGGGCTTGCTGATGTGGCAACTGCCGACCAGCTTCCTGCCGTCCGAAGATCAGGGCGAGATTATGGTGCAGTACACCCTGCCGGCGGGCGCTACGGCGAACCGCACCGAGGCGGTGAACTCCCGCGTTACCCAGTGGTTTATGGATAAAGAAAAAGACAACACCAACGTCATTTTCACCATCACCGGCTTTAACTTCAGCGGCAGCGGCCAGAACGCCGGGATGGCCTTCGTCTCCCTTAAAAACTGGGACGACCGCCCCGGCACGGCCAACACCGCGCAGTCTATCGCCGGACGCGCCATGAAAGATCTCGCAGTGATCCGCGATGCAAAAGTCATTGCCATGACACCGCCGTCGGTGGACGGTCTGGGGCAAAGCAACGGTTTCACCTTCGAGCTGATGTCAACCGGCGGCACCAGCCGCGCAGAGCTGATGAAACTGCGGACAGAACTGCTGGCAATGGCGGCAAAGAGCCCGGAACTGCAATCGGTCCGCGCCAACGATTTACCGCAGATGCCACAGCTTCAGGTGGATATCGACAACAACAAAGCCGTGGCACTCGGGTTAACGCTGAGTGACGTCACCGATACGCTGAGCAGCGCGTGGGGCGGAACCTATGTCAATGATTTCATTGACCGTGGCCGCGTAAAAGAAGTGTACATTCAGGGCGACAGCCAGTTCCGTTCCAAACCGGCAGACCTAAACAAATGGTTTGTCCGCAGCAGCGACGGCACCAGCATGACGCCGTTCTCCGCGTTCGCCACCACGCACTGGACCTATGGCCCGGAAAGCCTTGCACGCTACAACGGTTCAACCTCCTATGAGATTCAGGGTGAAAACACTGACGGCTACAGCTCCGGCGCGGCCATGGCAAAAATGGAAGCGCTGGCAGATAAACTCCCGGCCGGTTCCACCTGGGCCTGGAGCGGATTGTCATTGCAGGAAAAGCTGGCCAGCGGGCAGGCGCTGAGCCTTTACGGCATCTCGATTCTGGTGGTGTTTCTGTGCCTCGCCGCGCTGTACGAAAGCTGGTCTGTCCCCTTCTCCGTCATTCTGGTGATCCCGCTCGGTCTGCTTGGGGCATCCCTTGCCGCCGAACTTCGCGGCCTAAATAACGACGTGTATTTCCAGGTCGCGTTGCTGACCACCATCGGGCTCTCGTCGAAAAACGCCATTCTGATCGTTGAATTCGCCGAGGCGGCGCTCAAACAGGGCAGCACGTTAACGGCGGCGGCGCTCTCTGCGGCGCGGACCCGCCTGCGCCCGATTCTGATGACGTCACTGGCCTTTATCGCCGGGGTCATGCCGCTGGCGGTTGCAACCGGTGCGGGGGCTAACAGCCGTATCGCCATCGGTACCGGCATTATCGGCGGCACCGTGACCGCCACATTACTGGCTATTTTCTTTGTTCCGCTGTTCTTCGTTCTGGTGAAAAAAGTCTTCACCGGCCACAAAGACGCGCAGGAGTAAGCATGATTTTTCGTCTGAGTATTATTTCATTGTCGTTCCTGCTGGCCGGTTGTCTTTCACTGGATCCGCACTACCAGCGCCCTGCCGCGCCGGTGCCTGCCGTCTGGCCTGCGCAGGGAACGCAGCCTGCCGCCACAACCGTGCTCGCCGACTGGCAACACATCATGACCGATCCGCGCCTCAATGCGGTGGTCGCGAAGGCGCTGACCACCAACCGCGATATGCAGGAAGCGATTGCCGATATCGAAGCGGCGAAAGCGCTTTACGGGGAGCAGCGCGCGAGCCTGTTCCCGACGGTGGATGCGGAACTGACGCAAACCCGCAGCCGCACGCAGGATGCGGGGGTTTCAAGCTCTGCCACCGCCGACGGTGCGGTGAGCAGTTTTGAGATTGATTTGTTTGGCCGCAACCGCAGCCTGAGCACGGCGGCGAAAGAAACCTGGCTGGCCAGTGAATCCACCGCGCAGAACACCCGGCTGACGCTGATTGCCGAAACCAGCACCGCGTGGGTCACGCTGGCGGCGGATAACAGCAACCTGAAACTGGCGCAGGACACGCAAAAAAGCGCGGCTGATTCGCTGCGTATCACCCGGTTGCGCCAGAAAGAAGGCGTGGCTTCCGGGCCGGATGTCAGCGAATCCATGGCGGTGTATCAGTCTGCCCGCGCCAGCGTCGCCAGCTATCAGACGCTGGTTGCGCAGGACATCAACGCCCTGAACCTGCTGGTGGGGGAAACCGTGCCGCAAAACCTGCTGCCGGGCACGCTGGAAGACCTGTCGCCGGAGGCCATCGCGCTGGTGCCCGCCGGTGTGTCGTCCTCCGTATTACTGCGTCGCCCGGACGTGCAGGAAGCCGAACATAACCTCAAAAGCGCCAACGCGGATATCGGCGCAGCGCGGGCAAACTTCTTCCCGACGCTGTCACTCACTGCCAGCGCAGGCGTCGGCAGCAGTTCGCTGTCGAACCTGTTCAGCCACGGCGCCAACGTCTGGTCATTCGCCCCAAGCCTGACATTGCCGCTATTCACCGGCGGCAGCAATACCGCGCAGCTACGGTACGCCGAAGCCAAGAAAAAAGGCCTGATCGCTGCGTATGAAAAATCCATTCAGAGCGCGTTCAAGGACGTTGCTAACGCCCTTGCCCGTCGCGCAACGCTCAGCGAACAACTGGATGCACAGCAGCAATACGTCGCCGCGTCGCAACGCAGTTATGACCTGGCGCGCCGCAGCTATGAAACCGGCGCTGGTGATTACCTGACCGTACTGACTGACCAGCGCTCGCTGTGGTCTGCACAGGTAGATCTGATTGCCTTACAGCAGACCGATTTTGAAAACCGCATCACGCTGTGGCAGTCGCTCGGTGGTGGGGTGAAATAACGCGAAGGGTTTAAAGAGATATGCAGTGAATACCGCAGGGATGCGGTATTTTTTTGATTGAAGCACAGAGTCGAAATATAAAAACCCGATATTTCAATTAAAAAAAGAGGCCGTACAGGGACGGCCTCAAAGAAGGAAGAACTCCAACAGTATTATAATGGCATGATGTTTTACCATAAATGGTTGCTCAATAAACATCATGCGCACATTATAATTAAATCCGTCTCAGTTTCTATCCTCATTGCGTCTGTATAAAGTAATAACTTTGTAAGTCGCTAATATTATCACCAGGTTTTACCGATATTAAACTGGAACTGTTCCGCGCTGTCACCTTCATATTTCACCAGCGGTTGCGCATAGGAGAATACCAATGGGCCTAACGGCGATTGCCATTGCAGTGAAATACCGCTGGAAACACGAATATGTGTCGGGTCACTGTAATCCGGAATACCTGCAGCTTCCGTCGCTGACGTATTTTGCCATTTCGTATCCCACACCGTACCGGAATCCACGAAGAACGATGTGCGCACGGAACTGGCGTATTTCTCGCTGATAAACGGCGTCGGCACATACAGTTCTGCGCTGGCGATCGCCATCGCATTTCCGCCCACGGCGTCGCTGGATTTTTCCACCGGGCAGGTGGAATACGAGGTATCCGTGGTCGCACATTTGTAATACGCCGCTTTCGGGCCGATGGTGTTGGACGAGAACCCGCGCACCGAACTGGAGCCACCCGCGTAGAAGTTATCGTAGAACGGTACGTCGTTACCGCCCAGTCCGGCGGCATAACCGGCTTTCGCGCGGCCCATCAGCACCCAGTCGGATTTGTCGCTCAGCGGGATGTAGTGGTTGGCATCAAACGTAATTTTGTAATAACTGTCGTCCGAGCCCGGTGTCGTGACCTTTGCGCTTAAGCTGGCGCGCGTGCCCGATGACGGGAAGAAGCCACGGTTGAGATCGTTATAGGCCCAGCCGACGCTGGCGAAGAAGTCGTTGGTGCGCAGTTCCGCCGTGCTGTTACCTGAGGTCACCACGCCCGGCTGCACGCCGCTGGCGTTCAGATAGCGCCACACCGCCACCTGCGGTTCCATGTCGCTGAGTGTGCTGTGAACATAATCCAGCCCGAGATTCAGCGTATTGTCTTCACTGACCGGCAGGCCAAGGTTAACGCCGGTGCCGTAGCTTTGCAGGTTGTACGCCGCCAGATCGTTATCTTCGGCGTCGTAGTGGTTGTAGAAGACTTTGCCGCCCAGACTCACTCCGTCAACCGTGTAATACGGGTTAGTCGCTGAGATTTCGACATACGTCTGGTAGGAGTTTCGCGTGCCGCTAAAACTGACCGTGTTACCGCTGCCGAGCCAGTTATCCTGCGTCACGCCGAGCTGATAGCTGATGCCGCTGTCCGTGCCGTACCCCACGCCGACATTGAACGTGCCGGTGTTACGCTCTTTGACTTTGTACACCACGTCAACCTGATCGGTGGAACCCGGCACCGGCTGCGTATCGACATCGACTGTCTCGAAATAGCCGGTCCGGTTCAGGCGGTCTTTGCCTTTTTGCACCAGATCGTTACCCAGCCACGCGCCTTCCATCTGCCGCATTTCACGGCGCAGCACTTCGTCTTTCGACGTGTCGTTCCCTTCAAAACGGATCCGGCGCACCGAATAACGGTTTCCGGTATCCACGTTAATATGCAGTCTGACGGTTTTATCGCCGTCATTAATCTCGCTCTGCGTGGTGACGTGCGGATAAGCATATCCGTAACGTCCCAGCATATTTTTAATATCGCCTTCGATTTTGGTGACTTTCGCGCCGTTATATAATTCACCCGCCGGAATAGCGGTCAGCGCTTCAACCTCAGCCGAATGTCCGGCCATCGAACCGGTCAGCGTGACGCCGGAAACTTTATATTGCGCACCTTCGGTAATATTGACCGTAATATAAATGCCTTTCTTATCCGGCGTTAAGCTGACCTGCGTGGAATCCACGTTAAAACGCGCATAACCCCGGTCAAGATAAAAACTGCGCAACGTTTCGAGATCGCCGGACAGTTTCTGTTTTTCGTATTTTTTATCGCCGATTACGTTCCACCACGGGACTTCATCACGCAGCTGGAAGTGCGCGATCAGGTCATCATTGGTGAAGGCTTTGTTACCCACGATATTGATTTGCTGAATTCTTGCCGATACCCCTTCGGTGAAGACCAGCTTCACATCCACGCGGTTACGCGGCAGCGGCGTCACCACCGCTTTCACGCTGGCGCTGTATTTGCCGACGCTGTAATAGAAATCCTCCAGGCCGTGTTCAATCGAGGAAATGGTGGTGCGATCCAGCGCATCGCCGACGCGAACCCCGGAAGCCTCGAGGTTTTGTTTCAGCATATCGTCTTTGATGGCTTTGTTACCGGAGAAGGTGATGCTGGCGATCGTCGGCCTTTCTTTTACCTGAATAATCAGCGTGTTGCCCTCTTCCAGTACTTTCACATCGTCAAAATTTCCGGTCGCAAACAGCGAACGGATCGTCTGGCTGATATCGTCATCCGATACCGTATCTCCCACCCGCACGGGGATGCTCAGCAACGCAGCACCGACGGTCACGCGCTGCAAACCTTCGACGTGAATGTCTTTGACGACAAAACCGTCAGCGGCAAAAGCCGCCGTGCTGCTCAACAGCAGCGACGCTAAGAGTAATTTTTTCATTGTCATGTGATCCGTGCACGCCGTTTTTCAACTCACCGAATTTCCTGAAAACAAAAAAGTTTTGCTTTCAGAAGAAATAACCTCGCTAACAGACTGTGGGAAATATCCGAGGTTCATCGGGGACGTTTTGATTTTCGGAAAACATGGGATTCTGTTACGTATTACTTACGTTATTTTCGCGAGACGTACAGTTGTGGCTATCGGTAAAAATTCTGGAGTTTCGTCGCCATGAATGACGGGCGGGCATACAGAGAATGAAGGCGGGTATTTCTCCCGAAAACAATATACTTCTGAATTATATTCTCGCCGGAACATTATTAAGCCCCGCTAATGGTTTTTGTTTAAAATAATAGTGGAACCTTTTACCAGGAATAATAACAATGCCCGCAGGGTTTTTACTCCCGTTTTTATTTATCAAGAGAATTAACATCCCTGCATGAAAATTAACATTATTCTCCTCACTGAATCGACCTGCCTGTGACGCGTTTCAAAATACAGAAATGCCCTCTCCTGTATATTTATGTCGTGAATATTTCACTATTAGTACTGCAGGTAAACTTAATGAATAACAAATATAAACTGCATGAATTTCTTGATGTAAAAAGACTTCAGACTCTCCAGGACAATTTCAGTAAATCCATGATGATCGCGCTTGTGGTGGTCGATCAGGACGGCGTGCCGGTGACGCAGGCCAGCGGGTTCTCAGAGTTTTGTGCCCGCTCACGGCTCAACGAAGCGCTTGCAACACACTGCTACGAAAGCGATAACGCCGGAGGCCGCGCAGCCATGCAGGCAGGGAAACCGGTGGTCTATCGCTGCTACTGCGGATTCGTTGAATTTGCTGTGCCGATCATGATCAACGACCATTACCTTGGCGCGTTTATCTCCGGTCAGGTAAAGGTCGAAGAAGAGAAAGAAAATACCATTCCCTACATTCTCGATAATCATGAAATCTGGAAAGAAAACGCCTGGTTGATCGACCTGCATCAGGACGCCAAACGCATGCCGTACGACCGTTTTGAATCGACCGCATCGACATTGCTGCACGTTTCTTCTTATCTGGTCGAGCAGGCGCACACCAATAATATTCAGCGTGAGCTGCACCGCAAAGATCTCGAACTCACTGACGAACTGCGCAAACGCGTTGAAATTGAACGTTCATTACATGAGGCCGAATTTAAAGCGTTGTCTTATCAGATTAACCCGCACTTTTTATTTAATGTCTTAAATACCATTGGCCGTCTGGCCTATCTGGAAGATGCCCAGAGAACCGAAACGATGGTGCATGATTTTTCCGATATGATGCGCTATTTACTGCGCAAAAATAATCACGGGCTGATTACGCTGAGTCACGAAATCAATTATGTCACCAGCTATATGTCAATTCAGAAAGTCAGAATGCATGACCGCTTCGATTATCACTGCGACATCCCTGAAAAGTATTCTGATGTGGTTTGTCCGTTCCTGATCTTACAGCCCCTGGTTGAAAACTTTTTCAACTACGTGGTCGAACCGCGCGACACCAGCAGTCAGCTGCGGATCAGCGCCCGCGACGACGGGCACGATGTCATTCTGGAAGTCAGTGATAACGGGGATGGCATTTCACAGGCCGATATCGCCAATATTTTATCCGGCGATGAAAACCGCCAGAAAGGCGGCATCGGTATCAATAATATTAAAAACCGGCTTCAGTTGTTATTCGGGGAAAGCTATGGGCTGGAAATTTCCAGCGCCCATAAGCCCAGAATGGGCACCACTATTACACTGAAGTTTCCCATGCTGGAAGCCTGACAGACCGGAGAAATAAGCATGTACAATATTGTGATTGTTGAAGACGAATTAATTGAATCTGAATCCATGCGACGCATTGTCTCGCAATATGTCGACAATGCCGTAGTTCACGAAGCCTCGACCGGAAAAAAAGCCATCCAGCTGATTGACGATCTCGAGCAAATTGACATGATGTTTGTCGATATTAATATTCCGCTGCCCAACGGAAATCAGGTAATCGAATATCTGCGCACCAAGAACAGCGACACAAAAGTGATTGTCACCACCGCCAATGATGATTTTGAAATTGTACGCAGCATGCTGAATTTAAAAGTAGACGATTACCTGTTAAAACCGGTTAAAAAAAGCACGCTGACCGATGCCATCAAAAAAACGCTGGAAGTGAATGACGTTGATATTGCTGCATCACGGGCGCTGAAACAGAAAGTCGTGGCGATGATAGAAAGCTGTGATTACGCCCGGTGGCATGGTTTTTTGTTCGAGACTCTCGATGAAGCCTGTGTGAGTACCCCATCCGGCGTCAGTCAGCGCAAACTGCTGACGGATGTTCTCGAAATACTGCATCAGCAAATCACCACGCAGGGTGATAAAAGCCTGCCTGCCGCCAAAAAAGTGGCAGCGCTGATTCAGGAAATTCACCAGAATGGTATACCTGCCAGCGCATATTACCGGGCGATGTCTGCCCTGCTCAACGCCAGCGAAGAGGTATTTGATTATTCGCTTAAGCACGCCAGCGGCGCGATGGATTTTATTGATCGTGCAAAATTCCACATCGAAAAAAACATCCTGAATAACCTGACGCTTGACGAGATCGCCGCCCGCTCTTTTGTCAGCTCCTGCTACCTCAGCCGCGCGTTTAAGAAGATTACCGGTGCCGGTTTTTCCAATTACATCGCCAGCCGGAAAATCAGCGTCGCCAAATCGTTATTGCAGTTCAGTGATCTCAAAATCAACACCATTGCGCTGGAGCTGTCGTATCAGGATGCGAATTATTTCTGCCGGATTTTCAAAAAAGAGACCGGAATGGCACCGTCCGATTTCCGTAAAATTGTCGCACCGGAACCTGTTTAACCTGCCCGTGTCGGGCACGCCTGATTTTGTGCGCGTGTCCGACACGTGGGCAAAAAAGTCCACCCTGCCAGCAAGATAGTTCACGCCGTTTTACCGCTTGCCGCCTACGATAGAGTCCCTTCTGAAAAACGTGGCGCGACTTTGGACGACTTCCTTTTCACCTCTGAATCGGTTGCCCCCGGGCACCCGGACAAAATGGCCGACCAGATTGCTGATGCAATTCTGGACGCCTTCCTCTTACAAGATCCGCGGGCCCGCGTGGCCTGCGAATGCATGCTCAAAACCGGTATTGTCATTGTCGCGGGCGAAATCAGCTCAACGGCCAGTGTCGATATCGAATCCGTTATCCGCCACACCATCAGCGAAATCGGGTACAACCACTCCCGTCTGGGTTTTGATGCCAAAACCTGCGGCGTGCTGAATATCCTGGGGAAACAGTCTGCGGATATTGCACAGGGGATTACCGGTTCTGCGCCCGAATTCCCGGGCGCAGGCGATCAGGGGATTACCTTCGGTTATGCCTGCGACGAAACACCGGAACTCATGCCCGCCACGCTGATGTTGGCGCACCAGCTGATGATGCGTCAGGCGGCACTACGCCAGTCTGGCCGTCTGCCGTTTTTGCGTCCGGATGCCAAAAGCCAGGTCACGCTGCGTTATCACCGCCGTCAGGTCATAGCTGCCGACACCATCGTGGTTTCTACGCAGCACGATCCGGAGATTTCGCTGGCGGAACTGCGCGAGGCGGTGATTGAGGAAATCGTAAAACCCGTGATCCCCGCGCGCTGGTTCACGCCGCAAACCCGTTTGCTGATCAACCCCGCCGGGCAATTTGTCACCGGCGGCCCGGTGGGCGACTGTGGCCTGACCGGCAGAAAAATTATCGTCGATACATACGGCGGCGTAGCCCGCCACGGAGGCGGCGCATTCTCCGGCAAAGATCCGTCGAAAGTCGATCGTTCGGCCGCTTATGCCGCGCGATATGTGGCGAAAAATATCGTCGCCGCCGGGCTGGCAAAGCGTTGCGAAGTCCAGCTGGCCTGGGCAATCGGCCTGCCGCGCCCGGTCGCCATCCGCATTCATACTTTTGGCAGCAGCCCGCTGACCGCAGATCAACTGGCTCTGCGGGTTGAACGCCATTTCGATCTGAGCGTTTCCGGGATCATTTCGATGCTGGATTTGCTCGTTCCCCGCTACCGCCAGACCGCCTGCTATGGCCATTTTGGCCGGGACATTTTCCCCTGGGAAAAAACGGACAAGACGCAGGCACTGCGCGACGACACCTGAATACGCAAAGGCGGCGGTCACCGCGCGCCACAATGAATCCATCAACAGGAGAAATTTATGTCCGGGCAAAGTTTGGGATTAATAGAAACCGTCGGGCTGGCGGCGGCGGTTGAAGCCGCGGATGCTGCCATGAAATCCGCACATGTCACGCTGGTCGGTTATGAGCTGACCAAAGGTGGCGGAATGGTCACGATCAAGCTCGAAGGCGAAGTCGGCGCGGTCAACGCCGCCGTCGCTGCCGGCGTCATCGCCGCGCGCAAAGTAGGTATCGTTTACGCCCACAAAGTCATCGCGCGCACTGCGCAATACATTGAAAATCTGATTTACTCTGCCGAAACAAACGGCATCACGCTTGCCGAACCGGAACCTGAAGCGTTGCCACCATCACCAACAATACAACCATCAATCATTGCAGTCGTGAATGTCGAAGAAATACCGCAAACATCCTGCATGGAATTAGCATCTGTGGCTAAACCCGTCACGGAACCGGTCACTTCAGAAACGGCAGAAGATAAAAAACCGCAACCGGCAGCGGTGAATACCAAAAAAACAACCTCTGGCCGGGGGAATAAAAAAGCGTAAAACGCAGAATAACAAAACAGCAAAACGGCAGTGGGGGTCGGGGCAATAATCATCAGCCCCTCACCTTCACTGCCGTTTTTATTGCTTCATATTCGGGAACTTTAAGACGGGAATTCTTTTTACGCGGTGACGTTTCCCGGTAAATTTTTGCTGATGCAGAAACGGTAAACCGCCGCGCCCAGACATGCACCGATCACCGGCGCAATAACGGGCACAAGGAAGTAAGGAATATCGCGCCCCCCGGTCATCGACATTTCACCCCAGCCAGCAAAGAAGGTAAATAATTTCGGGCCAAAATCGCGTGCCGGATTCATGGCAAATCCGGTCAGCGGCCCGGTTGATGCGCCAATCACCGCCACCAGGATCCCGATTAACAACGGCCCGAGCGGGCCGCGTGGCACGCCGTTACCATCATCGGTCAGCGCCATGATCAGCCCCATCAGAATCGAGGTAATGACAATTTCCACAAAAGCCGCCTGCCAGACGCTGATCGCCGCCGCCGGATACGTGCTGAAAATGCTGGCCAGTTGCAGGCTTTCCACGCTGCCGCGCACCATCTGATGAGCACTTTCGAATTCCGTGAACAGATTGTGATAAAGCAGATACGTCAGCAGTGCGCCGCCAAACGCCCCGGCAACCTGAGCGATAATGTACGGCACCACTTTCCGGCCGGGAAAGCTGGCGAATAACCACAGTGCGATGGTAATTGCCGGGTTCAGATGCGCACCGGAAATCCCGGCGGTGAGATACACCGCCAGCGAAATTCCCAGCCCCCACACAATACAGATTTCCCATAACCCGAAACTGGCCCCCGCGACTTTCACTGCGGCAAGACAACTGATGCCAAAAAATAGAAATAATCCGGTACCGAGAAACTCCGCAAGGCACTGCGTTTTGACTGAATCATTCATATAATAACCCTGGTGTTGATTATTGTTATTTTGATATTCCTGGCCGGAACATCACCCGCCTATATGGCAATTAAATCCTAATGACTCCACTTCTTTTTTTAATATTTCCATTTTTGATTCGCCGGTACGTTCCGGATCACCCATCGGATAAATACGCCCCAGCAAGCCATATTTATTTTCGCCATATTCGTGATACGGCAATAAGTGAATCGTATCGACATTGGACATCAGGCGGGCAAATCCGGCTATCTGGTGGATCTCATCGACGTTATCATTGACGCCGGGGATCACCGGAATACGGACAATCACTTTGGTCAGGAATGAAATGCGCAGCAGGTTTTCCAGAATCTGCGTGTTGCCCATTCCGGTGTTCGCCAGATGCACGGCCGGATTGATGGCTTTGATGTCAGTCAGCGCCAGATCAACGTAAGGGAAAACGTCGGCTATGACTTCCGGCGTGGTAAATCCGGTGGTTTCAATCGCCGTGTGCCAGCCCTTTTCTTTGCAGGCTTTCAGCAGTTCGCGGGCAAACGCCGGTTGCGCCAGCGGTTCACCACCGGAAAGCGTGATCCCGCCCCCGGAGCGGCGATAAAGATTTTCTTCTTTCTGCAATTCCCGCATCACTTCGGCAATCGTCATGCGTTTGCCTTTCATTTCCAGCGCCTGCGTCGGGCAGACCTGTGTACATTCGCCGCACTGAATACAACGCTCGCGATCGACAAAGAAAGCATTATTTACCGACAGCGCCTGTTGTTTGCAGACTTCAATACATTTACCGCAGCGGATACAGTCATTCTTTTTAAATATTAATTCCGGCTGAGGACGTTGTGATTCCGGATTACTACACCATTTACACGAAAGCGGGCATCCTTTAAAAAAAGGAATTGTACGAATACCCGGACCGTCATGCAGAGAATAGCGCTGAATATTAAACAGCACGCCTTCCATTTCGTAATCGACTTTATTCATGACTTCGCTCACATCAGTGCCACAGGTTATTTTAAAAAGGGCCATGCTGTAATACATGGCCCGCCGGTGAAACTGAATAATCAGAACTGCTGTTCAGTACGGCTGATAATGTCATCCTGCACTTCTTTCGCCAGCACCACGAACTGGGCACTGTATCCGGCCACACGCACAACCAGATCCTGATGTTGCTGAGGATTGTTCTGCGCTTCAACCAGGGTTTTGCGGTCGATGACGTTAAACTGAACGTGCATCCCTTTCTTATCGAAGTAGTTTCTGACCAGCCCGCTGAAGTGGCGCAAACCTTGTTCCCCGGCCAGTGAAGACGGCAGGAATTTCTGGTTATACAGCGTCCCGTTTGAGGCAATGAAGTGGTCGAGTTTTGCCACGGAGTTCGCCGCAGCGGTTGGGCCCTTCGTGTCTTTCCCCTGACGCGGAGAAACACCGTCAGCCAGCGGTTCTTTCGCCATGCGTCCGTCCGGCAATGCGGCAACATCTTTACCAAACAACACGTTAGCCGACACCGGATAGATACCGGCCTGGAACTGGCCGCCGCGCGGGTTGGTATATTTCTCGACTTCCTGGCAGTAAATCAACGCACACTGACGCGCCACCAGATCCACTTCGTCGATGTCATTACCAAAGCACGGCGTATTTTCCAGAATATGGCGAATTTCCTCAAAACGGGAACCGTTGCCCGCCGGTGCCGCCGTATTGCTGGCAAGCTGGCGATAGACTTCCGCTTTGATCGCTGCCGCATCCAGAGCACCGTGCGTTTCGATGATGCGTTTCACCATCTCGTGAATTTCCTGCTCGCCTAGCGAAGATTTCCCGGCGGCAGCGTCCGGTGTGCCACCGACGGCGTGGCCGAAGTTGGCGTCCAGCGCGCTTTTCAGTTCATTCAGCGTCAGTTTGCGGTCTTCGAATACCTGTTTCTGAATCGCGTAGACGGAATCCCCGGTGTCGGCAATCCCGAACGCCTGCGGGCCGGTGAAGTTGTAAATAGCGCCGCCTTCCTGAAGCGATTTGCCGCGCCCGATACAGTCATCCACCAGCGCAGACAGGAATGGCAGCGGGCAGCGCTCGCCGTGCGCAATATCCACGCTGTTGCAGGCTTCCACCAGCTGATGAACAAAGTGCGCCATCTGTTTCTTAAACGCGCTAAAGAAATCGTCGATGCCGGTGTACTGCGTCATTTCACCGGTCACCGGCCCCAGCTGTTTGTTGCCTGCGCGGCCATTATTAAGGGTGATTTCGAGCACTTTTGCCACGTTGAAGAAAGCGGCATCATGCCAGCCTTCCGTGCGGTGCGGTGCCTGCGGTTCCACGCAGCCGATGATGCAGTAATCGCGGGCGTCATGCAGCGACACGCCACGGTTTTGCAGCGCAGGAATAATTACTTCGTCGTTGTACATTGCCGGGACGCCCAGCCCCATGCGCACCAGCTCACAAGCGCGGAACAGGAATTCATCCGGCGTGCCCTGCCAGACGCGAATGGAGAACGACGGCTGCGGCAGACGCACATGCGCCGTGGCTTCCATACACATGTAGGTCAGCGGGTTAGTTGCGTCGCGGCCATCTTCCGTTTGTCCACCCACACACAGGTTCTGGAAAACCGCATAACCGGCAAACGCCTGCGCTGAAATTTCATCGCGCGTTTTGTTGATGTCGTTGAGCTTAATCCAGCAGCAATCCACCAGTTCCTGGGCAAATTCTTTAGAAATGGATTTGTCCGCCGCCAGATGCGGATACATGTACTGGTCGAAACGCCCCGGAGAGATGGAATGGCCGCTGGACTCAATCTGCAACATGCTTTGCAGGAACCAGAAGGTCTGGCACGCTTCCCAGAACGTGCTCGCACCGTTTTCCGGTACGCGGGTACAGTTTTGCGCGATTTGTTCCAGCTCACGTTTACGCGCCGGATTGCTTTCCAGCTGCGCCAGACGTGTGGCCTCCTGCGCATAACGATGAGCAAAATTAATCGCCGCCTGATAGCTGATGATCACAGCGTTATAGAATTGCTCTTTTTTGATATAGCCCGGTTCGCGGCGATCCAGATTTTCCAGCGCGCGGGTAACGTCGTTAATGATGCCACGGAAACCGATTTTCAGGATTTTGCCGTAATCCACACTGACATGGCCAACGCCGCCGAAAAAGTAGTTCCCGACGGTGAAAACGCCGCTGGCCATACTTTCCTTGGTACCGTCGGACATATAAGATGCCGCCAGCGAACTGGTGGTTTTACCCGGCCAGTATTTAAACGCTTCGTGCAATTCGTCTGCGGTTTTTTTAGGAATAATAAACGGGTCGGCCACCCGGTGTTCCATGGTATTAAATTCTTTTTCCACCCAGTCATAAGAGAATTCAGGGCAGATTTCAGTCGAGCGGGGATTAATAGTGACCGCGCCGACGATCAGCTCATCAGGACGAATAGTCACCGGCAGCTCATTGAATATTTTCTCGACGACTTTCGCCCTGCGCATAATAGCCGGCAGATGTTCATTTTCTTTATAGGCATTCGTTGCCAGGACGGCGCGCTCAGATTCCACATACGGTCTGGCATGCAGGATCATATTCTTGAGTCTGACAACACGTTCGGTCGGATTAGAAAAACCTTTCTCTAACATAGAATAACTCCCGAAATTAATTATTTAACCTTGCGGCAGTAATTTGTTTTTTCATCGGCGGATAATCAGAACGCGGTATTATTATCGTCTTCTATTATTCGCATGGCCTCATTCACCGCAGCGACCTCACCAAATATGGCCAGCGTCGTAATATGTTGCGGGCAGCTGCCAAATATTTCCGAGACCACCACATTTGCACTTTTACTGGCGGCATCAGCGTAGAAATAAAGATCCGGCACCGGCAACATAATCATGCCAATCGCATCGATACGGATGAGATCCAGTCGTGAACGGAATTCGCCAGGCATCCTGCGTTTTATCATGGCCACGATGTCTGGCGTCGGTGCGTTTATGATGCGTTTTTTCATCACCGCCCCTTATCTGACGTTAAGGGCCTCGACCATCACGCAGCGGCGGATCCGGGCGAATGACTTCGCTGACGTCAGCCCCTCTCCGGTTGGCCCGGCAATCGTAAAGGTCGCATGTCCTTCACCGCCGACGCCTAATCCGGCATAGGAAGGCCCGTTTTTCACGAAAATAGTGGTCTGGATCTGACGGGCCATTTTGGTAAGTTTGTCGACGTTGGTAGAGTGCATGATGGCCGTGTGACGGTTGCCATGTTCCACTTTCACCGCCAGTTCAATGGCTTCATCAACGTTTTCCACACGCACCACCGGCAGCAGCGGCATCATCAGTTCATGGATCACAAAAGGATGCGTTCTTTCGGTTTCCACCAGGATCACTTTGGTGTCTTCCGGTGCGTTCACGCCCAGTTGTTGCAGGATGTAGCGCGCATCTTTGCCAACAAACGCGGTGTCCGGCCCGGTACCTTTTTCGTTCATCACCAGCGCCTGAAGTTGCCGTATGAGTTTTGGGTCACACAGCAGATACCCGCCGCTTTTCTTCATACAGTGAATCAGATAGTCCGCCACCTGATTGACCACGATGACCTCTTTTTCAGCGACGCACGGCAGGTTATTGTCGAAACTGCATCCGCGTATAATATCGCGGGCGGCTTTTTCAATATCTGCGGTTTCATCGACCACGGCGGGCGGATTTCCTGCTCCCGCACCGATGGCTTTTTTGCCGGAAGACATCACTGTTTTCACAATTGACGGCCCGCCGGTTGCCACCAGCATATT
The DNA here is from genome assembly GCF_019200965.1 of Rahnella sp. PD12R. NCBI lineage: Bacteria > Pseudomonadati > Pseudomonadota > Gammaproteobacteria > Enterobacterales > Yersiniaceae > Rahnella > Rahnella sp. PD12R. The sequence goes on along the minus strand of NZ_JAHTMS010000003.1, from coordinate 106,905 downwards.
GATACGCGGGTCTTTGATTAATGCACTGGTGTTATCGAGTGAAGGCTGCGTGACCGTGACCACAAGATTGGCCGGTGCGCCAAGGCTCGCCAGCTTCTGGTTAATCAGCGCCACCGTCATCAGCGAAACGTTGCGGGAACGCGGATGCGGGCTGAAAACCACGGTGTTGCCCGCGGCCAGCATCCCGATGCTGTTGTTGATGATGGTTTCGGTCGGATTGGTGGTCGGCGTAATCGACCCAATCACGCCGTAGGCCGAAAACTCCGTCAGCGTCAGGCCGTTGTCGCCACTCAGCGCGCCGGTCGTCAGATCTTCCAGCCCCGGCGTTTTCTGCGCCGCGACGCGGTTTTTCGTCAGTTTATCGGCGTAATTCCCCATGCCGGTTTCTTCAACCGCCAGACGGGAAATTTCCTGCAAGGTGCTTTCCTGCAAAAATACGTCACGGATGCCCTGAATAAACGTGGCGCGATCCTGCATTGAACAATGGCGATACTGAACCTGCGCCAGCACGGCGGCAGAAATCGCTTCGTCCATCGAATCAAATGCGCCGTTGCCCGCGTCGTAGGTCGCCGTCTGTGGTGCGGCCACTGGTTGTTGTGCCAGCGCACGGGCAACAATGGCATCCAGTGAATCAGTGTTTTGAACCGCCTGCACTGGCGCGGCCTGCGGTGCCGCTTCCGGTGCAATTTTGGTGTACCGGCTCAGAACGTTCGATACCGCCTGAGCAATTTCAATATCATTCATGCTGTCAGTTCCTTACTTCGCATCGCTTCGCACGGTGAACCTTCAGATGTAAGGTTTGGTGGTGGAGTTGATGGGCGCCGGGTCGAGCGTAGCGAGCAGTTTCAGCCCCACTTCGCGCGCTGCAATCACCGCCTGGCGGACGGCACCGGAATCACCGGCAAACGTGAAGATGACTTCATTGCTGAAGCTGGTTCCCTGAGACGGGCTGGCATAACCGACCGGTTCGATGACCGCAGATTTCGCTGCGACGTCAGCAATCACCACGCCAATCGCAGCCGGAGAGGCACAGGTCATGCCGAAAGATTTACCGATCGGCGCGCCGAATGCCTTGTTAAGGGCGAAACTGGCGCGGGCGGTATATTGAAATTCGAGATGTCCCGCCGGTGAACCATAAACGTCACCCATAGTGCGTTCAATTTCTGACAACGCCACTTCAATGGCGCGACGGACATCCGACACATCGGCCGCGCCGAAGATGATTAAACATCCGTGTCCGCCGCCACCTTCTGTATCACGCGCCAGTTCAATCGAGATCACTTCGCTGTTGGTCGCTTTCACGGCTTCGTCCGCTGCGAAAATATGCGGGCCTGCGCCGGTGCGCGCACCCAGAATACCGATAGAGCGATATTTCTTGTCGATATTCATGACGTCATGCAATTGATGATCGACATTGGCAATGACCAGACCAATAGTATGGCCGAGGGCGGTGCCGACAAATTCTGTCAGACCACAACCGGCAATGCTGGCGGCTGTTTTGCCCCTGCCATTTTCATCAGTCTGTTTATTCACTACTTCAGATATAATCTGCTCAACAAGATTATCTCTCATGGTCAGTATCCTCTGGCGTTATTAACCGACGGCTTTTGGCAGAATTTTTTCCACTTCGATATGCGGGCGCGGAATAACGTGGACAGAAACCAGTTCACCCACTTTCAGGGCTGCCGCAGAACCGGCGTCAGTGGCCGCTTTTACTGCGCCGACGTCGCCGCGCACCATCACAGTGACCAGACCGGAACCGATTTTTTCATAACCGACCAGCGTGACATTGGCGGATTTGACCATGGTATCTGCCGCTTCAATTGCAGAAACCAGCCCTTTAGTTTCAACCATACCTAATGCTTCTTGTTGCATAACGACCTCTGATATTGAGTGGGAATATCGGTAAACGCGAAAGCCAATAAAGCAACTGTCGCGGTGTTTTCATCCTGCACGTAAACACTTCACGCACGATGATAGTAAGGATTTAGGGACAAAATGTTTTGCCCGCCAGCCGGACTATCTTGTTATTCCGGTAAACTACCGGACAATAAAATCCATCTGCATTAAATCGCGCTGAATAAATAAAAACGCTGAAACCGGTACGCACGAAACCCGCCCATGAATAAGGGAAATTGTTATTCAGATCTCAGTTTTATTTATTCTTTAATGCACAGAAATTAATAATCAGAATCCGGACTCACCTGCCGGCGGAAATAGCCTGTGCATCACGGGCAATCATTTTTTCTTCATTAGTCGGGATCACGGCAATCTTCGGCGTATCAGGTTTTGAAATCAGCCCGAAGCAGCCACCACAGGTTTCCTGATTTTTCTGAGCGTCCAGCCTCAGACCAAAAATACCCAGGCGCGCAATGGTCAGTTCCCGTACCAGCGCAGAATTCTCGCCGATACCGCCGGTGAAAATCAGAGCGTCCAGGCGTTTAAGCGAAGTGAGATGCCCGCCCAGATGGCGCGCCAGCCGGTGAACCATCACGTCGATTGCCAGTGTGGCACGCGGGTCGCCATTACTGCGCGCCTCCTGCAACGTCCGGCAATCGCTGGATATTCCGGACAATCCGAACAGGCCGGACTGGTTATTCACCATTTTATACAGTGTATCCATCGTCTGCCCGGTACAGGCCGCGATATGCGCTGCCGCACCAAAATCCAGATCGCCGCAACGCGTCCCCATCACCAGCCCTTCCAGCGGGGTCATGCCCATCGACGTATCCACACTTTCTCCGTTCTGCACCGCACACACCGAAGAACCGTTACCCAGATGCGCAATCAGAATGCCGTGGTCGTCAGGATCCAGACCCAGCACTGACACCGCCTGCGCGGCAATATACCGGTGAGACGTGCCGTGAAAGCCGTAGCGCCGCACCTGATAACGTTCCTGATATTCCAGCGGGATGGCGTAGGTATAAGCCGCTGGTGGCAGCGTCTGGTGGAACGCCGTGTCGAACACGGCGACTTGTACCACCTCCGGCAAAAGTGCGATTGCCGCTTCGATACCGATCAGATTGGCCGGATTATGTAGCGGTGCCAGTGCGGAAAGGGCACGGATCTTTTCAATAACATCCGGGCTGATCAGCACGGAATGTTTGAATTCGCTGCCGCCGTGCGCCACGCGATGGCCGATGGCATGTACACCGCGCAGCCACTGGCGCTCCGCCAGTTCGGCGAATAACGCTTTCAGCGCACAAACATGACTTGCCTCGCTCAGCGCCAGCGTAGATTTCTGACCGGTCAGGTCTTTGAGCGTCATCGTCGCATTGTCCAGCCCGAGCCTTTCCGCCATCCCCGAGAGCACCGGCGCGCCGTCCCCGACCGGGATCAGCGAAAATTTCAGCGAGGATGACCCGCAGTTAATAACCAAAATCAGTGAAGCGAAGGACATGATGACCCCTGTTAATCATTACCGGTTTAAGAAGATTTTTGTCAGCGGGTGGGCGTAATCACGTAGCGTGCGGCACTGAAACGCCTGAGCGTATTGCGCGCCACGGTTAAATCCTGTTCCACCGTACCCCCGCTTATGCCAATCGCGCCCAGCAGCACGCCGTCTGACCAGCACGGCAATCCTCCGCCTATGCAGCAAATTCCGCTTTCCTGTTGCAGGCCGTAAAGTTCCGCACTGGGTTGTACCTGCACGGCGAGTTCATGCGTGGCCATTTTCAGCGCAACGGCGGTCCAGGCCTTTTCCGCAGCCAGCCGGTGGCTGACCAGCAGCGCCTCCTCCATGCTGAAAAAATAACGCTGATGTCCGCTGGCACCGGCCAGGCTGAATACCATCGGAATACCGATGGCCTGCGCTTCCAACGCCGCAAACTGCGCCATTGCCGCGCAGTCCTCCAGACTCATCGCCCGCCGGGATTGCAGTTTTTGGGCAGAAATGGCCGAGTGGATCCAGCCGTCGAGTTGCATTTCATCGCGTGCAGACATGGCAGTTCCTCACGACAGTTCCTGCGGATCCACGATGCCCACCACCGCGGCATCAATCACGGAATGTTCTTTGGTGTTACTCATGCGCGCCGAGCTGCCGGTGGTGATAATGACGATCTCGCCATTGCCCGCACCGACGAAATCCACGGCGACCTGCGCGCTGCCGGTCGGCTGATAATGTTCATCGAGCCGGGCGACCATCAGTAATTTTGTGCCGTTAAGTGAGGCGTGCTTGGTCGTGGAAACCAGCGCGCCGGTGACTTTTGCCAGATACATATTCCCTCCCGGTTCACCGGATCACGGTGATGTTCTGTCGGCGAATTTCATCCTGCGCAGCAGGCGTGATCAGCGTGTTGCTGTCGATACGTAACCGCTGCGTGGTACGGTGCTGGCGGATATCACTGAGGGTGATCAGCCGTTTTTTACCGGTTATTTCTGTGCTGACCTGAACATCCGAATTTATGCCCGTCACCGCAATACCGTATTGCCTGAGCACATCCGCATACCCGGCGAGACGCACCATCAACGGCGGTGGAAATCCACTATCAGCCGGGTTAAGCAGTTCGGGCGGCAGGGTCGCAATCACGTTTTTTTGCTTTTGCAGCGCATGGAAAACCCAGCTGGTGGCGAGGTTGTCACGAATGCCGAGCGCAATTTTGGTCAGGCTGTTGCCCGAAAGCGCGGGCAGATACAGACTGTCGTAATCCTCTCCGTCCGCAAGCTGCTCGTCAGCACTTTTGTCATCTACAACCACGCCAGCCGTCATTTCAGCGAGCAATGCGGCTTTTAGACCACCGAGGTTCGCGCTGTGAGAAAACGCGACCTGAAGCCGGTAACCCGCGTGTTCAAGTGCCCGCATGCCGCGCAGCGTCACCGGCAACGTGGTCACATCGCTGCCTGTGATCACCACGCGCACGGTTTTCACTGTCTGCTTTTTTTCTGCCAGCAGGTTGGCGATAACCGTATCCAGCCACCGGGACAGCGCCTGACTTTCCATGGTTTTCCTCTTTCTGTCCGGTGAATGACTATCCGGTATAACGGCTGACGAAATCGCCGTTGCGCAGGCCAAAGCCGTTAGCTTCTTCCACATCAATATGCAGCTCCAGCACCGCATCGGCACTGACGCGCACCACGACGTGGCTGAGCACGCCAGCACGTTGCCCTCCGGCTGCAAGATTGATTTCCATTCCGTCGCGCAACCCGTGCAGCTCGGCTTCCTGCGGCGAAATATGGATATGCCGCCAGGCGACAATCGCACCATGCGGTTTCACCACCTGCCCGCGCGGGCCGATAATTTCCAGCCCCGGCGAATCGAGCAGATCGCCTGACATGCGCACCGGTGCTTTCACCCCGAGCACAAAGCTGTCGGCCACCGAAATCTCAATCTGCGTGGTGCTGCGCAGCGGCCCGAGAATGCGCACATTACTGATGTCGCCTTTTTTGCCGCGCAACGTCACCGTTTCCTCCGCCGCAAACTGGCCGGGCTGTTTTACCGCTTTCATGCGCGTCAGCGTGGAACCTGCGCCAAACAACAAATCCATGTCTTCGCGGCACAGATGAATATGGCGGTTTGAAACGCCGACCGGCACTTGCAGATGCGGGACATTTCCGGCGGTAGCCGGCTGCGGCAATTTTCCTCCGGCCGCCATTTCCTGCACGATTTGTTGTGTGATCCACTGCGCTTGTTGCTGGCTGTAATTCATGACGTAAAAGACCCTGATCGGTAAGTAAGAAAATGAGATTATCCGGCGATCTGCGTGAGCAGCCGGTCGATATCCTGTCCAGTGGGCTGACGCGGGTTCGACGCTGTACATCCGTCCGCCAGCGTGGCGTCAACAAGCGGCTGGCGCAGCGGCTCAAACGTAGCGCTGTCGGTGCCGAGCGCTTTTAAGGTTGCCGGAATACCAAAGTGCTGATTTAACGCGCGAATTTTCGCCACGGTCTGCGCGATAATTTGCGGCGCACTGCCCTGTTCAATTCCCAGGATTTTCCCGAGTTTCACGTAGCGTTCCGTGGTCTGCGCGCTGGCCTGTTCGCTGTTGAATTCAATCAGCAGCGGCAGCAACATGGCGTTAATTTTACCGTGCGGAATATGCAGCATTCCGCCGAGGGCGTGCGCCATTCCGTGAACCAGCCCCAGCCCGGCGGAGTTAAACGCCATGCCTGCCATACATGAGGCGTTGTGCATATGCGTACGGGCGCAGATGTCCTGCTCGTTGCTGTAGACCTGCGGCAAATAACGCCAAACCAACGCAATGGCTTTTTCTGCCAGCGCATCGCTGAAATCATTCGCACCGGTTGAAACCAGCGCTTCGATGGCGTGTGTCAGCACGTCCATACCGGTATCGACGGCAATATGGCGCGGCACGCTCAGCACCAATTGCGGATCCAGGATCGCGATATCCGGCACCAGCGCCTGCGACACCAGCGGATATTTACGGCCATTCTGCGGGTCGGAAATAATAGCGTATGACGTCACTTCGGAACCCGAACCACTGGTGGTCGGGATCGCAATCAGCTCAATCCGGTGCTGCTGATAGTGCTCTTCCAGCGTCACTTTTATGCCCTTTGCCGCGTCGAGCGAGGAGCCACCGCCCAGCGCAATAATCACGTCCGGTCTGAAGGTTTTAAATTGCGCCGCGCCCTCTTTCAGAATGTCGATATCCGGGTCCGGCCTGACGTCACCGTAAACCGAGACCGTCGCGCGCGGCATATGCGCACTCAGGGAAGCGGCCTTTCCCGAGCTCACCATAAAAGCATCGGTGACTATCGCGACCTTTTTATCATTGAGGGTGTTTAACGCGGTTAACGCCCCGTCGCCGAAATATACGCGCGGGCTGGAGAAAAACGGATTCGCCATTGTTTCAACTACCTTGCTCAGATGACCGGCGTGCAAATCCCGGCCGTAAAAAGATGCCTTTAACCTAACATTGGCAGCCAGCCGGGGCGTTGCTCAGGGTTGTGCAGGTGGAGGACTTTTTTGCCCTGTTGTTTTCGGGGTGGGCAAAAAAGTGCAGGACATGAAACAACAATCAGTGGATAAAAACTCACAAAACCTTTTGCATCAAATTGACACATTTTGTTATGTTATCACATATCAAATACACCTCCGCGATGAACAGGTTGAAGGGAATGACTGCTGACAGGGTAAAAAATGTCGAACCGGTCCTTGAGGTTAAAGGGCTGACGCTGGAAATCGCCGGAGAACAGCGTGTCGCAGATCTGTGCTTTTCAGTGAGCGCGGGCGAGCGGGTTTGCCTGATCGGCGCTTCCGGCTCGGGCAAATCGCTGACCGCGAAAACCATCACCGGTACGCCGCCTGCGGGCGCAAAGCTCAGCGGCAGCATTCGCGTAAACGGCATTGAAGTCTGCGGTCAACATCCGGTGGCGCGTTGCGCGCAAAGCCGCGTGGCGACGGTATTCCAGGATTCCTCTACAGCGCTCAATCCCCTGATGACGCTCGGCAAACAGCTGAATCTCGCCCTGCCTGCGGCCAGCGCGGACGAACTCGCCAAAATGCTTGAACGGGTCGGGCTGGGTGAAATCCCCAACTTTACGGCACGGTATCCGGCAGAACTTTCCGGCGGCCAGCGGCAGCGCTTATGTATCGCGCTGGCAATGCAGTCATCTTCCGCGTTGCTGGTGGCCGATGAGCCGACCACCGCGCTCGACGTGCTCACACAGCAACGGGTTTTGCAGGTAATGCGTGATGCTTGCGAAAATGCACAACAACCCCGCGCCCTGTTGTTTATCACGCACGACATCGCCGTTGCGGCGCAACTTTGCGGGCGGGCGCTGGTGATGGAAAACGGGCGTGTGGTGGAATCCGCCCCGATGGCGCAGCTGCTGGATAATCCGCAACACGCCTACACCAGACGGCTGGTCGCGGCGGCAAAACACAGCGCGGCGCTGCACCGGAATGCCTCCACGTTAAGCGCGGTGGCCGTCTGATGAATCCTTCACTGCAACTCGTCACCGAACCGTTTTTGCACCTTCACAGCGTCAGCCGGAATCTGGCCGTTCCGGGGTTTTTCTGGCAGAAAAAACAAGGATCCGCGCCGCTGTTTTCACACTTATCCTTACGTATTGGCCGCCACGAGCGCGTCGGGCTGGTGGGCGTTTCCGGCTGCGGAAAATCCTCACTCCTGAGAATTTTGCTGGCGATGGACGCGCCGGACAGCGGCGATGTGTTTTGCGACGGAAAATCTGTCCGCCCCGGTTCTGCCCGTTCGCTGCGGGAATACCGCCAGCGGGTGCAATACATTCCGCAAGATCCGGCTGGTTCACTGCCGCCCAATCAGAATGTCGGGCAGATTATCGCTGAGCCGCTGAAGCGTCTGGGTTTTCAGGGCGGGATAAAAGCCCGCGTGACACAGGTGATGGCGCAGACTGGTCTGCCGGAAATGCTGATGCATCGTGCGGCGGGTGCGCTGTCCGGCGGGCAGGCACAGCGCGTGGCGATTGCCCGCGCACTGGCGATCCGCCCGGAATTTCTGATTGCCGATGAGCCGGTCAGCGGGCTGGATTTACCGCTGCGTGAGCAAATCAAACAGCTGTTACAACAGGTCACGCAGCAAAACGGCATGGGGCTGCTGATGGTGACGCACGATATTTCGATGGTGGCCGGGCTGTGCGAACGCCTGCTGATCATGCACGATGGCGAAATTATCGAAGACAGCCCGACGCAGGACGCGCTGCTTGCTCCGCGCCACCCGCATACCCGCCAGCTGCTGGCGGCTGTTCCTCATTTACCTTTGATCGTTAACGGATAACCCGATGTTCACCCGCTCTCAAACCCGCACGTCTGCGCCCTGGCCTCCGCTGCTACTGGGCAGCAATCTGGTCTTTAACATTGGTTTTTACGCCGTGGTGCCGTTTCTCGCCCTGTTTCTGCGCGATGACATGTTGCTTTCCGGCTGGTCGATCGGGCTGGTGCTCGGCCTGCGCACCTTCTCGCAACAAGGGATGTTTTTGCTCGGCGGCGCGTTGTCCGACCGCTTCGGTGCGCGGGTGGTTATCCTCTGCGGCTGCGTGGTGCGCATCGCCGGATACCTTTTGCTCGGCCTTTCCAACACGCTGACGCCGGTGATACTCGGTGCCTGCCTGACCGGTATCGGCGGCGCGCTGTTTTCGCCATCGATTGAAGCCCTGCTGGCGCAGGCAGGAACGCACAGCGAGAAAGCCGGAAAACGCAGCCGCGCCGAGTGGTTTGCGCTGTCAGCCGTTTGTGCGGAACTCGGCGCAGTGCTCGGGCCGCTGCTCGGTTCGCTGCTTTCCGGCTACGGTTTTCAGCCGGTGGCACTGGCCGGTTCCGGCTTATTTATGGTTGCGCTGGTGGTGTTGTTTTTCACCCTGCCCGCTGCGCCGAAACGCGCTGCCGAACTGAAAATTGTGCCGTGGTGGGAGACCTTTCGTCAGCCGCGTTTCGTGGCATTTATCGTGGCTTACAGCGCGTATCTGTTCAGCTACAACCAGCTGTATCTGGCGCTGCCGGTGGAACTGCGTCGCTCCGGCGGCGGTGAGCAAGATCTCGGGCCGCTGTTTGTACTGGCATCGGTTCTGGTGATCGTACTGCAAATGCCGCTGGCGCGGTTTTCCCGCCGTATTGGCGCGCGGATCATTTTGCCCGCCGGTTTTCTGCTGCTTGCTTCCGCCTTCGCCGCCGTGGCGATGTTTGCCTGGACGGTGCCGCCGGAAGGCTGGCTGCGCCTGCTGCCGTCTGTTTTGCTGATCACATTGCTGACCGTCGGGCAGATGCTGATTGTGCCGGTAGGGATGGATTTAATTCCGCGTTTTGCCGGGCAGCACAATCTTGGCGCGCATTACGGGGCGCTCTCTTCGATGGGCGGCATCGCCGTATTGGCGGGAAATTTCCTGCTCGGCGGGTTGCTCGATGGCGCACTGGTGCCGTCGCCCGGCGCCGTGATCCCCTGGCTGGCGCTGGCCGCCGTTCCGTTTTTAAGCGCGCTGGCGATGTGGCGAATCTGCCGCCAGCTGCCTCCTCCTGCAATCTGACAAGGAACTTCTGATGTCTGCGTTACGTTTAAGCCCGCTGGCCGGGCTGCTTTCTGCTGCACTTTTACTGACCGGTTGCTTTAATGAAGCCGATAAAACCACCGAAAACAGCGCAGATTCCCGTCTGCGGCTGGCAATGTTGCAACCGCCGCGTTCCGGCCTGACGCCGCTCAGCGACGATGCGTTTAAGCTCTCGCGCTGGAGCACGGCGGAAACGCTGGTGGTGCTCGATAAGCTCGGCGAAGCTCAACCGGCGCTGGCGACAAAATGGCAGCAAACCGGCGAAAACACCTGGCGTCTCGAGCTGCGCCATGATGTGAAATTCCACGACGGCACGGCGCTGGATGCGGCGGCGGTCGTAAATTCCCTGACTGTTGCCGCCCGTGCAGCACCGAAGCCGCGCATTCTCGACGGCGTTCAGCTCACCGCCGTAGCTGACGGCGAACACGCGGTGATTATCACCACGGCGCAGCCCGATCCTCTGCTGCCGCAGCGTCTATCCAGCCCGCAGCTGGCGATTTTGTCGCAAAAAGCCTACAGCGCCAGCGGCGTGGTTGACCCGCGCCACACCGGTTCCGGCCCGTTTGAACTGGTGCAGGTGGACGGCACCAGCAGTGCCAGGCTCGAGCGCTTTGACGGCTACTGGGGCGAAAAAGCCAAAGCCAGCGGCATCGACGTCAGTTTTGTGCCGGACGGCACGGCGCGTGGCGCGGCATTACGCACCGGTACGGCAGACATCGTCGAAGCCATCCCGGTTTCTCAGGCACCTTTGCTCGACCAGCGCTTAATCCACGAAGTGCCGATGCCGCGCACCAATACGCTGTATCTCAACACGCGGCTCGGCGTGATGCAGGATCCGGCGCTGCGGGCGGCGGTACGCGAAGCCATCAACCGTCAGCAACTGGTGGATAACGTTTATGAAAAACGCGCCGATGTGGCGCAAGGTCTGCTCGGCCCCGCGTTGCCGTGGGCGGCGCAGTTACGCCAGCCGGTCGCGCATCCGGCGGCGGCGCGTAAACCAGCCGGTGAAACCATCACGCTGGCGACCTTCAGCGACCGCGACGAACTCCCGGAAGTGGCGGTGTATCTGGCGCAACAGCTGACCGCCGCCGGATTTACCGTCAAACAGGTGGTGCGCGAGTATTCGCAAATTGAAACCGATGCGCTGGCGGGTAAATTCGATGCCTTTATTTTATCCCGCGCGACGGTGCTGGATTCCGGCGATCCGGTGGCGTATCTCTACAGCGATTTCTCCTGCAAAGGGTCATTTAACATCGCGCAACTTTGCCGCCCGGAAATCGATGAAGCGCTGCAACACGCCTCCGCCATTCCCGCCGGAGAAGCGCGACGCAAGGCCATAATGCTGGCTGAAAATCAGATCCTCGCCACCGACGCCGCCATTCCGATGCTGCATGAGCGCGTGATCCAGGGCGAAGCGGCGAACGTCCGCGATGCGCTGCGTGACCCGCGTGAACGCACGCTGATCAACGCCGCCACACAGCGCAATTCTCAGGCCGACTGATGAGCGAATCGATTTATTGCCGGACCTGCGCGGGCGTCAGCCGGTTACGCCAGCGCACGCCGCCCACACGGGTACCCTTGATTTCACGCGTGCTGACGCTGACCGCCATTGTGGTGCTGATCGGCCTGCTGCCGTGGCTTTCCGGCACGGATCCGGCGCTGTCATTGCTGCGCGCACGTTCCGGTGAGCAGGAAGCAACGGCCGAAACGCTGAACGCTATCCGGCTGTCGCTCGGCTTAGATCAGGGCCCGTGGCACGCGCTGGCCCGCTGGCTCGGCGGTTTGCTGCACGGCGATGCGGGCGTTTCGTGGGTTTCAGGATTGCCAGTGTTGCCGGGCATGCTGCGGGCGACCGGTGTTTCGCTGACGTTAATGGCGTCGTCGGCGCTGGTGGCGCTGGTGCTCGCGTTGCTGTTGTGTGCTGGCACCATGATTCGCGGATTACGCGGCCATACGCCACACCCGGCGGGCTTTTTCGCTGCCCTGCTGACCGCATTGCCGGAGTTTTTGCTGGCGTCGTTTTTGCTGATCACCGGCGCGGTCTGGCTGCAATTCTTCCCGCCTTACGGCTGGCTCGGCTGGCAATACGCGGTTTTGCCCTCGCTGGCGCTGGGGCTGCCTGCGGGCGGTTATCTGGGCAGGCTGTATTCCGATGCACTGGCCGGAACCTTTGGCGAAAACTGGCTGACCACCTGGAGCGTGCTGGGCATCTCACGTCGCCACACCGCGCTGGCGGTGATCGCCCGTTCGCTGCCGGGCGTTATGCCGCTAACCGGTCTGGTGCTGGTTTCGCTGACCGGCGGCGCCATCGCGGTTGAAAAAGTTTTTGCCATTCCCGGACTCGGACGCGCCACGCTGGGCGCGGCGGCTGCCGGTGATTTACCGGCCTTGCAGACGGGCGTGCTGATCCTGCTGTTGCTGGCGTCGCTGACTGGAATGCTGGCGGGCGGTGGACGCCGTTTATTGCTGGGCCGTGCGCTGCAACTAGGCGCGGTGCCGGTTCCGGCGCAGACGGCTCAGCCGGAAAAACAGCGGGCGTGGATCCCGCTGCTGTGTCTGGGAATACTGCTGATAATGGTGCTCGCCGGTTTGCCGCGAGACCCGCTGACGTCGGAATATCTGCGCTTACAACCGCCGTCGCTGTCGCTGCCTTTCGGGGCCGATGCGATGGGACGCGACCTGCTCGCCCGTGTCGCGCACGGCACGCTCAACACCTGTTTGCAGGCGCTGGCGGTGTCACTGATTTGTCTCGCCGCCGGTCTGCTGATGGGGGCATTTCCCCGCGCGATGACCGGACCGATTGAAGTCACCAACGCGCTGCCACCGGTGATTGCCGGATTAGTTGTCGCCGCCGTCAATGGCCCGACTGCGACCGGCGCGGCGATTGCTGTCACCGCCGTAAGCTGGGCACCGCTCGCGGCGCATACCGCTGCGCTGGTCAGTGAAATTCAGGCACGCCCGTACATGAAAATGCTGCCGGTCGTCGGCGTGGGCGCCATCCGTCGCACGGTGTTTTACGTGCTGCCCGCGCTGTGTGGCCCGCTGCTGCGCCACGCGATGTTACGTTTACCGGGGATCGCGCTGGCGCTGGCGTCACTCGGATTTCTCGGGCTGGGTGCACCGCCGCCGGTGCCGGAATGGGGGCGTGTACTGGCCGAAGGCATGCCCTATATCGAGCGCGCATGGTGGAGCGTTTTCGCCCCTGCTGCCGCGCTGGCCGTGCTTTCCGTCATGGCCGTCACGCTCAGCGGTTTGCGGTGGAAAAAGCGCGCCACCGCACACTGAGCGTTATCTGAATCATTCGTTTCGCGATAAGCTGTCGGCCTGAGTTTTTACCGGATGAATGGAAATGGAAGCGCGTAAACCGCTGGACGGAATGGCTACCAGCGTGATGGTAGGATTGTGTGTGATTTGGGGCGTGCAGCAGGTGGCGATCAAAAGCGCGGCGGCTGATATAACGCCGTTGTTGCAGGTCGCGCTGCGTTCGGGAATTGCCGGGCTGGCGGTGCTGATCCTGATGCTGGTGCGCCAGCGGAAAATTCCGTTCAGCCGTGAAACCCTGCGCCCCGGTTTGCTGGTCGGCCTGCTGTTTTCCATCGAATTTATGTTTGTCGCCGAAGGATTACGCTTCACCACGGCGGCGCACATGGCGGTATTTCTGTATACCGCGCCGATTTTTGCCGCACTGGGGCTGCATTTTCTGGTGCCGGAAGAACGGCTGAGCGCGCTGCAGTGGTCGGGAGTAGGCATCACGTTTATCGGCGTGATTGTGGCGTTTTTGTTTGGCGGGCACGCCGCCACCGCACCGCAGGCTAGCAATATGCTGCTCGGGGATTTTTTCGGTCTGCTGGCCGGCATGTTCTGGGGCATGACCACTATCGTCGTGCGTCGCAGTAAATTATCGTCCGGCAGCGCAACTATGACGCTGTTCTATCAGCTGGCAGGCGCGTTCGTGCTGCTCGGCGGGCTGGCCCTGCTGACCGGACAAACGCATTTCCGCCTCAGCCCGGTTTCCGTCAGCAGTATGCTTTTCCAAACCGTCATCGTAACCTTCGCCAGCTACCTCGCGTGGTTCAGCCTGATGCGCCGTTATCAGGCGTCGCGTCTGGGCATTTTGTCCTTCATGACGCCGGTCTTCGGCATCATCGCGGGCGTAGTATTGCTGCACGAACCGCTGAAAGTGAATTTCATCCTCGGTGCGATATTGATTATGTTGGGGATTGTGACCGTCAGCGCCGAAGGGATTTTGCGCGGATGGATTGCGAAACGGCGGGGTTAATCCCCCCGCGATTTCAGGCGGCAAGAATATGCTGAATGCCGAGGAACATGGGCACTGCCCCGAATGCATTTGGCGGTGCATCCAGTTGGGCAAATCCCAACCGGGCATAGAAATTAATCGCGGCGGGATCTGCATCCAGATATACCCCTTTGATTGGCAGCGCGTCATGAATAACTTTTATTTGTTCAAAAAATGCCAACAGCAAATCCTGCCCGTACCCTTTATTTTGCTCTTTCGTGGCGACGCCTAGCATAATGAGGCGTACAACGCCGACTTCCAGAGGCAATGAACCGCTCACCACGCCTGCTAATTTCCCGCGCTCAAGCCAGTAAGCAGAGAAAGTACACACACCGAACAACTCTCCGGTCTGTGCATCAATCACCGCTTTGGCGGCGCAGTTCCCATCCCTGACACTTTTTTTCAGGGAGTTGCGCACAAAGGCATTGAGCACCGGATGCCCGCAATCAAAGTGCTTATTGCCAGGATACGTAATGTCAGACTGGTAGCTGCATACCATCACGCCGGTTTGCTTACTCTGCAGATTTACCATTTTTCTTTCTCCGCATTAACGCCTGCAATGCCAGCGTTGGTGCAGCCGGTTCCGCCAGAAGCTGATTAATTTGCTGCCAGCCTTGTGACGAAAGCTCACGACGACGCTGATTCTCCAGTACGTTTTCAGCCCGCTCGATAGCCGCGTTGAGGATAAATGCACTCAGATCCAGCCCCGCAGCCGCCGCAGCTTCGCGCAACAACTCTTTCAGGTCCGGACTGGTCTTCAGCTCAACACGCGCACTCTTTATATTTCTTGCGTCAGAAGGGAATACCACTTCTTTAGACATGATGACCTCTCGATTAAGATACGGCTATCAGCCGTATGCAGCACTGTACGCGTACCTGCCTGAAACGTCAACATTATACGGCTGATAGCCGTATAAAAGAAAAGTCAGTGCTTTTTCACAACATCACTTTCGCCGCCATTTCGCGGCTGTAATCGCGGCTGGCGTCAACCAGAACGCGGGTGTAGTCGTCCTGAATGTCGCCGCGCAGCAGTGCATCGGTTTCCAGCGTTTCGAGGATTTTGCCGTATTTCATCACCGCCACGCGCTGGCAGAGATGCGCGATAACGCCGAGATCGTGCGTGACCATCAGGTATGTCAGCCCTTCCTCTTTCTGAAGATCGAACAGCAAATTGAGGATTTCAGCCTGCACGGAAACATCCAGCGCGGAGGTCGGTTCGTCGAGCAGTAACACCCGCGGTTTGAGGATCAGCGCGCGGGCAATCGCCACGCGCTGGCGCTGTCCGCCGGAAAGCTGGTGCGGATAGCGGCTGCGGAAGGCGCGGTTCAGACCGACTTTTTCCAGGATAGCGTTGATGCGCGCATCGCGCTGATCGATGCGGTGAATTTGCAGCGGCTCTTCCAGAATATCGCCGATGGTATGGCGCGGATGCAGCGAACCGTATGGATCCTGAAACACCATCTGCACCAGACGGCAACGGTCGCGGCCAATCCGGTGTTCGAGTTGCTGCCCGTCGATTTCCAGCGCCCCTTTCCAGTGGGTAAACAGCCCCGCCAGGCATTTCAGCACGGTGGTTTTTCCTGAGCCGGATTCGCCGACCAGCCCGAAAATTTCCCCTTCACGCACGGCGATATTCACATCCGTCAGCACCTGCGTGGTTTTCGCGCCTTCGCCAAACGTGAGGTTCAGGTTGCGGACGTCGATCATGGTTTTTTGGGACATTTCAGTTTCCTTAATCGGTTAGCCAGCTGGCCTGACGCTGCATCACCGGCAGCGGGTAACGGCGGTTATCCATGTCCGGCAGCGCATTCAGCAGGCCGCGCGTGTACGGATGCTGCGCGTTATCCAGATCGGTGGCAGCGATGGATTCCACAATGCGTCCGGCGTACATCACCAGAACGCGGTCGCAGAAACTGCGCACCAGATTGATGTCGTGACTGATAAAAATCAGCCCCAGACCACGCGTTTTCACCAGGTCGTCGAGCAGCGCCAGCACCTGTAAACGCACCGAAACGTCAAGCGCGGAGGTCGGTTCGTCGGCAATCACCATTTCCGGATCGGTGATCAGCATCATCGCAATCATGATGCGCTGCCCCTGCCCGCCGGAAATCTCGTGCGGATACAGGCCATACACGCGTTCCGGGTCACGGATCCGCACCACATCGAGCATGTTCAGCACTTTGCTTTTGGCGTCTTTATACGAGCATTTATGGTGCGAACGCCATGCCTCGGCAATCTGGTCGCCGACGCACAGCACCGGGTTCAGCGAGTATTTCGGATCCTGCATAATCATCGAGATACGTTTGCCGCGCACCTGCCGCATTTGTTTCGCGGTAGCGTTGCGCAAATCCACATCGGCGAACTGCATTTTGCTGGCCGTAATCTGCGCTTTCGACGGATGAAGGTGCAGCAACGCGCGTCCGACGGTGGATTTTCCGGAGCCGGATTCGCCGACGATCGCCAGTTTTTCGCGTCCGAGCTGGAAGGAAACGCCGCGCACCGCGTGCGTCACCTGACGGCTATTCACAAAGCTGACGTTAAGGTCGCGCACGTCAAGTAACGCCGGAACGTCAGTCATTTCGGGGATCGAGGATGTCACGTAGGCCATCTCCTAAGAAGTTGAACGCCAGGCTGTTAATCAGGATCGCCAGACCCGGGATCGTCGCCACCCACCAGCACTCCATCATGTAAGTACGGCCGCTGGAAATCATCGCGCCCCACTCCGGATCCGGCGGCTGTGCGCCTAATCCGAGGAAGCCAAGTCCGGCGGCGGTGAGGATAATACCGGCCATATTCATGGTGATGCGGATGATCACCGACGGCAGGCACAGCGGCACAATGTGACGCCACAACACCCGCACCGGAGACGCGCCCTGCAAACGCACCGCCGAGATAAAATCAGCCTGACGCAGCGAGAGCGTTTCGGCACGCGCCAGACGCGCAATCGGCGGCCAGGCGGTGAGCGTAATGGCAATCACCACGTGTTCCAGCCCCGGTCCGAGTGCGGCGACAAACGCCAGCGCCAGCACCAGACTCGGAAAGGAGATGAAGATATCGGTGACGCGCATCAGCACCATGTCGGTTTTGCCGCCAAAATATCCGGCAGTCACGCCGAGTAATAACCCGAGCGGCCCGACGGTAACAGACACCAGCAGCACGATGTAGAGCGTGATCCGCGAACCGTAAACCAGACGGCTGAAGATATCGCGGCCAAACTCGTCGGTGCCAAACCAGTGCGCCGCCGACGGCGGGCTGAGCGCGTTATTTAAGTCCTGCACCAGCGGATGGAACGGCGCAATCCACGGAGCGAACAGCGCCACAATCATTAACACCAGAACAATCGCGCCACCGATGGCGGTCAGCGGATTGCACGCCATCTGCCAGAGAAAATGCCCGACGCGGCCAAACGCCCGTTTCACGCGCTGGCGTTTTTCGTCGCCCGCGCTGAGCACCACAGAATCGAGGGAAATCGTCATACTTTTGTCCTCGGGTCAAAGACCTGATACAGCAGGTCAGAGAGCAGGTTCAGCACCACGAAAATCATACCGACCACCAGCACGCAGCCCATCACGGCGTTCATGTCGCCGAGCATCAGGCTGCTGGTGAGATAGGAACCGAAGCCCGGCCAGGAGAAGACGGTTTCGATCAGCACCGCGCCTTCCAGCAGTGAGCCGTAGGCCAGCGCGACCACGGTCAGCAGCTGAACCAGAATGTTGCGGAACGCGTGGTTCCACAGCACATCCCATTCGCTCAGCCCTTTGACGCGGGCGGTGATGATGAATTCCTGCGAGAGCTGAGCCAGCATAAAGCTGCGGGTCATGCGGCTGATGTAGGCCAGCGAGTGAAAACCGAGCAGCGACGCGGGCAGGATCAGGTGGTTCAGCGCGTTGCGGAACACTTCCCCATTTCCGGCGATCAGCGCGTCGATCAGCATAAAACCGCTGTGACGCGTAACCTGCCCGTCGAGGCTGAAATCCACACGCCCCGCACCGCCGACCCAACCGAGCCAGGCGTAAAACACCAGTAATCCCATCATGCCGACCCAAAATATCGGCGTGGAATATCCGGCCAGGCTGATGACGCGCACCATATAATCGGCAATGCTGTTGCGTTTTGCCGCCGCCAGAACGCCCAGCGGAATGCCGACGCCCGCGCCGAGAATGATCGCCAGCGTCGCCAGTTCCATGGTGGCCGGGAATACGCGCAGAATGTCCTGCGTCACCGGTTTGCCGGTCAGCAGCGCGTTGCCTAAATCCCCGTGCGCCAGCCCGGAAAGGTAGATGCCAAACTGCGTCCACAGTGGCTTATCAAAACCAAGCTGATGATAAACCTGCTGATAAGTGCTGTGGTCGGCGTCCGGCCCGACAATTGCCAGCACCGGATCCACCGGCATCACGCGGCCAATGAAAAACGTCAGCAGCAGCAGGCCGAACAGCGTGACCGCCACCTGAATCAGCCGTTTGCCGATGCGTCCGGCGGGAATGCCGGAATGCCAGGTCCGGGTTTGTGTGGGCTGTTTTTGCGTAGTATGAGTTTGCGTTGGCTGAGTTTGCGTTGTCATAACCCTTTACCTCCCGCCGGTTGTGCGTCAGCGGCGTCCTCTTTGTAGACGTCGCGCAGGAAAGTGGTTGCAGACGGGTGCGGCAGATAATTTTTCACATCCGTGCGCACCACGATGGAATCGACCATTTGCGAAACCGGCACCAGCGCCGGGATCAGCGCGTCGTAACGTTCCTGTATCGCGAAGTAATCCTGCTTTTGCTTTTCAGGGTCGCGTTCGAGCAGCGCCTGATCGATATCCGTATTCAGCTGTTTGTCGTAGAAACCGGTGCGCCAGCCCTGAAAATTGGTGAGGCGCGCCGCATCGCTGTTGTCGGGGTTATAGACCAGCGAACGCAGGCTGGAATGCGGATGCGGTTCCACGCCGCTGCCGCCGCGTCCGACCAGCATGGCGAACTTACGTTCACGCATCGCACCGTAAATCTGGTTGCCGGTGCCGGTGACGATTTTGGCGCGAATGCCCGCCTGCATCAGCGTGGACTGCA
This sequence comes from Rahnella sp. PD12R, assembly GCF_019200965.1. Classification (NCBI taxonomy): domain Bacteria; kingdom Pseudomonadati; phylum Pseudomonadota; class Gammaproteobacteria; order Enterobacterales; family Yersiniaceae; genus Rahnella; species Rahnella sp. PD12R. The sequence goes on along the minus strand of NZ_JAHTMS010000003.1, from coordinate 87,585 downwards.
CGGCAATCGCGATATTAAGGAATGGCTGGTCGGCCAGCACCCGCAGCGTAGTGTCAAAACCGTCCGGATATCCGGCTTCCGCCAGCAAGGCTCTGGCTCGCGGAATGTCGAGTTTGTAGTCCGGATCCGGCAGCGTGGCGGGCATGCCGACCTGAATCGGACGCTGATGCACAATACCGTAACCGGTCATGAGCGCTTTACCGATGCCCTGATAATCAATCAGATAGCGCACCGCTTCGCGCACTTTGGGGTTAGCAAAGTGCGGCTCTTTCATGCTCATCGCCACGTAATAAATGGTGCCTTTTTTCACCTGATCCACAACCATCGCCGGATCATGGCTGAGCGCGGTCACGTCGGACACCGCCATATTATTGGCAATATCCAGGTCGCCTTTTTCAATCATCAGGCGCAGGGTCTGGGATTCCTGAAAATGGCGGAACACCACGCGGGAAAGCCGCGGTTCGCCCCGCCAGTACTGTGCATTACGGCTCATGTTCAGCACATCTTTCGCCTGCCAGCTGTCGAGGCGGAACGGGCCGGAACCCGCTTCGTTAGTGGTCAGCCAGCGGTTGCCCCAGTCGCCGTTCACTTCGTGCGCCTGCACGGTTTTGCTGTCGAGCGCCACCACGCTGCCGAGAGCGGCCAGCGAGTAAATCACCAGTTTCGGGTCGTTCGGTTTAGGCAGCCGGATTTCAACGGTATTGGGCGACGGCGCACGCACCATTTCATCGACGTTCTTTTTAGTAAATCCGTAAGACTTCCACACCGACGCCTGCGCCAGATTCAGGTGCAGAATGCGGCGCATCGACCAGACCACATCGTCCGCGGTGACCGGATTGCCGGAGTGAAATTTCACGCCTTCGCGCAGGTGAAACGTAATCAGATTTCCGGCATCGTTGACCTCCCACGAGGTCGCCAGCGCCGGACGCACGTTGGTCAGTTGTTGCGGATCAAGCTCAATCAGCGGGTCATAAAGATTCACCACGATGCCGACAATGTCGTTGCCGGTCATCGCTGCGGGATCGAGCGTCAGCAGGTTATTCATGTTCATGCCGATGATCAGCTGGTCGGGCGGCGTTTTCGCCAGCGCCGGCCAGCAGCTCACCGACAACAGAAGCGCGAAAAACCACGCCCTGAGGGGTGTGCCAGAGTTCATGATGTACCTTCCGGGTAGAGTCAGAGGTTTATTATTTTTTTCTGCCCGCAGGTCAGTCGCGGCTGACGGTATGGGTCTCTATATATTCAAAATTGATGTCCTCTCCGAGGCCGGGGCGGTCAGACAGATGCACAAAACCCTGTTCATCCATCGGGTCAACGATGCTGTTCAGGTAGGCGGCGGGTTCGTCATATTCAAGAAACGGATGCAACAGGCCGCGTTCGTACCAGCGACAGTTGCGGATCGCACCGACCACCGCCAGGCTGGCCGCGCCGTTGCCGTGAACTTCGCAATCCATGCCGAACGCTTCAGCCAGGCTGGCAACTTTCATGCACGGCGAAATGCCGCCGACGCCGTTTGCACCGGCGCGCAGGATGTCGCACGCGCCCGCTTTCACCCAGTCCGCACGGCTGTGGTGTTTGCCGCCCAGGCTTTCCGGGCCGATCACATCGATTGACAGGTTTTCCGCCAGCCACGCGTAGGACGCCATGCTCTCTTCTTCCATCGGCTCTTCGAACCACGCGAAATTCAGTTTTTCCAGTGCCTTGCCGATGGTCAGCGCCTGACTGCGGCTGTACCAGTGGTAGGCAATTGAAGGGAGTTTAAATGCATGTTTTAAATGAATTTAATATGTAATTACTCATAGTTATGGTGAGTAAAATGCGCGGCGCATTCCTATGTATTTCAAAGGATAAAATTTAGTTTTGCAGAAGGGTTTTTGACTCAAAAATAAACAAAAAAAAGCTCAGTACGTATATTCGGTATTGAGCCTTTTTCTTTAAGTCTGCACATCTATGCATATACGCGTTATTTCAATGAGTTATATATTTAGCTCCGGCTACGCTCTGCGCTAACATGCACCTCAATGAAAATACTATGCCCCATACATGCCCCACAGAATTAAATGCACGGGATATCATCAAATTCATCCGTCGTTGCATCATTGATGATGTGGGTGACTACACCGACAATTATCGTTTCCTCCCCTTCAAGATCGCCACCTTCGATCAGTGTTTCCATGTCTGGCTGATCCAGCGACTGCAATGACAGCGTTGGGTAAAACCTCATGCGCTTCATGCAGAACTCACCGCAAACTGTCGCAATGACGATGCTGCCTTCCTGCGGTTTACGAGCCGCGTCCACCACCAGAATCGCATCTTTTTTAATACCGGCGCGCCAACTTATATCGCCAGCACGCATCAGATACTGGCTTGGGCGGCTAAACCACTTGCAGGCTTCATTCGGCGTTACGGACTTTTCAACGTAATCCCCTGCCGGTGATGGAAATCCCATATCAACGCCCTCCGTTTGGGTTGAAGAGAGCAAACGTCCTGGCATCGCCTTCTACTTCTGACACGTCGTGAAACGTATTTACGTAGATTTCGATCCAATGGTTCGCTTCTCTCAAATCCCAGTGCCAGTTTCTCTTCGCCAGTTCCGCCACAAAATCCTCAGTAGTAACGGTTCTACGCCCCTTCTCGCTCATTTTGATGGCACACTTAAATGCAGCATCAATCTCGTATCTTCTTGGCATAACACCCCACCAATTAACTGTATATGCATACAGTATAATCATTGTATTTGGCAGGTGTGAAGATCGGTTCTCGATAAAATTTTTAGATTGTTGATAGGCAAAGAAAGTTATTTAAATAGCAGGCATCGCCGGGAGATCTAGACTGCCCTTACCGGCAGTTATGTAAGTCCTTAAAGCTTTGCGGTAGTTTGTCCAGATAGATTTTGTTGCAGCAACCGATGCTTCGGTATCTGTCCCTGAATAATCTTCATCATCTATCTGCTGTTGCAATGCGGTAATTTTTGCAGAAGCCCGGTCGTACTCAGATTGCGCTTTCTGAAGATTTATCGCTGCCTGCTCTTCGGGCGTCACCACGATCACCGGTGCGGCAAACGCCCAGTTCCCGTTGCTGTCCTGGCTGGCTGAATAACCAATGCCGACAATATCCCCCTCTTTCATTTCGTAGGTGATGAAATCATCAAAAATATCTCCCGTGCCGTCCCAGGCCACGGTATTTTCAACAACGCCGTCTTTAATTAGTGCGTAGCTACCCATTATGCATACTCCCAGATACGTACAAACCCAGCTCCACCATTACCACCAAGTAGCGCTGAAGCATTATTTCCTGCGAATGCTCCGCTGCCGCCAGAACCACGTCGACCAGCGATACCCGGGGTATTTGAACCTAGTGTGATTATCGATGGCCCACCCGCACAGTGATAAGAACGTCCACCCTCTCCAGATTCATAGCCATACTTCAGGACAAATCCGGCCACACCGCATCCCCCCCGAATGTTGTCCATGTTCCCGCTTGTCCCGTCACCACCGCCGCCGTTATAGGTAAGTTGGTTATCACCCTGAGTGACGACTGTTGCGTTCGCGCTGAATGCTCCGCCGGAGGCTGATAGATAGGAACCAAAACTACTCGCGCCTCCTGATGTTCCTGTTGTCGAGGTATTTGCTACCCCTCCCACCCCAACCGTTACCGCGACTGTAGATGTAATTGCCGAAATTAAAAGCTTTGAAATTGCAGTGCCCCCCGCACCACCGCCAGCACCGGCTGCAACTTGAGTCGCTCCTGTCGCCGGCGTTGAGCCGCCCGGCCCTCCGCCAGCAGTCACCTCAACAATGATAAATTTCGTACCAGGGAATGGGGTATACGTTCCACTCGCTGAGAAATCTTGGATATTTAGCAATCGCCCTGGGCCTGTCAGTAATTTTAATCCAGCAAGCAACTGTGCATCGTTTGTAGGATCCAGCGTTAAACCGGCTGCCAAGACAACATTGGCTAATTCGCGTTGGACCGTATTCAGCCACGCGGCGTCTAATATTGTTGGTGCGGTCCCGGCTGCCACATTCCCGTTTGTCCATTCGCCATTAGCATCCGCCGTTGACGTTATATTCCCAATTTTTTGCATAAAAAAACCCTCGCCAGTGAAGGCGCTTAAAATCGATTGAAGAATTAATTAAGAGGAATAGCCAAACTTAACAATGGTGTGAGAGGGCGCCAGCGCCGTCAGTCTGCACTCGAGGCGTTTATTCCCCCATGAACGTAGCGGGTCTCCACAGTATGATATCCCCGCCTGCGCGTAGGCAATGGTCGTCTCCGGCGCGGTTACCAGCCAGGTGAAAGGCCAGTTTTCCCCGTTTAACGCGTCTCCGCATACTGAGAAACCTGCCCGTGCCTGCCTGTACACAGTGACTGTCACGTCATACCCGAGCGCTTTTGCAACGCCAATAAAATAGGCGGCGGACTGACCTCCCATGCTGAACAGTCTCGCGACAACGGCTTTTTGCCTTAACGCAATACTGTCGTTCTCGCCAATTGCGCAGTCGTCAGGAAGTCCGAGCGTTTTTTCCCAGTCTGCAAGCATGATTGTTGCCGTGGCCGGGAATGCGCCCACCAGCAACCCCTCTGCCGCATCGTCTGATTGTTGATAGGATTGCGCCAGCGCCCGAAATACCGCTGACTGTACGCTGTCAGTTTTGCGGGGCCAGACCAAACCCGTTGGCATCAGGTTCTGCAGCGCAGTCGTGTAATCTTCTGTGCTGAACCGGCTCATGTGTAAATCACCGTTCCCCTTACCGGGAGTTCACCCGCCGCCGTCGTGATATTCGCAGCGGGTGATGTCAGGATAAAGCCACTGGTACCGCTGACATTACTGATGGCGATCAGAAGATCTGACAGTAATATCGTAGTGCCCTGCGGGTTTCCGGATTCAAACAAAACACCATCAATCGCCGCCGCTATCGCGGTGGTTGTCGTGCTGTCTGCGGCTGAAATTCCGCTGATAGTGAAGTTAATAACGTGTTGTATTGGTGAGCAAACGTATACCAGTGAAGTGACGGGTTGCTGCGGGTAGATGGCATCAGCCACCCTTCCCTGATCGCCAGTTGCCTTCACAGCTGACCAGTTTTCAAGTTGTGAAATCCCATCCGACCCAACCGGAAAACCATGGTTTGACGTGTCGCTGCCATCGATCATGATGTACACCCCTACAGTTCCTGCCCCCATCAGGCGACGAACCGTCCATGCACGTGTCACACCGGAGACAGCAAGTGCCCAGGTTTCATAATCCTCATCATTTCCACCCTGCGGCGTATTCTGATAAGCCAGCAACATCCTGGAGCGGAAGGCATCTTCGGTTTCTATATTCGCACCGTCGGTGATGGCCGTGCTGATAGTCGCCGTAGAATCGACGCCTGAAATGCTGACATCCAGCGTCAGTTGGGTACCGGCCGGAGTATTCCCCGCATCGCCGCCACCCGTCGGGTCGTCATTGGGGTCGGGCAGCACCGCGGTGATTGCGCCAGTTGCGGTGCCTGCCGCACCAATCTCAATCTCCACATCAGTCGTGTACTGGTAACCATCACCCCGGTTTAATACGGTCCCCGCCCGAAGAGTTGCCCCAGACGTGCCGGTGAAAGTGGTGGCGTTGTTGGTCCCGGCATTGGCAGGTTTTTGCGTCACGCTTTTTAAAGCAGCCCACCCTGCAAGATTTTCATCCGTTGCGCTCCACGGCACTGACTGCTTCGCTATCCAGTCAAGATAGCCGTAATGGAGATAAGCCAGGCCCGCATCTGCCGTTCCGATAATGTTAAGATTTGAAAACCGTAACGGCGTTCCTGTTCCTTTTAATTCTGATTCAATCGCAGCAAGGTTACGCGCGCGCAGCTCGGTGAGCGTTGGCCGATTATATGGCATTGGTTAAGACTCCCAGACCCAGAAATAACGCTTTGACACAGCGTCCTGTCCTGGCTTTTGGTAGGTGATAAAAAGGTTAAGGCGGTTCGGATGCACGATTTGTGTGACGGGCGAAATACTGGAGACCACACCGTCATCGGTGAGCCACTTCAGCGCCTCGGCGGCAAAGTCCTGCGCTTTATTTGCAACAACCAACGTCAGTTTCTGACGGCGCAACAACCAGAGGCGTGACCCAATGGGATAATCCTGATCCTGATCGCCCCACCACCCGCGGCGGTTATCGCCATCGTATTCGTCATCTTCCCGCGCCAGCCGGTCAGTAAAGAGGCTGATTAAAATGGCCGTCTCGAGGTCGCCGCCCGACTGCAGGTCTCCGGATGCCCCAGCCCAGTCGCCGATGGATTCTTCAGCATTCCAGAGTGTTGTGATGTCCGTCATTGAACCTGCTCCCCCGGTTTGTCACTGGTCGGTGATGAGCTGCCGCTCTGCACGTTTTTCACCATGTGATCGTGATCGTTGTAGGTATCGCGCAAGTTTTTTAGAGTGGTGGAGTTACTCCCCGCGTTATCAATGATGTCCCCGGAACATTTCAGAACGGGCGTATCCGCAAGAATCTCTTCTGAGGCAACGATGGTGACGGTGGTTGAATTAATGACCTTTACAGGCTGGCCGTTTGCATCAATTTCTATCCCCGTTTCAGTGAGTTTGATGTGCTGCCCCCACTGGTCATAAATGATGGTTTCACCCGGACTCAGGCCTGTTTTGCGGCTGCCCTTATGACCGGAGGCAATCACCACCGCGTTCGACCGGTCGCCCGAAAGGTAGGCGATCAGCACATCGGCACCATCCGGCAATGAAGAGGAGAAACCGAATTCCATCAGGCGCGGCGTATCGCTGCGCACTTCAAGCGGCGTCTGATACTGCACCTTCTGGATCCCACCATCATCATTCGTCAGTGATACGCTGCCCACGCCAAGCATCATCATCGCCCGGCGGTAAATCGTGTTGAGCATTGTCATCTGTTCAGCTCCTGAATGACGTTGTAGAAACGATATGGCTGAACCGAGAATGCCGCAGGCGGCATCAGTACCATCTGCGCCACCGTTCCCTGGTCATCTTTGATAAAAGTGACTTCCGCCAGCAGCCATAGCACGTCATTGATGCCCATCTTGGGGATATTAACGGGGATCAGAGTGTTGGGCTCCCACAGCTTGCCAGCGCTGTCGCGCCAGTTATCAATGGTGACCTGCAGAACCTTAGAGCGGCCATAACGCCGGTTCATTTCCCAGTCAATCGCCTGCTGCGCCAGCTCGGTAGTGTTCATCGTGCTTTCGACAATGATGATCCGGTTTCGGTATCGCATTTTGGCAACATCCGGATCATTCGCGGTGGCTTTGGTCACGGCACCATAACCGCTGTCATCGACCAGCGGGTTAACCGTCATTGAGACTCCGGTGTATTCGGAAAATCGCTCGTCCATCGAGGCCTCGTAGGCCGCCGCTTCAATATTGATACCCTGCGCCACGCCGCTGGCGGCTTTTCGGGTACCGACGCGGGTCAGGTAGAGACTGCCGTCCGGCAGGTCATAGTAGAGAAGCGCCGCCCAGCGCGTGATGCGGTCAATGATTTCCTGCGAGCTTTCTCCCCAGTTCAGCGTGAACTGAGGGACATTTTGCATATCAGTCACGTCGCTCGACACGGTGATCCCATAGGGCGCCGCCAGCCGCTGCGCAATTTGCAACGGGGTAGCGCCGGTGATCACGTTGTTGTCCCATTTGGCAGAGCAGTCCACCAGGTCTTCGCACTTGCTGCGCCCCGTTGCCCGGACTTCGTGCCTCGAGGCGGAAATCATCGGCGCCCACCGGTCGATGTAGCCGGTAATGACCGTATCGCTCCCAAGCTTTACCACACAGGCATCGCCTTCTTTGACCAGTTGCTGACCATCACTGCCGGGAAATTCATCCATCAGCGAAAGGTCAAAATCGCTGGGAAGGTGGTCGATGCTTCGGGTTACGCGGACAGAGTCCCAGCCGGAAAGCACCTTGCCACCAACGGTTAACGTCATTTCATCGTTCATGAAGAAAGCGCCCTGAAAGAAAGCGGCATAAATGCCGGGTGGACAGGATCGGCCATTTTTATCAGCCCTTCCGTCCGGCCTGCGTCCTGATACAACCGGTTTGCCAGATTAAGTGCGGGAAGTGCCGCGTTGAATGTCACGGTGGACACGTTCGCCAGCTGCGCTCCTTTCTCCTGAAGCGTCGCTTTGACCGTTGTTTTAAGATCGGACATTTCGCTGAAGACATCGTCATAACCGGCATCAGCCGCCGCCAGTGACACCGTATCGATTACGCTGACCACGCGCTGAAGAAGTTCAGCAGAATCGTCATAGCTTACGGGCTCATAAAGAGACGCTGCATAGGCCATTGCGCCAGCACTTAGCGTGATGAGGTAAATTTGTGACGCCCAGGCAATGCTGCTGTCGCTGCTGTCCGGCCGGTAAGTGGTATCCGTGAACGTCGCCAGCGTTTCAAACAGACGAACCAGGTCTAACCCTTTGGCCTCACTCGACAGTAATGCATTGATCACATCCTGCGCGCCGCTGGCATATGCCGCGACGCTTACTGACGCCAGAAGGTTGGCCGTTACATCCTGAACTTCTGCCCGGTTTTCGACTGATGCCGCCATTTTTTGCGAAACCAGAAGGTCGTAATTATCCGTGTCCGCCGTCGTCGTCGTGGTATTTGTCGCGCCCGAGGCATTTCCGCCAACATCCCCCGTGTTGTAACGCCCGTAACGGGTGCTGCCGAACGTGGATTTAAGCGTATTGCTGAGATTTGTCGCCTCATTTGCCGTGCGGGTCACCATGCTGGTCCAGAATGAAACCGTACTTTTAAGCGTTTTTATTGCCTGCGTCACCGTGCGTAAATCGGAATTAACCTCCGCAATAAACGTGGCTGCCGTTTTCGCCGCCAGCGCCAGCCAGGACGTCTGAACCGTTGAAGCGGCTGAGACCGCGCCGGTCACAGCAAAAACCCGAAGACCGGACTCAATGACAGTGAGAGAGAATTCGAAGACGCGTTCTGAATCTTTGTTTTCCCGCAGTTTCAGCCCGCCGTCAGGGATACTGACCGTCAACTCGCCCAACGTAGGATGCACCAGCGTGCCAGCGCCCGCGCTTTCACAGGCGGCGATGAGATTATCCCGTTGTGTCATGACATCCGCGGCGCTGTAGATCAGGCTGGACTGGATAATGAATCCGTTTAAGGTCAGACGACGGGTAGAACGCCCCAAATCTTCGACCCAGACCGTATCGCGATAGGGGTATTCATGGACGGCCTGCCGGCGGCCAAAATTGCCATCCGCATCAATAATTGCAAAGGGCACGCCGCGAAATGACGCCGGATGAATATGATCCTGCCAGTTCCATCTGTCGCCCGAAAATCCTAACAGCGAAGACAGCGCATTTTGTAACAGTGGCATCCTGTCCTCCAGAAAGAGAAAACCCGCCCAAGCGGGTCAGGTTGATATGTCAGGGCATGGGCATTGCCGTGGTCACTTTGCCGCCGGCACCGGAAATTTTTTTACGTTCCCCGGTTCGTCCATTAATCAGCGTCAGCTCAATTTCGTTCTTATTGTCTTTCAGCACCTTAGATAAGACGTCAGCAACTTGTTTGACATCGATACCGCCGCCGGACGCGCCTGCGCTGGCTGGTGAAGGTGCGTTGATATTGGGCTCAGCCCCCTTGCCTGGTTGATTAATTCCAGCACTTTGTAAAGCGCTCTGCGGCACCATCCAGCGCGGATCGGTCATCGAGGTATTGATGCCGCTATCAATATCAGCCTCGCTGTAGGGTTGGCTGCCATTTTCATGGCGGATCATGGCAGTCATCAGGCGCTTAAGCACCGCGGGGTCACTCAAATTCAGTTTATCGTGCGTTCCGAAGCCGGTATCTTTCGTCACCGCATTGATATACGCATGCGTGTTATTTTCGCTGCTCGGGGCATACGTGTGAATAATGCCGTAAGGCGTGTTATTCCCCCTGCCCCCGTACAGTTGCAGCTGCCTGCTCATGGCGGCAAGCCCATCATTTGCGCTGCTGAAAATAGGGAAACTGCCGTCGTTGCCCACTGCATTGGGCGCCGCGCGCAAGTTCCCAGGATTATTGTTCCGGATCCCCCGTGCATTCCCGCTTCCCGGCTGATTGAACGATAATGGGGGTTCAACAGAAGACGGCCCCTGCACATACAGCCCTTGCACATCCTTTTGTAACTGACGGGCCTTGTCCGTCGGGCCATAGAAACTGTTCAGTTTTTTGACCAGATCGCCGGAGGCATAACCTAAGCGAAGATCCAGTTTTTCATCCCACGACAACGTTTTCTTAAACGCGTCATTTTTTTGAGCATCGCGCAGCCGGTCGGCCTGCTTCCCCCCGCTGTTCCACGTCATCAGGGAGCCCACCGTAGCGGCATCGAACCCGTGTTGCATGATCTGCGAGGCATCATCAAAACTTTTCTGAACTATCGGAGCCTGTCCAAGCCACGCCTGCCCCTTCATCAGCATGCCATCCCACGATGCTGATATCTGGTTGACCTGGTTGCGAAATGCCAGCGCATTCTGCACATCTTTATCAGAGAAAATCAGACCGTCACGCTGCGCCTGATCTTTAAGGCGCTGGACCTGCTCGGTGCTTTGCCGCAGGTAATTCAGAAGTTCGGGTGAGAACTGCCCAACCTGCGCAATCACGGCCTGTCGGGCGGGGGATTGCTGAAGCATGGCCTTATTCAGGTCATCCATCAGTTTTACAACGTCAGCCATGCCCTCCCTGGTTTTGCTAATTTTGACGCCCATCTGCGCCAGAAGTGCGTTAAAAGGATCATCCCGACCGTTAAGCGCATCGTTGGCACGCTGGTAAAGACCGGTAACAGAGCTCTCCGCAGAATCCCGCGTTGCCCCGTTTTCAATCATGGCACCGGTCAGTTCCTGATAGGCCCGGGTCGTTGCGCTGATGTTTTTGGCTGTAGTATCAATTTTATACCCGGAATCCGCATACTCTTTGATCCCCGTTTTGACACCGTTTATGACAGTGGCCAGCCCACCCAGTCCTAAAGTCAGGCCGCCCACCATTTTCAGCGGGGGAACAAGATCCCCGACAAACTGCACGCCATCCCGCGCATTTTTTGCCAGCTTCTCGAGGCGTCCACTGACTTCATCAAGACCTTCTGCAGAACGGCGACCGCCAAGCTGCACAACTTTTTGCGCATCATTGAGCTGGGGCGTCAGTTTCTTCACCGCATCATCGATGTTCTGAATAGACTGTGAAACCTGATCGTCCGCTTTTAGCTGGAAATCAAACACATTAGCCATAATCGCGTTCCTTTAACTTATTGATGCGCAATGCCTGATCCCGCCACCAGTTGAGCTTCGACCACGTCATTCCCCAGCCCTGACCTGGCCCCCAGCCGTAGTAATACGTCACATCGGCGATGCGTTCACGCCACCTCCCGCCGTCGGGGAGAAGTTTAAAAAACCCAGCATGTAACCCTCGCAGCGTTTGTAGTCCGTAAACGGCAGGCGGTTAATGACCTGAGTCGGAATGCCGGAGATTTCAGCGATAAGCGCCGACATCGCCGCCAGACCGCCTTTCACTGTCTGGGTTTTATAAAACTGGTCAACCTGGTCAAGACAGGGTTCACCAAGATCGATACCCGCCCAGTTTTGCTCCCCTTTGCCATCCTGAAGGGCTTTTGGCAGCACGATCACCGTGCTGCTTTCAACCGTCGTGACGGGTTCGGGGAGGTAATTTAAGAAGGTAAGAAGAAAACCCTCACACTGTTTGAAAGTGGTAAACGGCATGCGCCTGACAACCTGCGGCGGGATCCCCGATAACAGCGAGATAAGGAGCCCCATCGCGGCCAGCGCACCGTCCGCCTTCTGCTTATCAAAAAACTGATTCACTTCGATGAGCGCAGGTTCATGCAGTGGAATGCTTTCCCAGACCAGTTTACCGCTGGCATCCGTCAGCGGTTTATCCAGAGGAATAACGATACTTTTTTCCTGCTCTTCCATGATCAGCTCTCCACGACTGAGAAGCTTTCCCAGCGAACATCGAACACGGCGTCTTCACTGTCCACTTCCTGCGATTCGACCGTCCACATCCCGGTGCCGATAATCGTTTTACCGTTGGCGAGTTCAGCCACCACGGTGACATCGGTCATGTCGTTAAAGTCCGCCACCGTGGTGCCACCGCTGTCGCGGACCTGACAGGAGATATACGGCGCGGAAGGCTTTTCTTTATAGCCATGAACGCGATCCATCCCGGTCAGGGTTTCACGTTTTACGGTTGAAGGACTGTATTTGAACTGCCCGGCGACCATGATTGTGACGCCATTGGTCGTCACCGACGCGGTGCCTGCCAGGCGGTTGGAGGTATCACCCATTGTTATTCCTTACGCCGCGGCTTGCAGGCGGAACTGGTTAAGAAGTGCAAATACGCGCAGCTGGTTGATCAGCACACCGTCCCATAACACGTCTACGCGGTTCGGGTTGGTCGTGCTTTTCGTCACAATCAGACCGGCGGCGAAGGCTTTGGAATCTTGCACATAGCCGTTGTATTCCAGCTGTGTGTACTGGGCGATCAGCTCTGCACGGATAATATTTGGCGTCACAATCGCGGATCCCGGCGCAAAGCGAGTACCGTCAGCGGCGAGCTTCATGCGCGCAAATTTCGACGTGATCTGCGTGCGGATAAAGCGGGTGACGAACATCAGCAGGAATAACGTTTCCACCTGCAGATAGCTATCGTCCGCATCCCCGTATTTATTGGTCTGATACGTGGTGATCAGATTTTCCACCTGCACAGTACTGTCATCAGCCACCGTGAAGGTCGAAATGCCGCTGTAAAGCAGGTTGTTGCGCTCGGTCAACTCGAAACGTGAAGCCAGTGGCGGTGCCAGCACGCCGGCAATCGAGAGCGTTTGCAGGGGGCGCCCAGGATCATTGCGCAGGCTACCCGCTACCGCGCCCGTTGCAGCCGCGGCCCAGACATAAGCCGGCGTTGGCGAGTCATATACCCCCAGCAAAGTGGCATGCTGATCGTTGCGGGCTTCGCCGAGCGTGGTCAGTTGTCCATAGGTGCCAGACACGGCCCCAAAGACGTGGCCGTAAAGCTGTGAAGCGTAGCTCCAGCGACCGGTGTTGTCCGAAAGCAAATTCTTCAGCGCATCGAGAGAGGTCGTGTCGGTATAAGGAGTAACAATAAAATCAAAGGTCCGGTCGCCGAGGTTTGCCAGCGCCGTCGTCATGTCCGGTGCGCCAGCCCCGCCGGTGATGGCGGTAAGCGTAATACCCAGGCCATCAGGCGTGGCTTCCCCGCCCGCGCTGCCCAGATAATTCAGCCGCAAATCAATGCTGTTGCCGTGCGTGCCTTTGTTTTTTGCCGTCAGAGTAATGACGCCGGCGGCCGCTGCAGCCGTTACCGGCAACGCAATGGTGGCATTAATCGCCGCCGTCAGCGCTGTGGCCATTGAAGTCACTGTGTCGGTGCTCAACACCGTGGTCTGCACGCGCTGGCCCGCGACATACAGTGAAATTACACCGGTTTCACTCGGCGCCGTGGTCAGCGTAATGGTGCCGGTCGCCGCCGCCATCGATGTTCCATCAACCAGCGGCAGCAGATAAATTTCACCGGCAATGTCGTTGGCAAGATACGCCGCCATCTGGTTATGCAACATCGAACCGGCACCATAAATACCGGCAGTATTCGATGCTGACGATTCAATAACCGGGGTATTGGGATTTATCGCGGCGTTCGTCAGCATCTGACCGATGATCAGCGTGCGCTGAGTAGCCGTTGCAGTGTTCGCCTGCGAGTTGTCAAACTCTGCATAGAAAAGCGGTGGCCGCAGATTGCTGGGGATATTTTGAAAGTTCATTAGCTCGCACTCCCGGTGTCCGTTGAAGCGGTTGACTTATCAGTGGTGGCCGTCGCGTCTACGCCCTTTGCGGACGCCGGCGATTTCGCTGCAGGCGCGGAGGTGTCAACGGTGATCACATCCCCGTCGCGGAGCCGGCGGTTCCAGAACATACTTTCAGCGACCTCTGCCCCTTCTTCGGGCAAAAAGGTGCCTTTAACCGGGTCACGCACTGTGCGCCCGGCTGCGGGTTTTACAAACATGGGATACTCCAGAATGTTATTGAGGCAGGTCGATGGTGACGCCGACTTCCGGCGTGCCGTCAGGCTCGATAAGGGTGACGACGATCCCCTGAAGCGGATCCGCTTCGATGGGGTAAAATTCTTCCGGCCCCTGGTAATACTCGATATCCAGATCCATCAGTAACTGAGCGGTATGCCCTTCGCCGGCCGCGCTGATATCAATCGTGGAACGCAGCTGCAAAAACTGCTGAATCTGTCGGGTCAGGTCATAACTGTTGATCACCGCCCGCTCGATTTGTTCGCGCAACTGCTCCAGCGCCTCTTCCGCTTTGACCGCCCCGTTGTCCTGATCAAGGTCATCGAGTTCCTGCAGGCGGCCGGTAATCCGGACGGTGGTCACGGTCGTAAACTGCGGTACGTTACGTCCTAGGGAGTTTTTCACATCGAAAGGGGTTTGCACGAGAATTGCGGGATACATATCCTCAGACGTGGGCCAGTCGCGCGGGGAATAGACCCGTTCAAGAGCATCTGTCTTCCCCGCAAGCGCGCTGATAACCAGCCCCCGCAAAGTTGCTGCATTCATACCTTCACCCTGTTAAGAATAAGCTTTGAGCCGCCGTGGCTGTCCGGCTGGATATCGGCGATGGTGAACAACGTGTTCACCGTCTCGCCGCCGACCGTGCCGATAAACACCCGGTCCCCCTTCTTCGGTAGAACGCTGAACTCACTGTCCAGCACACCCAGGACGGGGGACGTCGTGTTTATCGTGCTGCCGTCGTCCAGAGGTTCAACCTCCTGCGTGTAGGCGCGGTCGAAAATCCCGCTGATGGTATAAGCCGCACCACCCGCGGGCCGGAAATCAACCGGGTCACCAAACACCCCCTGTAACGGCCTGAGCAGATGCTGATCCCAGTTGATGCCCATCAGTCCGCTCCGTTCTCAGGTGGCGGGCTTACCGGGTCTGAGGTGGTAATGCTGGTTTGACTGTCTGCCTGGGTCACAGAAACTTCCTGCGGGCCAGCGCCTTCCAGTTCCTGCTGCAAATCAGACAGAGACTTCACGAAACCCAGCGCAATGAGGCGCTTTGAATCCGCTTCGGATAACTGGACACGCGTATTCTGAGCGTAATCCTCGCCGTCATGCCGCAGATGTTTTCCCTTGAGAACAACCACGCTGACCAGGTCAGCGGCCTCTGAGGCCGCTTCGGTTGTTTTATCTTTTGCCATGATCACACCACCGTCGCACAAAGGGCCGCGTTAACCCGGCTTGGGATAACGATTGGGGAAGACTGCATCAATACAAAGCGTTGCGCAGGGTCCGGTTGGATCCAGCTTTTGGGCGCATAAGCCATCGACCCATAGTTAAATTCTGGGTCGATAATGGCACCAAAAGCGCGGGTGCCCATCAGATCTGGCCCTGACATAACAACTGAACCGTCTGCAATCATCGGGGTTTCAATGCCGGTATCCGGGTCAATGAACCAGTCGTTGTAAAGCCAGAGCGTGTATTGCCCCCAAAAACCTTTACAAACAGCGCCCTTCACAATCTGCGGGCCTGGGTTAATGATGTTCCCTGACGGGTTTTGTGCTGGCAAGATAATCGCCCCTTTGAGCGAAGTATCCAGTTTGAATGCCTTCCATGACTTGTTGGTGAACACAATATCCGTCGCCTGCGCACCGGACTTTTGGAGAATCAATGCCTGCCAGGTTTCAATATCATCCGTTGGCTGAGTATTGGTCGCACCAGCAGCTACGCTGGTCGGCCATTTATCTGAACCGCTCAGAGCAATGGTCAAGGAGGGGTCACGGCCAAAATCTACAACAGTGGTCGGGAAACCTTCACCTTTAATGGTAACAGTGCCTGTAGCAATTGCGCTGCAGCCCATCCATTCAAGACGGCGGTTAAGAATGTCGATTTGGTCACTCATCTCGAACTGAATGTTCAGCATTTCACGCTCAGTGGCGGTGTATTCCCCGCCAATACGCTCGCCAATCTGACGGCGGATAGGTTTACGCAGATCAGGCGCACGTTTATCTTTGATGTAAGCAGGCTTGAACTTGTCGGTCTGATAACGGCGGCTTTCAACCAGCTTACCTTCGACTAAAGGCGAGCAAAACGGCGCCATACGACGTAGACCGACGTCTACATCGATCGCCACATATTCATCGTTACTGGTCACGATGTTCGGGAAAAAGCGGTCGAGGATGAAGTTTTGCGACGTCATCAGGTTCGGCACCAGTCCGACAAGTGACACCGTATCGTAAATAGATTGAGACATAGCGTGTTCTCTCTGTGTCCCGACCTGCTGGCCGGGATAAAAAATGGATGCATAACGCCCTACCCGGTAAAGGGCATGCGAAGAAGGCGATTTAAAGGGGAGCTACGTTTTAGCTGGCAGGTGCCTGAACACTGTCACGCAGGAAAATACCGTAAGGGCGGAGTGCCGTTTTAAGCGCGGCCAGCGTCCAGCTCGCATCAAAGGTAATGCGGTTTTTATTGATTTCGGCCATCAGATATACGCCGGCTAACGTGTCCGCTGCGGTGGCATTCACATCATCGGCCAGAATGGCTTGCGGAACCTGGCTGCCGTCGGTTGCTGTCGCCACGCTCAGGGTGTATTTCCCGGAGGCAGTGATCACACCCAGTACGGTACCGCGCTTATAGGTTGCCGTAGAACCGGTCAGTATGGTTACCGTATCGGATACCACCTGCAGAGGACCGGACAACAACTGATCCGGGATGAAGCTGTCATGCTGTACGCCCGGCACCCAGGCATTTTGCCCCACTGAATTCACAGTCATTATTTTTTACCCTTAACCTGGTTGTAGAGAGCGGCCGCACGGGTGACCACTGTGTTTGCATTCCCTGATGGGCCCGCGTCGTCATTGCCCAACTGATGGTTTTCGACTTTGGCCATGCGCTCGTCCAGAGATAAACGACGAGACTGCTGCGGTGCCTGCACCGGACCAGAGCTTGCCAGCACGCAGATAGCAGCGGCCGAACTCATGCCGGTGGTGATGGCCAGAGAAACCGCCAGCGGCCCTTTACCCGCAGCATATTTACTGCCGAGAATACGGGAGATGCGGTTACGCTCGGCGCGGCGGCCTTTTTTGACGTCACGATCGTCTTCATCATCGTCGCCGTCATCGTCGTCGCCTTCATCAGCATCCGCGTCGTCGTCATCGTCTTCCGCGCTGCGGCCTTTGGCTTTTTTGGACTTTTCCTTGTCGTCTTCGACATCATCGCCGCCGTCAGAATTATCATCGCCCTTGGCACGTTTGGACTTCCTGGACTTATTCTTATCGTCGTCTTCCTCAGAATTGTCCTTTTTGTCCTCTTTATCTTTTTCCTCTTCTTCAGCCCGACGCGCTTTTGCCTTTTTGGATTTTTCTTTCTCGTCTTCATCCTCTTCTGAAGCGTTAGCGGAAAAACCAAAAAGGTGTGCAAAACCTCGAATTTTCTTTGTTTTCACTGACATTATTATTCTCCAACTAATTGTAATAAATCGCGGAATGCCGCATCCGGTGAGGACACCTGATCAGCCAGTCCCAGTTGCACACCGTCGGCGCCAAGGAAACAGGCGGCTTCGGTATCACGGACAGTTCTTTCTGCTATCCCGCGATTGCGGGAGACGGTGCTCACGAACAGGCGGCCCATTTCATCAATGTCTGACTGAATGGCTTTGCGCGCCGTGTCGCTTAATGGCTCATACGGATTGGATTCAGCCTTGCGATCCCCGTAGGTGATGATCGTGACCTGCAGCCCGTCACTTTTAATCTTCTGAGACCAGTCAACGTGCATGACGATGACGCCCACAGAACCGACGCCGCCGGTGCGCGGAACAATAATTTTGTCTGCGGCACTCGCCAGCGCATAGGCCGCTGAGTAAGCGCTTTCCGATAAAATTGCCCAGATAGGTTTACTGCCACGGGAGGCATAAATGACGTCGGCCAGATCAAAACACCCGGCTACTTCACCACCCGGCGAGTCAATATCAAGGCAAATGGCTTTAACGTCGCTGTCGTTCAAGGCCTGGAGGAAACAGGCCCGGATGCCGTCATACCCGGTCATGCCGCTGTAGGGTCGCAGCGTGCCCAACTTCTGCACCAGCGTGCCCTGAATGGGGATCACCGCGACACCCTCTACCACGTCATATCCCGTATCACGGGCCTTTCTGGTGAATGCGCTGTCTTCATCGTCATCCCAGTCCGACATTGACTGAATGCGCGTCAGGCCGAAACGGTCAGTCAGCGCGGCCATGACGACTTCAGCTTTGCGGGGGTGCAGCGCCAGCGGGGTGTTAAACAAGCGCTGCGCTAAATGGGGTAAATTCACTGTGCCTCCGGGTCTTTAATTGTTTCAGGAGCAAAGGTGTCCGCCTGTCCCCATGAGGGCACGGGCAAACCGCGCTCTTTGAACGCCTCGACTTCACGCGCTCGCTGATCGAGAAGCTCTTCCCAGTCTTCGCCGACGTTCTCTGACACCTCCATTTCCAGCGTAGACATGCCGGAATCCATACCGAGGATCGCGCCTTTTTTCTCAGCAACGGGGTCAACCCAGCCGCGACCGGGTCCCATCCACTGCGCGCGGCAATAGGCCGCTTTGGCTGCCAGAAATTCCGGCGCGCCAGCAGGGAGAGGAACCTCACCGAGATCGTGGAGTTCTTCAATAAAGCTGCTGAAGATAGGCTGGGCAAAGCCGCTGGCAAAATCATCACGTCGGCGGGTCAGGGTTTTCCACGCCTCCAGCATCGCGGAGCGGGCAGAGCTGTAGTTAACATCAGACCAGTCCTGCGTCAGCTGCTGGGTGGAAATACCCAGTGCAGCGGCCACGTTGCGTAATGCTGCGCTTTCGAACGCTGCAAAATTGCTTGTTGGTCGAGCGGCATTAACGGTGGCAACCTCTTCACCAGGAGCCAAAATAGGCATACGTGCACCGCTTTGCAGCGAAATACGATTGTCTTTATGAAAATCGGTACGCATATCCTGATATTCGAGAACGTCATCTGTTTTGAGTCCGTCTTCAAACAGTCTTGGGTCATATGGTGAAGTGATGTATGCCCCAAATATGGCATTCAGGATGGATGCCTGAAGTTCTACCTCGTCATATTTGATCAGCATTTTCAGACGCTGAACGATAGGCGTGAAAACGCTGGTACCGCGGTGCTGACCTGCTCTTTCACTGTCAAAATCATGAACAACTATTGGCCGCCCCCATGCTGTTTCGCGCTTAATACGTTCCCAAGTCATGGTTTTTTCAGCGCTCCACCAGTCTCCCATGTGGGCTTTTCGGATGTGATACGCCACCGGCACACCGTCATCATCAATTTCGACGCCACCGCGAATTTTCAGCATGTCAAAAACCTGCTGGGGGTTGCTCAGGCGATCTGGATCAACAATTTGCACCGTTGTGGCATATCGCGCGCGACCATGCCCGAGCCGGTCGGTTCGGTATTGCAGGACTGCCAGCGCATCCCCGTCCACTAACTTGTGGCGAAACGCCAGACGGAGCATCTGGGACACCGTTTTTTTTCTTTCGACGTCGCAATAACAGTTAGGGTCTTTTGCCCAAGTGCGCCAGGCGGCCTCAACCGCTCGCCCATATTCATCCGCCCATTTGGCATCAAAGGCTTTAATGCCGGTTTGCATGGCCAGCGCGCGATAATCGACTTTGGCAATCGGACGAAAGTTTGCGCCGACGGCGTTATCAAGAATTCGCGTGACGCTGCCGGAAGCCCATCCGTCATTACGTGCCATGTCGCGAACGCGGGAAACGATGCGGTCACGGTAGATGTTAACTTCGTTATCCGGCGACCAGAGTGCAGGTTGCCAGTTAGCCATAGAATCGCTGAAGGAATCCGCTGCGTCATAAGGCACGCTGCCTGAGCCATTCAGCATCGATGCTCGGCCGTTTGAAGGAGGTAATGGTCGGCCATTAGGCCCAAGGATCCTGACTTCTCCGGTTTTCATCACCACCTGAACCTTAACGTCCTGCGCGGACGCGGCACGATGCCCAGCTGGGCCTGCAGAAGTTGAATAAGCGCGGTGAGCTGAGCGATATCAGTTTGCTGATAGCTCACCGACCGCGTTCCGTCGCCCTGCGCATACGAGAATGAAACACCTTTGGCGCCGGACGACAGCTCAAGATAGGCCTGCTGGGCCGTTGTTAACGCCGCCGTCAATTGGTCACGGGTCAGCGCACCAGCCAATAAACTGGAGTTGGGATCGAACATAGGATTCCTTTTTAATTAGCCAGGCGTTTGTGCAGTGGTCTGCGCTGAGGTTTTTCAGGTTCGGTAATAATGACGCCGGGTAACCGGAGATCCTGTTTTTCTTCAGGCTCCGGGGCCGGAGGCAATAACGTGTCAGGGTTATTTTCCAGAGCTATCGCTTTTGCGTTTAATTTAAGGCCTGCATGGAACAAGCCGCATAGGGCGGAGTAAGCGTAAACACGACAGTCTAACGCTTCGTTAGCTTTGCCCGGCGGCAACTCCCACACGCTGTAGCGCTGGCCGGCGGCTTCTTTCATGACTAAGCGTTCCGCTGTGAGCTGCGTGAAATACCCCATATCCCGATCGGTTGAAAAGTGCATGTAACCGGGACCGGGCTGCTCTATGTGTAATCGGGAGCGAATGGAATCTTTTGCAGAGTTGACGCCAAGAATGATCGGACGGAATTTCGCGCGGGTTTTCGACGTCGGACGCTTATTCGGCCAGATGGGTGAACGTTTACCCCCCGTGGCCGATTCACCTTTGATCGCCCAAATTCTGCGACCCAGTCTTTCCTGTGAAAACTCATACACTTTTTGCGTATGGTTACCGCCTGAGTCATGGCAAGCAGCCATGATGGTAAAACCCCGACCGTCGGCGCGTCGCCATACCTGTTTGAGATAGGCGTCAAGCCGCAGCCAGGGTTCTGCCGTTTCAAGGTCGCCCTCAATCACATCGAACGCGACAGACCAGCTTTCCTCGTCTTTACCCCACCCCACCACCTCGACCTCGAGCCTGTCATTCTGGGTATCGATGCCCGCCGTCAGAACGGCTACACCGTCCGGCACCTCAGCGTTGAATACTTCGCGCCGCGCAAGCAGCACATCAACGGGAAGGCGCTTACCATAATTAGGCCGGTGAGGCAGGCCCATCTGGGTATTCCACCAGGCCAGCTCTTTATCGGGGTCGCCTTTGGCTTTCAGATATTTTTCCGCGATATCCGCCGGCTTATCTTTTTGCCACGGGCTGAATAACTTCGACGCCTGAAAACCGGCGTGGATATTATCGACCCCTAACTTTCCACAGTCCGGGCAAACGATCCGGTGAACGGCGTGCCGCTCGGATGCCGACCACTGCCAGACCTTACTGACTGCGGTAACATCGTCGGCGTGCCATGCCTGTTCGTAGAGATTAAGCGGAACGTGTCGGGTGCCGCAGCACTCAAAAGGTTTTGTCTGATGCCACTGAATTGTTCTCAGCGACCGCAGCCTGTCACCCTCAGACCATCCCGTGCCGCAGCTTTCACAGTGGATCATGGCCTGTTTGGTATGGTGTTTATCGCCGTCTGACGGCCAGTGAATGTGCTTAAAAAAATCTGGAAACTGTCGGTGGCCACAGTGCGGGCATGCCACCGACGCGCGGCGCTGATCGGAATCTTCATAGCTCGCTGCAATCCGGCTTTCGTCTTCAACAGTTGGCGAACAGGCACGGACAGAAAGCCAGTTCAGCCCGAAGGTTGCTGTACGCTCCTCGGCGAGAGTGATCGGATCGCCTTCACGGGTGATGGGATATTTATCCACCTCATCGGCCAGCAGCACGCGGATAGGACGGCGCGCAAGGTTGTCAGGACTCCCCGCGCCAGCCAGCGCCAGAAAGCCGCCGGTAAACGATTTATACAGCAGCGTTTCTTTTGAATTCTTCTGCTTGTTGCAGCCAATAAGGTCGCGCAGCACCGGGGTAACACGCACCATCGGCGTGATGCGCTCTTTGGAAAACTGTTCGGCCGCATCTTCTTTTGGCTGGAGGAGCAACATCGGACAGGGATCGAGATGCGCAAAATAACCAAACAGGTTTTCAAGCAGCGCCGTCTTCATTAACTGCGTGCAGCACATCACTGTAATGATATGAACGCCTGATTCGGTGGCGGCGAGCATCGGGCCGCGGGCGATTTCAACCGTTTCAGTCTCCCAGTTCCCCGAGGTGCTGCCCGCTTCTTTCGCTAACTTGCGGAACTGGTCTGCCCAGTCTGGGACGCTGATGCGCGGCGGCGGCGTCCACCCCTTCCTGATGCTGCTTAACAGTCTTTCACGTTTCGTCTGTGTTAAATTCAGGCTCGCCGAGTCCGGAGATGTGTTTATGGACATGTTCGATTAACACCTCGGTCATTCTGTCGGCTGGGACGTCCAGGTCAGCCGCCATCAGGGGAGCCACCCTTGACGGCCAGTTCATCCAGGCATCGCGCTGTTGGCGAAAGGCAGCAAAGAGCACAGCTTCAGCAACAGAGAGCTCGACCAGTTGACCATCCTCTTTCTCGAATTCGAGCTTTGTCAGTAGTGCAAGATAGTTTTCTTTCACCCTGCTAGCTTCTTCCCGCGACATTTCTGCGCCGGTCGCCAGCATGATTTCTTTTACCGCCTGGGCTGTGGTTGTCTCGTCAGGTGATCCGGTTTCTGCTTTGAGTATTTTCTTTTTGGCCGCGTTCTGAGTACGCGGATCTTTGCCATCGCGCAGAGTCGCCAGCGCTTTATCACTGGCTTCAACATCAATGAGATTTCCCTCGAGTACGATATATTTTCCCGCTTTAACCCAGCGGCCAATCGTCTTGCGATCGACGCCAGCGTGCTTCGCATATTCAATTTGGGTCATCGTTGACATGGGACATTTTCCTCGATGGGACAATGGGACATTCAGATGGGACATTTTTTTATGTCCCACCAAAATGTCCCACGCCAATGTCCCACATAAAAAATCAACAAAGCCGCGGGGCGTAAGGGCTGGCAATAGTCAGTGCATAAATATGCACGTGGGACATGGGACACAAAATGAAAAATTTATAGCTGGTGAAACTGTGCCGCGCGCAATGCCCGTGTATTAAAAAGGTCCTGGGAAGGACCCATTTTTTATTAGGAGCCATTATCATCGTGCAGTGCGGAGTGCTTCGTCGATCGCCTTACTCAACGCGCCGGGCATCAGACCCGCCGCCATCTTCTCGGCTCTGTCCATGTATCCCAATGTGGGTTTAACAGGGAGCGCATCACCAAACCGGATCAGGAGTTTGGGCATTGGGTTCTTCACCCGTGCGCGGTGCGTGCCATTAGCTGAACGCTTCTGACGCTTTTTGCCTTTTTTACCCTTCTTCACTTTCACGCGCTGCCATACCCCATTAATGCCATCGATATCACCAATGAACACATCAGGTTTGGCTTTGAGTTGGGAGAGTTTGTTGCGTGACAGGTTGCCGTACTTGTTTAGTTTGACGTTTTTAGGATTGAGCAGAGCCTGCCCGTTAAGTTTATGCACACCACCAAACTCCAAAGGCTCCAAATACCCGGCAGCAATATCGCGAACAAATACTTTAGCGATCAGGTTATCGCGGCGTGCCCCCGCAGAACCAACCGAGTTAACAGTAAAAGGCGTTGGGTTCTCCAATTTCCGCTGAAATGCAGTTTTCTCTGCCGCGGCGATCTGTCGGGCAACGCTGGTTAGTGCCTTAGCTGTTGCAAACGGGATTTGCTTTTTCAGAGACTGGAGCTTGGCAGAAAGGTCTTTTATATCAGCCATAATGGCTCCAATAAAAAACCTCCCGAAGGAGGTTTATATTTTATACCAGGTCGCCAATTTTCTTGGCTTTCACTGTTAGTATGGCACCAGCAATACCGTTTACAGAACCGGATAGGCTGTACCCGCCAGACACTTCTGCAATACTGAGATTGATGGTGTACTCCTTAACGCCATGAAAGATATTCTGGGCATTAGGGTTGTGCTGGAAAACATGTAGATCCAATTTTGCACCATCAACTTTACCCTGGTAGGTAAAGCCAAAGTCTCCACCGTTCACGGAGCCATCCCTCACAACTACGGTCCCATTTCCCACGTCATTCTGATTGCTGCTGAATACAACAAAGTAAATACCGTCTTTCATATTCATCCCTTAAAAGTTCGGCGCACTCAAAATTGGGTGCACAAAATCTATTGTTGCTCTCAGAGCATTTTTCAACCTAATCAGCAATAAATATTTCAGGATGTGTATTTATCAGAGGTATTTCCTCGCCAGCGTTTTCAGCTCGTCTTTTGCTGCATCGCCCAACTGTGCAACGCCGCTTTCGATAAAGTTCAGTGCTGCATCAAGGTCAGCTACACCTACTTTTGCTTCAGTTGCGGCTGTTTGCAGTAGAACTCCAGCGCCACTCAATCCAGGGGAAGTGATGGTCACGTCACCTGATGCCTGAAGGGTAACTGCTGCTGTCTGTGTTGCTACATCTACTACCGGGATATCGGACATTGCACTTTCCTCTTGTGTCTGGGTTTCAGTCTGAGTGACTGGTGTGTAAAAGAAGCTGATTAGCCATAGAAATATGCTCTTTAGCTTTGTCATTTCTGTCTGGCCTCTTCTGCCTGTTTAATGCCGTCGAGCTGGTTATTTAGCTGGTCAATCGCCGTTAGCAACGGGTCAATCCAGTAAACAACCTGCCCGTATGTCAATCGGCAGCCGGTGGAAGTGGTGGCGCTACTTTCTGCAGAAGGCTGGCCGGTATCGGAGTGCATTGCGCTGGTACGTAAACTTTTCGTGTACCCGAGCAGGCGGTCAGCAACAGAAGAATCAACACACTTGCCGCTGGCCGGGTCACTTTTGATAATCGTTCGGTATTCAATTTCTCTCTCCTGGCTCTTTCCGACGATTTGCACCGCGTACAGCTGCGCGGCGCCGGCAATCTGATTTGCTCGCTGGAAATTAAACGCCTGGGTTGAAATGGTTTCGGACTGGAGGGCGTTATCAGACTGGAGCTGGCTCACCTGCCCTTTTGCCTCTACGGATTTCCCGTAAAAATGAAATGCCAAAAAAATCATCAGCGCGATAAAAACAGCTGTAAACGCGGTTACGCTGATGCGGAACCAATTGATCATGATTAGCCCTCCAGACAGAGCGCTTTTTCTTTATCGCGTCGGATAACCAGGCCAGGCAGTTTTTTACCGCCACCATTCACGAAGTCAGGCAGGTGATTGCACATCATCGGCCAGTTGCCGGCCTGCGCGTACTTGTGGATTGATGTTTCAAAACGGGCCTTTCGTGCGATGCTGTAGTACGTCCGCAAACTGGAGCACCCCATATTGAACGCCGCGGATGTCATGGCGCTGAACTGGTTATCGTTCATGTCCCGACCACGGAAATACGTGTTTATGCATTTTTCCGCGTCCAAAATATTTTTCTGCCAGTCGGCGGCTATCTGCTGATCAGTTTTTCGCGTGCCGGGTTTCACATCGTGAGTGTTGCCGATCCCGTCCGTCAGATATCCGGCAGGGCATACATACGGTTCTCGGCGGCATGCTTCGGCGTTACCCATAATCTCAAGTCCCTGTTCGTTTGTTCGAACCTGACCGCTTGAAACTACAATGGCGATGATCGCCATTACCGAGCAGATACCACCTGTAGCACCAGCTTTCTTGATAATTGCCATGGTCAATCGTCCTTAGCCGCTTCGAGAACGCTTTTTATGCCCTCGGATATCTGCGGATATTTAGCGACTGCTGGGGTATCCGTGCGATATTTCAGTGAGTCAATTGTCGCCTGCGTTAATTCTCTGTCGAGCTTAAGGCGTTCTGCGTCGTTTTTTTTCGCCGCCTTTATCGCGCTGCGTTTATCAAGATAACCAAGAAGCATGATTACGATGCCCACAAGAGCCGACGCCATGTAGACACGTTCTAAAGTTATAAAACCAGCGATCGAAGAAAGCAGAGTTAACAGCGCCCCGCCGCCCGTCAAGTTGTCAGAATGTGGGTTCATTTTCATGGTCTCGCCCTCCGGTCATCCGGTTGGGTGCGTAGTCGTGATAAAAGAAGGAATTAGCGGCTCAGTCACTTTGCGAAAGTGGAGTGGTTGGCTGATTGACTGGCCGCCGAAACGGAAAAAGGCTGCCAATTGGCAGCCTTTCAAATTTTTAAACTGAATTAATTATCTTTTATGCTTCAAATGGTGTGCATTCAAAGGGTCATGGATTGGCAAAGCTTTAACAAATCCACCTGTTCAATAGTATCTGTAGCCACCAGACCTTCTTTCTTTCCATTTACATCATATAAATATAAAAAATCGTAAGCACCGCCTTGAACGAAATACCGATGCTGTTGCACGATCAAGTGCCCTTGATACTCGCCCGCACCCACAATACAAACAAGAGTGCCGTCAGTAACGAATTGAGTCTTCTTAGAGGCAATGTCTAAAGAATGTATTGCGTCAGATGTTGCCCAAGCAATTGATTGAAAGAAAAGAGTTTTCGAGTCTGGCGATAACCTCAAGCGAGAAAAACCCCATAAATTATCTTTTGGCTCATCGCTGGGTGTTGCTTTCAGCAAAATATCAGATTGAGAAGTTTTCATATTTCTCATTTCAATTTCTGAGCCACCGCCACCGTTTTTAACATCTTCGGGTGTGCCATTGATGTAAAATACAATGTTACCTCCAGGGGCAACAATGTTTTCTATCGGGGACACATTTGCCACTGAAAGAAGCGGAATAAAAAATAATGCTGCTGCAAATTGACGGACGTTCATAATTCCCTCGGTCTGATCTATAAAGCCATATCTCAATGGCGGCTTAAGCAGGCTAAGAATTATGCATACGCTTAATAATTAATTCACCACTTTTCGCAGTGGCCGCGCCCATGCCCTTGAGTTGCTGTCGCATCATCGCCGCTGATAACCGGTGCGCGTTTGGCTGGCGCGCTGCTCTACCGGTATGCCTTCTTCTTTAATAACCCTCACCAGCGCATATTGCAGTTCGGACCTGCATCTGGCTCCCTGTAGGACTCGGGACAGCATCATAACTGCTGCATTGGCTGACGCCTCCGGTCTATCCGTTTAGTGGTGCATTTTACTATCCTCCAGAAACGACGAAACCCCGCCGGAGCGAGGCTCTGAGATTCTCTAAGCTTTGTGACTACGTGACCACTCTTAACAGATTAAGATAGTTTTTGCGTACGCGTTAGCTATTTCGTATGCTGTTCTCATAACAACTCAACTGAGCAAAGGATAAAAATGTCCAGTGAAGAATTTATTTTTGAAGGTTTGATGATTGATAAAATCATCGCACACAGAATTTTTCCTAGAAGTCCGGATAAACAGATGACCCCGGCAAAATTAAGTAAGGCAATACTACCATTTGGATATGAGGCTCTGGATGCTTTCCAAGTGAGAATAACAGAGGCATTAGCTAACAAATCGCATGGCATTGAAATGTCGATAACTGGCATGGGGAATGATTCATTTCTAAACCTTGCAGCATCAACGTTTGCCGGAGATACGCCCCATTTTATAAATACGACACATCGTCTCGCCAACAAACTAACTGAAGCACAGTATGGGAGTGCTGCTCCAGGGGGAATTCTAGCGGTAATCTCTGGTTTTATAGGTAATGACTCGCTGCCATTTCTAGCAGTTATAAAAGCCGAAACTCAGAGTGGATTTCGGGCACGTGAAGATGATGATCAAGTTTCAATGGATTTTATTACAGAACTTCTATTAACCCCAGCACAGCGTTTGTATAAGATTGGCTTCTTAGTTCAAACATTAGCATTACCACCTGATGCCGAAGGGAATTATGATAGCAACAATTACAGGGCATTTTTGTTCGACCACCTGATGACATCCACTGAAACAAAAAATGCCGCTAGTTATTTTTACCTTCGTTTTCTTGGGATGGATATCAATAAATCTTCAAAAAAACTAACACAGGATTTCTTTGAGAACACTCGAGACTTTATAAATAACGCACAAATCGAAGAGTCTGAAAAATTTGAGCTATTTGAAGCCCTTCGCTCTGAAATGAGGTCTCAAAAAAGAACAATTAGCACAGCGGATTTCTCTGAAGAACATATTCCCCCTAATTTACAAGCATCATATATTGAATTCATGTCTCTAAAAAAATTCCCTACCGCTGCAATCACTAAAGATAATGGATATATTCAAGCAAAATTAAAGCAAAGAAATAAATTAGTATTCTCTAGTGATGTTTGGCTGTCAGTCCCCCCAGACCAGCTAAAAAATCTTGTGGAAATCATACCCACAGACGACAATGAAAGCACGATGTTGAAGATTCAGGGTAAGCTACAAAGCCAAAAATGATGGAAATCAATGAATTCAGAGAATATCTTCTTTCAACCCGGGCTGCATATGCTGCCTGGGGGCTTTACGTTACAGAAGAGATTAACAGAGTTCTGATATCTGAAATCGGCGCAGAAAGAGCTGATTCTTTTGTTAAAATCCATACAAAACCCAGGGTGAAGGGAGTCGAATCAGCGTTAGGCAAGATCAGCAGAAAAGGCTATAAAAATCCCGTTATAGAAATGACTGATTTGGTTGGCATCCGATTTGTTGTGCTATTGTCTATTGATATTGAACGAGTTAGTAAAATAGTAACAAATAGTGAACATTGGGTGTCGTCGCTATCTAAAGACTATTTGGCTGAAAGAGACGCAAATCCTAAAATTTTCGATTATCAATCCATTCACTATGAAGTTCGCCCTAAATCAGAAATAACGTTTCAAGGCCAAAGCTTAACTTGCAATATGTGCTGCGAGGTTCAAATAAGAACACTCTTGCAACATGCATATGCAGAATTGGTTCATGACAGTGTTTACAAACCAGTAGGACAAGTTCCTAAATCTGCTGAAAGGCAAATTGCTCGCAGCATGGCTCTTATGGAAACAACTGATGACTTGTTTTGTAAGACTATGGAACTTCTTGAAGAAACAAGCAGGGAAAGAAATGATTTTCTCGAACACCTTACCTCATATTTTAAAAATGAAATAGGCTCCCATTTACTTAAAATTGATTTAAATATGAATTACGCAATTCTTGATGAATTCAAAGAATTTATCAATGATAGTTCCATGCGGAACATTCATGAAATATTTGAAAAGAAAAAATTTATTAAACGGTTTATTGTTCAACGTGCCGAGTATGATAACTTATTCAACCAACCAAGTATCCTATTCATATATTGGCTGGTAAGTCACATTGACTCTGGTGAAATAATTTCAAAATGGCCTTTACCTGGAAATATCTCTGGTTTAAACATGATTTTGAGCGATCTGGGGAAAAGCACTACAAGATAATAGACCATTACTTAATGGCCTATTACCTCTTTTAATCTACAAAAGCATTGTTCCCATAGCCATGCAGCCAAGTACAAAACCTTGCGCAGTTTGCATATCCTTTCTGATTGTTCCATCTGAGCACTTACGTCTTTTCGCGATTGCCCTAAGAGACACAGCGTAAACGTAATGCAATATCACTAATTCATATTCCTCCATTCTGTACTTTTTAAGCCGGGCAACACAACCATCTATCATGATACCAACGTCATCGCTGCATTGTGACCGCGACTTTGATGTTTGTGGCAATAGACCCTTAAAGCCTGCTGCAATAGGTGAAAAATCCACACCACTATTGTCGCTGGCAGCCCATGCCCCCCAAAGTTCTAAAGTCTCATGAATATCACGCATTATTCTCTCCACACTTATTTTGCTTTGCCGGTAGCGATAACACCCGTCGCCAGCGCGCGGTCTAATGTCTTCATGACCAGATACATCTGATCACCATGTTCTTCTTCCCAAGCCTGGGTATTCGCATGAAGTGAGTCGTGACACCGTCTGCACAGCGGGATCACAAACAGGTCATGCGCTTTTGTTGCCATACCGCCAAACCCATTGCCGGTGATGTGGTGCGGATCATCAGAACCGTTGCCGCAGGCACAGCATGGCTGGCGCTTTACCCATTGGGTGTATTTCGAGTTCTCATACCGGCGGCGCTTCGGGATCAGGGCATAAGACTCTGGCGTCTCAGGGTCGATGGCCAGCGCAAGAACAGGCTTAAGACCCTCAGCGATAATGTCTTCCGGCTTTCGTTCAAACGGGTTTGTATCCGACTCCTTCGTTTGGCCGAAGTGCTCTTGGCTACGAATGCCAAAAATGTCATAAAGAATGACGCGCGGAAGTTTGTCTACAAATCCTCTGGCTACTGCAAACCAGCAAATTTCCGCTACTGTAATCTGATGCCCTTCCCGTTCCCCCAACCAGTACCGGATCCGTTCCGAGACATATTCCAACGTGTTCGCCAGCGCGGCGGCGTCCAGCTGAGCTGATGCTTTATCCCGGTATTGAGTGTCGTGGTGCCAGCAAAGCGCAACCACGCCACGCTCCCGCCGCGCATGGGTCATTTCGTGATGGTGATAGCCGGGGTCATCGCACTGACAACCTCGGTTCTGTTTCACCCAACGTGTTAACCCCTCCCAGCCGCCCAACATGCGCCTGATAACGAGATCCGAAGAAAGGAAATTACTAATCACCGGGTTATCGAGGACTTTCTGGTGTGCGCCAGTAATAAGGCCGTCGGGCGCGCTCTGCAAGTCGGCGGGCTCGTCGGTGATCAATAGCCGTTTCCCGCTGAACAGTTGCAGCGCATCCGGCGCTGGGCGGAAGAGAATGATCCCCAGTTCCTTCTGGGGGTAAGGTTTCAGTAATACCTTCACGCATGGCTCTCCTGTTTCTGTCGCAAATAGCCAGCCCACAGCCCGGCAACCCATTCAACCCCCTTCGCCGTGAATCTGGCCTGGCGAAACGCGTGCTGATTCTGCTGGCTGGTACCGGTTTTCACCTCAAACCGGCCAGCCTCTAAATGATTGGCCTTTGGCGTCAGCTGGCCTTCCAGCCGGTAAACAATGTCTTTCTCGAGCAGGAACATCCGGAATTCCGGTTCTTTCGCATGCAGCAATTTGCAGACCGCTCGGAATCCCATAGAGCCCTTAGCCATGACGTACTGATCAACGAATTCAACTTTCGGAGCCGCCAGCGCCAGTTGAGATTCGAGTACCTGCTTTTCTTCCGCCAGATCAGCAGCCAGTCGTAACGCGTCCGGCAATGACTGGGGTAACTGGTTTTTCAATTCCAGCTCCTGCCAGCGGTCAACTACCGCGGCGGTGAACTCGGGCGAGAGCCGGGCAACCAGCACCAGCGAATCGCGCTTATTGAACCAGTACTCCTGATATTCTTCCCCATTCTGTTCGTGCAAATAGGGGGTGTGCTCCAATGGCGCGCTTAAAATTCCAGCAACAACCAACCTTTCAGCCGACCTTTTCACGTTGCTGTGCTTACTCTGCACCAGCTCAGCAATCTCACGGCTCGACATCGTTACCACTTTTCCTGACAGCAAACTGTTCGACATAATCACTCCACACGTTAAGCCGGCTGCACACCGGCGGGTTTGAAATCAGTAATCGTTATTTCTGCCTTTCCTTCTTTGATAACCGGTCCCCATTCGACCGTCATTCGTTTTACCTGGCTGTCGTCTTTCCAGATCCCCGCATGGGTCAGGCCATCAAACAGCGCCTTCTGGAAATTATCTAAATCCCGCTTCGCTCTGGTCGGTGGGTAGAGAACCAGATGCACATCCAGTTCAGTCAGCAGCACCGGCGGGCGGCTGCGCAGCTGCTGATAAATCGACGCCAGCGCATTTGACAGGAAGATCCGCCCGCGCTCGCTGATCAGCACGCCCTTTCTGGTGGAGCGCCAGTAGCCGTTGACGCTTGGCGGGAATGGCAATGTCAGGATCATTCATCTACCTCGGTAACCGACTCGCACGTAAACAGGATTTCGCTATCAAATGGAAGCTCACAACCCAGATGAATAATCGGGCCGAAAGTCTCCATGAGTGACCAAAGCTGAAATTTTGAATACCCATCGGAATCAGTAGATGGTGGTGTAAAGTCAGGCAGGCTTGGCGCCATGCGCTGAAGTTCTTCACGATTGGACTTCATGACAGACAGGCCAAATTCGTTCAGTTTTACTTTGACGTAGTTATTTATATTTACCGTTGCAGTCTTCATTGCTGGACCTCCGATTCGGTGTAGGTGTCACGGGTGACGGCGGCGACTGGAATACCGGCGGCTATGCTCTTGTTGGCGATTTCCATGCTGATCCGCGCCAGCTTCGCTTCGGCATTTTTAATGCGATTTCTGGTGTTCAACTCTTCACGCTTCAGCTTTTCGAGGCCGGTGCGATGATCGGTGATTTCACCCCGGAGCTGACGCAGTTCCCAATCCAGTTTTGTTTCCTGTTTTGCAATGGAGAGAACGTGATCGAATGCATCGAGCACTGCGCCGCAGCGGCGACATGTGACCTTTCGCTCGAACTCAGACACCAGTACGCCACCATGCATGCAGCGCGGGACTGCCTGATCTGATTCAACAAAATTACGCATGTCTTTTATGTCTGCATTGCTGTCGAATCGCTTCGTGAAGGCCAGAACGTTTTCGCTGTCGTCTTTCGGTTCATCAATCACAATTCACCTCCCCTGCTTTGGTCAGACTATTCAGCACAGCATCAGCATGTTCCCGCGCCGCTGTGTAATCAGTGGGATGCAGCTCCCCCGAAGGGGAGACCGCCATCAGCCAGCCGTTGTAAGCATTGAGCCAGATTTTTTGAAGTTCGTTCACGCAGCCACCTCCGACGTTGAATTGTTAAGGCGCGCCGCCTGCCAGCGGATTTGCTCAAGGAATGCCTCCCCCTGCGCCAGCAGCTGTTCTCTGCTGACATAACTGATTGCCGAGCCACGCCATGTCTTATCAAACACGACGATCGCGCCAGCAAAGAAAGCGCCAGTCGGAACCTGGTCTTTATCTGCAGGCACAAACCAAGATGGAGCATCAAAACCAATACGCCCGCGAACAAATGAGACGTGATCAGCGCCTTCTGGCCACCATGTTTCTGACGTTGCAGCTTTAATCAAGAACACGTAGCGGCCACCCAGCTCACGCATCTGAAATGCATGATTGATGATATGGCTCATGCCGGTAATGTATTGACCATCGTGTTTGCTGGCCCGGGAGTAAGGGGGATTAGCAAATGCAGCACCATTCAATTCACTTAAGCGAGCTGACCAGTCCTGAGTGATTGCATTGTCTTCGGCGGTATAGAAAGCCGGGCATTTGCTGTTTTCACCATCGGTAAAGAGATCGAGAACCAACGGGCCGAACATGGCATTGATACCCCAGAAAAGTGAGTCCGGCGTGCGCCATTGATCGCCAACTTCTTTCAATTTATGGGCTGGCTTATCACGCAACTCATGCAACGCCAGCACATATTTGTTACTCAGCGCGGTTGAATCCGACTCGGCTATTTCGCTTATTTCTTCAGTTACGATTTTTTCTATGGACTCAACGCTTATGTTTATCGCCATATCAATACGGGTTCCTATCCATGCCATTACCGGTACAGCCATACTGTTGCCAATTGCTTTATAACGTGGTCCGTCTGGACATTTATCAGCGGACTTTCCACGCCAAGGGATCAGGGTGTGGTTGTCGGGCATGCCCTGTAACCTTTCGCACTCAATAGGCATCAATCGGCGAACCACCATTTCTGAATCGGTTACAGCGTGTTTGTCAGTGGCAGTGAGGCAAGGCGACATATTGAACATTGGCACTCCCGAATTTCCGCCGTTTTGTGGTTGCCTTCCTATCCAGTTGCCGGGGATCGCATAAACTATTGCCGGTGGTTGCCCACCGTTCGCGTTGCTGTTTGTGGAATTACCTGCACGCAAGGTAGGCGAAACCTCAGCTGCAGCATCACCTGCGTAATCTTTGCTACTAAAAGAAATGATGCAGGGAGTTCCCTGTCCGGCCTTTCCACCGCCCGTTGATAAAGCGCCAGCTATTTGCCCATCTCTATTTTCATATCGGACTTCACCACGGCTATTTTCTGCAAATGCTACAATTAGCTGTCCCCTGCCGGTGCCATCTTCTGAGCCGTCGTAGCCCTCGCCTTTAAGCGTGTGAGTTATATCCCCTGTTACACAAATAGCAGGGTGCTGGCTGGCCTGCAGCGCGCCAGTGGCATGTTCATCAAATCCCAGCGTTGCCGAGGTATTACCGCCAGCCTGCCAATTGAAAACGGCTAAGGATTCATGATCAGCACCACTTTTTGCCCGTAATGGGGATACACCTTCAGTAAAGTTTCCATAACCATTGCTGGTAAAAACATGCGCAGGGACTAAATGTCCTGCTTGTGCTTGGTTATCGTCTGCACCACATGTTCCAACGCCATTAGCAGTGAGGGCGGCAACTGCCGGTTGCGCTTCTCGGCGCGGCGCAGTATCCCGGCGCACGCTTTCGAGCTCAAAAAGTATTGAGGCGGGATCGACGTCCTGACGAGCACTTGCGACAACGAACACACGTCTGCGGCGTTGGGCCACTCTGAAAAATTGAGCATCAAGGGTTCGCCAGGCAATAGTCCTTTCTGGTCCAGACACACAACCTGCGTTCGACCATTTTCTCCCTGCTGGCTGCAACTCACAGCTTTCGCCGGCAAGTGCTCCCAAAAAGCACCCGAAGGCATTGTCTTTACTTGAGAGGACTCCGGGCACGTTTTCCCAGACGATGATTGCGGGCTGTTGTCCGTTTTCGCGACGCTTGCTGTCAATGGCATTGGCTAATTCCACATATGAAAGAGTTAACTGCCCGCGGGCATCTTCAAGTCCGGCACGTAGTCCGGCGACGCTGAAGGCCTGGCATGGTGTACCGCCGACAAGTACGTCTGGTGCCTCAACATCTCCCGAAGAGATTGCAGCGGCTATTTTGGTCATGTCACCAAGGTTGGCGACTTCCGGCCAATGGTGTGCAAGCACTGCTGACGGGAATGGTTCAATCTCAGAGAACCATGCTGGCTGCCAGCCCAGCGATTCCCATGCACAGCTAGCCGCTTCAATGCCGCTGCATACAGATCCGTATCGAATATTCATGCCTGTCCCCTTCCCTGACGTACTGCCCACAGATTGCGTTCAAACTCAGCACTGATCTCAGCCTTGGTTTTCACTGGACGCACAACCGGTTCATCAGCTGCTGGCGCCGCGACGGCCTTTGACGTTTCGCTTAGGAAATACGTTTTCTTTCCGGCGCAATGCCCGGTCACGATGTTGAACTGAGGCTTCTTGCTGATCGTGTTTATCGTTGATGACATTGAATGGCGAGGCGGTACAAATCCGGTGTTCTCGGTCAGGGCCGCTTCAATGTCTGAGCAGGTGCGTGGGGTTCTGTCACGCATCAACTCTTCAATTGCCATCTGCTGATAGGTTTTCATAACCAGCCCTCCCGTTTTTTCCGGAGATACTCGTCATACATGACCTGTGCCGGTGTCGGGCCTGCTGGCGCTTTTGGCGCGGACAGCATCACAACCGGTGCCGGGACCTGCTCACCATTCGCCAGGCGTTTTGCCCAGAGAGTCAGGTTGTGCTGTACGGATTTACGGACTTCACCCTCGGTGTAATTGTTTTGCAGCATCAGGCGGCGGACGTCGGTCACAATCCAGTACATGATCGGCGCTGACCACGGGTAAGCCGCTGGTGTGCTGTAGTCGCCGCGGCGCGCGCAATACTGGTTGAACTCGGTCATTACCTCGTCGACGGTCGGCAGGCCAGCGGCCTGAGCAGCACCGGATTTACACCAGCCGATGAACTTGCCACAGCTCGGCCAGAAGTCTGTTTCCTGCTGGCGGGCAACGCGCATACCGGCTTTAACCTGTTCCAGCGTGGTCACGCCGCTTTCAGCGAATGCGAGGATCCACTGACGTTTGGCAGCCGCAATATCTGCCGGAGTACTCAGCGCGGTCTGGCGGGCAGCAGGGAAAATCTGCATCAGGTTAGTGAACAGCACATCGACCAACTTCTCGGCGTCAGCGTTTACTACTCGTTGCGGTTGCTCTTCTGGAATCAGCTGAGCCAGCGCGGCGCCGTCGCGGTTTTTAACTGCCATCATCATCTTGTTCACAGGGTGTTCTCCCATGCTTGAGCGCTGTTCCAGTGGCCGCCAGCCGAAGTATCAGCCGGGACATTCGCGCTAAGTTTGATTGTCAGGTCGTCCCATTTTTCGCGGAGTTTCGACGGGCTCAGGATGTTCTTGCACCAGAAGGGGTCGCGGTTAGCGCGGACAAACAGTTCACAGATTTGCTTGTGCGTGCGACCGTCGGCAGTACACATCAGGCGGACTTCGTTTGCCCACAGGGTCATGTCCGGTTCTTTCGGGCGGGCAATCTCGCCGTCGCATTCAGCAGCCTGTTCGTACATGCGGATTATTTTTCCCCAGATGTATTCAGCAGCGGTCAGGTCGTCGGCACTTCCCCACTTGCGTTTTTTGGCATTGAACACCACCGCTTCTGGGTGAAGGGCAAGAAAACTTTCATCACTGCTGTCGTCTGGCTGCGAAGCGGCCGGACTAAGGGTTTTAATACCTTGTGGATCAGGTGTTGTAGTTACTTGTGGATCGGCTTCAAAATTTGAAGGGCTAACTGCCGCGACAGCTTTGTTATTTGAACCCTCAAAATTTGAGGCTTCAATTTTTGATACCTCAGAATTTGATGCTTCAAAATTTGAAGGGGTATCTTCCGAATTTGCTTCCGCAGCGGCCTTAATCAGCTTTGCTACGTTAATTCGGTAGATGTGGCTGGTGTTGCGACCTTTGACTTTGCGTTCCTGTATTTTTAACCAACCACCAGCCTCGAGGACTCTCAGCGCGCTGCGCACAGTGTTTGGGCTTTTCGCTCCAACCTGGCGGGCAATGCGCGGGATAGCAGGCCAACTAATACCGTCATCGTTACTGTAGTCAGCCAGACGGGACATGATCGCCACCTGAGAAATGGATAAGCCAGCAGGCGCGCATGCATCCCAAACCAGCCCCTGAAGTTTATTGCTCATCGGTCATCACCCTCTCAAACCGCGACTTGAATAGCTCAACGGGCTGGGCGCACTCATGCGGGTAACCGGCACGCATGAAGATGACGCGATCCCCTGCTCTGTCGAAGCCCACGACGTGTACCACAACGCCCCGCCAATCCTTGTAACGCCTGTCCAGCTTTTGGATTTCTTCAGACATGCCGTCACCTTCTGGCTGCTCTGGCGGACGTAACCTACCCACCACGCAGCGAACTGGTAGTTGCAGGGCATCCACTCACCATCGATAATCACTTCATACGAGAAAGAGCGCGCGGCTCCGCCAGTCACTGACTTGCAGCGCATTTGCGGAACGCCAGCTTTTACGAGTAAACTGTTCATGCGTTCAATTACTCCACACGATTGATTGATGCACCCGACGCCTGGAGCTGCACACTCCGGGCGTCAACTTTTTTGTGCAGAGCAATAACAGACCGCACGTATTCATCCCGCGCCGCCAGGTGTTGCATGTGCAACTTCATGATCTCCGCCTGTTCATCCGCATCAATCACACCGTCATCCGCTATCGACTCCTGAATTTGCTGATCTACATGCCCGCTTTTGGCTGCCACATCGACGCTTTGATTAAAAAGCTCAACACGATCCAGTTCTGCAGGCCGAGGTATGCTCGTCAGAAGAAGCCCAACTTTGTCAGCGTTGTACTCAGCTAATAACGTGGTCCCGCTCATTTCCTGCATTGCTTCCAATTCAGCAAATTCGAAAAAGCGACAGCCGTTCTTCTCATACAGGTTGTTATCGAAAGTGGTCCTACTCATCCCTAAAGCGCCAGCCATAGCAGACCGGCCGCCGGGGAATGCATCGCACATCGCTTTCACTGTCTCTTTGATGTCTACCATTTTGCTTTTCCTTGGGTAGTTATGTTCAGGCCGTTTGAGAGGTAGTATTCCCGTAGATATCAGGCCGTAATTGCCCCTTGGTAACAGCGCCAGCAGTCTCTTCTTCAAGGCGTTGAGCAAGCGAAAAACCTGCTTTTTTGTAACCGTTGAAAACGAGCCTGAGATAACCACTGCTGCTACCGACTTTTTTAGCCAAAGCGTTTTGCTCTGGTTTTGTTAAAGCATCCCAATAGTTTTTGATCATATGTACCTCCGAGATACATTATGCACTATTTAAATGAACCCGCAAGATACTTGTACCTATCAGGTACACGAAGTTTAATGAGTGTATGAAGACAAGCGATGAAATCCGGCGGGATAACGCCAGGAAACTCAGAGATAGTGCCGGGGGAAATTCGTCCTTTGCTGGCCTAATCGACCGAGAACCAACTCAAGTCAGCCGAGTGATCGGAAAGAATCCTACGAAAAAAATCGGGGATGATTTGGCACGCCATATCGAAAAGTGCTTTGATTTACCTGATGGCTGGCTGGATAAGGAACATCAAGCCTCCAATATAACTTCAGCTCCGAATGTCACGGACACCGAACTCACCATACAAATGGTTCCAGTAATCTCGTGGGTGCAGGCTGGGGCTTGGACTGAAATTGGTTATTCCGAGGTAGATTTGAGTTTATCCGAAACATATCCCTGTCCGGTTCCTTGTGGGTCGATGACCTACATCCTTCGAGTCATTGGCGATTCAATGATCGATGAGTATCGACCAGGCGATATGATTTTTGTTGATCCAGAAGTTGCACCGGTTCACGGTGATGATGTAGTTGCGCTGCTGCTCGACTCTGGCGAAACAACCTTCAAAAGACTCGTAGAAGATGCTGGGAATAAATATCTTAAAGCCTTGAATAAGGACTGGCCTGATCAATACATCAAAATAGATGGCAATTGTTCAATAATTGGCACGGTTGTTTTCTCAGGAAAACCAAGGCGTTATAGAGCCTAAAAAAATTATTATCACGCAACCTGCTTCGGCAGGTTTTTTTTCGCCTTGACAATGTACCCCATAGATACATAATGTATCCACAAGGAACAAACGCAACGGGAAGAACACTGGGGGTTGAGGGACTCACTTACCATCAACTCGGTCTGACCACAGTTCCAGTGTTCTTCCCGTTGTGCAAAGCATCCTGGTGATGGTCGGGTTCCCTACCCGATTGCGGGTTCAACTCCCGCCGCCCAATCAGATCGACGTGGAACCTCGATAATTGCTGTGTGTAGTTGTCTTTCGGCGGTGGCATGACTCTTCAACCATCCAACATCAGGGGGAGCGAAGATAGTGTTCTGATCATGACCACCGCCAATTTTTTCGCAGGCATAGACAAGGGCCGCTGGCACCCACCCAGCACGCCCTGTGCATTACCGGCAGCCCTTGTCTATGTGTGTGAGTAGTTAACCAACTGAGAAGGAAATGAACATGTTTGGAATCTTTAAGAAAAAAGCCCGTAAAGCTGTAGCTGAAGTGAAAAAGATGGAAAACCGCGACGCAGTGGAAGCAACAGTTTGGGGCGCATACGCCATCGCTTATGCCGACGGCACCTGCGACGCGAAAGAAATTGCTGTTCTGGAAAAAACCATCAGTGCTTTACCGGCATTCTCACCATTCGCTGGCGAAATTGCCCAGATGAGCAGCAACATCCGCGCTCGGTACGAAGCATCGCCACGCAGCGCAAACGCACAGGCTTATCGTGAGTTGTCTGATGTCGCTGGCACTTCTGATGCTGTTGATGTTCTGTGCCTGTGTCTGGACATCGCCGATCAGGACGGCATCGGAGAGGAAGAAGAAGCCACTCTGAAGAAAATCGCTCAGTCACTGCAACTGTCTTTAGACCAGTACTTATGATTGGCAAACTCCGTCTGGCCGGTGCTGGCCTGATCTTGTTTCTGGTCGTCGCTGTGGACTTCACCAGCCGCATTATGTCAACCGTCGCCGATGGTTTTCTGGTTGTGGCTCTACTGGTGGTTATCTGGCCGGTGATTAGTAAGAAGTCCTGATCAATCCATGCGGGTTTCGGCCCGCATCGATTCAAACCCTATGTGCAGTAGGAAAGTGGAGTAATAAACGTGAAAGAGCTTTGGTTCAAAAACATTCTGATTTACCGCATGAGCCGGGATATCGCGCTCGATGCTGAGGAAATGCAACGCCAGATGAGCGCCTTCATTTTCTCCCCGTGTGGCAGCCAGGATATGGCTAAAACCGGCTGGGTTTCCCCGATGGGTAAGTTCGGTACTGAAAAGCTGGTGCACGCAGCCGGTCACCAACTGCTGATCTGTGCGAAGCGCGAAGAGAAAATCCTTCCGGCGCCGGTGATTAAGCAGGAACTGGCTGACAAGATTGAGCAGCTTCAAAACGAGCAGCACCGCAAGCTGAAGAAGACCGAGAAAGATTCGCTGAAAGATGAGGTGTTGCACAGTCTGATGCCACGCGCGTTCAGTCGCTTCACCCAAACCTTCATGTGGATTGATCTGGATAACCGCCTGATCATGGTCGCCGCAGTCAGCACCAAGAAAGCAGAAGACATGCTGGCACTCCTGCGTAAAAGCCTCGGTTCGCTGCCTGTTGTACCACTGACGATGGAAACACCGATCGAACTCACCCTTACAGAATGGGTGCGCAGCGGCCAGCCGCCAGCCGGATTTGCCCTGCAGGATGAAGCTGAGCTGAAAGCCATTCTGGAAGAAGGCGGCACTATCCGCTGTAAGAAGCAGGCATTGGTCAGCGACGAGATCAGCAGCCATATCGAAAACGGTAAACTGGTCACTCAGGTTTCGATGGACTGGCAAGAACGCGTCAGCTTCCAGATTAACGATGCTTTTACGCTGAAAAAATTGAAACCGAGCGACACCCTGGCCGATCAGAACGACGACATCGACCGCGATGATTTTGCCGCGCGCTTTGATGCTGATTTCATTCTGGTCACCAGTGAATATTCAGCACTGATATCGGCCCTTATTTCCGCGCTGGGCGGCGAAGCCCAAAGATAATTTAAAAACATCTGAATTTTATTAATTGCCGTCACTGGCAAGGGATTCGCGCAACCTAAATATACGTGTGGAGTAATTTTATGACCTGGTTAACCACCTTTTCCGGCCAGCATCTGGATTTCTCAAATCCTAATGTGCTCGCCTTCAATATTGCCGACATCGCGCAGGGTCTGTCCCACGAATGCCGATTTGCAGGGCAGATTGCCGACTTCTACAGCGTGGCTCAGCACTCTGTTCTGTGCAGCATGATTGTTGAACCGCAATACCAGCGCGAAGCCTTGTTGCACGACGCCACTGAAGCGTACATGAAGGACATCCCTGCCCCACTGAAACGCATGCTGCCCGACTATGCCCGCATCGAGCGTCAGATTGATGGCCTGATCCGTGAGAAGTACGACCTACCGCTGGAGATGAGCGCCATCGTCAAAACGGCTGACCTGATCATGCTGGCGACCGAACGCCGGGATCTGGAAGTAGATGCTGATAACTTCTGGCCGATTCTGGAAGGTATCAAACCGACAGACATTCTTATCACACCTCTCAACCCAGTACAGGCCAGAGCTTTGTTTATGCGCCGCTGGGAAGAGCTGATGTTCTGATCAGGGGGAAATCATGGGAAAAGTTACTTTGGTTGTTGATTTTGAAGACGGGAAAGAACCAGTGGTAGGTGCCGGCACCGGAATTCTCGGTGGCCAGCTGGTAGCCGTGGCATGGCGGGACCTGATTTATGATCAAGCTGTATCCGTTGATGTGGAGCTGCCATCAGCGAATGAAGAGGTCCTTCTATTTGACGCCAACGGCGAAGGCTGGGTGATCGGATGGCGTTCTATGTGGATGGCAATGGGGCAGAAAGAAACCGGTGAATGGGAGTGGTCATTTCAACTGGAAGCACTGAAACACGAAGATGTCCGTATTACTCACTGGGCGTCAATTCCGGATGAACCAGCGCCAGCAGGTGAGCAGCCATGACTGAGAAAAAATATTGCTACCGCTACGTTGACGGAAACGCTAGCGATGGGAGGCCAATCGTAATGCTACGTGAGCGCGTCATTATCCGCGAAACCGCCAAAACTTTTTGGCATTGCTATGACTATCCGCACATGACTACCGAGCAGTTGAAACAGATGGAATCTCGGTCAAAAAATGGAATTAAACGCTGCCTGAAAGGCTCTGCTCGCTCAAGCTATCACTTAACCAAGGAAGAGGCTCTGCGCGCGTTTGTGTACCGCAAGCGCTATCAGCTCGAGCGCATGGCCCTGACAATGGAAACCGCAAAATTGTGTCTTGATGGGTTGCAGGAAGGTGGATACATCACCCAGGGGTGGCGTCCAGAAACTGTGAGGCCGCCGGAAGGTAGCGTTTATGTGGCAGCGGAAGAACTCGGGCCGGTCGCAGCGTCGTTTAGTTGGGGAGAATGGTAATGGCTGACCGTTTCTATTTGGCGTGCCTGCGTGACACGGTCGGCAGCAACATGTCGTTTCACTGCTATCAGGGACAGGGTTATGCCTCTGATATCAATAAAGCCCATGTCTACACGCTGGAAGAAGCTCAGAACAGTTGGAATCGTGGCCGTGACATCGACCTGCCGGTGTCCGCAGATGCAATCGACACTGCCGCTGTGTGGCATGTTGATCACCAACATATCCCGGGCGAAAGCGTTATCAAAGACGGCTGCAAAGGGTACGTCGCTTTCCTGAAAGGGCAATGGAATGGGAACGATGTTTATTGGCTGTCTGATCTGCTGCCAACCGATGATTTCAGCAAGGCGAGAGTTTTTGCTCAGCCTGATACAACCGATACCGATCTGGTCTGGTTGCCGTTCACTACTGCTGACGCAGTTAAACGCAGGACGTTCAACATCAACCTGCTGGATCGCCGAACCATGATTCAAAGCGCGGGCCTGCGCCAGCCATCTTGGTTAAAGCGCCAGAAACGCCGTAAATCATCAGGCAAGACCCGCTGGAACTGTCCATGCTGCGGAAAAATCAGCTGGCAGGAAAACCCTTACGACTTTGACGGCTGCCGGGACTGTGCGTGCGAGGGGCACCGATAATGACTGAAGCAACCAGCAAATCAATCCTCGATATGTGCTGCGGCTCCCGGATGTTCTGGCTCGATAAACAGGATGAACGTGCAGTATTCATCGACGTGCGAAGCGAAGAACACACTCTGTGCGACGAACGCCTGCTGGTAATCAGCCCGGACGTGATTGCCGACTTCCGCCAGCTACCGTTCGCAGATAACAGTTTTGCCCAAGTCGTATTCGATCCCCCGCACCTTGCGCGTGCCGGGGAGAAAAGTTGGATGCGAAAAAAGTACGGCGTGCTGGACAAAGCAACGTGGCGTGATGACCTCGCTTCCGGTTTCCGAGAAGCGTTCAGAGTGTTGCGGCCACACGGCACACTCGTTTTCAAATGGAACGAAACGCAGATACCCGTTGCCCAGGTAATCGCCCTGACTGACCAGAAGCCAACAATCTGGCAGCGCACCGGCAAAGGCGACAAAACTCACTGGATCCTGTTTTTGAAGGAGTCTGTATGACTGATACAACAGATATCGCGGCGCTGATGCGTGATATGCGCGACCTGGCCGATCGGATTGTCGAATGCCAGGGTGAAAACTCTGATGGTGAAGAAATCATTCACTTATATGACCAATCAGATACCACGTTCAAGGCTCAAAATATTTTGCTGGCACTAAATGCATTCGAAGCAGAACGCCAGCGGGCTGATGCAAATGCTCAGGAAATCAGAAAACTTGAATTCCAGTGGGAGCATCGTGCGCCTACGCAATGGGCGTACGACCAAGCATGCACAGCGCTTCATGCACAACGTGAACGTGCAGAGAAATCAGAGGCAGAACTCGCAGCGCTGAAAGGCGATCAGGTGCCGGTGGGTGTTTATAATCAGCACCTATTCAATCTTGAAGGTAGCGCGGTGCTATTCAGTATCAATAAATCGGTGGAATCAGGTTTTGTTTCTGAATCAGGTGATTTGACGCGCAACCATGCATATCTATTCACCGCCCCGCAAAAGCCGGTCGTGCCCGTGGGGTTCCTGTTTGTCGTGAAAGCTACAGGCGCAGTGATTTACTCCATCGCAGATGCAGCCATAGAAGGCACTCAGTTAATCGGACAAATCTACGGTGACGCAGCAATCAATGCCGCTGGCGGCATCGTGAAGGATGGTGAATGATATGGCGCCGCACTGGCTACAGCAGCGGTTCCAGTACTGGAAATACTGGAGAGGCTTCGAACAGGCCTACTACAAAATTAAGGCAGAGAGAAAATCATGAGGTCGCATTTTGTCAGGCGGGTTTACGTGGAACGAATGCTGAATTTGTGGTTTGTCCCCGCTGAATTTGCGCCAGCAATGCCACTGGGGGAGAAAATGCTCTGGTGGCGAGCTGGGAAATATTACGGCCGATTTCGGATCAGCCAGTAAGCCGGTGTGCAGCCGGCTATAACTAAACGTGTGGAGTGATTTATGGCGAGAACATTAACGTTAGATGAATGGGCTCTCGAAGAGTTCTCAGCGCCAGTACCAAGTCGAGCAACATTGATGAGGTATGCCAAAAACGGAATGATTTACCCTCTTCCCGTTAAGGCAGGACGGTGCTGGCGTGTGGAAGCGTCAGCGCGTTTTATTGGCATGGCCGAGAAGCCCGAGATCAGCAAGGACATAGATCCACGTTTAATGAGGATTCTCGAAGATGGCACGTCCACGTAAATATAATGTGAATATCCCCGGACTCTCCTGCTATACCGACGCCAGAACCAAAAAGGTTTACTGGCGTTATAAACACCCAGTCACTGGAAAATTTCACGGATTAGGGGACAGCGAAAAAGAGGCTCGAGCAATTGCCATCGACGCAAATATGAAGCTGAATGAGCAGAAAATGACAAATCTCATTAGGGTCAGAAATAATATCAGCAGAGAAACAAATAAGGGGATTACAGCGAATTCGTGGGTAGATAAATATCGAAAGATGTTGAAGGAAAAGGTAAGAAACGGAGAAATAAAACCTAAAACCGCAACAGGAAAAGAACCGGCTCTAAAGGCATTTGTAGAGCAATGCGGAATTAAGCCTTTGCCTGAAATTGGCGCACGCGATATT
This sequence comes from Rahnella sp. PD12R, assembly GCF_019200965.1. Classification (NCBI taxonomy): domain Bacteria; kingdom Pseudomonadati; phylum Pseudomonadota; class Gammaproteobacteria; order Enterobacterales; family Yersiniaceae; genus Rahnella; species Rahnella sp. PD12R. The sequence continues at coordinate 42,591 of NZ_JAHTMS010000003.1, read as the reverse complement.
GCCAGCATTTTAGATATTTATATTGAGCAAGGTAAAGGAAGAATGGCGCAAATGGTGCGCTCCGTTCTCAGCGATCTGTTCAAAGAAGCTCAGCATATGGGTGAAGTCCCTGTGGGTTATAACCCGGCGATTGCGACAAGACAACCAAGGGCAAAAGTTACCAGGCAACGGCTTTCTCTCGATGAATGGAAAGCCATATATTCGAAGGCATCAGAGCAGCCGGCTTATGTTCGGCGCGGCATGATGATTGCAATACTCACCGGGCAGCGGGTCGGGGATATTGCGGCCATGAAATTCTCAGATATTTGGGATGACAAACTTCACGTGATCCAGCAAAAAACTGGGGCGAAGGTAGCCATTCCATTGTCTATTCGCTGTGACGTTTTGGATATTTGTCTTCGGGACGTCATCGCCGAATGTCGTGATGTCGTCCTGAGTAAATGGATCCTGCATCATCACAGATCATTAAGTAACTGCGAACGCGGTGGCCAGCTGAATCAGGATACTTTATCTCGTGGTTTCGCGAAAGCAAGAGACCAGTCAGGTATTAAATTTGATGCTAATTCGCCCCCAACATTCCATGAGCAACGGTCTTTATGTGAACGCTTATACAGTGCTCAGGGGATAGATACGCAAAGCCTCTTGGGCCACAAAACCAGCCAGATGACAGAAAAATATCACGATGATCGCGGTAAGGAATGGAAGGAAGTAGCGGTTTAATTGTTATGCAGTTTTGCTGAGGAATTTAGCAGGGGTTTTGCAGGAGAGGTAGTTTAATCAGTAATAACAGTGTATTACCATCCTGCGCGGCTGTACCAGTGATAACCGTCGAGCATCAGCTCGATGTCCGGCCCGACCGCTTCACGCACGGCGGCGCAGGCTTTGATGTCCATCTTCGGATCCGGTGCGAACGCCACCGGCGGCATCCAGGTGTGCAGCTTGATAGCCTGATAACCGCGTGCCACCAGTTTTTCGGCAAACTGACCGAATTCGTCCGGCGTTGACAGGCCGCCTTTCAGCTCGTCACCGCACATGGTGCTGCCGTAGGCCGGGACTTTTTCGCGGAATCCGCCCAGCAGTTTGTGTACCGGCATATTCAGCTTGCGGCCGATCAGATCCCACAACGCCTGCTCGACAAACGACAGCGCGCGCTCGGTCAGCTGATGCGCACTGCCGCGCTGCCAGTGAACCAGATCCTGCCACAGACGTTCGCGGTCAAACGGATTCTGGCCAATAAGCACTTTTCTAAAAAATGCATTCACGACGTGCGGACGCACCACTTCCGGCGGCGCGAACGAATATCCGCAATCACCTTCGTCAGTGGTAATCGCCAGCATCGCCATTTTTGCCTGACTTTCTTCACCCGGATGCGAATGACCTGCGCTGTCTGAAACACGACGGGTCGGATAAGTAAAAACAGTGACTTCAACAGAACTTATTTTCACAGCGATACCTGCCATTACTGAGAGAGTTAACGCTCATCAGAGCGCCCCCGGACTGCGTTCTCACCCGCTTTGTGAGCGCACTCACATTGTGTTAAAACCGCAATCCAACCTAAATAAAATAGCGTTTCATTATTGAAGTTAGCCAGTTTATTCACGCATTGCCACGGCTAAAAGCCGAAAATATCCGTGTAAGTTTGGGCATCTGCACGGGACGATGTGAGCATTTTCACGAAAGCGGGGCGAAGTGTGATCTGTACAGGAAATAGGCGGATGGACTGTGTGGGATATTTCGGGGCGTATTTTTTTGTGAAAAGAGGTGATGAGAAAAGTGGGCATGAGGAAATCATTCCGTTAGGCTAACGTTTTTAGAACGTGTCCGGCGGTCTCTGGAGTGGAATATGTTGCGAGTTATTGATACGGAAACCTGCGGATTGCAGGGTGGCGTAGTGGAAGTGGCATCTGTTGATATTGAGAACGGAAGGATCGTCAATCCCATGAGCGATCTGGTTCGCCCCGATCGCCCGATAAGCCATCAGGCGATGGCAATCCACAAAATCACCGAGGCCATGGTGGCCGATAAACCGTGGATTGAAGACGTCATTCCCCGCTACCACGGCAGCCCATATTACGTCGCCCATAACGCCAGTTTTGACCAGCGTATGCTGCCTGAAATGCCCGGCCAGTGGATTTGTACCGTTAAGCTGGCGCGCCGTTTGTGGCCGGGGATTAAGTACAGCAATATGGCGCTGTACAAATCCCTGAAACTCGACGTGAAGACCCCGGCGGAACTGCACCATCACCGCGCGCTTTTTGACTGCTACATCACCGCCGCGTTACTCATCCGCATCATGGATGAATCCGACTGGACGCCTGAAGAAATGGTCACGATCACCGGCCGGCCTGCGCTGATCAGCACCATGATGTTCGGCAAATATCGCGGCAAAAAGATTGCAGAAATCGCCGAAGACGACCCGGCTTATTTGCGCTGGATGCTGAAAAACATCAAAGAATTAACACCCGACCTGCGGATGACGCTTAAGCATTATCTGGATGCGCAATAGGGTTTTCTGGCTTTGCGAAGCATTCATTCATCAGCATGAATGCTTTTTGTTTTGTCCACTATCAGCGCTTTAAGTTTGCGTAAAATCCACTCTATAGCCGGTTCCTTTTCACGCCGGTTATTCCACAAGAGTGACAGGTGATACTTTGATGTTTCTACCGGGACCTCATCGAAATCAAAATGATGGAGTTTGCACCAGACATCGACTAACCCCTCGGGCACCGTCGTAAACACGGGCAGACGCGACAAAATAAGCGGCTGTGATGCAAAATTTGGCGTGACATATTTCACTGTTCTTTGGCGTTCTGACAATGCGAGCTGGCTATCAATCAGACTTTGATTTGCGCCTCTGTACGAAACCAGAAGATGGTCATATTTTATAAAATCATCAATGCTCAGCGGTTTTTTAATATCAATCTGCTTTCTGTCCCAAACGGTTTTAAAACCAAATTGCACCAGATTTTCTCTGCCCGCTTCCTGCGTCAGATCCTTTCCGACCGAAATAATCACATCCGCTTTATCATCTTTGATCATTTGCAAATCTTTATAAGGGTCTGAGGCTAATACGGTGATTGTTATTCCCGGCGCTTCGGCACTGACTATTTCCAGTAAGTCCGCCATCAGCCAGTGTTCAACCCAGTCACTCATCCCAATACGAAAGTTATAGTTGTCGGCAGCCGGATTGAATACAGGGAAATCGAAAATAGCGCGATGAAAATTTTGAAGTGCTGGCCTGAAAAGCGCGACGAGTTTCTCTGCGCGGGAGGTGGGAAGCATGCCTTCAGACGTGCGGATAAAAAGCGGATCATCAAACATCTCACGCAATCTTTTTAAAGCGGCACTCATTGCGGGCTGCCCCAGATGTAGCCGTTTCGCCGTGTTGGTGACACTGCGTTCGTCCACCATGATGACCAGTACGATCAATAAGTTAAGGTCTATTTTACCAAAATCATTTTCATTGATATCTTTCATTATTTTAATCAATTTGAATAATCAGATGAGCATAATCATACTTCGACTTTTACGGGTTAACAATCAACACCACCAACATTATCGGGAGTAATATGCACATTCCAGTAACGGTCGGAAATTGTAGAATTTCAAAAATCACCGAGCAAACCGCATCATTTAAATTAACGTCGCTGTTCCCTGATCACCTTTGTGATATGGCTGACGATGAAGATAAATATATCCAAATCTCTGTGCATAGTTGGGTCATTAAAACCGCCAGCGATATTATCATTATTGATACTGCCACCGGTAATCACCGCAACAGGAATAACGTTCCGTTATTTCATCAGTTAAATACAAATTATCTGCAAAACTTCAGACAGGCCGGATTTTCACCCGAAGACGTCACCTATGTTTTATTGACGCATTTACACACTGACCATGTCGGGTGGAATACTGACGGCCGCGAAGGTGAATGGAAACCACTGTTTCCCAATGCCCGCTATGTTTGCTCCGCAACAGAATTAGAACACTGCAAAACCGATGAAAAGCGTCACGCGTTATATCAGGACAGTATTTTGCCGCTGATAGAAAACGGGAAATTGGAAACGATCGATATCCAGGCCTCACCCCTTTTTGCCGGAATTTTAAAATTTATGCCCACGCCGGGACACAGTATCGACCATGCCTCCATCACCCTGCAATCCGCCGGGGAATACGCGCTTTTTACCGGCGATGTCATGCATAACCCGGTGCAGTTTGCGTACCCGCACTGGAATTCTGTATTTTGTGAGAATAAGCCTTTGGCGGAACAGTCCAGAATAAAAGCCATAGACTGGTGTAAAGAACATCACGCGCTCTGGTTCAGTTCCCATTTCCCGGGCGCTTCTTATGGCCGTGTTCTGGAGATCACTCACGGCCAGAAATCATCAGCAATTTATGAGGAAAAATAGAATGACACCGGATGATTACGCTAAAGCGTCTGTCATTTCATTGCTGCGTTCTCTCGATGATCGGCTCGTCACCTCTCAGGAACTTGTTGAGCTTGCCATTGCACGCATTGAAAGTACCGATAAAACCGGGCTGGCGCTCAATGCCATCACAAGATTATTCGCAAATGAAGCCAGGCTTGCTGCGTCCGGCAGTGATGAAAAACGCGCCCGTGGTGCGACGCCGGGAAGGCTGGAAGGTATTCCCGTTCTGATTAAAGACAATATCGATGTGGCCGGATGGCCCACCACGGCCGGATCCGTTGCGTTAGAAGGGATTATCGCCAGCCAGGACGCCCCGTTGATCACCAGACTCCGGCAGGAAGGCGCAATTTTATTGGGCAAAACGGCGATGCACGAACTTGCCGCCGGGATCACCGGCGCTTCATCACTAACCGGTTTTACGCAGAATGCGTTACTCGCGGGCTACTCTCCGGGAGGCTCCAGCAGTGGTTCCGCCGTGGCGGTTGCGGCAGGCTACGTTCCGCTGGCAATCGGCACAGATACCGCTGGCTCAGTCCGCATCCCTGCGGCATTTAATAACCTTTACGGGCTGAGAGGAACGCGGGGAAGCATCGCAATGCAAGGCATTGTGCCTTTATCCCCGACTCAGGATATTGCCGGGCCGTTAGTGAGAAATGCCGGAGACTTGTGGCTGGCAGCCGAAATACTCGCAGGAAATCCGATTGCACCTTTCAAAGGCGAAATCAGCGCCGGTTTGCTGGACGCGTGGTTTACGGGAACCACGCCAGAGAATGCCGATATCAGGAATTTAATCACGCAAGCCGCAGATAAAATCACCCGCCATGCAGGCAAAGTGTCGCATGTTGAGTTTCCTGACCTTGAACAACGGGTCAATGAAGCGAATGTGATTGCTTATGAATTTGCCGAATCGCTGGAACAATTTCTGGCCCTCAGAACCGAAGCAAAATTTAAATCACTGAAGGCTATCTATGAATCAAAGCTTTACCATCCGCAATTAGACGCCGTATTTAAAAGTCGCGCTTTTCACAAAGGTACATCTTCCGGTGAATACACTCAGGCGCTGGAAATTCAAAAGCAACTTTACGCAGATCTGGAGCGGTTTTTCGCCGAAAACGGTATCAATATTTTGATTTATCCCGTCGTTCGTCATCCACCGGTGAAAATTGGAGAGCAGCAGGAAGGAAGTAATGCGTTACTTTCAGCGGTGACGGGCGCGCCGGCATTGAGCATCCCTGTCGGGTTTACAAAAAATGGTTTCCCGGTTGGGATGGAGCTGCTCGCATTAAAAAATAATGAAAATATTTTGATTAGAGCGGCGTCTGTGTTTAGCCGGTGCGGAACTACACCGGCGATTTAGTCCCTGTTTTCATTGCGGCACTTTTTCGCGGCAAACGCCCAGCACCAGCTGACGCAGCCAGCGGTGCGCCGGATCGACTTCCGAGCGCGGGTGCCACATTTGTGAAATCGTGATTTCGCGGGTTTTCACCGGCAGTTCAAACGCGTGAAGCCCGACGGGATCAGAAATCAGGAATGACGCGGGGATCAGCGCCACCAGATCAGAGTTTTGGGCAATCGCCAGCGCGGCGGAAAACCCCGGCACCACGGCGGCGATTTTGCGTTTCAGCCCCGCTTCGGCCAGTGCGTCATCCACCGGACCGTGCGTGCCGTTACGGCGGGCAACAACAATGTGTCCGAACGAAACATATTCCTGCGCGGTAAGCGCCTTTTTCCGCGCCAGCGGATGGCCTTTGCGCACCACGCCAATAAACCTGTCGCGGAACAACGTCTGCAAACGGATTTCCGGCCCCATATCGCCGACGACGCCAATCTCGAGATCAACCCGCCCTTCGCGCAATGCGTTAGACGTTTTTTCCGGTTTAGGCGTGAACCGCAAACACACGGAAGGCGCGGCCTGCGCGGCAGCGGCAATCAGTGCCGCGCCAAACGCCACCACAAAACCATCGTTGGAGCGGATCAGAAAAGTGCGCTCAAGCCGGGCTAAATGGAGTTCTGCCGAAGACGGCCGAAGCAGCGCACGCGCTTCAAAACTGGCGTTCTGCGCACGTTCGCGGATCTCTTCGGCATATGGCGTCAGCACCATCTGGCGTCCGGCGCGCACCAGCAAAGGATCGCCTGTGGTCGAGCGCAGGCGGCTGAGCGTACGGCTCATCGCGGAAGCACTTAATCCCAGACGGCGCGCAGCACCCGCTACACTTCTTTCAGCGAGAAGCACATCCAGCGCAATGAGTAAGTTCAGGTCAGGTTCAGTCATGCGTGCAGTGTAACGCGCCATGAAACCGGAGAGAAGGCGTTTGGTGCAGGTATTCAATGCAAATGCTGCGCCTTCCGCTATGTCCGGCGTCCCGCTATATTTCCTGCATCCCCTGTGAGAGAGAACGGTTTTAATTATGGAATTATTTTCAGACAGACCCGGCGATGAAGGATTACCGGGCCGCGAGCGCGGTTTTGCGATGGCGGCCGTCATGACGATGGCTACGATGTCGGTTTTCGACGGTTCGATGGTGAATATCGCGTTGCCGCAAATCGCGCGGGCGCTGAATATTTCGGCGGGTGCGGCGGTGTGGGTTTCCAACGGTTATCTGCTTTCAGCGTCCATGGCACTGGCGATTTTTGCGGCGATGGCCAGCCATATCGGCTTTCGTTCGATTTTCGTCGCCGGACTGGCCCTATTCACCCTTTCATCTCTGGGCTGCGCGCTCTCTTCCTCTCTCGACGTGCTGGTGTTCATGCGCGTGTTGCAGGGGATCGGCGCAGCGGCCACGCTGAGTATTGGCCCGGCGATTTTACGATCCGTATTTCCAACCCGTCTGCTGGGGAGAATTCTTGGCCTGAATGCCCTGATTATCGCCACCAGCACTGCCATCGCACCCGTGCTCGGCGGCACCATTTTATCGGCGCTCAGCTGGCAATGGCTGTTTGCGATTAATATCCCGCTGGGCATTATTGCGATGATCCTCGCGCTGCGCGTCATTCCGGCGAATCCGGCAGCCACGCGCCAGCCGTTTGATTTTGCGGGTGCGGTGTTATCCGCCGCGATGCTCGGTGCGCTGATTATGGCCGCAGACGCGTTTTCACGCCCCGGTGCAGATGATTTAGCCACGGCGGTCAGCTACGGACTGATCGCTATTCTGACCGGCGTCGCGTTTGTCTGGCGTCAGCGCCGCGCGACAAAACCTCTTTTGCCGCTCGGCATTTTCGCCTCCCCGCGCTTTTCTCTGGCGGCGCTGACCTCGCTGGCCTCATTTGTCAGCCAGGGAATTACCTTCGTGGCGCTGCCGTTTCTGTTCCAGAGCGTTTACGGTTACAGCGCGTTTGTCTCCGCCCTGCTTTTCACGCCGTGGCCGCTGGGGATTATACTCGCCGCGCCCCACGCAGGACGTCTCGCAGATCGCTATCCTGCCGCCATCATTTCAACAATCGGTCTGGCGGTTTTCGGGGTGGGATTATTGCTGCTCGCGCAGCTGCCTGAACATCCGCAATTCTGGGATATTGGCCTGAGAAGTTTCGTCTGCGGCCTCGGTTTCGGTTGTTTCCAGAGCCCGAATAACCGCGAAATGCTGTCGAATGCCTCGCGCGAACACAGCGGCTACGCCTCCGGCGTACTGGCGATTATGCGCACCTTCGGGCAGTGCCTTGGCGCGGCAGTCGTCGGCGTGATCCTGTCCATCTACGCCGCCAACAGCGTGATCCGTGAAGCCCACGCCGTAAAACTGAGCCTGTGGGTCGCCGTGATTGCTACCATTCTGGCGGTTGTGATCAGCGTGAGTCGGTTGCGCGGTCAGCGGCATGATTTGCAGGCAGAGAAATGACGGGCGTTCTACTGGCTAAGCCTTTTCCCAAACCGCTTTTTCAGGTTATGTTTACGACGATACACGTCGGTGAAAATTGAAGCTTGCTCATCATGAAGTGAACCCACAGAGGATAAATTTCTATGCTGGAACTGAGACCCAATTGCGAGTGTTGTAATACCGATTTGCTGCCGACGTCGGCTGACGCGAAAATTTGTTCGTTTGAGTGCACCTTCTGCGTCACGTGCGCCGACACAAAACTGGGCGGAATTTGCCCGAATTGTGGCGGAGAATTGGTTGCGCGCCCCCGCAGGCCGGAAAATAAACTCGCCAATAATCCGGCCTCGACAACACGGGTATTTAATCCTGCGGGCTGTGCTTCTTCCTGATGATTAGCCGGCACAAGGCAACGCCAGCGTTTAAGCCGCTGGCGTGCCCTGATGGAAAATCAGCTGCCAGCCGGTTCCTTTCCCCTCTCTGACCTTCACCATCAACGCCATAAATCATCGTAATGTGCGCTCTGTCGCATTCCTGCCCTGTGGCTGATCATGAACATCGTTCATGTTCGGTGAAATTAAATCACTTTTCCTCATTCAATGACTCAGGCATAAATTGTGCATACAAGAATTTTACATAATTGTTATCTGTAAATATGTTGAAGGCTACAGGATGTAGCAAGTCAGAAACGAAAAAGGTTTATTCCTGTAAGGCAAGCAACATATCAGGTTATATTTCATACATCAGGGCGCTGGAATACAATGAATAAAGAGTTTGCATTTACTGTTAAGAGCATTCGTTTCGACGAGGATTATAACCCTTCGGAAAGTACGCGTATCACCACCAACTTTGCGAATCTGGCCAGAGGTGAGAAACGCCAGGAGAATTTGCGCAACGCCTTAATGATGATTGACAATCGTTTCAATTCTCTTGCGCATTGGGATAACCCTAAAGGCGATCGTTATTGTGTCAAACTTGAAATTGTTTCCGTTGAGCTGAAGATTGACGCTGAAAGCAAAAACGATACTTTCCCGGTCATTGAAATATTAAAAACAAATATCGTTGATAAAAAAACGAACGAACGCATTGACGGTATTGTCGGGAATAATTTTTCCTCATATGTACGTGATTATGATTTTAGCGTGCTGCTTTCTGCGCACAATAAGGGAAAAAACCAGTTTACCCTTCCCGATAATTTCGGCGAATTACACGGGAATATCTTCAAACACTTCGTCAATTCAGACAGTTACAAAAGAAATTTCACCAAACCGCCCGTAATCTGTCTCAGTGTTTCAAGTAAAAACATCTATAACCGTACGGGTAATGTGCATCCTGTTTTGGGTATCGAATATCAGCAGGATGAATCTTCATTAACCGATCACTATTTCAGCAAAATGGGATTACAGGTTCGTTATTTCATGCCTGCAAATAGCGTTGCGCCATTGGCTTTCTATTTCTCTGGCGACTTACTCAGCGATTACACCAATCTCGAACTGATCAGCACCATCAGCACGATGGAGACGTTCCAGAAGATTTACCGTCCTGAGATTTATAACGCGAACTCAGCGGCAGGAATATGCTATCAGCCCAGCCTGAATCAACAAGATTATTCATTAACACGAATTGTTTATGATCGGGAAGAACGTAGCCATTTAGCCATTGAGCAGGGAAAGTTTACTGAAGATAATTTCATTAAACCTTACCAGGCAATTCTTGAGCAGTGGACTGCTAATTCCGTTCTTTGATTAACCAAAATACAGGGTCATCTATTATGAAAAAGTTATTACCCACTTCAACGGCGGGCAGTTTACCTAAACCTTCCTGGCTGGCACAACCTGAGGTCCTTTGGTCACCCTGGAAATTGCAAGATCAGGAATTAACCGACGGTAAACAAGATGCCCTGCGCCTTTGTCTGGAAGATCAGCAACAGGCAGGCATTGATATTGTCAGTGATGGCGAGCAAACGCGTCAGCATTTTGTCACTACGTTTATTGAGCATCTTAACGGCGTTGATTTTGAGAAACGCGAGATCGTTAAAATTCGTGATCGCTATGATGCGAGCGTGCCGACCGTCGTTGGGCCGGTCAGCCGTCAAAAGTCTGTATTTGTTGAAGATGCCAAATTTTTGCGTCAGCAAACTGACAAGCCGATCAAATGGGCCCTGCCAGGCCCGATGACGATGATCGACACGCTTTATGACAACCACTATAAAAGCCGCGAAAAACTGGCCTGGGAATTCGCTAAAATTCTCAACGAAGAAGCGAAAGAATTAGAGGCCGTTGGCGTCGATATTATCCAGTTCGATGAACCCGCTTTTAATGTGTTCTTTGATGAAGTGAATGACTGGGGCATTGCCACGTTAGAGAGAGCCATTGAAGGGCTGAAATGTGAGACGGCGGTGCATATTTGCTACGGCTACGGCATTAAAGCCAATACGGATTGGAAAAAAACGCTGGGAACAGACTGGCGACAATACGAAAAGATTTTCCCGAAACTGCAAAAATCAAATATCGATATTATCTCACTGGAATGCCATAACTCGCATGTTCCCATCGAACTGCTGGAACTCATTCGCGGTAAAAAGGTGATGGTTGGTGCGATTGATGTGGCAACCAATAGCATTGAAACACCTGAGGAAGTCGCCGAGACACTCCGCAAAGCATTGCAGTTCGTCGACGCCGATAAGCTCTACCCTTGCACCAACTGCGGCATGATCCCGTTACCGCGTGGCGTCGCACGAGGCAAGCTCGATGCGTTAAGCGCAGGCGCAGAAATCGTCCGTAAAGAACTGCTGGCTAAATAACCCCGCCTGAAAAGAACGCCGTCCGGGTTGAGTAAGCAAATTGCTTAACCCGGAGTCTCTATCTGAATGCATAATAACCTTTCAATAAGCATGGATATCAAGGCCATTACTTGTTATAAACCCTCGAAGTCAACCGAAGAGATGAGAAGGAATGAACAATACAAACTGGCATTGGGAAGCACATTTCAATATAGAAAGCTCAGTCCTTATGAAAATATTGGTTGTTCTTCTTCTTATCTATTGGGGCTATGCTGAGCTACAGAAAAGAAGGAACAAAAAAGAAAACCCCGATGTTTCAATCGCTAAAGCCAACGCCAGAGAACGCAACCAATGGCGCTATGTCAGGCGCTTATTCCGGGTATTGCAGATCGCATTCGCTTTATATCTTGTAGGATCGACCATTAAATTCCTGTTCACATAGAAGCAGACCGAGCCTTTTATATCACGGCTTAACACTTTTGCTGACTCTCCCAGATTTGCCGTAACTACCCGCTGGTGACGGGGTGCCGGACATAGCGAAAACTTTGTCCGGCAATGCCTTAATTCATGCAATCATTTTTATTGTAGGAATATGATTTTTCAGTCAACCCTTGCGTATACACGTACTCAACCTTCAAACCATATTTCTTCACCATATTGCCCGCACAATAGGCCCCCGTGAAATTATTCCGGCTCTGAGTTTCAAGTTGGGCATCGGTGATATCGGCAAGGCGGGTGTTTTCGATGGTGTAGGTATAAATGAGGGTTTTGTCATTGAGCTCGGCGCTTTGCAGGACGGTGTAATAATCCAATCTGACCGGGAAGCTGCCTTTCGCATTGACTGTATCGAGTTGCTGATGGAATTCATGCCAGGCTTTCTGCGGGGAATCGGTCATCAGGTATTTCACGCCAGCCACGAATCCGATGCAGACGGCTGCACACAGCGCCGTCAGGAGCAGCACTTTTGTGCTGCTGACATCCTGCGAACGTGCTTTTGAGTGATACCAGAAAGTGCCCACAACCCCGCCGGAAAAAAATATCATAAACATGGCAAAGAAAAGAATGTTACTGCTGCTGTAAACAACAGGCGCGTAGACTTTATCCAGTACAAACAGCAGAAGCATCAGCACCGCGCAGGTGCGGCTGCGCCGGTAAATCCCGTATGCCAAACCACAGGCTACGAACACATAAATAAGGTTTAAATAAACGAGCACGTTTCTGACGCCGCTTGTCCAGAAATAGACATCCAGCGCGACGGTGATCAGTGCCGAAGCCACTGCGCCCGCCCAGCCATTCTTGATCAGGCGATTGATCGCCTTAGGCACCGTATTTTCTTCTACAATTTTTACATCCATGTCTGTCATTTCACATTTTCCCTGAAGTTTATGAGTTCAGTGATATTCGTTTCTTACAAAACGAACTCCGCAATAAAGTATAAATTATTGTCTGTTTTAAAAGACTAAAAAGACATCGGCACTATGCCTGAAATGTTGAGTGGAATCCTTCTGATTAATTTAAAGGAGCACCGGATGCCCTGCACATCTCACAACGCACAGGTCAAAAACGTGATTACGGGCAACGGCGTCGTGATCATCGAACCGGCCAACGTCTATGGCTGCACACTGGGCGATGCGGTTTTTGTCGGCCCTTTTGTCGAAATTCAGGCGAACGCCAAAATAGGACGCGGAACGAAAATCCAGTCGCACAGTTTTATCTGCGAATACGTTACCGTCGGTGAGGAATGTTTTATCGGCCACGGCGTGATGTTTGCTAACGATATGTTCCGTGATGGGAAACCCAATCCGGATCGTGATTCATGGGCCAGAATTGTGGTCGGCAACCACGTTTCGATCGGCAGCGGCGCGACCATTCTGGCTGTAACCATTTGTGACGGCGCGGTCATCGGCGCGGGCAGCGTGGTGACGAAAGATATTACAGAGAAAGGCGTGTACGCGGGGAATCCGGCGAAACTACTGCGTTTGCTATAGCCGTAAAAAAGGCCGCTTTCGCGGCCTTTCCATTCATTTCACACTTTCTTCAAACGTGGATTACTTCTCGTCTGGCAGTGCGTAAGCGATGATGTAATCGCCCAGTTTGGTGCCAAACGATCCGTGACCACCGGCTGCGATAACAACGTACTGTTTGCCATTCACAGAGTAAGTCATAGGGGTTGCCTGGCCGCCAGCTGGCAGACGGGCTTCCCACAGTTTGTCACCGTTGCTCATGTTGAACGCGCGCAGGTAGTTGTCTGCGGTTGCCGCGATGAAGAACACGTTACCGGCAGTTGAAATCGGTGCGCCCAGCATTGGCATACCCATTTTGAACGGCAGCGGAACCGGTGAGCTGTCGCGCACGGTGCCGATACGTTTTTTCCACACGATGTCATTGGTTTTCAGGTCAACGCCGGAGATGTAACCCCATGAAGGCTGTTTACATGGGAAGCCCAGCGGAGACAGGAACGCATTCAGGGTAACCGCGTAAGGCACGCCGTACTGATGCTGGATACCAGACTCAGAACCAGAACCGCCTTTATCGTTAGCATCTGGCTCGATCGGGTTGCCCGGACCACGTGGGATCAGTCTGGACACGAACGGCAGAGCGATCGGGTTAGCGATAGCCACCTGACGGTCGGTATCCACAGAGATACCACCCCACTCGAACATCCCCAGGTTACCCGGGAATACCAGCGTGCCCTGCTCTGAAGGCGGCGTGAACGTCCCTTCGTAGCGCAGTTTGTGGAAGATCACGCGACACATCAGCTGGTCGTAGATCGTTGCGCCCCACATGTCTTTGCCGGTCAGTTTGGCTTCAGGACGGAAAGTCAGTTTGGAGAATGGCTGAGTCGGAGACACGTGGTCGCCTTTCGCCGCGCCCTGCGGAACAGGTTTCTCAGGCGCATCAACAATCAGCTTACCGTCACGACGGTCCAGCACGAAGATGTTACCGGTTTTGGTCGGTACATAAATCGCAGGAACTTTGTTGCCGTTCTTGTCGGTGATATCAGCCAGCGTTGGCTGAGCCGGAACGTCCATATCCCACAGATCGTGGTGAACAGTCTGGTAGAACCACGCCAGTTTACCGGTGGACGCGTTCAGCGCCAGCAGGCCGCTCGCGAAACGTTCCATATTTGGCGTACGGTTGCCGCCCCAGATATCCGGAGTCGCTACGCCGATTGGCAAATAAACCAGATCCAGTTTGTCGTCATAAGACGCCGGAGCCCATGAGTTCGGGGAGTTCGCCACGAAGTGCTCGCCTTCAGCAGGCAGCTTGTTCGGATCAGACGCGCCCGGATCGAAGGCCCACAGCAGTTTACCGGTTTCAACGTCAAAACCACGGATCACGCCAGAAGGCTCGCGGGTTGAGTTGTTATCGGTTACCGCACCGGCAACAATGATCACAGATTTAGTGATGATTGGCGGTGAAGTCGGTTCGTAGTGGCCCGGAACCGCGTTAGGCATGTTGCTTTGCAGGTTCAGCTCACCGTTGTTACCGAATGCCGGGCAACGTGCGCCGGTTTCAGCGTCCAGTGCGAACAGACGGCCATCGTTGACAGGCAGAATGATGCGACGTGAACAAACCGCAGGCGCTGCGCCGTTGGTTTCGGTGCCTTGCGCGGCTGGCGTAGTCTCATGGTAAGACACACCACGGCAGGTCACGTGCTGGAAAGTCGGGTTCGGCTTGAGCTGCGGATCAAATTTCCACTTCTCTTTACCGGTCGCAGCATCCAGAGCAAACAGTTTCTGGTGTGGCGTACACAGATAAAGCATATCGCCGATTTTGATTGGCGTGACTTCATCCGTGATTTCACCCGGATCGTTCGCTGTTTTCAGGTCGCCGGTACGGAAAGTCCAGGCCACATCCAGCTTATGTACGTTCTGGTCGTTGATCTGGCTCAGCGGCGAGTAACGGGTACCGCCCTGAGTACGGCCATAGGCAGGCCAGTCACCGTCAGGAATGCCGGAATCCGATTTTGCAGGCGCAGAATCTGCCGCTTTAATCGTACCGTTAATGACCTGCGGGTCGTTGAAGATGGAATAACCCAGAACGATCACGGTGAACACCAGCGACAGCGCCAGTGCGCCGCGTGCGAAAGCGTTCTTAGCGATCATCTGGTTATACACAACGGGCAGCAGGATCCACAGGCCGAGGAAGAAGGTCACGTCCAGACGCGGTGTCAGCGCCCAGAAGTCAGTGCCCACTTCCCACACAGCCCAGATCGTGGTGCCGAACAGGAACACGGCGTAAAGCAGTAATGCAGAAGAGCGACGGCGGAACAGCAGCCACGCGGTGACCAGCGAAATCACACCGGCAATAATGTAATAAAGAGAACCACCTAATTTCGCCAGCCAGATACCGCCAGCTAAAAGATAAATCCCGCTTAACGCGGCGAACAAAGCGGTAATTATTACGACGATGCGTGATAACGAGGCTTTCGTTTCCATAGTTGATGACCTTACAGATTTTTATAATCGTCGATTCAGGTGCGCTGAATCTTCAAGAACACCCGGTTTACACGGGCGTCATGCCTTGCGAATGCTGCCAGCGTTAACACGTGCAGGCGTCTGGCAGCTTCGCGGGGGTACTTTTTTACAAAATTAAAACGGACTTCTTTGACTGATTGAAAACATAAAACTTATTCGAAGCTATAAGAGAGCGTAGCTCCGCCACCGTAGTTCCTACCAGGTGCCGGCTCGAAATAGCGGCCATTGCCTTCGTTGACGATCACGGAACCGACGTAATTTTTGTCGAACAGGTTATCGACGCGGGTGAACAGGTCGAGCGTCACTTTGCTCCAGTTGAAGCGGTAGCCCGCACTCACACTGGCGACGGTATAGGCCGGTGCCTGCTCGCTGTTTTCATCATTGACTTCGATATCGCTCATGTAGCGGACATCCGCGCCCGCGTGCCAGCCATCAACCGGTGCCCATTCCAGCGAAGCGTAGCCCATGTTGCGTGCGATCCCCGGCAGACGGTTACCCGCTGGCGTGCAGTCGCCCGCGCCGCAGGTTTCATTGCGGAATGTCGCATCGAGCAACGTCCAGGCCATTTTCAAACGCCAGTTCTCTTCGAACTGCTGATCTAATGACAGCTCCAGCCCGCGACGACGGGTTTTCCCGGCGTTCATGTAGCTCGAACGGCCCCCGACGCTTTCGGCAACAATCAGCTCGTCATCGGTATCGGTCTGGAACACGGCGGCCGTCACTAAACCGTTACCGACGCGCCATTTGCTGCCGACTTCAACCGTTGTGCTGGTCGCCGGTTGCAGATCCAGGTTCAGGCCAGACTTGCCGTCAGTGCGGTAAGAAAGCTCGTTAATGGTCGGCGTTTCAAAACCACGGCCCGCGGAGACATAAGTATTCAGCGTTGGCGTCACCGCGAAGTTAAGGGACGCCATCGGCAACAGTTTGTGATAACGGCGTGAACCGCTGTCATCCGGGTTGCTGCCGGTGATGTAGTAATCCGTCGAATCGAAATTAACGGTGCTGTAGCGCGCGCCGACATCCAGCGTCCAGCGTGGCGTCAGGTTCCACGTGGTTTGCAGATACGGATCCAGGTTCCACATCACGTTCTTTTCGTTACGGCGTTCATTGCCCTTCACGCCAAGATCGCCATCAGAATCGAAGTTCTCATAACCGAAACGACGCTCGGTCATGGTTTCATAATCCAGGCCACCGGTGACGGAGAACGGCACGGAACCTATCTGATCGTCATGTTTCCAGCGGGTATCCACACCGGAATATTTACGCTCCAGCACAATCACACCGCCTGCGTTCAGCGGGTTTTTCTGCGACGCGGCAGGAATAGTTTGGTATTGCGTTGTATGGCGTTCGCCGTGATAGGTCATCAGGCTGAACTCGTCGTTCTCGCCCATCTGACGCTGGTAGCGCAGGCCGACTTGCGTCTGATCCAGCGATTTACGCGCATTGTACTGATCGGCGCGGGTCGCCTGTTTCGGGTTGTCGTGCCATTCGGATTCGGTCAGCCCACCCGGATCGTTCGCATCCACGGACACGCTGTTAAACATCAGCGTCAGGGTGCTGGCGTCATCGATACGCACGCCCAGTTTGCCGTTACCGAGATTTTTCTGCGTACCGCTGTGGTCGCGGTAGCCGTCGGTGGTGAAACGCGAACCGGAAATCAGATAATTCACATCGCCCGCGTGCGTGCCGTCGCCGGTTGCGCCGCTGGCTTTTACGCTGTTACGGAAAGAACCGTAACTGCCGAAATAAGTACCGGCCTCAAGTTTGGCGGGCTGGGAACCGGTTTGAGTATCCACGTTCACCACGCCGCCGGAGGAGTTGCCGTAAAGCGCCGAATACGGGCCGCGCAGCACTTCCACGCGGTCGACCGAGTTCAGGTCGATATTAGACGTCTGCCCCTGCCCGTCTGGCATGGTGGCCGGAATGCCATCAACATAAATGCGCACGCCACGCACGCCATACATGGAACGGCTGCCGAATCCGCGAACGGAAAGTTGTAAATCCTGCGCGTAGTTCTGGCGGTTCTGAACCTGTAAACCCGGAACGCTGCCGAGGCTTTCAGACAGGTTGACCTGCGCTTTGCTGTTTCTGAAATCGTCACCATCAATCACGCTGACTGCCGCAGGGGTATCCAGCTCGGATAATCCGCCGGTGCTTTCACGCCTGATGACCATCAGCGAAGAAGAATCTGACGAATCGTCAGAATCTTTCGCGGAAGTGCCCGACGCTGACTGTGCGTAACTGACTGAAACCGGGTTCAAAACTGATAAAAACGTGATGATAAAAGCAGAGGTTTTGGCGTTCACTTTATGAGTTCTTTTGTTTTAAGTTAAAAGGCTGAGTCAAAAAAGACGACGCACATCTCAATTTTAGACATTAGAAGTAGACACAAATCGACCAATCTGATTGAGAGCGGTGAAGGGCGTCACTATAGTTTTTTTCTTCCTGTTAGTACATACGCAACTTTACAAATATAACTTTTTAACAAAATACCGCACGCAGAGTACATCTGAGGGCCAATCTCATTTTAAATCTCCGCGCAAAACCTGCGTGTATATACAACCAGTGGCGTTTTTTCTCCCATATGAAATAAACGGCTTGTTTCACATGAAAATTAACCCGATAACCACGGGGTTATTAATTATTTTTCATGGTAGCGGTTACAGTAAATTCAAGGCATTGATTAAAAAGTAATTTATAAAAAACCTGCATAGCCTGAGAACACGATAAATTCTGTTCAGACAGCGCCTCATAATTCGGAATATCCTGTTTCATTTCCCTCAGAAAATTCCGCTTACTGAATGAATATAGACCACGATTTGCGCAAGCGGGAATAAGTCGCGGCATTTTCGTACGCGCAATGTTCCGATATATGGCCACGCCCTGCCTTTACAAAACAAATAGAACCGGATGACGGGTGACGCGCGGATTTGCTGGGGGAAAACGTTTTCACACATGACGTTTTTGTCATGAAGCCGTCACCCGCCTGTCAGAGCCGCAGGCTCAGAGTGAATCACACATCCGATGTTCCTTCTGATTTAAAGCAAAGAGGTCATGCCATGCGTTTACGTTTAGCTTCTACATTACTGGTTGCCGCCGCAGCCGCGTTCGGTTCTCAGGCTGCACTGGCCGCGCCGGTCAAAAATATCGTGCTGGTTCATGGCGCATTTGTCGGCGGTTCGGGCTGGCGTCCGGTGTACGACATCCTGACGCATGACGGCTATAAAGTGACGCTGGTGCAGGAACCGCTGACGTCGTTCCCGGAAGACGTCGCCGCCACCAAACGTATTTTAGATATGCAGGACGGCCCGGCGATCCTGGTCGGTCACAGCTATGGCGGCGCGATTATTACGGAAGCGGGTAACGATCCGCACGTCGCGGGGCTGGTTTATATCGCGGCGCATGCCCTGGATAACGGCGAAACCGAAGCGATAAACGGCAAGAAATTCCCAAACTCCGCGCACCCTTTTGCCAAAACGCCGGACGGTTTCCTTTACATCAACCCGGCGAATTTCCCGGCTGACTTCGCCGCCGATTTACCTCTTAAACAAGCCGAATTCGAAGCGCAGGCACAGATGCTGACATCCGCCAGCGTGTTCACCGCCAACATCCCGGATCCGGCATGGAAGGTGAAGCCAAGCTGGTACATGGTCGCGAAGTCCGACAAGATCATTAACCCGGATTTAGAACGGATGTACGCCAAACGCGCTCACAGCCACACCGTTGAAATCGCGGGCGCCAGCCATTCAGTGTACGAGTCACATCCAAAAGAAGTGGCCGCACTGATCGAACAGGCGGCGAAAGGCGCAGTGAAATAAGCCTGATCAGCCGGTGAGAACCGGCTTTTACGGAGGTTATGCTTTTCGGCTGTACGCGATCATGTGCGATAGCGCGTACACCACGCAGCCGAGGAAGGCGGCGGGGGCGAGGCTGTCATAGAGATGTCCCGGCTGGGCGCCGGTATAGAGTATGACCGCCGAGACGGCGATGCCCATCATGGCACCGGGCATGTGGATCCATCGGCTGAAACGTTCTTTTTTAGCTTTGTACGCCGCGAACTCCTGCTGCGTGCGTTCCAGCGCGTTGCCTAACCTTTCGCAATCTTCTTCATTCTGGCGAAAACCTTCGGTTAAACGGGCGTTTTCGTCATCCCGTTCAGCCAGCAGCCTTTTCAATTTCACCAGATTCTCTTTCGCCGACTGCCCTTCAAACTCTTCGCGTTTAAGGCTGACGCGCAATTGGGTGATTTTCCGGTTCGCCTCGGAAGTGAGTTCTTTTTGCTGTTCGAGCAGCGCGTAATTGCCATCGGCGCGACGGTTAGCGGCATGGCGTTTACTTTCTTCTTCGCCGACGCGGTGTTCTGTATCACTTTCCATCTGATTTAAACGCTGTTGCAGTTTATCGCGCGCGGCAGCCATCGCAGCCATCTGGCTGCCGGTGTAGCTTATCAGCTTATTGGCGGCATCCAGCTCAACCGAGGTCGAAGCCCCGGCGTTGCGCTGACGTGAACGGAGCAGCGCCAGTTCATCCGCGTGCTGGATCCTTTGAATTTCAGCCTGACGTTGTAACTCAGAAATCCGGGCATTCAGGCGAAATGCTTCATCCCTCATTCGCCCGATTTCTTCTGTATTACCACTGGCAGAATTAACGGTGGCCGGTTTATTGCGCGCAACGGCAAGTTCGTTGGTGAGACTGCGTACCTGTTTTTCCAGCGAGGCCAGTCTTTCCAGCGTGACGGCGGTGTCTTTAAAAACGGTTTTGACCTTTGCCTTATCTGCATCAGAGCGGCCGAAACTGACGCCTTTCAGCGCACTTTCCACCTCGCGGGCGATGGTGGTTTTGTCCATCGCCTTCATCCGGTTACAGGCGCTCGCCAGAAAGCTCGCGGCTTCATTACTGTTTCCGGTTCCAAATGCTTGTTTGATAAGGCTCTGTATCACGCTCATTTTGTCGTGCTCGCTCGCAGGATGTATTCAGGACACGCATGATGCAGACCTTAGGTGCATCAGATTCTAATTACTCATTGTATCAGATAGGATTTGTTTTATTTATCGAAGTTATTTTAAGCGGATATTTTGAGGGATTAATGGCAGAGTTCATGAGATAAAAAAAGCCGGAACCCGGTTTCCCCGGCTCCGGCTGTTTTCATGCGGAAATTAATGGAATTGCAGATACGCGACGTGGGTTTGCAGATATTCCTGCAAGCCGTGTTTGCCGTCCGCGCCGCCGACGCCGGATTTGCGCCAGCCCGCATGGAAGCCCTGCATCGCTTCGAAGTTTTCGCGGTTGATGTAGGTTTCCCCGAACTTCAGCTGTTTCAGCGCTTTCATCGCAGTATTGATATTGGAGGTGTAGATCGAAGACGTCAGCCCGTATTCGCTGTCGTTGGCCATCGCGATGGCTTCTTCCAGCGTTTTGAATGTCGCGACCGGCAGCACAGGGCCGAACACTTCTTCGTGCATGATCGGCATGTCCTGTTTCACATCCACCAGCACCGTCGGCTGATAGAAGAAGCCTTTGTCGCCGTGACGTTTGCCGCCCAGCAGCACTTTTGCGCCTTGTGAAACGGCTTTCGCCACTTTGTCCTCGACGCGTTTTAACGCTGCACCGCTGATGAGCGGCCCCATATCCAGCTCTTTTTGCTCGGCGGTATTGCCGAAGGTCACTTTTTTCATCGCCTCGCTGATCCGCGAAATGAATTCGTCGTACACGCCTTCCTGCACGTAAACACGTTCCGCACAGTTACACACCTGCCCGGTATTGATCACGCGTGAACTGACGATGGCTTTGACCGCCAGATCCAAATCCGCGTCGTCCATCACGATGGCCGGGGCTTTACCGCCCAGCTCCAGCGACACTTTCGTCACGTTCTGCGCGGCGGCGGTCATGGTGGCGATACCGGCGGCGACGCTGCCGGTCAGGCTGACCATTCCGACTTTCGGGTTGGCGGCCAGTTCCTGTCCAACGGTTGGCCCGTAGCCGGTCACAATGTTCAGCACGCCTTTTGGCAGGCCGATTTTGTGGATAATTTCAGCGAAAATCACCGCGTTATTCGGTGTGATTTCACTCGGTTTAATCACGATGGTATTGCCGGTGATCAGCGCCGGTGCGGCTTTGCGCGCAATCAGGAAGAACGGAAAGTTCCACGGCAGAATGCCGGTAGTCACGCCGATGGCTTTGCGGAACACAAAGATGTTTTCGTTTGGCCGGTCACTCTGAATGATTTCGCCTTCGTAGCGGCGCGCCCATTCGGCCATGTAATCGAGATAATCGGCGGTAAACAGCACTTCGGTTTGCGCCAGGCCGTAGGTTTTGCCGCCTTCCGCAATAATGGTTTCGGTCAGTTCGGCTTCACGTTCGCGGATCCCGGCGGCGATTTTGTGCAGCCATACACCCCGTTCTACCGCGGGCAAGGCTTCCCAGCCCGGCTGCGCAGCTTCGGCAGCATCAATGGCTTTTTTCGCGTCTTCGGCAGAGCCTTCAGGGATCTGCGAAATCACCTGTTCTGTGGCCGGATTGACCACGTCAATCCACTTGCCGCCGGTGTTTTCAACGAATTCGCCGTTGATGTACATACGTTTTTGAACTGTGGCCATGTCAGAAATCTCCAAAGAACGGATAGAGGGATGATGAACGAGTTGTTAAAAAATAAGCTCTTTTTTGTAAAGTTCTAACAGCCTGTTCTATCCGTGACGTTTTTACCTTTCCGTGATTGCCAGTTCGTTTTGAGAAATGGCAAAAATGTCATGGTCGGTCTGCCCGACATAACATTTTTGCAAATTGAGTATTTTCCTTCGTAATACCCAAAATTGTAGCTCGAAATATGAAGGGTATTTACTGGCGGACGTGGCGGGGCGCATACCCAAATTCGCGCTTAAAGAGAGTTGAGAAATAATTGCTGTCGCAGAAACCGCACTGATGGGCGATGTCCGTTATCGAGCTGTCGCTGAAACGCAGCATGTTGCGCGCATTGAGCAGGCGCAGGCGGTTGAGGTAATTGAGCGGCGTGCAGCCGGTTTGCTGTTTCATCTGGCGATGCAGCGTGCGCAGGGACATGGAGAATTGTTCCGCCAGCACCGGCCAGTTGATCTCTTCGTCATAATGCTCGTTCATCCAGTCCAGCAAATTATTCAGGTCGCCACCCTGCCCGCGATAACCAACATCACGACTGCCCTGACGCAGCAGCAATAAAAGCTGCATAAAATACAGCTCCTGCTGAGCCTGCGATTCCGGCGTCTGGCTGACGGTTTTGCGCGCCAGCAGGTCGATGAGCGTTTTGGCCTGCGTCACCAGATTCGGGCTGATACGCCAGTGCGCCGGATAAATGCCATCCACTTCCTGCGGCAATAAATCGCTGACGCCATTGAGGAAACGAAACGCATTCGGGCCACGGTACAGAACGTTGGTCAGATGCAGATTGTCGGTATCTTCGTAAAGATGGTGGTCGCAGTGACGCACAAAGCAGACGCTGCCTGCGCTGAGGATCAGCGGATGGTCATTAAAAACGTGCGTCCCGGTGCCCTGCTCGACCAGCACAATTTCGTTGAAATCCTGGTGATGATGCTCAGGAAAAGTTTCCTGCGGGAAACGGGGTTCAATGGCGACCGGGAAATTTCCTGAAGGGAAATAATCACTACTGCGTAACACGGTCATTTCCGACTCCTTATTAACATTATCGTAATATCTTAGTCGTCACTCACGCCGCCATCGGGCTGAAATTGTGATCTGCCAGCCGCTTTTGAACAAAACCTTTCTTTCCCGGCACAATCTTGCGCAATCCGGCGTATGACGCTGGTTTACGCCCTCTTTCAGTGCGGTTTTTCCCGGCCCGAAATCGGTTTTTTTCGGGGCATTTCCGTGGGTCTACACAAGATTGTTATCAATTTGTGAGGTTGTTCTCTTAAACCTTTGCAGCTTTGCCATAGTTAGCGCAGAACTGGCACTCGCGGAAAGGTCAGATCCTCAGCAACCTCCTAGAGTCGTGATCATGCGCCTGGCGCGTCGGCAATTTTGGGTCGTTAAACTTTATGCAGACTTATGCGGAGTACAAACAATGAAATTAAAACACGTACTGAGCCTCACCCTGATCGCGAGCAGCATCCTGCTGGCAGGCGCGGCAACGGCAGAAGTGAAAATTGCGCTGGTGGCAAAGTCACTGGGCAACGGTTTCTTTGAAGCGGCAAACGTTGGCGCGCAGCAGGCAGCGAAAGAGCTGGGCGATGTGAAAGTGATTTACACCGGCCCGACCACTACCACCGCCGAAGCGCAGATTGAAGTGCTGAACGGCCTGATTGCACAGGGCGTTGATGCGATTGCGGTTTCCGCCAATGACCCGGACGCGCTGGTGCCTGTGCTGAAAAAAGCCATGCAGCGCGGCATTAAAGTGGTGTCCTGGGATTCCGGCGTCGCCAAAGAGGGCCGTCAGATCCACCTGAATCCGTCCAACAATGCGCTGATTGGCGAAACCAACGTCAAACTGGCCGCCGATGCACTGAAAGCGCTGAATGTCGAAAAAGGGGATGTCGCGATACTGAGCGCCACACCGACCTCGACCAACCAGAATCTGTGGATTGCCGAGATGAAAAAGGTGCTGCCAAAGTATCCTTCCGTCAATCTGGTGACTGTGGCATATGGCGATGATCTGTCAGATAAAAGTTATCGCGAAACTATCGGCTTATTGAAATCTTATCCGGATCTGAAAGTCATTATTTCCCCGTCTTCGGTCGGGATTGTGGCCGCCGCACAGGCGGTGAAAGATCAGGGCAAAATCGGCAAAGTTTACGTCACCGGCCTCGGTCTGCCGTCTGAAATGGCGGGCGCGGTGAAATCCGGCGCGACCAAGAGTTTTGCCATCTGGAACCCGATTGATCTTGGCTACGCGGCAACCTATCTGGCCGACGATCTGGTCAAAGGCACCGCCACCAAAACCGAAGCCAGCATGGGGCGTTTAGGCAAAGTGAAACTGGACGCGGACGGCAGCGGCGCGATGGCTGAACCGTTTGTTTATGACGCCAGCAACATCGACAAATTTTCGAAATTATTCTGATCCTGACGGCGGCTTATCGTTTTGCGGTGAGCCGTTTTGTTGTGCTTAGCCAGACAGGGGAAACGAAATGACAGATTCCACGACTCCGCTTTTGTCATTACAGGGCATCAGCAAGGTCTTTCCGGGTGTCAGGGCGCTGAATAACGTGCATGTGGATTTGTATCCGGGAAAAGTGACGGCCCTGATTGGCGAAAACGGCGCGGGTAAATCCACGCTGGTGAAAGTCATGACCGGCATTTATCAGCCGGAAGAAGGCGAGCTGCGCTATAAAGCGATTCCGATAAAACTGCCCAATCCGGAATCCGCGCACAAAGTCGGTATTACCGCCATCCATCAGGAAACCGTGCTGTTTGACGAACTTTCCGTGACCGAAAATATCTTCGTCGGCCACTACGTTTACGGCGGGATTTTTAAGCGCCTGAACTGGCCGGCGATGCATCAGCAGGCGCGCGATATTCTGACACGTCTGGAAGTGAACATCGATCCGCATGCCATTTTGAAAGAACTGAGCATCGCGCAGCGCCATATGGTGGCGATTGCCCGCGCGCTGTCGTTTGATGCGCAGGTGGTGATCCTCGACGAACCGACGGCGGCGCTGTCGCAGCATGAAATCGTGGAGTTTTATCAGATTGTCGAACGCCTGAAACATGAAGGAAAAGCCATCCTGTTTATCTCGCACAAGTTCGACGAGATTTTCGCGATTTCCGATTACTACACGGTGCTGCGCGACGGCAGTTATGTCGGCTCCGGCAAAATCTGTGATATCAGCGAGCCGCAGATGGTCAAGATGATGGTCGGGCGCGAAGTCAGCCAGGCGTATCCGAAAGTGAACTGCGAACCGGGTGAAACGGTGTTACAGGTGCAGAATCTCAGCCATCCGACCGAATTTTCTGGCATCAGTTTCTCACTGCGCAAGGGCGAAATTCTCGGATTCTACGGGCTGGTTGGCGCGGGACGAACCGAGCTGATGCAGGCGCTGTTTGGCGTGACACAACCGGGCGGCGGCAAGATTCTGATCCATGGCAAAGAACATCATTTCACCCGCCCTTCTCAGGCCATCCGCGCGGGCATTGTGTACGTGCCGGAAGAGCGCCAGAAACAGGGCGCGATTATCGATTTGCCGATCAGCCAGAACATCAGCCTGCCGCAGCTCAGCCAGCTCAACCCGCGCGGCGTGCTCAATGATAAAAAAGAGTGGGCGCTGGCTGACGATTATGCGCGCCGGTTGCAGGTGAAAGCCTCGAGCTGGAAACAGCCGGTGGGCACGCTCTCCGGGGGTAATCAGCAAAAAGTGGTGATCGCAAAATGGCTGGCGACGCAGCCGGACATCATCATTCTCGATGAACCGACCAAAGGGATTGATATCGGTTCGAAAGCAGCGGTGCACCAGTTTATGTCCGAGCTGGTCGGACGCGGGCTGGCGGTGATTATGGTGTCTTCCGAATTGCCGGAAGTTATGGGCATGGCGGACAGGATTATTGTGATGCACGAAGGGCTGATGGTGGCGGAATTCAACGCGGGTGACGCGACCGCCGAAATGATTGTCAGTGCCGCCAGCGGCGCGGGCGAGGAGGCGGCATGATCAAGAATTTACTCAAGTACCGTGAGCTGTTGCTGGCGGTGGTGATTGTCCTGATGGTGCTCGGCGTCGGCGCGCGCTCACCGGAGTTTATCGGCGCCGGAAACCTGCTTGAGATGTTCAACGACACCTCGATTCTGATCATTCTCGCGCTCGGCCAGATGATGGTGCTGCTGACTAAAGGTATTGATTTGTCGATGGCCGCCAATCTGGCGCTCACCGGCATGATTGTTGCGCTGATCAACTTCCATCACCCTGACATTCCGGTGTGGTCGCTGGTCGTGCTGGCGACGGTTCTCGGCCTGATTATGGGTGCAATTAATGGCCTGCTGGTGTGGAAAGTGGGGATTCCGCCGATTGTGGTGACGCTGGGCACCATGAGTATTTATCGCGGGATTATTTTCCTGCTCTCGAACGGCGGCTGGATTAACGCCCATCAGATGAGCCCTGATTTCCTCAGCCTGCCGCGCGCACCGTTTCTTGGCCTGCCGCTGCTCGGCTGGTGCGCGATTGCCGCGCTGATTCTGGTGGCGTATTTCCTGCGCTACAGCCGCACAGGCCGCGCGTTGTATACCGCAGGCGGCAATGCCACGGCGGCGTATTACACCGGCATCAACGCGGGCAAAATGCAGTTCATCAGCTTCTGCCTTTCCGGCGCTCTGGCGGGTTTCTGTGGATATCTGTGGATTTCACGTTTTGCCGTCGCCTACGTGGACGTCGCCAACGGCTTTGAATTGCAGATTGTCGCCGCCTGCGTCATCGGCGGGATCAGCACCATGGGCGGCATCGGTTCAGTGGTCGGCTGCCTGCTCGGCGCGCTGTTCCTCGGCGTCATCAATAACGCCCTGCCGGTGATTGAAGTGTCGCCGTTCTGGCAGATGGCCATTTCTGGCGCGGTGATTGTCATCGCGGTGATCCTCAACGAACGCGGCAATAAACGTAAAGGAAGACTGATTTTACGCCATTATCCTTCCGTCCACGCATCAGGACCTGAATCAGAGGCCAGATCATGAATAAGACCTTAACTTCGCGCACGCCTGCACGGGAAAGTGTGCCGATGGCCGTAACACCGTTCTTCCGCCGCCTGATGTGCTGGGAGGTTTTTTTGCTGGGGGTGACGCTGCTGGTGTTCGTGGTGAACGCCCTCGCCTCGCCGTACTTCCTCAATATCTGGAATCTGTCGGACGCCACGTTCAATTTCACGGAAAAGGCCATTATTGTCCTGCCGATGGCGATGCTGATTATCGCCCGTGAAATCGATTTATCCGTCGCCTCAACGATGGCACTGAGTTCCACCATAATGGGATTCTGCGCGCAGGCCGGGCTGCCGACACCGGCTCTGGTGGGCGTCGGGCTGAGCGTGGGATTATTGTGCGGGCTGATTAACGGGCTGCTGGTGACACGCCTGAATCTCTCATCGATTGTGATCACCATCGGGACCATGAGCCTGTTCCGTGGCATCACGTATGTGCTGCTCGGCGATCAGTCACTGAATAAATATCCGGCCAGCTTTGCGTGGTTCGGACAGGGTTATGTCTGGGGGCCGCTGTCGTTTGAGTTCGCGTTATTTCTGGTGCTGGGCGCCGTCTTTTACTTCCTGCTGCACAAAACCAATTTTGGCCGCCGTACCTACGCCATCGGCAATAATCCGGTGGCGGCCTGGTATTCCGGCATTAACGTGAAGCGCCACAACCTGACGCTGTTTGTGCTGGTCGGCGTGATGTCCGGGCTGGCGGCGGTTCTGCTGACGTCACGGCTCGGCAGTACGCGCCCGACGCTGGCACTCGGCTGGGAACTGAGCGTGATTACGATGGTAGTGCTCGGCGGCGTCAGCGTGCTGGGCGGTTCAGGCAGCATGACGGGCGTCATTATTGCCGCCTTCCTGATGGGCCTGCTGACCTTCGGCCTCAGCCTGCTCAACGTGCCGGGGATCGTGATGTCAGTCATCGTCGGCGCGATGCTGATTGTGGTGATTTCGCTGCCGGTGCTCTATCGGAGGATTATGGCAGCGCGGGGGAAATAGCGTCTGGCCTGCAATTCCCGCTTACGGGCGGGGATTGTGGGGGGAGAGTTGGGTTTCAATGCCTTCGCGTAATGCTTCAACCAGTTTTTCCAGCATAAATGCAATAAATGCCGTGCAGTCACTGGCGCGATCGCATTCACCCAATACACGGTAATAATCCTGTTGCTGATTATGGATCAGGGTTTCAACCGGCAGCCAGGCGAGTTCAGGACGCCACTGGCTCAGGATCAGCGTTTGCCACAACCGCCCCATTCTTCCGTTGCCGTCCGCAAACGGATGGATGAATTCAAATTCGTAATGAAAAATGCAGCTGGCAATCAGCGGATGAATCTCGGTCTCCTTCAGCCAGTTCAGCAAATCGGCCATCAGGCGCGGAAGCTGCCCGACCGGCGGCGCCATATGAATCAGCTGATTATCGCGATAAACCCCGACATCACCACTACGCAGGTGACCCGGTGCATCCACCAGGCCGGTCATCATCAGCCGGTGAGCTTTCAGGACATCGTCGAGAACATAGCTTTTCCACATGGGTAGCTGTTCGTAAGTCAGGATCGCGTTACGAACTTCCTGAATATCTTTTTGCGGCGCGAGCACGCGCTTGCCTTCCATAATAGCCGTCACCTGTTGGGTGGACAGGCTGTTATGTTCAATCGCCAGTGAAGCCTGAATGGTCCGTATGCGGTTTTCTTTTCGCAGCAGCACCGATGATTGTTCCGCATGCGCGGCCCAGCGCCCGAGTAATTCCCCAACCTCAACGACCCGGTTCAGAATGGCAGGTGTAATACTGTACGGTGGCTGATAACCTGCCATTCAGTGCTCCTTTTAGAAATAGTGATGCGTAATAGTATCACGCGACAAAATCATCAAAAATTCTTCTTTTCTCTCCAGCCACTGAATCCTTTGTGCCGCCACCTCTTGATTAAAAGGCTATGACTCCCGTAGTTTAAACCCACAGCTTGGTTTCTGAATGTCTTGAAACAATGGGGAAAACATATGCGGATTTTAGTGGTAGGCGCGGGTGCGACGGGCGGATATTTTGGTGCGCGACTGGCTCAGGCCGGGCAGGATGTGACATTTTTACTGCGCGAGAAGCGCGCGCTGGCGGTGCAGAAAGACGGACTGACAGTTCACAGCCCGCACGGTGATTTTCACCTGCAACCCGCCGTGGTACAGGCTTCTCAGCTGACCGGCCCTTATGATCTGATACTGCTGACGGTGAAAAGTTTCGGGCTGGAAGCAGCCATCAAGGATATCGCACCGGTCGTTGGCGAAAATACGCTGGTCATGCCGGTGCTCAATGGTATGAAGCATATGGAAACGCTCAGCCAGCGGTTTGGTGAACACGCGCTGATTGGCGGACTGTGCAAAATCAACGCCACGCTGGATGCCGACGGCCATATCCACCAGATGACACCACTGCACCAGATTATCTATGGCGAGCTCTCCGGCGAGAAAACCGAACGTATTCTCAAAGTCGATCAGGCATTTCAGAGCGCCGGTATCGATGCCATCCTTTCGGAAACCATCATCAGCGATCTGTGGGAGAAGTGGCTGCTGCTTTCAAGCTTCGGTGCCATCACCTGCACCATGCGCGGCAACATCGGTCAGGTCGCCTCTGCGCCGGGCGGAACGGAGTTTGCGCAGGCCATCGTGAGCGAAGCGTTAACGACCATGAAAGCCTTTGGCTACGCGGAACGCGCGACGGCGGTGGCGAAAGTCAGGGAAGCGGTGACCGACAAAAATTCGCCTCAAACGTCGTCGATGTATCGCGATATGACGCAGGGATATCCTATCGAGGCCGACCAGATTATTGGTGATTTAGTCGAACGCGCAACGCGTGTGGGGATCAGCATTCCGCTTTTACAGGCTGCGTATACGCATTTGTGTGTGTATCAGAAGATCCGCGAATAATGTCTGATTCTGCCAAATCTGAAGGCCAGAGAAGCTTCAAACGATAAAAACAAAAAACCCGCCAAAAGGCGGGAATTTTGTGGTGCTTCGGTTAGCGGCCTGACACCAAACAGGCGACCTGCGGGGAGGTGATCAACTCAGATTCACGCAGCCGGCTACAAATCGCGCGAACTCATTTTTCTGGCATATCTTTCATGGCTTTAATTTGAGTTAAGTTGAGCCATAAATTCAGTCACTTGTATAAATCAAACAGGTTATTTCAATAAAACCGCCTGACGTGATATCCAATAAAAAATCCACCGCGGGAAATTTTATTCTTCCGGATCCTCTTTTTTATTGCCCGCTAATTCTTCCCCGGCAACATGCGTATCAACGTATTATCGCGGCGGCGGTAATGGTGCCAGAGGGCAGCGAAAGCGTGCAATCCGTTCAGATAATATCCGGCATTCGCCAGCCATTCGTGCAGGGTTTTTAACTGTTTTTGTAATGGCAGATCGGCCAGATAGCTTTTAGGCATTCTGATGTTAAACATCGTCCAGTCATGGCCGCCAAAATATTGCGACAAAATGCCCAGAACCGGTAAACCAATAAACATCAGATAAACAAAGCCATGCGTGATGGCCGACAAACAATGTTGCCAGCGCGGCGGAGCGGGTTTAATGGCGGGTGTGACGTACATCGCGCGAACAAAAAGGCGTACGCACATCAGAAATAATACGCAAAATCCCAGGCTGTAATGCGTAAGCGTTAATAGTTCTCGTACCAGTGAACCTTTGGCGAACGCGTCTTTTATATCCATCGTGGCATAGGTCAGAACGACCAAAACAAACACCAGCCAGTGCAGCACAATTTGCGGATAAGAATATCGGGTACGCATAGAAGTTCCGGTAAACAAAGTTACCGTTACCTTACTTGTTGAGACTTAAGAGTACATTAAGAGACGTCAGCTTTGTGTTGTCATGAAAGTGTCAAAGACAGCCGCTGAAAATCTCTGGTTTTTCAGTATCTCTGCCTTTTATAGATCGTCAGCCGGTATTTAAAATTATTTAAAAGGAATTTACAGCAGTTAATCCTATTTAGGCGCAATCGAATAAAATTCAAATTTACTTATGTATTGGGCATTATCGAACAAGGAGTTAGCGTTAAAAAATGCGGCGCTTTGAACGGAGTGGCGGAAAAAATAAACCATCTGTTTCAGATGGTTAGCGGTGATGTTTTAGCGCCCTTCCAAAATATGATGCTCATGGTGCCCGATTCAGCTCTGCACTACGCTTATTCCTGCCACTCATTGCATAAATTTATTTTATCTTTTAGCGCTCTTTCGGGAGACGCTTTCAGACATTCGCGTGGGGGCAAAAAACATTTGTAGTTATTTAAACTATTCACAGCAATCAATCGTGAGGCTTACCTATGTCTGATCTTCAACTGAACTCCAGTAATAATATCCTCAACGTTCTGGTCGTCATCGATACTGATTCCATCATTAGTGATTATAAAGGCAAGAGTCCCAGCCAGAACTCTGCGAATCCAACAGGCATTGGTCACCAGTATTCCTATATGGTGGTGACAACCCCTTCCGCAATTAGCGGTACTGGTACTGCTGATTTGAATCTCTCCGCAAACGTGGGCGACGTTATTCGCTGGACTGGTACTTCTGAGTCAAACAACTTTGACTCCAGCGTGCTGGTATATGGTTTGCCACAGTTTGGCACTGGTACTCAGGTATTTACGAACCCGACATTTAAGATGTATACGAAGAGTTCGATGTTGCCATCGCAGAACACCATTTTTCCTGTGGCATTCACACCACAATCTTACTGGTTTATTCAGGCGGATATTAGTAATACAGGTACTGAACATTACATGGTTCAGTTTGCTCTCTATTATCGACCTAGTGGTGGCGCGGAAGAGTTGTTTGGCTATTTCAGCTGGGATCCGACAATTACAGTCAACAACTGATATCGGTAATTTCTTAGTGTCATAAGAACGTCGATGTTAACAACTGATTGCATGCGCTGGTTTAACAGCGCATGCAATCAGAGCACATCAGTAAAACGGAGAAACGATTAACGCGCGATCAGGAAGCTTTCCAGCGCAGCGCCTTTATCCAGAGCGGCTTTGATAGCTGAAGGAGTACGACCCTGGCCGGTCCAGGTTTTTTTGGAACCGTCGGTGTCGGTGTACTCATACAGCGCAGGGCGCGGCTTGCGTTTTGCTTTGGTGGTTTCTTTCGCCGCCTGATGGCCCAGCAGGTCATCAATTGCGATGCCGTCATTTGCCAGCATTTCGCGGTATTTCAGTAATTTCTCATCACGTTCTTGTTGTTGCGCGCTGCGTGCTTTCACGTTCTCGCGGGATTCTTCAACAATAGCGGTCAGTTTTTCCAGAATTTCTTCCAGAGTGCTTAATGGGGTTTCGCGAGCCTGAGCCCGAAGTGTACGGATATTATTCAAAACGTTTAACGCGTTGTCCATGATGTGCTCACTTTAGGGGGTATCATTAAATTAGTGACACTGATTCTACACAAACAAATAATGATATCAATTGCGTCAGGATAATATTACAACCGATTACACAATTCCTTTGCCTGCCGTTTAGTTTCATTGAATGTTAATACGCTATTTTTATAAGGGCTTGCCGTCTGAGAATAAATAAAATTATCCACTTTCCGCTTTAGCCTCTTGAAATAGGTTGCGAATTATTAACCTAAATTTAGGCATCTTCTTAATAGTATCGCAGCGTGAATAACCGATGTTGCTATTATGTACGATTGACACAAGTTCTTTTCTTTTCGTGCGAACCGCCACGGGGAAAATAGCGTTTTGATAGAATTATCCGATTTTTCCCCGTCTGAACGCATTTCCTGCACAAGAAATATGGCGCGATTTAACAATTTTCGCCTTAGACTGTGACTTCGGTCACAAACAGGGTTTCCCTCATATTATGTTCAAAACCATTTTTTTTGTCTGCGCGGCCTGCGTGTTACTCAAGCTGGCGCTCGACTGGCAGGTTATTTTACAGACGGTTGAAGGCTGACCGCAGCGACTTTCGCCATCCCGATGAATTCAGACAGATTGCGCGTCAGCATTCCCCGGCGCCAGATTAGCCACGTCGTCAGAAAGCGGTAGTTATCTGCCAGCGGCCAGACGCTGACCGTCGTGCTACCTGGCATACTTTGCAGCATACTGCGCGGCATCAGCGCCAGGCCGCCGCCCGCAATCACACATGCCAGCATTCCGTGATATGACTCCATCTCGTAGATTTTTCCCGGCGCGGCACCATCATCGGCAAACCAGCTTTCGAAATGCCGGCGATAGGAACAGTTCGAGCGAAACGCATAGATAATTTCGCCGTTAACCTCTTTCCCCCGCGTCACCGCCGCGTGATTGAGCGGTGCCACAATCACCATTTCTTCCTGATAAACCGGGATCCCGTCGAGTACCGGATGCAAAACCGGCCCGTCGACAAACGTCGCTTCCAGTTCACCTTCCACCAGTTTATCCAGCAGTTCGCCGGAAGGACCGGTGCTCAGCGCCAGTTCAACTTTGCCAAATTCCTGATGATAGCGCGCCAGTAATGCCGGAATGCGCACCGCCGCCGTGCTCTCCAGCGCGCCGAGCGAGAAAATTCCCTGCGGCTCAGTGCCGGACACCGACACGCGCGCTTCTTCGACTAAATCCAGAATGCGGTTGTTGTAGCTGAGAAAATTCCGGCCCGCAGGAGAAAGCCGCAAACGCTGGTTTTCGCGGATAAACAGCTCCACGCCCAGTTCAGATTCAAGCTGTTTGATGCGCGTCGTCAGGTTCGACGGCACGCGGTGAACGCGCTGCGCGGCGGCGCTGATACTGCCGGTTTCGGCCACGGCGCGGAACATCTCAAGCTGGGACAGGTTCATTGGCTTTCTCAAAAAGTGAACGGTTTGCTTATTTTTATTCATTTTTATTAAATCGTGCAAGCCTCTATTCTTAACGCACAGGTTTAACGAGGACACCGAAATGACGACAGCAACTTCGAACACACATGCAATCTCAGTCAATCCGTTTAACGGCGAACGCATCGCAGATTATGCGTACGACACCGATCTGGCACTTGAAGCCGCCGTTGCGCAGGGCTTTTCTGCATTTAAACAGTGGCGCAAAACAGACGTCAATGAACGCGCGGCCCTTCTGATCCGCCTGGCAGCCGCACTGCGCGAGGCCAGCGAAGACATCGCCCGCAGTATTTCTCTTGAGATGGGCAAACCGGTGAAACAGGCGCGCGCCGAAGTGGAGAAATCCGCCGGTTTGTGCGAATGGTATGCCGAAAATGGCCCGGCGATGCTGGCACCGGAACCGACTCTGGTCGATAACGGCGAGGCGCACATTCATTACCGCCCTTCCGGCATGATTCTGGCGATTATGCCGTGGAACTTCCCGGTCTGGCAGATCCTGCGCGGCGCGGTTCCGGCCTTGCTGGCGGGGAATACGTTCCTGCTCAAACCTGCGCCGAGCGTCATGGGCACCACATATCGGGTGAAACAGGCCGTGCTGAAAGCCGGTTTCCCGGCGGGTGCGTTTGGCGTGATCAATGTCGGCACACCGGCCGTTGCCACACTGATTGCCGATCCACGCGTGGTGGCGGTAACGGTCACCGGCAGCGTGCGTGCCGGTGCGGCGATTGCGGAACTGGCAGGCAAACAGGTTAAAAAATGCGTGCTGGAACTTGGCGGGTCTGATCCGTTTATCGTTCTGAACGATGCCAGTCTCGACGAAGCGGTGAAAGCCGCCGTCGCCGGACGTTATCAGAACACCGGGCAGGTTTGCGCCGCAGCAAAACGTCTGATCATTGAAGAAGGCGTTGTCGACACGTTTACTGCGAAATTTGTGGCGGCTACCCAGGCGCTGGTCGTAGGAAATCCGCTGGATGACGACACTTATATCGGCCCGATGGCCCGTTTCGATTTACGCGATGAGCTGGATCAACAGGTTCAGGACAGCCTGTCCGAAGGCGCGACGTTGCTGCTGGGCGGTGAGAAAATTGCCGGAAACGGTAACTTTTACGCACCGACTATTCTCGGCAACGTTACACCGGAAATGACGGCATTTCGTCAGGAACTGTTCGGGCCGGTCGCAGCGATTACGGTTGCCCGTGACGCAGACCACGCGGTCGAGCTGGCCAATGACAGTGATTTTGGCCTGAGCGCCACGATTTTCACCGCTGATGCAGAACGTGCAAAGCAGATGACCGCAGAGCTTGAAACCGGCGGCGTGTTCATCAACGGATACAGCGCATCGGATCCGCGCGTGGCGTTTGGCGGCGTGAAGAAAAGTGGCTATGGCCGCGAGCTGTCGCACTTCGGCCTGCGTGAATTCTGCAACGTGCAGACGGTCTGGACTGACCGCAAGTAATCACTGAAGCCGGTGGTTAAAATAAGAATCACAGGATTTCATCATCCTGTGATTCTTTGCATTTAATTCCCCTGCGACGTCGCGGCGTAAATTGTGGTGACCACCTGCTGATTGGCGCTCAGCGTTTCATCCAGCGTTTTCTTGCCTTCCATCAAATCCGAAATATTCCGCCCGACCGCATCCCCCATCTGATCAAAGCCCGGAATACTCACGTACTGCACGCCCTGATACGGCACGGGATATAACGTCGGCTGTTCCGGCGTCGCGGTTTCCACCGCCTGTTTTACACCGTCTGCGTAAGGCGCGAGTTTCTGGTAATTCACCTGCGCGTAAGAAGAATAGCGGCTGCCCGGTGGAATAGCGCCCCAGCCCACGGTTTTCGCGACGTCCTGAATATACGCCTGCGACGTGGCCCAGGTGATGAATTGCTGCGCTTCGTCTTTGTGGCTGGCGCGCTGCGGAACG
Organism: Rahnella sp. PD12R; assembly: GCF_019200965.1. Classification (NCBI taxonomy): domain Bacteria; kingdom Pseudomonadati; phylum Pseudomonadota; class Gammaproteobacteria; order Enterobacterales; family Yersiniaceae; genus Rahnella; species Rahnella sp. PD12R. The sequence goes on along the minus strand of NZ_JAHTMS010000003.1, from coordinate 6,681 downwards.
GCCAGCGCCCATGCCCAAAGCCAGTGCGACCCGTTGCTGGAAAGTGCCGTCGGCGCGGGTGCAAAACCGGCGCTGTCGGCGACAGGCGAAATCTGCGGGTTAATCACCATTCCGGCGGCGACGGTGCTGTCGATCCACATCGCGCATTTGCCCTGCGCAAACAGTTTCAGGTTCTGACCAAAGCTGTTGGATTTCGCATCCGGCGGGCCGTAATCATGCATCATCTGCACGTAATCGGTGAGCACCGCACGCCACTCGTCGCTGTCGAGACGCGGATGCCAGTTTTCATCAAACCATTCCGCGCCATAGGCATTGGCCATCGTGGTGATAAATGCCACGTTGTCGCCCCACCCCGCCAGCCCGCGCAGGCACAGGCCGTAAACGCCTTGTGATTTATCGGTCAGCTGCGCCGCAAAAGCTTTCACTTCATCCCAGCTCGGATTTTTCGGCATGGTCAGATTTTTTTTCGCGAACAGATCTTTGCGGTAATACGTCATGCTGCTTTCGCCGTAAAACGGCAAGGCATACAGCGTGCCCTGCCAGGAAAGCGCGCTACGGATGGGTTTGAGCAAATCATCAACATTGTAATCAGCGGGCAAATTGTTGAGCGGTTGCAGCCAGCCTTTTTTGCCCCACAGTGGCGCTTCATACGTGCCGACGGTGATCACATCGAAATTCGCCTGCCCGCTGTTCATGTCGCTGAGCACCTGTTTGCGCAGCTCGCCGTCGTCCATAACGTGCCATTCGAGTCTGATGTCCGGGTGTGATTTCTCAAACTCACCGGACATCTGCTGCATGATCGTCATGTCACCGTTGGCGATGGTGGCAATTTTGACCACGGTTTGCGCCTGCGCGCTGGCGCAAAATGCCAGCGGCAGAAAAATACTGAGGATCCGTCGCTGAAAAAGACCTAGCATGAGACCTGACATGTTCGTGCTCCTTTTCGGCTCAGGCATTCGCCAGACGCGGTTGACGGGGCGTTGTTTCCGGCGAATTCAGCGCAGGCAGCGGTTCCAGCACGCCTTCCACGGCACCCGGCGCAAGCTGTGCTGACGGACGAAGATGGAAGAACGACATTTTCTCAACCAGCCGTGCCGCGTGTTCGTTCACGGTATGGCTGGCCGCGCTGGCCTCTTCCACCAGCGCCGCATTTTGCTGCGTCGCGCTATCCATCTGCACGATGGCAACGTTGACCTGATCGATACCGCTGGACTGCTGACGGCTGGCGACGGCGATGTCAGCCACGTATTCCACCATTTTCGCCATGCCGCCGTTGATTTCCTGAAGCGTTTCGCCGGAACGCAGCACCAGTTTGCTGCCCGCATCGACTTTGCTGACGCTGGTCTGGATCAGGGTTTTGATTTCCTGCGCCGCCGTGGCAGAACGTTGTGCCAGCTGACGCACTTCTGAGGCGACCACCGCAAAACCGCGCCCCTGTTCGCCTGCACGCGCGGCTTCCACCGCCGCATTCAGCGCCAGCAGGTTAGTCTGGAAAGCAATTTCGTCGATTACACGGTTGATATCGGCAATTTTATTGCTGGATTCTTCGATGTCGCGCATTGCGGTCACCGCATCGTCCAGAATTCCGCTGCTCTGCTGCGCCTGTTTGCGGACGGTCTGCGCCAGTTCGCTGGCCTGCGCGGCATTGTCGGCGTTGAATTTCACCGTGGCGGTCATCTGTTCCATGCTCGCCGCCGTTTGTTCAAGCGAGCTGGCCTGCGCGTGCGTGCGCGAGGACAAATCATTGTTGCCGTCGGCCATTTGCCCGGCTGCGCTGCTCAGCGCCAGCGCGCTTTCCCCGACTTCGCGCACAATGCCGCTGAGACGGGCGTCCATTTTCGCCAGCGCCTGCATCAGTTCGCCCATTTCATCTTTCGGGATTGCGCCCAGACGGTGATTCAGGCCGCCTTCGGAAATGGACTCAGCCAGACGACGTGCGCGACGCACTGCGCCGGTAATCGAACGCACCAGTAACCAGCCCGCAATCCCGGCGACCAGTAAACCGACGGCCAGGATTGCCGCCATGCTGTTGCGCATCGTGGCGTAAGCCGCTGAACTGGTGGCGTAATTGTTTTCGGCATGGCTTCGCATCAGGTTATCCAGCCCGTCGATATCCTGCTGCAATGCCTGACTGCCATTTTTCAGACGCGTTTCGATAATGACCAGCGCACCGGACGGATTGCCTCCGGCGACCAGTTTTGCAGCATTGCTGATGGCGGCCTGATAACCGTTCAGGTCATCGAGAAAAGTGGTACGGAGTTTTTCGCTGCCGGGCACGGCAAACGTGGCTTCATACGCCTTGCGCTCGGTGGCAATTTGCCTGCCGTAAGCATCAATCTGCGCGACACGCTGATCGACTTCTGCCGGATCGGTCCAGTAGCGCAGCGATTCAAACAGCGTCGCCGATTGCATCTGTGCCAGACGGTATAATTTTGCTGAATGCTGTAACGGTAATAACTCGGTGCGGTAGGTCGAAATCGCCCGCTGATCGGCGGCGCGCAACCCCAAAATAGCCCAGACGGCGGCGACAGTCAGCAGAACGCATAACAATCCCACGATGCCAATCAACCGGCTCTTGATGGTAAATCCCATATCAATTCCTCTGATAACAGCGGTAATCCAACAGGAAGGCGTCAGCATCGCATGGCAAATGGGTGATCGCCCTTTGCACGGTTTATCGGCAGTCGTTGAAGAATGTTTAGTCAGTTATTTCAGTCGCCTGTGTCCGCGCCGCAATGACGACTTTGGCGATTTTAGATGGCAACGGTTTACGTTTAATCAGGGATTTATGCTGCCGGAAAGACGCAAACATATTTTGTTACTTTACGACGACAAAAGATTTTGAGACGAATAAAACACAAATGATTACTATTCACATTCTCATTGCGTGCGCTTCTTAAAATTTGCGATTCAGGCTGATGGCTGCGGTCAGATGATCCTGTTTAAAGACAATGAAAAGAAGCGGCGGCGCTTTCTATTAATGTGGTTTTTACGGGATACATTATGTCTTTCAGTGGCAGGGATTACGGCGCGGAAACGTCTGCGCCGGAGAACAAAAGTAAGCTTTCAACCTCATTGTCGGCACTGGCGATCCTGGTCATGACGGCTTCTTCCGCTGCTCACGCCGCAGCCGCCACCAGCACCTCGTCCGCTGCGCCCGCCGCCGATGAGAATATGGTTGTGGAAGGAACGACGGGCGGAACCGCCGATGAGTCACAGGATTACAACGTCAAAACCACGCGCGCGGGCACAAAAATGTTGCTGACGCCGCGAGACGTGCCCCAGTCCGTCAGCGTGATCACCAAACAGCGCATGCAGGATCAAAACCTGCAATCGGTGGGCGACGTGATGGATAACACCACCGGCATCTCGACGGAAGTGATCGACAGCGAACGCGTTTCCTATTTCTCACGCGGTTTCTACATCAATAATTACACCTACGACGGCATTCCTTCTTCCGTCAGCGATACCTGGAACTTTGGCGATGCCGCCGAAGACACCGCCATTTATGACCGTATCGAAGTCGTTCGCGGCGCAACCGGGCTGATGACCGGTGCCGGTAATCCGGCGGCGTCCGTCAATATGGTGCGCAAACAGGCGGACAGCAAAGAATTCACCGGCAATATCAGCGCCAGCTACGGCAGCTGGAATAAACAGCGTTACGTGCTCGACGTTTCCGGCCCGCTCAACGAAGAAGGCTCGGTGCGCGGCCGCGTCGTGGCCGGTTATCAGGATCAGGACAGCTGGCTCGACCGTTACCATAAAACCAAGAAATTCATTTATGGCGTGGTCGATGCCGACGTGACGGATAACACCACGGTATCGCTCGGCTACGATTATCAGGAAAATAATACCGGCAATCCGACGTGGGGCGGGCTGCCGACCTGGTACAGCAACGGCGCACGCACGCATTTCGACCGCAGCACCAACACTTCCGCAGACTGGACGCACTACAACACACAATCGCGCAAAGTCTTCGCCAACGTGAAACATGATTTCGATAACGGCTGGACATTCCGCGTCAACGGCACGCACGGCGAACAGAAATTCGACGATAAACTGCTGTATATCGAAGACTTCCCGGACGCGACAACGGGCGAAGGGATTTCCGGATTCGGCAGTAAAGACCGCGGAACGCGCAAACTGGACTCGGTGGATACCTACGCCAGCGGTCCTTTCCAGCTCTTTGGCCGCCAGCATGAAATGGTCGCGGGCGTCAGTTACAGCCGTCAGCACAACTCGACATACAGCGCCAACGGCCCGATCGACAGCGGCACCATGGGCAGTTTCAACAACTGGAACGGCGACGTCGCGGAACCGGAATGGGACGACTGGTATCTGAACGCCGACGATGTGGTGCGCCAGAAAGCGGGTTATCTGGCGACCCGGTTCTCGCTGGCCGACCCGCTCTCACTGATTATCGGCGCGCGTTATACGCAGTGGAGCACCGCCGGCAGCAGCGGCAACATGAGTAAAAATAACCTCACGCCTTACGGCGGCCTGGTTTACGACATCGACGATACCTGGTCGGCTTACGCCAGTTATACCTCCATCTTCCAGCCGCAAACCTACCGCACCCGCGACGGCCATTATCTGGCACCAGCCACCGGGAAAAACTACGAAACCGGCCTGAAATCCAGCTGGATGAACGACCGCCTGACCGCCACGTTCGCCGTTTTCCGCATCGAACAGGATAATGTCGCAGAAGCCGACGGCGACAACTTCGTCAATGACACCAGCGAACAGGCCTACTACGCCGCGCAGGGCACGGTCAGCAAAGGGGCTGAATTCGAGATTAACGGCGCAGTGACTGACAACCTGCAAATGACTTTCGGCGCCACGCGCTATGTTGCGCGGGATAACACCGGCGGGCGTCTCAACAGCAATATGCCGCAGACGCAGCTCAAACTGTTCAGCCGCTATCAGTTGCCGTGGATGCCGGATCTCACCGTCGGCGGTGGCGTGAACTGGCAAAACCGGACCTTCCAGGATGCCACCGGGCCAGACGGCAACACAGTGCGCGTGTATCAGGGCAGCATTCCGCTGGTTAATTTGTTCACCCGTTATCAGGTCACGCGTCAGCTCGCGGTGCAGGCGAATATCGATAACCTCTTTGACCGCAGCTATTACTCATGGCTGAGCGATTACGCCGTTTACGGCCAGCCGCGCAGTTATTCCGTCAGCCTTTCTTACGCGTTCTGATTTGACCCGATGAACGTTCTGCCGCAGGTATCGTGCCTGCGGCTTTCTTTTTTCCTGAAAGCATTCATGAACTGAATTATTGAGTCAGGTCATCTGCGGGGAAATCTTGAACAGGTATTATTAATACACCTTAACTTTCAGGTTACGTCTATGTCCGGCAAACGCATCGCCCGCGAAAAACTCACTATCCGCAAAATGATCTACCTTTATCAGCACGCCTGCCCGCAGGCACAGGAAGACGCCGCGTACTATCAGACGCTGAATGCCTATGCCGATAAACGGCTGGATAAATGTGTATTTGGCGAGGAGAAACCGGCCTGCAAACAGTGCCCGGTTCACTGCTATCAGCCCGCAAAACGCGAAGAGATGAAGCAAATCATGCGCTGGGCTGGGCCGCGTATGCTGTGGCGTCATCCGGTTTTGACAATCCGCCATCTGATCGACGATCGCCGCCCCGTGCCGGAGCTTCCGGAGAAATACCGGCCAAAGAAATGAGCCTGATGTAACTCACTGCAACGCTTGAGATTTCTCTGGAAAGCAAACCTCAATTTCGCATTAAGCCTGTTGGTTTACTTCTTTGTATTACGCTATAGTGCGCCCGCTGCGGCAAAATCCGCAGCCGGGTTTCGCAGCCTGAATACTAAACCAGAAACACATATGTGATAATTATGTGTTGGGCTTCCTTGTACCTGTCAAACACCCTTTTAGTGTTTGCACATTCAATGGTGGCTCAGGCAGGGCAACCCTCGGGTTGGCCGGGTTTCTGGTTTGTACCGGTACTGCGAACCTTGTCTGAGCTACCACCATTAAGAGTTTCGCAGCTCTGGCGGTGGTTAAACTAACAAACCAGAGAGCAAGACAATGAAACTATCGCATAGCCCCACTTTTCTGCCCTTCTGCACCGTGTTTCCTGCGCAAGCCAGCACAGGAGCAAACCGTCATGAATAATCAGGACTGGCATCAGGCCGATATCATTGCTGCGTTACGCAAGAAAGGCACCACGCTTGCCGCCGTTTCCCGCGCTGCCGGTCTGAGTTCTTCGACGCTTTCAAATGCGCTTTCCAGACCGTGGCCGAAAGGTGAAATCCTGATCGGTCAGGCGCTGGGTATTTCCCCGTCCGTCATCTGGCCGAGCCGCTATTACCATCCTGCCACCCATGAGCTGATGCAGCGACCACCACGCGCGGCGAACCGGATTTAAAAACAGGTTGAGAGAATAAGATTAAGGGTGCGAAATGCGCCCTTTAATTTGTTGTGCACAGAAAACCCCCAGCTAGGCTGGGGGTTCAGTAAAGCTTTCAGCTTTGAGCCAGTTATAAAAACCCCTTTTGATTTGTTAAAACAGTTTGCGGTCTGGCAACTGCAAAGGTTCAACAAGAAATCAAAAGGGGGTCCCAATGAGGGACGAAAAGAGCTTAGCGCACACGCGATGGAACTGTAAATATCACATAGTTTTTGCGCCGAAGTACCGAAGAAAGG